>NZ_JANZNT010000001.1:1560000-2160000 GCF_025153455.1 Sphingomonas sp. BGYR3 | reverse complement strand
GGCGGAGGGATCGGCCGTGGATGCCGCCGCCACGACGCTGCGCGCGCGGACCGATTTCGACAGCAGCCGGGGCGAGGCGCGGCTGAAATCCCTGTTCGGCGTGGCGACGCTGGATGGTTTTGGCCAGTTCAGCCGGGCGGCGCTGGCGGCGGCGGGTGGCCTCATCGCCTATCTCGACCACACGGCAAAGGGGTCACTGCCTTTCCTTCGTCCGCCCCGTATTCAGTCGAGCGAGGCGACGATGGCGATCGACGCTGCCACGCGCGAAAGCCTTGAACTGACCGTCAGCCAGTCCGGCACGCGGCGGGGCAGCCTGCTCGACGCTGTCGACCGCACCGTCACCGGGGCGGGCGCGCGATTGCTGACCGCCGACATCGCCGCCCCGCTGATGGACCGGGCGGCCATCGCCGAACGGCTCGATCTGGTTCAGCATTTCCATGACGATGCAGGACGGCGCGATCAGCTTCGCTCGGCCCTGCGCGCCATGCCCGATATCGGCCGCGCCATCGGCCGGATCGCAGCCGGCCGCGGCAGCCCGCGCGATCTGGGCCAACTTCGCGACGGGCTGGACGGCGCATGGCGGCTGGCCGAGCGCCTGGAACGGGCGGGCGGCCCGCTGCTGCTTGCCGTGCTGCTGCCCGATATGCGCGGCCATGGCGCGCTCATTGACCTGCTCCGGCGCGCGCTGGTGTCCGAACCGCCCATCGACGCTGCTCAGGGCGGGTATATTGCCGAGGGGTTCGACGCTGCGCTCGACGATCTGCGCCGCACGGGCGCCGGCGGACGGCAGGCGATTGCCGGGCTGGAGGCCGAATACCGCGCCCGCACCGGCATCTCCGCGCTCAAGGTGCGGCACAACAATGTCCTTGGCTATCATATCGAAGTGCCGGCCCGGCACGCCGATGCGCTGATGGCGCCGGACAGCGGCTTCATCCATCGACAGACCATGGCGGGCGCAGTCCGGTTCAACGCCGCCGATCTGCACGATGTGGCGATGAAGGTGGCTCAGGCTAGCAGCCATGCCCTGGCCGCCGAGGCTGCGCATCTTGAGGAACTGACCGAACAGGCGCTGTCCAGCCGGGAAGCGATTGCCCGCACCGCCGACGCCGTCGCTCGGCTGGACGTGGCCGCCGCGCTTGCCGAACGCGCGGCAGAGGGCGGCTGGGCCCGCCCCGACATTGCCGACCATCCGTGTTTCGAGGTGACGGGCGGTCGCCATCCCGTCGTCGAATCGGCGCTGGCCCGGTCCGGCGAACGGTTCGTCGCCAATGACTGCGGCCTGTCGCCCGATAACCGGCTGTGGCTGGTGACCGGCCCCAATATGGGCGGCAAATCCACGTTCCTGCGTCAGAACGCGCTGATCGCCGTGCTGGCACAGGCCGGCAGCTACGTGCCCGCGGCAACGGCCCGGCTCGGGCTGGTCGACCGGTTGTTCAGCCGGGTCGGCGCGTCGGACAATCTGGCACGCGGCCGATCGACTTTCATGGTCGAAATGGTCGAAACCGCCGCAATTCTGGCGCAGGCGACACCGGACAGCTTCGTCATTCTGGATGAGGTAGGGCGCGGCACCAGCACCTATGACGGCCTTGCCATCGCCTGGGCGGTGGTGGAGGCGGTGCATGACGACAATCGCTGCCGCTGCCTGTTCGCCACCCATTATCACGAGCTGACCCGGCTGGCGGAACGCTGCCCGGCCCTGTCGCTCCACCATGTCCGTGCGCGCGAATGGAAGGGCGATCTGGTCCTGCTGCACGAAGTGGCAGAGGGGCCGGCGGATCGCAGCTATGGCCTGGCCGTCGCACGGCTCGCCGGTCTGCCGCCTGCAACCCTTGCCCGGGCAAAGGCCGTGTTGGCCCGGCTGGAGGCGGGGCGTGAGAAGACCGGCGGCATTGCCGCTGGCCTGGACGACCTGCCCCTGTTCGCCGCGATGGCGGATGCGGAGCCGGAGGCCGCGGACCCGCTGCGCGAGGCACTGGCCACGCTGGACGTCGACGCGCTCAGCCCGCGCGACGCGCTGGACCAGCTTTATCGGCTAAAGGGGCTGCTGGACTGACCGGATCACCGGCCGGGCAATTCAGCCCAGTCGCCGCATCAACCCCTTGCGCAGTCGTTCGTGCGCGCTTTTCTTGATCTGACAGATGCGCGCCGAACCGACGCCCAGCACCTCGCCAATCTCCTCAAGGTTCAGTTCCTCGACATAATAAAGCTGGATGACCAGCGCCTCGCGCTCGGGCAATTCGGCGATCGTCGCGGCCAGCGCCTCGCGCTGATCCCCCTCGGCCAGCGCTTCGAACGGATCGGGCGCGTCCGACATGAACCAGGGCGCTTCGTCGTCGTAAAGCTCATCGATCGAATCGAACCGCAACGCCTCTGCCCCGGCATAGTCCGTGCGCAGCTTGTCCAGCGTCACGCCCAGCCGTGCGGCAACCTCCGCATCACGCGGCGGCCGGCCCAGATCGGTGGTCAGCATCGCGATCGTCTCCCGATATTCGCGTTTCCGGCGCATCGCGCCGCGCGTCATGGTCGCGTTCCGGCGCAGCGCATCGATCATGCTGCCGCGCACCCGCGTCGTCAGATATTGCTCGAACGTCGCGGTGCCCCGCTCCTCGAACTGGTCGGCCGCCTCGATCAGCGCGACCAGCCCGATCTGGATCAGGTCCTCCACCTCGATCAGCGTGCTCATCGCGCCGTGCACGTGCCACGCGACCCGGCGCACCAGCGGCAGATATTTGCGGGCCAGCGCATCCTTGTCCCGTGCCTGTGCGGCGGCGGAGGAATAGGTCAGCGGCCGGTCGGGGAAAAAGGGCGCGTTCATGCGGGCAATGCCTCCGGCGCACCGATCACGGCCACCACCTCGACGGGCTTGTCCTCGGGCACCTCGAAAAAGCTCATGACCGGCGTGTCGGGCAGCACGGTCCGAACCAGCTTGCGGATCGCCAGGCGGATGCCCGGCTGAACCACCAGCGCGAACGGCTTGGCATCGGCGACCAGCGGCTGGGCGGCGCGTTGCAGCGCATCGGCGATGCGGCGGCCCAGTTCGGGATCGATGGCGTGGCGGCGGCTCATGTCGCCGCGCACGGCCTGGCTCAACAGCGCCTCCAGCTGTCCTTCCAGCGTCATCACGCGCAGCGGCTCGCGCACGCCGCACAGCTTCTGGATGATCAGCGGGCCAAGGTCGGGCCGGATCAGCTCGATAATCTCCTCCGCATCGATGCTGCGCTGGGCAGCCACGGCGATGGCGGCGGCGATGCGGCGGAATTCCTTCAGCGGAATATTCTCGGCCAGAAGCCCCTTCAGCACCTGGGTCAGCGTGGTCAGCGGCAGCGGATTGGGGCTGAGCGATCCGACCAGCGCGGCATGGCGCTCCTTCAGTTCGTCCAGCAGCGACTGCACCTCGTCCGGGCCAAGCAGGTCGGCGGCGTGCTGGATCAGCAACTGGTTCAGATGGGTGGCGATCACCGTCGCCGGATCGACCACCAGATAGCCCTGACCCGTCGCCGCATCGGCATCGCCCGCGCGGATCCAGACCGCGTCCAGGCCAAAGGTCGGGTCCTTGACCCGCTTGCCTTGCACCGCTCCGATCGCCTGACCGGTGTCCAGCGCCAGCATCTCGTCGGGCGACACGCTGTCCTCACCGACGATGACGCCGCCGATCAGCACGCGATATGCATAGGGGGCAAGGTTGATGTCGTCGCGCACCCGCACCTGCGGCACCACGAAACCCAGTTCCTTGGACAACTGGCGGCGCACGCCGGTGATGCGGCCCATGACGGGGCCACCGCGCCGCTCGTCGGCCAGCGGCACCAGACCATAACCGATATCCACCTGGATCATCAGCGTGTCGGCAACCTCGTCCCATCCGATGCGCGACAGGTCGGGCTGCGGCGCGACCGGCTCTGGCGGCGGCGGACGGCGCTCGGCCCGACGCAGGCGATAGGCGGCAAATCCGGCGGCAGCCGCTGCGGGCAGGATGATCAGCGTCGGCATCCCGGGCAGCACGCCCAGCAACGCCAGGATCGCGGCAACCGGGGTCCAGGTGCGCGACGATCCGAACTGGCCGCCAATCTGTCCGGCCAGGTCCTGGCTGGACGTGACGCGGGTCACGATGGCGGCGGCGGCAATCGACAGCAACAGTGCCGGCACCTGCGCCACCAGCGCGTCGCCGATGGCCAGCATGATATAGGTGCGGGCCGCATCGCCGATGCTCAGCTGATGGCTGACCACGCCCAGGATCAGGCCGCCGATGATGTTGACCGCCAGGATCAGCAGGCCCGCAACGGCATCGCCCTTCACGAACTTGGACGAACCGTCCATCGCGCCATAGAAATCGGCCTCGGTCGCCACCTCGACCCGCTTGGCCCGCGCCTCGTCGGCGGTGATCAGGCCAGCGTTCAGATCGGCGTCGATCGCCATCTGCTTGCCGGGCAGGGCGTCCAGGGTAAAGCGCGCCGACACTTCCGACACGCGGCCCGCGCCCTTGGTCACGACGACCATGTTGATGATCATCAAGATCGCAAAGACCAGCAGACCGACGACATAATCGCCGCCGATCAGGAACGTGCCGAACGCCTCGATCACATGGCCGGCCGCGGCCTCGCCCTCATGCCCGTGGACCAGCACGACGCGGGTCGATGCGACGTTCAGGCCCAGGCGAAACAGCGTGGCGAACAGCAGCACGGACGGAAAGGCGGAGAAATCCAGCGGCTTTTGCGCATTCAGCGCAACCATCAGCACCGCCAGGCTGATGGCGATGTTCAGGATGAAGAACACGTCCAGCAGGAATGCCGGAATCGGCACCACCATCAACAGGACGAGCAGCAGGATCGCCAGCGGCAGCGCGCTGTTGCGGACGATCGGCATGAAATTGCGGTGGGTGGCCAAGGCTGCGAACATGATCGATCAGGCTCCCAGATTGGCGAGCATCAGATAGGCGAGCCGCGCCGTTTCCGGCGTCGGGCGATAGGCCGCGGTGCGGATGGGATCGCCCATCGCGCCCGGCGTCTGCTGGCCGCGAACGACGTTCAGATTGGCCAGCGTCGTTTCCACCCAGGCGCGGTCATTGCCCTCCGCCTCGTTGCCCAGCAGCACCTCGACACCCGGGTCCAGGTTCTGGAACGGGCTGCCCGGCTGCGGGCCGGTTGATCCGGCGGCCATCGCGCCCTTGTCCAGCTTGGCGGCAAACCGCTGATAGATGTCGGACAGGCTGCGCGGCTGTCCGCCGGCGGTGTAGAAGATCGACCGGTTGGCGCGCGCGGCGGCGGGAAACATGGCCGCGCCGCTGCGGTCGGGATTGGCCTCCATCGCGCTCAGGAACTGACGCGCGCCGCCCAGGCCCAGGAAATGCGCCATATACAGGTCCGTGCCGCCCGCCTGGCGGCCCAGCGTCTGTTCCAGCGCGGCCTTGTTGTCCGATGCGTGCTCCGCCGCCATCAGCGACGCGACCTCAGGATCGTTGCGCAGGTTCAGGATCGCGCGGCGGACGCCGGGGTCGCTGACGATATAGCGGCCGTTCGCCGTCTGGCCGATGGCACCGGCGGCCCAGCCAAGACCGTGCTCGCCGCCATGCCGCTTCACCACGCCCAGCCAGCTTTGTTCGATGAACTGATAAAGGCCGGTCGCGCTCGACGTGCCGGCGCGGGCATCGGCGCGCAGACCGCTTTCGACCTGCGCCTGGCCCAGCAGATAGTGGAAATCCATGCCGGTGCGCTGGCTTGCCTGCGCAATGGCGGAATGGACACTGGATCGCGATGCGACTGGATTGACTAGGTTGGTCGGCATCAGTCCTGGCTCGATTGCTACGTTACGGAAGCATCACAGCAAGGAGTGTGCCAAAATGACCCGTTGTGCGGGTTCAGGCCCCGTAAGCGGCGGCAACCCGGCCCGCCGCGCCTGCCGGGCGCAGGGCGGCACCCGTGGCACCGGCAAGATCCTGCAGGCGGCGGCGAACATTTGCCGCCATCAGGTTGACGTAGATGCGCGCCGTCTCGTTCAGCTTGTGCGCTTCCTCGGCCAGCGCGCGCAGCTCGGCATCGGGGGCGGCGCCATTGTCGTTGGCGGCCACGATTTCCAGCGCGCCCAGCTTGGCCTGGGTCGCCGCCTCCAGCGCGGCGACGTCATTCGCCTTCAGCGCGTCGATTTCGGCGTGCAGGCACTCGATCACCTGGCACAGGGCGTCCTTGCGGGTCATCGGACGTCAAGCCAGTCCAGCCGCAGCGCAATCAGCTGATCGGCGATGGTATAGGGCAGGATGGGAAAGTCGCCGCGCTCGATCGCGCGCTTGACCTCGGCCACCCGCTCGGCGCGAACCTCCGGCTTTTCCGCTGCCTGACGGGCCAGCGTCCGCACGCCCGGCTGGGCCGTGCGCGCCGCATTGTCGGCGGTCGGCTCCGGCGTCCGGGCAGGCCGCACGGCCGTCACCGGCCCGGCGCGATCGCCGGTCTGGATGGGCTTGATGCCGATCGGATCCACCATGTCCACGCTCCGAATAAGCTGCTGACACAGGAGGAAACGACCGAAGCGGAAAAGGCTTTAGGGTTTTGTTCATCGCTGAAGACATTTTTTCTGCCGGGCCCTTTCGGGGGCCATCAGCGGCTCCAGCCGGGCAGGGTTGCGACGCCCGGTTCGACGGCCACCGCCTGAATCGGCGGCTTTTTGTCGTCCACGCGGATCAGCACGCGACCGCCGACAGCAGCATCGCCCATCGCCACACCGTCTCGGCTGATGGCAAAGCCGGATGACATCGCCTGAACCCGCACGGCATCGCCGCGCTTGATCACCGGTTCTGCCTTGGACTCCGGCGCTGGCCGGCCGGCCATGCCGGGGGATGATGTCGCGGCCACGGGCTGCTGCACCGGCTGCGACCGGTTGACCGGCACGAAGATGCGCCAGGCCGGCGCCATGCAGCGCACCACCACCGTGTCGCGCGCGGGCGTGAACCATTCAAGCTGGGGCAACTGGCACGATGCCAGCCGCAGCCGGGGATCGACGGTCGTGCGCGCGCCCCCTTCCTGTCCGACGGGCACGCCGGTGAACTGCGCCACCGCCGTATCCAGGATCTGGGTCGACTGGACATCGCCGGGGCCGGCCAGCGCGGGCAGCGACAGGCTGAGGCACAGCGGCAAAAGGATCATCCGCATGGATCGTCTCCTGCTTGGAACATGAACTGGAATGGTTGTCATCGAGCGGCCTCCGGCGGCGTGCCGGCAAAGCCGATGGTCACGATCACCTGCGCCTCGCGCGCGGGCTGGCCGTCATGGGCGGCGATGCGCAGCTGTTCGGGGCGCACCGCGCGCGCGGCGACCAGCGCCTGTGCAACGGCCAGCGCCCGTGCCTGTGCCAACACCGCGATGCTGCCCGTATCGGGATCGACATCCTCGCCCCCCGTCGCGCCGCCGCTCAGGGTCAGGGTGACGCGTGGATCGGCGGCCGCCGCCCTTGCCCAATCGGCAATGGCCATGCCCGCATCGGGAATCCCGTCGTCGCCCGCCAGGAACCCGCGCACCCGCGCCGTTTCCAGCGGCATGGGCGCGGGGCGCATGGGCGCCGTCCCCTCTGCCTCGACACCGAACGCCGCCCGCATCCCCGCAGCCAGCCGGGTCCGGTCCTGCCCCTCTGTTGCCATGACCAGCACGAAAAAGCCGAGCAGCAGCAGCGATAGATCGGCCAGCGTCGTCAGCCAGACCGGCCGGGCATCCGGCGTCTCGAACGGATCGGCGGCGGCAATCATGCGGTCCGCTCCTGAACCGGGCGCAGACGCGGCTGTTCGCGCGCGGCCAGTTCGGTCAGCGGCGGCACCAGCCGGGTCCGCTCCATCCATTCCGCCCGCGCCAAGGCGCGCAGGCGCGAGGCAACCGGCAGCGCAATCAATGTCGCGATCAGCGCCCCGTACAACGTCGTCAGCAGCGCGATCGCCATGGCCGCGCCGATCGCACGCGGATCGCTCATCGTCGTGAACATGCGGACCAGGCCGATCAGCGTGCCGATCATGCCCATGGCGGGCGCGATTTCGGCCATGCTTGCCCAGACGGCGATGGCTGCCTGATGCCGTTCGGCCCGCGCGGTGCGGCGCTCGTCCAGCAACTGCGCGACCCGGTCGGGTGCGCCGCCATCGACGATCACGGCAATCGCCGCGCCCACATCGGGATCATCGATCACGGACTGATCCAGCTGCATCACGCCATGCCGTTTCGCGATCCGCGACAGCGCATCGATTTGCATCAACAGCGCATCGGCACCGAACCGCCGCCGCGGCGCAAGCGTCAGCGCAGCGATCGCCCGGCCCAGGTCGCCCAGCGGATGGCGCAGCGCCAGCGCGATCGCCGTGCCGCCGCCGACAATGGCGATGGACGGCCAATCGACGAACGGCGCCATCAGCGCAGCGGTCTGGGAAAGGTCGGTTCCGATCATGCGCGATAATAATGCAAGGGTCGGGCCAATCCGCACGTGCTCGGCAAAGCTGCGGCACGGGCGGCGGCGGCGGCGGGCGGCGGGCGGCAACCGGCTGCCGCAACCGGCAAGATCTTGCCGCCCGGCTTGCCGCTTTGCCCCCTGCATACCCGTTTCGGCAAATTGGCACGGCCATTGCTTAGTGAACCGGCGAACGACTTTTCGTGGAGACCGCTTATGGCTCAGGATCGGCTTTTCGGCGTGCATGGCGCGGCACTGGCGGTGCGCGCTCAGCGCATGCACGTGCTGGCGTCCAACATCGCCAACTCCTCGACGCCGGGCTACAAGGCGAAGGATATCGATTTCCGCGCGGCGATGGCTGCGGTGGAACAGCCGGGCACCAGCAGCCAGGCCGCAATCAATGGCGCGACGCTGTACCGCGTGCCGCTTCAGCCGTCGCTGGACGGCAACACCGTCGACCTGCCGCTGGAACAGACCGCCTTTGCCGAGAACGCCGTCGCCTATCAGACGACGCTGGCGTTCCTCAACGGCCGCATCGACACGATCAAGCGCGCGCTGAAGGGTGAATGACCATGGCTGACGCTCCGCTCAATATCTTTCAGGTGTCCGGCCGGGCGATGTCCGCCCAGATGGTGCGGATGAACACCACGGCGTCGAACCTGGCCAATGCCGGGTCGATCGCGAATTCGCAGGCCGCTGCCTATCGCACGATGAAACCGGTGTTCCGCACCCATTTCGATCAGGCGACCGGCATGGCCACGGTCGATGTCGAGCGCGTCGTCACGGCGGGCGAGGAACCGACCAAGCGGTACGATCCGGGCAATCCCCTGGCCGACAAGGACGGCAATGTCTGGGAAAGCGCGGTGCAGGAATCCCGGGAACTGGTGGATATGCTGGAGGCAGCCCGTTCCTATCAGAACAATGTGGAGGTGATGCAGACGGCCAAGTCGCTGATCACCGAAACGCTCCGGCTGGGACGCTGATCATGGCAAGCGCATTCGATACGACACTTGACGGGCTGGGCATCAAGCGCAGCGACACCAGTAGCGCGGCGATGGCGAACGCCACCGGCAAATCGTCGCTGGGGCAGCAGGATTTCCTGTCGCTGATGACGGCGCAGCTGCGCAACCAGGATCCGTTCGAACCGGTCGACAATACCCAGATGGTTGCGCAGATGGCGCAATTCTCCTCGCTGGCAGGTCAGCAGGAAATGAATTCGACGCTCAAGGCGATTGCCGACAAGCTGGGCGCGACCAGCCCGGCAGAGGCGCTGTCCTGGGTCGGCCGCACCGTCCTCACCGAAGGCAGCACCGCCTATGCCCGCGACATCGGCGGGATCGAGGCCGGGATCGAGCTGGACAAGGATGCCACCGGCGTCACCGTCACCATCGGGGATGCCGACGGCAACCCCGTGCGCACCATCGAAATGGGCAAACAGGCCGCCGGCACCGTCATGTTCGACTGGGACGGCACGCTGGCCAATGGCGAGCCTGCCGGCACCGGCCCATATACGCTCAGCGTCGAGGCGCGCGGCGCGAGCGGCGCCGTGCCTGCCCGCGCGCTCGTCTGGGCGCCCGTCACTTCCGTTTCGCTGCCGGCAACCGGCGGCCCCGTCCTCAACCTGCCCGGCATCGGTCAGGTGTCCGCATCCGCCGTCCGCCGGATCGGCTGACCCCCCTTTACGTACAGGAGCATCGTTTCATGTCCTTCTACACCTCGCTTTCCGGCCTCAAGGCAGCCCAGACCGACATGTCGACCATCTCGCACAACCTGGCGAACGTGGTCACCAACGGGTTCAAGAAAAGCCGCGCGGAATTTGCCGATGTGATGGCGTCCAACCTGTCGCAATCGCCCAACATGGCGATCGGATCGGGCACGGTCACGCGCGCCATCCAGCAGCAGTTCAATCAGGGCAACATGACCCAGACCGGATCGTCGCTGGATATCGCCATTGCCGGCGACGGCTTTTTCGCGGTCAAGCCCGACCTGTCGGGTCAGCGGGTGAACTTCACCCGCAATGGCGGCTTCATGGTCGATGCCCAGCGGTTCGTCGTCGATGCCCAGGGCGGGCACCTTCAGGTGTTCCCGGTCGATGGATCGGGCACGGTGGTCGCCACGGGACTCGATCAGGCGGTCAGCCTGCGTCTGCCGGAAACCAGCGGCACGCCGGTTCCGACCAGTGCGGTGACGCTCGGCGTCACGCTGAACAGCGGTTCGGCCATCCCGTCGGGGGCGTTCGACCGGTTCGATCCGGCGACCTATAACCAGACGACGCAGACGACCATCTATGACGCGGGCGGCAGCCCGATGACCCTGTCGTCCTATTTCGTGAAGACCAGCCCGACGACGTGGGATGTGCACAATTTCGTCGGCGATGCCGGGCTTGGCACCGCCGCGGGTACGCCGTCGCCGGTCGAACTGACCTTCGATGCGTCGGGCGCGCTCGTCTCGCCGACCGGTGCGACCACCTTTGCGCCCTTCTCGCCCGCATCGGCCCCCGGCGATCAGACGATCAGCCTGCAGTTCGCCAGCGCCACCAACCAGGGCGTCCGTCCGTTCAGCGTCAGCGAGCGGAGCCAGGACGGCGTCGCGGTCGGCCAGCTGGAAGGCGTGACCGTCGATCCCGACGGCTTTGTGAAGGCAAGCTTTTCCAATGGCGAAAGCACGATCCTGGGCAAGGTGATGCTGGCGAATTTCGCCAACCCCACTGGCCTGCGTCAGATCGGCAACAGCTACTGGACGGCATCCGGCCTGTCGGGCGAACCGATTGTCGGCGAACCCAATGGCGATGGCTTCGGTTCGCTGATGAGCGGCATGATCGAAGGGTCGAACGTCGACATCACCGAGGAACTGGTCGGGCTGATCGCCGCGCAGCGCGCGTTCCAGGCGAATGCCAAGGCGCTCGATACCGCCAGCCAGATCTCTCAGACCATCTTCAACATCAACTGATAGCCGGCACCAGGGGGGCATAGGCGATGGACCGTTTGATCTACACCGCACTGTCCGGGCTGAAGAGCCGGATGGCCGCGCAGGCGACGATCGCCAACAACATCGCCAATGCCAACACCACCGGCTATCGCGCGGACCGGGTGTCGTTCGAACAGGCCATGCTGAAAGGCGGCGGCCAGTTCGAATCGCGCCGGCCCGCGGCAGAGGAAGTGACCGATATCGACCGCAAGGCCGGTGCGATCATCTCCACCGGCCGCGACCTCGACGTCGCCATCGCCACCGACAGCTGGATCGCGGTCCAGGCCGGTGATGGGACGGAAGGCTATACCCGCCGGGGCGACCTGCACATTTCCGATACGGGGATGCTGGAAACGGGCGACGGTCACCCGGTGCTGGGCGAAACCGGGCCGATCACGGTGCCCCCGCACGAACGCATCGCGATTGCCGATGACGGGTCGATCTCGATCGTCCCGCTGGGCGCAGAGCCGGGCGCGGCGCCACAGGAAATCGGCAAGATGAAACTGGTCAGCGATGCCGGATCGAAAACGGTCAAGGGGCTGGATGGCCTGATGCGCGTCGAGCGCGGCGGCGTGCTGCCCACCGACCTCAAGGGCCGGGTGATGAGCAAGTCGCTCGAACAGTCCAACGTCAACCTGACCCAGGCACTGGTCGACATGATCGAAAACCAGCGCGCCTACGAGGTGCAGGCCAATCTCGTCAAAGAAGCGAAGGAAATGGACGAGAAGTCCGCCTCGCTGATGCGAATCCAGTAAGGAGCAAGACCATGGGCAACGCCGCAATGCACATCGCCCGCACGGGCCTGGACGCCCAGGACATGCGGATGCGCGTGATTTCGAACAACCTGGCCAACGTCAACACGACCGGGTTCAAGCGCGATCGCGCCGCGTTCGAGACGCTGGCCTATCAGGTGGTGACGGCGGCCGGTTCGGCCAGCACGCAGCAGACGCAATATGCCACCGGCCTGAACCTCGGCACCGGCGTCCGCATCCAGGGGACGGCACGCATCGACACGCAGGGGTCGCTGGCCACCACCGGCAATTCGCTGGACATGGCGCTGGACGGTCAGGGCTATTTCCAGATCCAGATGCCGGACGGCACCTTTGCCTATACCCGCGCCGGCAATTTCGCACGCTCGCCTCAGGGGCTTCTGGTGACGAGCGAGGGATATCAGCTGATGCCCGGCATCACCATTCCGGAAGGCGCGACGTCGATCACCATCGGCGGCGACGGCACCGTATCGGCCCAGATCGCGGGCCAGACGGAATCCAGCCAGCTTGGCCAGGTGCTGGTCGCCGGCTTTCCCAACCCGTCGGGGTTGCAGGCCAGCGGCGACAATTACCTCATTGAAACCGCCGCCTCCGGCCCTGCCAATATCGGCATCCCGGGCGAGCTTGGCCGCGGCACCATCCGGCAGGGGATGCTGGAAGGATCTAACGTCAATGTCGTCGAGGAACTCGTCAACATGATCGAAACGCAGCGCGCCTATGAGGTCAATTCCAAGATGATCTCGGCCACCGACGAAATGCTGCAATATGTCAATCAGACGATCTGAGGGCGTGATGCGCACACTCATCCTGATGCTGGCCATCGCCGGCACCGCCCTGCCCAACGGCGCACAGGCCGGCATCTTCGGCAAGAAGAAGCCCAAGGAGGATTTCACCGCCGCCATGCCGGCGCCGGTGCCGCCCCCGCCGCCGCCCGTCGCCAATGGCAGCATCTTTCAGCCCGAGAACGGCTATGCCGCGCTGCACGAAGGTGCGCGTGCGGCCCAGGTCGGCGACCCCGTCACCATCGTGCTGGTCGAACGCACCACCGCGACCAAATCGTCGGGATCGCAGCTCGACAGCAATGGCAGCACGTCGCTGATCCCGCCGACCACCGGCGCGCTGGCGCTGTTCAGCCAGTCCGACGCCACCGTCGGCGGCCGCCGCGCGTTCAAAGGCGAGGGGTCGGCGGAACAGTCGAACGCGCTGTCCGGCGAATTCAGCGTCACGGTGACCGCGGTCTATCCGAACGGCACCATGCTGGTTCAGGGTCAAAAGCGCGTCACGCTCAACCGCGGCGACGAGTTCGTCCAGATCAAGGGGCTGATCCGCCGGGCGGATGTGGATGCGAACAACCGCGTTCCGTCCACCCGCGTCGCCGATGCCCGCATCGCCTATACCGGCAAGGGCGATATCGCCCGCGCCAGCCGTCAGGGGTGGCTCAGCCGCTTCTTCCAGGTCATCAGCCCTTTCTGACGCGGAGCACGATCATGCGCTTCTTCCTGCTGCTCATCGCCCTTTTCGGACTGGCGGCGCCCGCATATGCGGAACGGGTCAAGGACCTGGGCCAGTTCCAGGGTATCCGGTCCAACCAGCTGACCGGTTACGGCATCGTTGTCGGTCTGCCCGGCACGGGCGACGACAATCTGGAATACACGATCCAGTCGGTGAAATCCGCGACCTCGCGCCTGGGGCTTCAGCTGCCGGCCGGGATCAATCCGGGCCTGAAGAACGCGGCCGTCGTGATGATCACCGCCGACCTGCCCGCCTTTGCCAAGCCCGGCCAGCGAATCGACGTGACCGTGGCATCGATGGGCAAGGCGAAGAGCCTGCGCGGCGGCAGCCTGATCCTCACCCCGCTGATCGGTGCCGATGGCCAGATCTATGCGATGGCTCAGGGCACGCTGACGGTGTCCGGCCTGGGGGCAGAGGGCGCGGACGGATCGTCCGTCGTCGTGAACATCCCCTCGTCGGGCCGGATTCCGGAGGGCGCAACGGTCGAACGCACCGTGTCCACCGGCTTTGCCGATACGCCCGCGCTCACCTACAATCTGTCGCGGGCCGATTTCACGACGGCCCAGCGCGTTGCCGACGTCATCAACATGCGCTTCGGTGCGGGCCGGGCGACGGCGCTGGACGCCGTGTCCGTGTCGGTCAGCGCGCCGCCCGGTGCCGACATTCGCGCGATGCTGATTTCGGAGATCGAAAATCTGCCCGTCGAACCGGCAGAGGCGCCGGCGCGCGTCATCATCAATGCCCGCACCGGCACCGTGGTCATCAACTCCGCCGTGCGCGTGTCGCCGGTCGCGGTCAGCCATGGCAATATGACCGTGCGCGTCGATGAATCCCCCCGCGTCAGCCAGCCCGCCCCGTTCAGCCGCGGCCAGACCGCGGTCGAGGAACAAAGCTCGGTCGGCATCAGCGAGGATCTGCGCCCGATGTTCCTGTTCGAGGCGGGACCGAAACTGGCCGATATCGTCAAGGCGGTGAACGCCATCGGCGCGTCGCCGGGCGATCTGGTCGCCATCCTTCAGGCGCTGAAGGAAGCGGGCGCGCTCAAGGCCGATCTGGTGATCCTGTGATGAACCCGCTTTCCGCCCCCGCGCCTGCCGCGTCCAACGCCGGCGTGTCGATCGACACCAGCCGACTGTCCAGCCGCGACAATCTGAACAAGGCCGGACAGCAGTTCGAATCGCTGTTCGTCGGCATGATGCTGACGTCGATGCGCAAGGCGAACCTCGCCAAGCCGCTGTTCGACAGCCAGGCCATGACCCAGTTCCGCGATATGCAGGATCAGCAACTGGCCAAGACCATGGCGGCGTCCACGCCGCTGGGCATCGGCCGGGCGATGACCGATTTTCTGTCGCGCAGCCAGCCGACGCTGGCCGAGCCTCCGGGCGCGGCCACGGCGCCGGATGCAAAGGAATAAGCCATGAGCAGCGACCTGCTTTCCATCGGTGCCAGCGGCGTCCGCGCCTATCAGACGGCGCTGGGCACCACGTCGGAAAACATCGCCAACACCGACACCGCCGGCTATGTCCGCCGCACCGCCAACATGACCGAAATCGGCGCGGCGCAGGGCATTGGCGGGTATGGCGTCGTGTCCGACGGCATCCGCCGGATGGGCGACATCTTTCGCGACGCCGATGTGCGGGTTGCCACGGCCGATCTGGCGCGCAGCGAAGCAGGGATCGTGTGGCTTGAGCGGCTGGACGTCGCGCTGGCCGGGCCTCAGCTGGCGGAACGGATGGGCCAGTTCTTCAATGCCGGCGCGCAGGCGGCGGCCGACCCCAGCGCCACTGCGCCGCGCATCGTCATGCTGGAGCACGCGATCAGCATTGCACAGGCGTTCACCACCAGCGCCGACACGCTGGAACGGATGACGGCCGAGGTGGATGTTGCCGGTCAGGGCGCGGCAAGCGACCTTGAATCCCATTCCCGCGCGCTGGCTCAGGTGAATGCCGCGATCGGCCGGACCCAGCCGGGCAGCAGCGGCCAGGCCCAGCTGCTCGACGAACGGGACCGGTTGATCGACGCCATGTCCGCCTATGCCGATCTCAACGTCGCCACCGACGATGTCGGGCGCGCGACGGTGCGGGTCGGCGGCCCTGGCGGTCCGGTGCTGATCACCGGCGACCGGGTGTCTTCCGTCGCCTATAATCGCAGCAACACCGGCGCGGCACAGTTCATCGTGTCCAGCGTCGGCGTCACCTCCGTCCTTCCGGCGACCAGCGGCAAGCTGGCCGGGATCGTGGAGGGCGCGGGCCGCATCGCCGACGCGCAGATCGAACTGCGCATCATGGCCAACGAATTTGCTGATGGCATCAACACGCTGCAGGCGCAGGGCCGCGACCTTGACGGCAATGCCGGGCAGCCGCTGTTCATCACCGACCCCGCCGATCCGTCGCGCATGACGGTTGGCCTCACCGATCCGCGCGGCATCGCCGCATCCGGGGTGGGCGGCGGCCCGCGCGACAACGCCACGCTGCTGGCGCTGGACGAGTTTCGCCGCACTGCTGCGTTCGAGGATCGCGCCGCCAGCATGATCGCGGGCAACGGCGCGGCGCTTCAGGCCCGCAAGTCGGTTGCAGAGGCGCAAGCATCGATCAAGGATCAGGCGGTCAGCAGCCGGTCCAACGCCGTCGGAGTCGACCTTGACCGCGAGGCCGTCGACCTCATCCGTTTCCAGCAAGCCTATCAGGCGTCGAGCCGCGTCATCCAGGTGGCGCGCGAGACGATCGATAGCATCCTCCAGATCCGGTAAGCGCCATGTCCATCGCCACCGCCAGCTTTTACGATCGCTCCACCTCGCTGATGCTGCGGATGAGCAGCCGCGCCGAAACGCTGCAGACGCAGATTGCGACGGGCAAGAAGCTGCTGACCGCGGCCGACAATCCCGGCGGCTATCAGCGGCTGGGCATGCTGAAGCGCGAATCGGTCGCGGCGGAAACGACCACAGCCAATCTGGCGCTGGCACAGGGCCTGCTGGCGCAGAGCGACAGCCTGCTCGGCAGCGTGGACGACCGGCTGCAGCGGGTCAGCGAACTGACCGTGCGGGCGCGCAGCGGCATCCTGTCCCAGGGGGACAGGGAAGCCGTGGCAACCGAACTCGATACGATCCGCGACGAATTGCTCAGCCTGGCCAATAGCCGCGATTCGCGCGGTGCCCCGATTTTCGGCGGCAGCTCGACCGGCGATGCCTTTACCCAGGCGGCGGACGGCACGGTCAGCTATACCGGTGACGGCGCGCCGGTGCCCATTCCGATCGGTGAAGGGCGCAGCGTGATCGCCAGCGAGAATGGCGAACATATCTTCATGCCCGCGGGCGGGACCGATATCTTTGCGACGCTGGCGGCGGTGTCCGCATCGATCAGGTCCGGCGATGCCGCTGCGACGGCCGGCCATAATGACGATATTCTGGCCGCGCTTGATCACGTCGCGGCTGCGCGCGCGTCGGTGGGCGCCCGCGAAATGCGGGTCGAACTGGAAACCCAGCGCCGCAAGACCGAGGAAACCGACCGCGAAATCGCCATGTCCTCGATCGAGGATGTCGATGTGACCAAGGCGGTGACCGAGCTTCAGAAGACGCTGACGATTCTTCAGGCGACGCAGTCCAGCTTTACCCGGCTGTCGCAGCTGACCCTGTTCGACCAACTGCGCTGATCGCCGGATCGCCTCGGTAACCATTTTTTTCCGCCTTGCTGGCAAACAGGGTCAAATCGCCCCCCTTCCGATGTGAAGGGCCAGTCAAAACCGGGAGTGCCGCTGTTCCATGTTTCCGCTGATCGGTCTTGTCGTGCTGATCGCCATGGTGTTCGGCGGCTTCGCCATCACCGGCGGTGCGCTTGGGCCTGTGCTGCACGCACTGCCCCACGAAATGCTGATCATCGGCGGCGCGGCGGTCGGCGCGCTGATCATCGGCAATTCGATGAAGGAGCTGAAGGCGCTGGGCGGCGGCGTCGTCAAGGTGCTCAAGGGGCCGAAATACAAGAAACAGGATTATCTCGACACGATCTTCCTGGTGTCCAAGCTGATGAAGCTGTTGCGCACCGAAGGGCCGATCGCGCTGGAGCCTCATGTCGAGGATCCGAAATCATCCGCGATCTTCTCCGAATACCCTCGCCTGCTCGCCGATCACACGCTGATCAACCTGATCGCGGACACGCTGCGCCTGGTCGTCGTGTCGTCGGGCACGCTCGACGTCCATGCGGTCGAAGAAGTGATGGATAACGCCATCAAGACCCATCATCACGAGGTTCAGGGTCCGCAGACGACGCTGCAGGGTCTGGCTGACGCCCTGCCCGCGCTGGGCATCGTCGCGGCCGTGCTGGGCGTGGTGAAGACGATGGGCTCGATCGACAAGCCGCCCAGCATCCTGGGCGCGATGATCGGTTCGGCGCTGGTCGGCACCTTTCTGGGCGTGCTTCTCGCCTATGGCATTGTCGGCCCGCTGGCGACCCGCCTGCAACAGGTGATCGACGCCGATGCCGCCATCTATCATGTCGTGAAACAGATCATCATCGCATCGCTGCACGGCCATCCCCAGCCGCTGGTGATCGAGGCCGCGCGCAGCGGCATCGCCCACCACAACCAGCCCGGGTTCGGCGAAGTATTCGACGGACTGCGGGGCCGCTGATGATGCTGTTTGATCGGCTTGCGCCGATAAGCGGCACCGGCGCGCCAAAGGGCGCTCTGTAATGCCTTCCTCCCGCGCACCGCACGGCAACAATCAGCCGCCAAAGATCGTCATCGTCAAAAAGATCATCGCCGATGGTCATGGCGGGCATCATGGCGGTGCGTGGAAGGTCGCCTATGCCGACTTCGTGACGGCGATGATGGCGTTCTTCCTTCTGATGTGGCTGCTGGGCGCGACGAACGAGAAGCAGCGCAAGGCGCTTGCCGACTATTTCTCGCCCACGCTGATTCAGAAGAAACAGAACAGCGCCGGTTCCGACGGCCTGCTTGGCGGCAGTTCGCTGAACGAGCCGGACAATTATCCCAACCGTGCGGGCCAGACCGGCACCCGGTCGATGACCATTCCCGTGGACGCATCCGGCGGACGTCAGGTGGGTTCAGGCGAAAAGGGCACGCTTAAGGACAAGCGCGCGCTGGCGGCGGAGGACGAAAAGAACTTCCGCCGCATGAAATCGCGGGTCGAGGCACAGATCCAGTCGAACCAGAAGCTCGCCAAGCTGGGCAAGCATGTCCGCTTCGTGAAGACGCGCGACGGGATGCGCATCGACCTGATCGACGATGCCGATTATTCGATGTTCGACCTCGGCACCACGGCCTTTGCCGGGGATGCCAATCAGCTGATCGGGCTGGTCGCCGCATCGATCGCGCCGCTCGACAATCCCATCATGATCCGCGGCCATACCGACAGCCTGCCGTTCGGCGACCCGCGCGCCATGAATAACTGGATGCTCTCATCCGGCCGGGCAGAGGCGACGCGCCGCCGGTTGCTGGCCGGCGGGGTCAAGGAAGCGTCCTTCGAACGGATCGAGGGCGTGGCCGACCGCGAACCCTTGATCGTCAAGAACCCGTCCGATCCGCGCAACCGCCGGGTCGCGATCACCCTGCTCTATCGCCGCGGAGCGTTCGGCGAATAACCGTTCGTTTGTCCGGTCAGCTGAACAGCTTGCGCAGCGTGATCGACACCGTCCGGCCCAGCGGATCGACGAACCCCGGCTGATAGGTCAGCGGCACCTCGCCATTGGCATCGGTCACCCGCTGGCGCGTGTTGAACAGGTTGGTGACGTTCAGCGAAACCCGGGCATTGCGCGCCCATCGCTCGCCACGCGCGATGAAGGATTGCCCCAGATCGACCTGAGCCTGGGCATTGAAGCGCGTCAGGCTTGAAAAATCGAGCCGGCCATCGGCGGCGACACCCCCGTTGACGAAAGTCGGGCCGGCATAATTGCCCTCCAGCCGGAAATTAAAGCCGTTATAGCGACCTCGCGCCTGCACCCTCACCTCGTGGCGGGGCGATCCGCCCCGCGAATTCTGGGCATCGCCGTTGAGCAGATCGAGTTCGGGCAGTCCCTCGCGGATCAGCAATGTCTGCGCCAGCCGATAGGTGTGGGTCAGGTCAATGCCGATGGAATTGCCGCCGCCGCGACCGCCGAACCGGCCACCGCCACCGCCGCCAAAGCCGCCACCCGGGCCACGCTGGCCGCCCTCGCCGCGGGGACCCGCCTGGCCCTGCTGTCCGCCGTCACCGCGCGGGGGGCCTTCCCCGCCCGGTTGCCCCTGGCCGACCATCTGGCGCCAGCGTTCGTCATCACCCCGACCTCGCGGCGCAGGGAAGCTCTTGTTAAAGCTGATCCTTGTGCGCAGCTCCTGGCGCTCGCTCCGGTCGAAATTGACGGCGCGGGTATCGATGGCCAGCAACCGGCCGGTTGCATCGCGCGTGAACCGTTCGGGAAAGGCCTGCGCAATCGCGGCGGTGATCGCCGGAAAACCCTGGGTCGGATCGTCGATCCGGTCGCGGGTATAATCCATGTTGACGTCGATCCGCGTGTTGTTGGCATCCAGCAGCCTCAGGTTGCCGCCCAGGCTGAAGGACCGCCGGTTGTCCGCCCGCAGATCGGGGTTGCCGCCGGTAGTCGCCGTCACCGCAACGCTTTCGCCGCGCACGAAATCGAACACCACCACGTTGGGTGTGACGATCACCGGAGCGGCCAGCTGATTCTGGGAAGGCGCGTTCTGGTCTCCGGCAAAGGATGCCCGGATGCTCAGGATCGGCACCGGATCCCAGTTCAGGCCATAGCTGTATTCAACCAGCCGGCTGAAATCCGACAGCTCGGTCACGCCGCCAGCGGCATTGAACGACAGGCGGCCAAGGAACGGCAGCACATTTTCCCGGTCGCTGGCGATCGGCACATTGATCCCGATTCGTCCCGTTACCTCGTCCCGTCCGCGGCTTGCCACCTGTTCGATCCCGCTTCGAACCGATCGGCTGTCGATGCTGCTGCTATTGGCGCGCAGCCGGATATTGGTCCGCACATCACCCGCGGGCAGGCGGAATGCGGCACCCGAAACGACCGCATCGCCGGACAACGCGTTGCGCACCTCCCGGTTGGTGTCGATGATTGGTGCCAGCGGGAGCAGCGGCCCAAACGGGTTCACGCCCGGATCACCCGCCGTCAGCGCCGCCTGAACCGGCGCAATGGCAAAGCCGCGATCCGTGGTGCCGCTCCGCTCGGTGCGCTCGACATTGCCGTTGAACGACCAGCGCCAGTTGCCGGGGATAGTGCCGTTCATCGACACCGCGCCATTCACTTCCCAGGTGCGGCTCTTCGCCAGCAACGCCTCCTCGCCCAGCGTGCGCAGCAACCGGACGTCGCTGTCGAACGGCGAAAACGGATTGCTGCGAGGGACGGTCAGCGTCGCTTGCGCCAGCCCCTGTTGAGCGGTCGTGTCGGTCAACTGGGAACCAACGGTAAAGGTCGTGTCGATATCGCCGAACAGCGTCCGGGCAATGACCGCATTGCCCTCAATCGAATCGCTGGCAGAGCGCAGCGTACGGAACGGCGTGATGTCCGTGGTGTTCGGATCGTTCGCCCCGGCGACGAAATCGTTCAGCGTCGGCGCGGCGGTCGCGGCGGTGACGGGCACGCCCGCGATCGTCACCGGTTCACCGACCAGCGCGCTCAACGCCGGGTCGATCTGTGCGCCGCCAATGCCGGTCACATTGCCCAGCCGGTCGAACTGGCCACCGCGGGTCGATATCAGGCCGCGTTCGCTTTCCAGCAACGGCGTCTGCCGATTATATTCGACCTCGATATTGTTGCGCCCGCTCGGCCGGATCTGGGTCAGCGTCGCTTCGGCCCGGATCGCGTTCGTCCCCCCTTCGGTCGGCACCGTGTCGGCCAGTTCGACCGACAGCGACCGGAACCGCTGACGCACCACGAAATTGACCACGCGCTGATCCGCACCATAGCCATAGGCAAGCGCGGCTTCGGGCGGCAGGATATCGACCCTGACCAGCGCCTCGCTGGGAATGCTCGAAATCTCGCGCGGGCTGCCGATGCGGCGACCGTTCAGCAGGAAGACTGGCCCGCCGCCCCGCCCGCGCCCGCTGTCGGTCAGCGGCGATAGCGCGGCGATCAGCTCGGCGATGTTGCTGGCGCCATAGGCCCGGATTTCGGAGGGCGACAGCTGAACCTCCGGCTTCACGTCCCCCTCGACCGCGCCGGGCAGGCGCTGGCCGACAACGACGATTTCCTCGGCCTCGGCTGCCGGTTCGGCCGGGGCACCGCCTGCCGAACCGTCGCCCGGCAATTGCTGCGTGGCGGGCGTGTTCTGACCATTGCCAGCCTCCTGCCCGGGCGGCGTGGTCTGGGCCCCGGCCAGCGTCGGGCACGCCAGGGTGGACAGGGCCGTTGCGGTCAGCAGAACGAATCGGGCGAAGGGACGCATGGCGATCCTGACACAGGAGGAGGGTGAAGCCTCCTACGTCCCAAATGTCGCAAAACTATACCGTATTATGGCACCTGCAAAAAATCGTTGCGGCCACCAAACGGAAACGGCCCGCCACCCCGGTGGGATGGCGGGCCGATCCTGTCGTCCCGGGTCGGATCAGGCGCGCTTGCCGCTCATCGGAAAGCTGCCGAACACGCCGGCGCCGACAGTGCCGGTGATGGTGTCGCCATCAACGGTCGCCTCGCAATCCAGCGTCATCGGCATGGGGACGACGATATCGACCTTCCAGGTCAGCGTATCGCCGGCCACCTTGCCGTCCTTGACCTCGGTCGTGCCCATGGCGCCCGAATAGGTGCCGGTAAAGGTATCGCCATTGCTGGTGACGGACAGCGTCGCCTGCTGATCGCCCATCGGCGATTTGGTGACGGTGTCCCAGCTTCCATCGACATTCGCCATGGCATCCACTCCTATCTCGTTTCGATCACTTGGTGGCCGCGGCCTTGCCCTGCGGCAGGGCGGTCAGCTCGGCCATCGGCTTGACCTCAACCGGCAGGCCAAGCGAGTCAAGCTGGGGCTTTACCACCTTGGCATCGCCAACGACGACCCAGACGAACTTGGCCGGGTCGAAAGTCGAGCGTGCCGCAGCGTCAAGCTGCTGCGCGGTCAGCGCACGATATTTTTGCGCGATCGTGGTGTAATAATTGTCCGGACGGCCCAGCTCGTCATTCTGGATCATCGCGGACAGGACCGAGCTGGCGCGCTCGAAATTGCCTGCCAGTTCGCGCGTCTGACCGTTGATCGTCCGCTCGAACTCGTCCTTCTGCACACCGTTGGTGGTGAGGAACTCGGTGACTTCGCGCTTCAGCGATTCGATCGCCGGACCGGTCTTGTCCGCCTGTACAGGCGCACTGACGACATAGGTCACGGCATTGTCCAGCTGATTGAACCGGCCGCCTGCGCCATAGGACCAGCTCTTTTCCTCACGCAGGTCCATGTTGATTCGCGACAGGAACGATCCGCCCAGAACCTCGTTCGCGGTCTGATAGGGCAGCAGGTCCGACTTGGGGTCCAGCTTGGTCAGCTGCGCGCCCAGGATCAGCGACTGCGGCGATTGCGGCCGGTCGATCAGCAGGATGCGCGGGCTGGCCTGCTCGTTGGTGCCGGCTACCTTGGTGCCCGCCGTGCCCGCCGCCTTCCAGTCGGCAAAGGCGCGGTCCATCTCTGCCTTCACCTCGGCCAGCGGACGATCGCTGACGACGAAGATCTTGGCCTTTTCCGGGCGCAGCCATGCCTGATGGAATGCGGCCAGATCGGCCGATTGCAGGCTGGCGATCACCGCCGGATCGCCCGTTGCCGCCGCCAGCTTGGCATAGGCCGACTTGTCGCCGTACAGCAGCTTCGGCATCGCGCGCTGGCCCAGGCCCTGCGGGCTGGACAGTTCCTGCTTGATGCGGGCCAGCTGCTGCGCGCGCACGCGGTCGACCTCTGCCGGGGCAAAAGCCGGGTTGCGCACCACATCGGCGAACAGCGCCACTGATCCGGCCATGTTGGCGCTCGGCGTATATAGCGTCACCGCCGTCCGGTCGGACGAGCCATTGGTGCTGATCCGCGCGCCCAGCCGCTCCTGCGCCTCGGCCAGCTGGACGGAATTGAGCGACTTGGTGCCCTCGTCCATCACCGCCAGCATCATCGCCTGCGTGCCCAGCTTGTCGTCGGGGTCGGCCACGGCCCCCGCATCGAACTGCATCACCACCTGCGTGATGGGCAGCGCAGTGCGCTGGGCATAGACCAGCTCGATCCCGTTGTTCAGCTTCGCGCGCTCAACCTTGGGGAACTCAAGCGCGCTGACGTCGCCCACCTGGGGCAGCGGTCCGCGCGTGCCCTTCACCGCTTCGTCCTTGGCGGGCGCGGCGGCCGGCTTGGCGGCCGGGGCCTGCGCCTCGGCATAGGCGGGGCGCTCGCCCGGCGTGGTGACGATGGTCAGCGCCGGCTTGCCGATCCACTTGTTCATCGCCGCCTTGACCGTGGCGGGCGTCGCCGCCGCCATCCGCTCCAGCTGCACCTTGTAATAGCCCGGATTGTCGGAATAGAGCGCGCCCTCGGCCAGGGCGACCGCCTTGCCGCCGAACCCGCCAACCGCCTCCAGTCCCGACAGGCGACCGGACACGGTGCTGGTCGTCACGCGCGCCACCTCGTCCGCCGTCGGCCCTTCGGCCAGCAGCTTGGCGACCACTTCGTCCATCCGCTTTTCGACCAGCGCCGGATCGACGCCTGGGCGCACGTCGGCGCTTACCGAGAAAAAGCCGACCTGCGCAAAGGGCGATTCGCCCGCGCTGACGCTGACCGCCAGCTTGTCTTCGCGGACCAGCGCATTGTCGAGCCGCGACGACGCCAGCCCGCCCAGCGCACTGCCGCCGATCTGCAGCAGAGTAGCCTCCGGATCGTTCAGGCCCGGCGTCGGCCAGTAGCGGCTGATGCGGGTCGTTGCCACGCGGTCCTTCATCTCGACCCGCTTCGGCGCGCTCAGCGGCACGACGGGCGCGTCGGGGGTGCGCGTTTCCGGGCCGCGCTTGATCGCGCCGAAATATTTCTCGACCAGCGGCCGCGCCTCAGCGGCGTTGATGTCGCCCGCCAGCACCAGCACGGCGTTGTTCGGGCCGTAATGGTCGGTGAACCACTGCTTCACATCGGCCAGGCTGGCCGCGTCCAGATCGGCCATCGAACCGATGGTCGAATGGGAATAGGGGTGACCTTCGGGGAACAGGCCCTTCAGCACCTCGTAAAACGTCAGGCCATAGGGGTTGTTGTCGCCCTGGCGCTTTTCGTTCTGCACGACGCCGCGCTGCTCATCCAGCTTGCCCTGCGTCACCGCGCCGAGCAGATAGCCCATGCGGTCGCTTTCCAGGAACAGCGCCATGTCCAGCGCGGGGAGGGGCACGGTCTGGAAATAATTGGTGCGGTCGAAAAAGGTGGTGCCGTTGAGGTCGGTGGCGCCGATCTGCTGCAGCGGCTCGAAATATTCGCCGGGCGAATTTTCCGTGCCGTTGAACATCAGATGCTCGAACAGATGGGCAAAGCCGGTCTTGCCCTTGGGCTCGTGCTTAGACCCGATATCGTACCATACGCTGACCGCAACCACGGGCGCCTTGCGATCCTCGTGCACGATCACGCGCAGGCCGTTGGCCAGGGTGAATTCCTGATACGGAATGTCGATCGACTTGACGAGCTGGCTGAGCGGCGCGGGCGCAGGCTTTGTGGCCTGGGCGACCGGCTCGGCCGATGCGGGGGCAACAAGGAACGGAACGGAAATCGCAACCGCGATCGCCGTCATGCTGGTGCTGATTCTACGCATGGATAGTTCCCGTGAATGGGGTGTCGGTTCAGGTCGGCCGGTCGGCCTCTTGCCCGGTGTGTTCCCGGACCATGACACCATCATTGCCACCGAATCCGGTGATGGCAAGAGTGAACAGATTGGCCAGCTGCTTGACCAGCGCCGTCGCCACCATCAGCGCGGACAGCGTCGCCGCATCGACCCCCGACCCGCCGACCAGTTCCAGGCTGACGGCCAGGTACAGGATCTCGCGATTGGGAACGAAGGGCAGCTGATTGATCACCGCCTGCGCCGTCACGAACAATAGCCATGTTTCCATCGGCACCATCGGCAGCACCACCCACCACTGCACCACCTGCAGCGCCAGCACCGCCCATGCGCGGGCAAGGTGGATGGCAAAGATGCGGATCGCGCGCGCGCCGTCGATCCAGAACACGGCCCGCCGGAACAGCACGGCCAGCACCGCCACCGCCAGCGCCGCAAGGGCCAGCCCCACGAACAGCGCGGTCTGGCCGCCGATGATCCGGTCGACCAGCCCCTGCTGGCCCAGCCCGATCAGCGCCGCGACCAGCAGCAACGTCGTCAGCGTCGCGCCCATCCCCGACAGGATCGAGCTGTCCTTCAGCCCCGCTATCGCCCGACGTGTCGGGATGCCCAGCGTGGCGCTGGCCCAGACAAAGAACCAGGCATCGCCGGAATATCCGATGACGACGGCGTTCAGCGCGCGCTTGCGCAGTACCGGCCCCAGCGGCACCGGCTTGCCCCAGATCATCCGGAAAATGCGCTGTTCGGTCAGCGGCAACAGCATGAAACTGACCGCATAGACGATGTAGAACCACGGGCTGACCGGCAGCCGGGTCAGCACGTCACGCCAGCCAAGGTCGGTCAGTTTCCAGCCGACATAGCCAAGGATCAGGGCCATCCAGATCCAGTGGAGCGGCCGGGCATAGGGCCGCCCCCATGCGATCAGCCGGTCGAACCAGCCGCGCGCCGCCTCCGGCTCCTCCGTCAGCGGGGCAGCGTCGGTCATCCCTGCTTGTCCCAGCTGCGCTGGCGCAGCACCGTGTCGCGCTGTCCGCGCGCGGCGAACCGCCCCGCCAGAAAGCGGTAGAAGAACCAGTCCTTCGCCGCGTTTGGCGTGAAATGGTACATCAGCCGCTCGAACAGCGTCCACCGCACCCCGCGCCGGTCGTCGCGCCGGGACGAGCTGACGCACCACAGGTCGGGATCATAGGCCTGCTGGCCCAGCTTGAGCACCCGGTGCGCCAGCTCGTGATCCTTCAGGACATAGGGCCAACGCGCCGGATCATATCCGCCCGCCCGGCGCAGCGCCTCGGTCCGGAACAGCTGTGCCGCGCCGCTGGTATGGTTCTGCCGCGGCCAGACGGCGGCGGCGGTCAGCCTGTGGCGGCGCGCGCGCATCGCATGATCAGGATCGCCGTCATCCGGCTTCAACCACGCGCCCAGCATCACCCGCCCCGGCCCGCCCGCATCGAACAGTTCGCCGGCCCGCTTCAGGTAATGCGGCGGATAGACGGTATCGGCATCGCAAACCGCGACGAACTCGGTTTCCACCGCGTCGATCCCGCGACGCAGGGCATGGACCTGCCCCGGCGTCGGTTCATCGAGGAACAGGATATCGGCCCCCGCTGCCTGTGCCTGCTGGCGCGCTGCATCGATGCAGCCATCGGTCGATCCGTTGTCGACCACGATGATCCGCACAGGCTCGTCCTGCGCGATCAGCGAGGCGAGTGTCGCGGGCAGATAATCCGCTTCGTTAAAGACGGGGATGACGGCAGACCAGCGCATCCCCCGGCCCTTGCCGAGCGGCGCTGGCACGTCAAGGGGAGGCCGCGGCTTCCGCTGCGCCGCGCCTGCGGGATCAGCGGTCGCGCCGACCCAGCAGGCGCAGGCGAAGCGCGTTCAGCTTGATGAATCCCGCCGCATCGCGCTGGTCATACGCGCCCTGATCGTCCTCGAACGTCACCATCCGCTCGCTGTACAGCGAATGGGGCGACTTGCGACCGACGACCGACGCATTGCCCTTGTACAGCTTCAGGCGGACGGTCCCGGCCACCTTTTCCTGGCTGTAATCGATCGCGGCCTGCAGCATCTCGCGCTCCGGCGCGTACCAGAACCCGTTATAGATCAGCTCGGCATAGCGCGGCGCCAGTTCGTCCTTCAGATGCGCGGCACCGCGATCCAGCGTGATCTGCTCGATGCCCCGATGGGCCAGGTGATAGATGGTGCCGCCCGGCGTTTCGTACATGCCGCGCGACTTCATGCCGACGAAGCGGTTCTCGACCAGATCCAGCCGGCCGATGCCATGCTTGCGGCCCAGTTCGTTCAGTTCGGTCAGCAGCGTCGCCGGCGACATCGCCTGTCCGTTCAGGGCAACGCCGTCGCCCTTCTCGAAATCAATGGTGATATATTCCGGCTGGTCCGGCGCATCTTCCGGATTGACGGTGCGCGAATAGACATAATCCGGCACTTCATCCCACGGATCCTCCAGCACCTTGCCCTCGGACGAGGTGTGCAGAAGGTTCGCGTCGGTCGAAAACGGGCTTTCGCCGCGCTTGTCCTTGGGCACCGGGATCTGGTGCGCCTCGGCAAATGCGATCAACGCGGTGCGGCTGGTCAGGTCCCATTCGCGCCACGGCGCGATCACCTTGATATCGGGGTTCAGCGCATAGGCGGACAGCTCGAACCGCACCTGGTCGTTGCCCTTGCCCGTTGCGCCATGGCTGACCGCATCGGCGCCCACTTCCGCAGCAATCTCGATCAATCGCTTGGAAATCAGCGGCCGCGCGATCGACGTGCCCAGCAGATACTGCCCCTCGTACAGCGCGTTGGCGCGCATCATCGGGAACACGAAATCGCGGACGAACTCCTCGCGCAGATCGTCGATATAGATATGCTCCGGCTTCACCCCCATCAGCTCGGCCTTGGCGCGCGCCGGGCCAAGCTCCTCCCCCTGCCCCAGATCGGCGGTAAAGGTGACGACTTCGCAGTTATAGGTCTGCTGCAGCCATTTCAGGATCACGCTGGTGTCCAGCCCACCGGAAAAGGCAAGGACGATGCGGTTGATCTTGTCGGACATGGGCACGGCTCCGCAGGTTCGGTGCATGAGGAATCGCCGCGCGCCTTATGACCCATTGCCCGCCCGCGCAAGCTAAGCGCTTGCAGCGACTCGACGAGCGGGCGCAGCATCACTGCAAGGGGGACAGCCATGACCGAAAACAAGACCCTGCCGACGGACGCAGCCGTCGCCGCCTTTCTGGACGCCGTGCCGGATGCCGCGCGCCGCGCCGATGCCGTCGCCGTCACCGAATTGATGGCACAGGCGACGGGCCAGCCGGCCGTCCTGTGGGGACCGTCGATCATCGGCTTCGGGCGATACCGATATCGCTATGCCAGCGGGCGAGAGGGAGAGATGTGCCGGGTGGGCTTTTCCCCGCGCAAGGCGGAGCTGGTCTTCTATGTCGGTGCCGGGCGGCCCGAACAGGCCGGCGCGCTGACCCGGCTGGGCAAGCACAAGACCGGAAAGGGGTGCCTCTATATCAAGAAGCTCGCCGATGTGGACACCGGCGCGCTGGGGGAAATCGTCCGCACCGCCTATGCCGCGCCGGGCGAGGGCGAGGTGGCGGATTAATCCTGTAGCCGCGCCTCTGCCTCGGCGATGTAATCGCGGGTGATCGGCAATGCCTCGCGCGATCGGGCGAACTGCACCTGATAATTGACCAGCCCGCCATGGCGAAAACTGACGCAGCTGCCCGCCAGATAATATAGCCACATCCGATAGAAGCGTTCGTCGTACAGCGCGACGATCTGCTGCTTCGCCGCGACCGCGCGGTCGTACCAGTGCTGCAGCGTATGGGCATAATGCAGCCGCAGCACCTCGACATCCGTCACGAACATCTTGTTGCCCTCGTTCGCGCGCAGGATTTCGGACAGGGCGGGGATATAGCCGCCGGGAAAGATGTATTTCGCCGTGAAATGGTCGGTCACGCCCGGCCCGCCCGCGCGCCCGATCGTGTGCAGCAGCATCACGCCATGCTCCGGCATCAACGCGCGGCATTTGGCCATGAAGGTGCGATATTGCGGCGTGCCGACATGTTCGAACATGCCGACCGATACGATCCGGTCGAACGTGCCCGTCACCGCGCGATAATCGATCAGGTCGAACGTCACCTTGTCCGCAACGCCGGCCGCCGCCGCCCGCTCGCGCGCGATCTTCAGCTGTTCCTCGCTCAGCGTGATGCCGTGGACCGCAGCGCCCGTCTTTGCATGGATGTACAGCGCCATGCCGCCCCAGCCGCAGCCGATATCCAGCACGCGCATCCCCGGCTCGATCGCCAGCTTGGCGACGATATGCGCCTTCTTGTCCGCCTGCGCCTGTTCCAGGCTGCGGCCCGGATCGGTGAAATACGCCATCGAATATTGGCGGTCGGCATCGAGGAACAGGTCATAAAGCCGCGCCGACAGGTCGTAATGATGCGCGACGTTCCGCTTCGACACCTGCGCCGCATTATGGCGCTTGATGCTCTGGATCAGCCGGTCCCGCGCCCGCGCCAGCGGCCCGGCGAGCAGCGTCGTCTTGCTCTCCTCCCACCGGTTGTTCGCGGAAATCAGGTCGAGCAGACCCATCAGGTCATCGTCCGCGATGGTCAGGCGGCCGTCCATCCAGGCCTCTGCCGCGCCCAGGCCGGGATCGGCGGCGATCTGGCGAGCCACGCGATCATCGGCAAACCGCATGGTGACGGGGCGAATGGCGGGATCGGCGGTGCCGAAAACGGCGGTGGTGCCGTCCGGCTTGATCAGGGTCAGCACGCCCCGCCTGACCGCGCGCGACAGGAACAGATCGATCAGGGCCATGCCCGACTAGATCGCGTCCCAGTGCGGCATTTTCATGTCACAGCGCGGCATACCATTCATATCCGGCCGCATCCTCCCAGAAACCGCCCTTGCCGCGATACACCTGATCCAGGCTGGCAACCGCCTCCACCCGCATGACGAACTTGGCCTGCTTGTACCCCAGGTGCCGCTCCGCGCGCAGCCGCACCGGCGCGCCATGCCCGACAGACAGGGCATTGCCGTTCAGCGCCAGCGCCAGGATCGTCTGCGGATGGAATGCGTCGATCAGGTCGACCGATTCATAATATCGCCACGCCCCGCCGCGATAATTGTCGGCACAGTGAAACACGATGAACCGGGCCGACGGCGCCAGTTTCGCGGCATTCAGGATCAGGCCCAGCTGCGGTCCCGTCCAGGTGCCGATCGCGCTCCAGCCCTCGACACAGTTATGCAGCGTCGTCTGCGTCTTCAGCGGCATCTGGCGAAGCTGCGCCAACGACAGGCGCAGGGGATTGGCAACCAGCCCGTCGACCACCAGCCGCCAGTCAGCAAATTGGTTCGCCACCATCGCGTTATAGTCGGCCGTGTTCGGCTTGGCCGTGCCGTTGACCCGGAACACGGGCGAGCGTTCGTCCAGCCGAAAGGTCGGGGCCAGGCTGTCCTTCGCCGCCAGCGACCGCTGCAGCGCGCGGTGCCAGTCGTCGCCGCGGAACAGGAACTTGCGGAACGCCTCATTCTCGCCCAGCGCATCGCATCCGGTCAGCAGGCCGCCCGCCCCCAGCGTCAGCCCGGTCAGCGCGCGGCGGCGGGACAGCAGCAACCGGCTCATCAATGGCCTCCCTTCGGTGCGTGCCACCATCCGGTGATCATCGACCGCACCTCGCGGATCGGCCCGGCCAGGATGACCAGCGTCAGATGGACGATGATGAACAGCGCGATTCCCATCGCCGCAATGAAATGGATGGACCGCGCCGACTGCCGCCCCCCGAATATCTCGTTCAGGAACGGCCAGGCGCTGACCATCCCCGGCGACATCGCAAGGCCGGTAAAGATGATCAGTGGCAAGGCGCCGAACAGGATGCTGGCATAGGCGATCTTCTGAAGCACGTTGAACGCGCCCGGATTGGCCGGATCGTGAAAGCGCAGCGCTAGATGTTCCTTCACGTCATGCCACAGATGCGATGGCGCCACCTCTGCCGCACGGATGCGCAGGTCGCGGGCGAAATGCCGGTTGATCAGGCTGAACAGCATGAAACCCAGCAGCGCAAAACCCAGGATCAGCGCAAAGGTGAAATGCCACCGCCGAGCCAGCGCCAGATTATAGGTGGACGGAATGGTCAGCCATCCCGGCACGCGCCCGCCCTCGAACACCCAGGAGACGCGGAACCAGGGCTGATCGAAATTGGCGCCATAATCGCCCCAGTACAGCATGGGGTGCGCATTCAGGATCATCAGGCCGGACCCGAGCATCACGAAGATCGCGACGGCATTGATCCAGTGCCAGACCCGCGTGGGCAGGCGGTGCTTGTACAGGCGGGTCGGGCGCGCGTCGCTCATGCCGCCGGGTTCGCTGCCATCGGCCGGATGGTTACGCGCCGCGCCCGCCATGGCGATTATTCCACCAGCCGGTCGATCGCCTGCGCCATGTCGATGTCGCGGGCGGACAGGCCGCCGGCATCGTGCGTGGTCAGCAGGATTTCGACGCGGTTATAGACGTTCGACCATTCTGGGTGATGATCCGCCTTTTCGGCGAGCAGCGCGACCTGCGTCATGAACCCGAATGCCTGGCTGAAATCGTCAAAGGTGAACTCGCGGACGATGGCGTCGCGGGCCTCGTCGAAATCCCAGTCGGGAAGGCCCTCCAGCGCATCCGTCCGTTCCGCCTCGTTCAACGCGTCGATCATCCATCCATCCCGCTGCTTGCCGCGATCCTGTGGTCCGGCCTATGGCGAATTGTATGGACGAGCAAGCCGCCCGCAACTGGATCGCGCCCACCCCGGCGCAAATGGCGGCCATGGCGCGGCGAGTGCTGGCGACGATTCCCGAACCCTTTGCCGCGCATCTGGCCGACGTCGTGCTGATCGTCGACGAATTTGCCGATGACGAAACGCTGGCCAGCTTTGGCATGACCGATCCGTTCGAGCTGACCGGCCTCTATCACGGCCGACCGCTGGGCGACAAATCGGTGTGGGAAAGCGGCGCGATGCCCGACCGCATCCACCTGTATCGCCAGCCGCTGCTGGCCGAATGGTGCGAAACCGGCGTCACGCTGGGCGACCTGATCCGCCATGTCGTGATTCACGAGGTGGGGCATCATTTCGGCCTGTCCGACGACGATATGCACGCGCTGGAGGATGCGGCGGGCGAATGACCGCCCCCGCCCGCCTTGCCGCCACGGGTCTTGCCTGCCGGCGCGGCGGGCGGTTGCTGTTCGCCGACATCGCCTTCGACCTGTCGCCGGGTCAGGCGCTGCGCGTCACCGGGCCGAATGGTGCTGGCAAATCCAGCCTGATCCGCGTGCTGGCCGGGCTGTTGTCGCCCTATGCCGGATCGGTCGAGATCGCGGGAACGCGCGCGCTGATGAACGAATCGCTGGCGATGGACGAGGATCGGTCGCTGGCCGATGCGCTTGGCTTCTGGGCCGCGATGGACGGGACGGGCGACAGTGATGCCCGTGTCGGCGCCGCGCTTGCCGATGTCGGGCTTGCCGACCTGGCCGAGGTGCCGGTGCGCCTGCTGTCCACCGGCCAGCGTCGCCGCGCCGCGCTGGCCCGCGTGGTGGCCAGCCGGGCGGCGGTCTGGCTGCTCGACGAACCCGCCAACGGCCTCGATCTGAAGTCAGTGGACCGGCTGGCTGCCCTGATCGCCCGTCACCGGGCGGGCGGCGGCATTGCCGTTATCGCCACGCATCAGCCCATCGACCTGACCGATGCCGCCGAACTGACCATCGAGGCTGCGGCATGATTCCCGCGCTGATCCTGCGAGAGGTGCGGCGCGGCTATGCGGGCGGCGGTGCGGGCCTTGTCGTCGCCTTTTTCCTGCTGGCAGTGATCCTGTTCCCGCTCGCCATCGGGCCGGACCGCGAATTGCTCGCCCGGATCGGCGGCGGGGTGATCTGGGCCGCCGCGCTGCTCGCCGCCCTTCTGCCGGTCGAGCGGCTGGTCGCGCCCGACATGGACAGCGGCGTCACCGATCAGCTGGCGCTGCGCGGTACGTCGTTAAGCCTGGTTGCCGCGTGCAAGATCGTCGGCCACTGGCTGGCCTTTGCCCCGCCGATTGCACTGGGCGCGGTGATCGGCGCGGGGCTGCTCAACCTGTCCGGCGAAACGCTGGCGCTCGTTCTGACCGGCCTTGCCATCGGCACGCCGGGGCTGGCGGCGCTGGCCGTCGCAACCGGCGCGCTGGTCGCTGGCCTGCGCGGGGCAGGCGCAGTCGCCGGGCTGATGATGCTGCCGCTGGCCATCCCCATCCTGATCTTCGGCGCGGGGATGCTCTCCGGCGGTGCGGGCGCGATCCAGCTGCTTGCCGCGACCAGCCTTGCCATCACCGCCGCCGCACCCTTTGTCGCCGGGGCAGCCATGCGGTTCGGCAGGGGCTAGTCCCGGCTCCACCGCGCAAAGATCGCCGTCGGCAGGGTCAGCCCGCGCGCTTCCTCGCGCACGCCCAGCTCGCCCGCCTCCACGCGCCCGCCCTTGCCCGCAAACGCCTGAGCCATCAGTTCGCCGATCGCCAATGCCGACATCCGCACCGCATAGACGGTCAGGAACACCGCGCGCGATTCGCCGTCGATCAGCGCCGCGACATCGCGGATCAGGCCGGGCAGCCCTTCCTCCAGCTTCCACAGCTCGTTGTTCGGCCCGCGTCCCCATTTCGGCGGATCCAGCAGGATCGCGTCATATCGCCGTCCGCGTCGCACCTCGCGCGCGGCAAATTTGGTCGCATCCTCGACCAGCCACCGGACGGGCTTGTCCGTCATGCCCGACAGGGCGGCATTGGCCCGCGCGGCCTCCACCGATTTCTTGGACGCATCGACATGGACGCAGTGCGCGCCCGCCGCCGCCAGTGCCAGCGTGCCGACCCCGGTATAGCCGAACAGGTTCAGAAACTGCGGATCGCGCGTCCCCGCCAACTGATCGCGCAGCCAGGTCCAGACCGGCGCCATGTCGGGAAAGAACCCAAGATGCCGGAACGGCGTCGGCGATGCGGTATAGCGCACCTCCTGCCATGCCAGCGGCCATCCGCGTTCCGGCACCGGCCGGTCGAACCGCCAGCGCCCGCCGCCATCCTCGTCCGCGCCGGGCACGAATTCGCCATGCGCGGTCCACTCGCCGCTCGCCGGTGCCCATAGCGCCTGCGGCTCCGGCCGGACGAAGCGATAGTCGCCATATCGTTCCAGCTTGCGGCCATGGCCGCTGTCGATCAGGCCATAGTCGCGCCACGGCTCGCCGGTCAGGGTGATCAGATTCATGGCCTGCGTCTTAGGCGCTGGCGCTGCCTTGCGAAAGCGGGGGAAGCGATCAGGATCGCGCCACCGCCCGCTCGGCGATATATTCCGTCACCGCCTCGAACGTCGCGGGCAACTGGTCATATCGCTCGGTCCGGTCGAACAGGTCGCCGACGCGCGGCGGCAGGGTCGGCCGGATGCCGGTCGACCGTTCCACCGCGTCCCGGAACTTGGCCGGATGCGCCGTGGCCAGCGTGACCATCGGCGCGGCGTCGTCGGCACTTTCCTGCGCCGCGGCCAGGCCGATGGCGGTATGGGGATCGATGATCTGCCCCGCCGCCTCATGCGCCCAGCGCAGCGCCTTGGCCATGCCGTTTTCGTCCACCCGCACGCTGGCGAACAATGCGCCCGCGCCCTCGCGCTGCGCATTGGTCAGCCGCATCGCCCGGCTCGCCTCGAACCCCTTCATCTGCGCCGCCATCGCGCCGCCATCGCGCCCGCCCAGGTCGAACAGCAGCCGTTCGAAATTGCTGCTCACCTGAATGTCCATCGACGGGGTCGCCGTCGCCGTCACGCTGCCGGTCGAATAATCGCCGCTCGACAGCGCGCGATGCAGGATGTCGTTGACGTTGGTCGCCACGACCAGCTTCGCCACCGGCAGGCCCATGCGCGCGGCGACATAGCCTGCGAACACATCGCCGAAATTGCCCGTCGGCACGGAAAAGGCGACGGCCCGGTCCGGCGCGCCCAGCCGGACAGCGGCATAGAAATAATACACCACCTGCGCCATCAACCGCGCCCAGTTGATCGAATTGACCGCCGACAGCTGGAACCGCCCGGAAAAGCCGGGATCGTTGAACATCGCCTTCACCATCGCCTGGGCATCGTCGAAACTGCCGTCGATGGCGATGTTGTGGACATTGGGGGCCAGCACCGTCGTCATCTGGCGGCGCTGTACGTCGCTCACCCGGCCGCGGGGATGCAGCATGAAGATGTCGATGCCCTCACGCCCGGCCACCGCATCGATCGCGGCCGATCCGGTATCCCCGCTGGTCGCGCCGACGATGGTCAGGTGCTGGTCCGTGCCCTTCAGGAACTTTTCGAACAACAGGCCCAGCAATTGCAGCGCCACGTCCTTGAACGCCAGCGTCGGGCCGTGGAACAGCTCAAGCAACCAGTGGCGGTGATCCAGCTGGACCAGCGGCGTCACGCCCCGATGCGAAAACCGGCCATACGCCTGGGTGCACAGGGCGCGCAGCTCATCCTCGGACAGGGCGTCGGCAACGAAGGGCGCCATCACCCGCACCGCCGTTTCGACATAGTCCAGCCCGGCCAGCGCCGCGATCGCATCCCGGCTCATCACCGGCCATGTTTCGGGCACGTACAGCCCGCCATCGGCCGCCAGACCCGCCAGCGTCACGTCCCGGAACCCCAGAACGGGCGCATTTCCCCTGCTGCTCACATACTGCATAATGGCCGGGCGATTAGCCGCCGGGGCGCGGCGCGGCAAGCTTTGTTGCGCGCGCCCGCAGCGCCAGGAAATAAATGATCGCAGCGACCAGCGCGAAAAAGAACCACTGCCCGGCATAGGCCAGGTGATTGTTCGGCACATTGGCCGGGTCGGGCCGCGGGCTGGCGGCAAGGCCGGGGGCCGGCGTTTCGGATACCAGCATCAGCGGCCGGTCCGTTTCCCGGGATCCGGCCAGCCAGTCGCCCAGCACCGATCGCGTGCTCGGCGCTTCGGTGATCGTGCCGGTCACGTCCCCGCCGCGCCATTGCGGCCTGAAACCGGGATCACGGATCGACCCCATGTCGACGGGGATCAACGCGCCCTCCGCGCCGGTGCGGCATTGCGCGATGTGGCGATATCCGCCCTTGCCCGCGCCGCCCACGTCCCAGCGGACGACCTCCAGACAGAACAGGCTGGACCGGCGGAACATCGCGGCCGGATCGGCGGCGCGGGGAAAGCTCATCACCGGCAGGTCGCGATTCGCGGCATATTGCGCCAGCAACGCTTCCTTTTCAGACCGCCGCTGCAACTGCCACACGCCAAGGCCGATCATCACCGCAATGGCGGCGGCAACGATCAGGGTGGGGATCAGGGGCAGTCGCTTCACCTGGGTCAACTTTCGTGGGTTCATCCGGTCCGGCACGGACGACGAACCGGATAGGGCAATTTCCGGGGCGGCGCAAAGCGGCCTGTACACGCGGCGGTGCCCCGAATGGCAAACGGGCCGGCACCCCGATGGATGCCGGCCCGCTTGGCCTTTGTCTGTCGCGCTTGGGTTCAGCCGTGAACCGGCGCGCCCCAGCCACCCCAGACATAGACGACGACGAACAGGAACAGCCACACCACGTCGACGAAATGCCAGTACCAGGCAGCGGCTTCGAAACCGAAATGCTGGCGGGGCGTGAAATCGCCGCGATACAGGCGGGCCAGACAGACGATCAGAAAGATCGTGCCGACCAGCACGTGAAAGCCGTGGAACCCGGTCGCCATGTAAAAGGCGGAGCTGAAGTTCGATCCGCCGAAGCCGAACGGCGCATGGGCATATTCATATGCCTGCACCGCGGAAAAGATCGCGCCCAGGATGATGGTCAGCCACAGGCCCTTCTTGGCCGAATCCTTGTCGCCAACACCGATCAGGCCCCACAGGCCGCGCAGCTCGCCGCCGCGCTGGTTGTGGATGATGCCGTGATGGGCCCAGGTCACCGTGGTGCCCGACAACAGCAGGATCATGGTGTTCAGCAGCGGAAAGCCGAACGCATCGACCACTTCCAGCCCTTTGGGCGGCCATTGCAGCAGGGCAGCGGCGCCTTCCTGACCCAGCAGGTTGGTGACAGTCCCTTCAGCGTCGATTTCCAGCGGCACGGGGAACAGCGAAAAATCGAACCATGCCCAGAACCATCCGACGAAGAACATGACTTCGGATGCGATGAACAGGATCATGCCATAGCGCAGGTGAAGCTGAACGACGGGGGTGTGATCGCCCGCATTGGCCTCGCGGACCACATCGGCCCACCAGAAATACATGGTGGCCAGCACGCCGGCCAGGCCCATCAGGAACACCCAGCCGCCGCCGACCGCTTCGTGCATCCACATGATGCCGCCCGACGCCATCGCCAGCGCCGAGAAGGAACCCATCAGCGGCCAAAGGCTGGGGGGCAGAATATGGTAATCGTGGTTCTTGGCTCCGGCCATGATCCGTCCCTAGTCGAAAGTCTTTCCCTGCCGCCTTAAGCGGCGCGGCGGGGAGCGTCAACGGCTCGCACGGCGGATCGTGGCGGGCGTACCCAATGGGTTAACCGGCGGGCTACTCGGCCTTGCTGGGATAAAAGGTGTAGCTGAGCGTGATCGCCTGCACATCCTTGGTATCGGGATCGCTGTGCAGCTTGGGATCGACATAATAGATCACCGGCATCCGCACTTCCTGACCCGGCTGCAACGTCTGCTGGGTAAAGCAGAAACACTGGATCTTGGTGAAATACTGGCCCGCCGCGGCCGGGGTGACGTTAAACGTCGCGGTGCCGGTGATCGGTACCGAACTGGTGTTGCGGGCGGTAAAGAACGCCATGTTGCGGCCGCCGATATCGACCGACACCGAACGCTGTTCCGGCTGGAACTGCCATGGCAGCGACGGGCTGACATTGCTGTCGAATTTGACGACCACCTTTTCGCCGGTCGAACCGGGGGCCGCATCGCCGCGATTGGTGGTGCCGTTCAGGCCGGTGACCTGACAGAACATCTGGTACAGCGGCACGCTGGCAAAGCCCAGGCCAGTCATCCCGGCCACACCCAGCACCGCCAGCATGGCCGTCCGGATCTTGCGGTCGATCATTGGAACCCTGCCTTGATCTTGGCGATGGTGATGGCGAACATCAGCACGCAGAACGCGACCAGCAACAGCGCGGTGACGCGCGACCGGCTTTTCTGTCGCTCGCGGACCAGCTTTTCCTGTTCAGGGGTCATGCCACGAACCTGTCGACAACCAGCGCGCCGAACAGCGCGAACAGGTAAAGGATGGAATATTTGAACAACCGCTTTTCGGGCAGCATCCGGTCGTCCGGTCCCGTCGTCGTGCGCAGCGCGACCGGCACGGTCAGCGCGGCGAACAGGGCGGACAGCAGCACCGCCGACCAGCCATAAATGGCACCGGCCAGGCCCAGCGGCCACGGCACCACGGCACAGGCGGCCATGGGCAGCGTGTACAAGCCGATCTGATGCCGGGTCGTCCGCTCGCCCGCCACGACGGGCAGCATCGGCACGCCGGCATTGGCGTAATCCAGCCGTACGAACAGCGCCAGCGCCCAGAAATGCGGCGGCGTCCACAGGAAGATCAGCAGGAACAACAGGAACGGCAACAGCGTGACGTCCCCCGTCGCCGCCGCCCATCCGATCAGCGGCGGAAACGCACCCGCCGCTCCGCCGATCACGATGTTCTGCGGCGTGCGCGGCTTCAGCCAGATGGTGTAGATGACGACATAGAACAGGATCGATGCGAGCAGGATCGCAGCGGCCAGGTAATTCAGCGCCAGGCCCATCAGGATCACCGATCCGGCGCCAACGCCCACCCCGAAATGCAGCGCGGACTGTTTGTCCATCCGGCCCGCAGGCAGCGGCCGCTTGGCCGTGCGCTTCATCTTGCCGTCCAGCTCGGCCTCGTACCACTGGTTCAGCGCGCCTGCGGCACCGGCGGCCAGCGCGATGCACAGGATCGCAGTGAACGCCAGCACGGGCGGCAACTGAACCGGCGCGGCCAGCATCCCGGCCAGGCCGGTATAGACGACAAGCGTCATCACCCGGGGCTTGGTCAGCGCCAGGAAATCGCGCCAGTCGGCGGGAATCGCCACGGTCGCGGCGGGGGTGGCTGTGTTGGGTGTCATCATCGAACTCGCCCGCCCTATATAGGGCGGATTGGGGCGAAGGAAGGGCAGCAATCCATTACCCTGTCCGCGCCGGGACACGTTCGCGCAGGAACAGGGCTGCGGCGATCAGCAGCGCGGCCAATGCAGCGGGCCACAGCGCCTGAATGCCCAGCCAATGATGGGCCATGCCGCCCGCAACCGCGCCCAGGATCAGGCCGGCCCACAGGATGGCAAACGGGACCCATCCCCATCGGTCGCCGCCGGCCAGAGCATAGCCGATTCGTTGCCCGACCTTGACCAGTGTGCCGGTCATGTAGGTCAGGCTTACCGCCTCGCCCGCCACGACCAGCACGGCGTTCTCGGCACCCATGGCAAAGGCAAGGATGGCCAGCGTCGCGGACACCGGCAAGTAACCGGCCGTCGCCGCTGCGATTGCCACGCACAGGGCAACCAGCGCGACCAGCATCGACCGCCGGGTGATCCAGCGGCGGACCAGCGTGCCGGCCGCGACCCCGGCGACGAACGCGGCGATCAGCATGGCGGCGATGGCCGCATCGCCCATCCGCCCGGCAATGCCCACGCCGGTCCGCGTCGAATTGCCCGTCATGAACGACACGAAAAAGCCGCCGGACGCTACAAAACCGACCGCGTCGACATATCCCGCCAATGCTGCCAGCAGGATGGCGATCCGCCGCTCGGCCGGGTCCAGCCGGATCACCGGATGCCGCGCCCCGCCAATGACGAAACGCCCCGGAGTTTCCCCCGGGGCGCTCGTTCATTTCTGTCCGTCGGGACGGGGATCAATGACCCTTGCCGCCCTCGATCACCGGCAGCGTCTCGAACTGGTGGAACGGCGGCGGGCTGGACAGCGTCCATTCCAGCGTCGTTGCACCTTCGCCCCACGGATTGCCCTCGGCCTTCCGACCGGCGGCGAGCGAGTAGAAAATGTTGATGAAGAAGATCACCATGCCGGCGGCCATGATGAAATAGCCATAGCTGGCGATTTCATTCCAGTACGCCATCGCGTCCGGATAATCCGGGTAACGGCGCGGCATCGACTGGGCACCCAGGAAGTGCATCGGGAAGAACAGCACGTTCACGCCGATGAAGAACACCCAGAAGTGCAGCTGGCCGAGCAATTCGGAATACATCTTACCGAACATCTTCGGGAACCAGTAATAGAACCCGGCGAACAGGGCGAACACCGCACCCAGCGAGAGGACGTAGTGGAAGTGCGCGACCACGTAATAGGTGTCGTGCAGGATGTCGTCCACGCCGCCATTGGCCAGCACGACGCCGGTCACGCCGCCGACGGTGAACATGAAGATGAAACCGATCGCCCAGACCATCGGGGTCTTGAAGCTGATCGATCCGCCCCACATGGTCGCGATCCAGCTGAAGATCTTGATGCCGGTCGGCACCGCGATGATCATGGTGGCAGCGGTGAAGTACATCTTGGTGTTCACGCTCAGGCCGGTGGTGAACATGTGGTGAGCCCACACGACGAACCCGACAACGCCGATGGCGACCATGGCATAGGCCATGCCGAGATAGCCAAAGACGGGCTTGCGGCTGAACGTCGACACGATCTGGCTGACGATGCCAAAGCCCGGCAGGATCATGATGTACACTTCGGGGTGGCCAAAGAACCAGAACAGATGCTGGTACAGCACCGGATCGCCGCCGCCGGCGGGATCAAAGAAGGTGGTGCCGAAATTGCGGTCGGTCAGCAGCATGGTGATTGCCGCAGCCAGCACCGGCAGCGCCAGCAGCAGCAGGAACGCGGTGACCAGCACCGACCACACGAACAGCGGCATCCGGTGCAGCGTCATGCCCGGCGCGCGCATGTTGAAGATGGTCGTGATGAAATTGATCGCACCCAGGATCGAACTTGCACCCGACAGGTGGAGCGACAGGATCGCCATGTCCACTGCCGGACCCTGATGACCGATGGTCGACAGCGTCGGATAGACGGTCCAGCCGGTACCCGCCCCCGCGCCGAAGAAGGGCGAGGCGAGCAGCAGGATGAACGACGGCGGCAGCAGCCAGAACGAGACGTTGTTCATGCGCGGGAACGCCATGTCCGGCGCACCGATCATGATCGGCACGAACCAGTTACCGAACCCGCCGATGATCGCCGGCATGACCATGAAGAACACCATGATCAGGCCGTGCGCCGTGATCAGCACGTTCCACAGGTTCAGGCCCTGATCGAAACTGACCTGCGATCCGGCCAGATAGCTGGCCCAGGTGGGCAGATACTGGATGCCGGGCTGAGCCAGCTCGACGCGCATCAAGCCGGAAATCCCGCCCCCGATGATCCCCGCAAAGATCGCGAAGATCAGATAGAGGGTGCCGATGTCCTTGTGATTGGTCGACATGAACCAGCGGGCGAAAAAGCCCGGCTTGTGATCCGCGTCATGATGGTCATGCGCGTGGCCGTGCGCGTCGAACGCGCTGGGGTTGAGTGCAGAATCGGTCATGGCCTTAATTGCCCTGATTGCCGGCGGCCCAGTCGGCCGCGCTGTCATTGGTTACGGCGGCAGCATCGGCCGCATTCACGGTTGCCGCTTCCGGCGTCATCGTCGCGGCGGCGCTGGCGGCCGCGGTCGCGGCGCTCGGCATGGTGCCGCCCTTGGCAGCGACCCACTGCGCGAATTCGGCCTGCGACACGACTTCGACCGCGATCGGCATATAGCCGTGGCGGGCGCCGCACAGTTCGGAACACTGGCCGAAATAGACGCCTTCCTTTTCGATGGTGAACGTCGTCTCGTTCAGGCGGCCGGGGATCGCGTCCAGCTTGATCCACGCGGCGGGCAGCGCCCAGCTGTGGATCACGTCATTGGCTGTCGTGATCAGGCGGATCGGCGTGTTCACGGGCAGCACGACGCGCGTGTCGGTCGCCAGCAAGCGGGGGCCGTCGCGATCGGTGCGGAACCGGTCGCCCTTGCCGACCTCGCTCTGCTCCTTCAGCATGTTGGCGGTCAGCGACACGCCGCCATGATCGGGATATTCATACGACCAGTACCACTGGTTGCCGATCGCCTTCAGCGTCACGGCATTGGCTGGGGCAGGCTTGTACTGGTTGGCCAGCAGGCGGATCGACGGGAACGCGATGGCCAGCAGGATCAGCGCCGGCGCAACGGTCCACACAACCTCGATCAGCGTGTTGTGCGAATTCTTTGACGGCACCGGGTTGGCGGCGCGGCGATAGCGGAAGATCACCCAGATCAGCAGGCCGAGCACGAACACCGAGATGATCGTGATGATCGGCATCAGCATCACATTGTGCAGCCACAGGCCGTCGCGGCCATTGGGCGACACCTGATCCTGCAGGCCGATGGCGTTCGCAATCGGCTGACCCACGCCGGGGGTCGGCGCGCGCTTGAACGAGCCATCCGGGTTAAGCGTGGGGTCCGCCGGCTTGGCGGGCGTGGCTGCCGCATCGGCGGCCGGGGCGGCGGCGGTCGGCGCGGCGGCGGCGGGCACAACGGCCCCATCCACCGGCGCGGCTTGTTGGGCCAGGGCCATGCCAGGCCCGGCCAATGCAAGCAGGGCGGCGAGCATGAAGGATTTTCGTCCAGACAGATGCATCGTCGTCGTTCGTCCGTTTCTGATCCGCGCCCGCGCCAGACAATTCGGCCGGGTGCTGTGCGGGAAAATACCCGACAGGCGGCCTATACGACGCGTATTCCAGCGCCTCAAGCATTGATCCTGCCTTTTTTGGAAACATTGCAGCCGGGGTCCGGCGGCTCTAAGGGAACAGCGCGCGGATCACCGGGGAATGATGATGACCGACGAGGATATTCTGGCTGAATTTCGGGCGGCGGATGCGCTGCTTGAGGGGCATTTCATCCTGTCGTCCGGCTTGCGCAGCTCACGCTATCTGCAATGCGCACGGGTGCTGATGAACCCGGCACGGGGTGCCCGTCTGGCGAATGAACTGGTCGCCCGACTTCCCGAATCGGTTCGTTCCGCGATCCAGGCGGTCGTCTCGCCCGCCATGGGCGGCGTCATCGCCGGGCATGAAATGGGCCGGGCGCTTGGCGTCGATGCCATGTTCCTGGAACGGCCCGATGGGGTGTTCCACCTGCGCCGCGGTTTCCGCCTTGATCCCGGCACGCGCGTGCTGATGATGGAGGATGTGGTGACGACCGGCCTTTCCTCGCGTGAGGCGATCCGGGCGATCCGCGAAGCGGGCGGCGAAGTGGTTGCCGCCGCCGCCCTCGTTGACCGGTCCAACGGCACGGCCGACCTTGGCGTCCCCTTCCATCCGCTGATCCGGCTGGAAGTCGCCACCTATGCCGCCGATGCGCTGCCCCCCGAACTGGCAGCGATCCCCGCCATCAAGCCGGGCAGCCGCGCGGCATGATCCGCCGGCTGCGCGCCGCCGCCGCAGCGATGCTGTCCCCCCTGGCGTTGCTGGCAATGGGCGCGGCCGCGCATCAGGCCCCCTCTGGTCAGGCCGGCTCTGCCATCGATGAGGCGGCGCTGGCCGCTGCCGTGAACCCGGAAACCGCGCCGGGCACCATCCTGATCGCGCGAGGCGATACCGTGATCTACGAGCGGGCGTTCGGGCTGATCGACCCGCGGGCCACGGAGACCCACCGGCTGGGTGCCGTGTGGCGCTGGGCGTCGGTGACCAAACAGGTCACCGCCACCATGGCCATGCAGGAAGTGGCGGCAGGTCGACTCGATCTGGATGCGCCCATCACGCGCTACCTGCCCGACAGCAAGGCACCCTATGCCGGTCAGATCACGGCCCGGATGCTGATGCAGCACGTATCCGGCCTGCCCCGGACCGAAGAAGGGCCGGCGGGCATGGACGGCTGGTCGACCTTTTACAGCGTCGATCGGGACAGCCCGCAAACTGGGCGCAGCTGGTGCGAAGGGCCGACGACGCGCAAGCCATTGTCCGAATTCTTCTATGGCGACTGCGACTTCATCATAATGGCGGCGGTGGTGGAGGCGACCAGCTGCAAACCGCTTGCCACCCTGATCGACGAACGCATCGCCCGGCCGCTCGGCCTGACCAGCATCGGCCTGTTTCCCGGCGCGGCACCCACCGTGCCGGGCTTTGCCGACGGCAAGCCCGAATCAACGGCGTTCCGGCTGGAAAATTTCGGTGGAGCCGGCGCGCTGTACGGCACGACCCGCGATCTTCTGGCATTTGACCGAGCGTTGATGACCGGCAAGCTCCTGCCCGATCCGCAGCGGGCGGTGATGTGGACCGGCAAACCCGAATATGGCTATGCCGCACTCGGCCAATGGTCGTTCAGCTCGCCGTTGAAGGATTGCGGCAACGTGCCGGTGCGGATCGTCGAACGGCGCGGCTTTATCGGCGGGGTCGTCCTGCGCAACATCATCCTGCCCGATCAGGACATGGTCGTCATCATGACGTCCAACCGGGCCGAGGCCGAAGCGGCCTTTGGCGAAATCTGGCAGCAGGCGGGCATCACCCATGACGTGCTGCGCGCCGCCCTATGCTCAACCGGAGTGCCTTCATGACCGAATTCCTGCGTCTCGGCGTCAATATCGACCATGTCGCCACCGTGCGGAATGCACGGGGCAGCGGCTTTCCCGATCCGGTGCGGGCCGCGCTGCTGGCGGCGGATGCGGGCGCCGACGGCATTACCGCGCATCTGCGCGAGGATCGCCGCCACATCACCGATGACGACATCGCCCGCCTGTCAGACGGATTGCCGATCCCGCTTAACCTGGAAATGGCGATGACGGACGAGATGCTGGCGATTGCCTTGCGCCACCGTCCCCACGCCGCCTGCATCGTGCCGGAAAAGCGCGAGGAGCGGACGACCGAGGGCGGGCTCGATGCCACCGGTCTCCACAATCAGCTTGCCCGGTTCTGCGATGCGCTCACCGATGCAGGCATCCGCGTCAGCCTGTTCATCGAACCCGATCCGCGTCAGATCGAGGCGGCGCTGCGGCTCAAGGTGCCGGTGATCGAACTGCACACCGGCCTCTATTGCGAGCTGGAGGGCGAGGCACAGACCGCCGAACTGCGCCGGATCAGCGATGCCGCCGCGCTCGCCGCCAAGAACGGCATCGAGGTACATGCCGGGCACGGCCTCACCTTTGACAACGTGGTGCCCATCGCCGCCATCCCGCAACTGCGCGAATTGAACATCGGCCATTTCCTGATCGGGGAAGCGATCTTCGACGGCCTTGGCCCGGTGGTACGGCGGATGCGCAACCTGATGGATCAGGCGCGGTGAGGGCCTTTTCTGCGCCTCACGGCGGCACGGCACCGGCCCGCTCCCCCGCCCCGCCACCCATTTCAGCATATCCTGTCGATGGGTGGCGGGGCGGGGGAGCGGGCCGGTGCCGCCTTCCCGATCGTCAGATCGGGACAAAGGCTCCATGATCCTCGGCCTCGGCTCGGACCTGTGCAATATCGAGCGGATCCAGCGGTCGATCGATCGGTACGGGGACCGGTTCATGCGCCGTTGCTTCACCGAAATCGAACGGGCAAAGGCGCAGCGGCGGCCCTATACGGCGGCGGGAACGCTGGCCAAGCGGTTCGCCGCGAAAGAGGCGTTTTCCAAGGCGGTCGGCACCGGGTTCAGCCGCGGCGTGTTCATGAGCGACATCGGCGTGGTCAACGCGCCCTCCGGCGCCCCCACCCTGGCGCTGACCGGCGGGGCAAAGGCGCGACTTGACGCGATGACGCCGCCGGGCCACGCAGTCCGCGTGCATCTGACGATGACCGACGATCATCCATGGGCTCAGGCCTTTGTGGTGATCGAGGCGGTCCCGCTGACCTGAGTTAGGACGATTATGGCCGCCGATCCTGTGGCGACGACGAACGAAACCCCCGCCGCTGCGCCTGCAAAGGGCGGCACCGACTGGTGGGGAGAGGCAAAGGGCCTGTTCTGGCTGATCCTCGCCGTGCTCGGCTTTCACAGCTTCATTGCCAAGCCGTTCTACATCCCGTCGGAATCGATGATGCCGGTGCTGATGAAGGGCGACCGGCTGGTCGTCACCAAATATCCCTATGGCTATTCGTTCGTCAGCCCGACCTTTCACATCCTGCCCTTCATTCCGGGCCGGGTGTTCGGCAGCCTGCCGGAACGCGGCGACATCGTCATCGTCACCCCGCCCCAGTCCGGCACGGATTATATCAAGCGGGTGATCGGCCTGCCCGGTGACCGGATCGAGGTGAATAATGGCGTCGTCTCGCTGAACGACGAACCGCTGAAGCGGGTGCGCAGTGCCGACCGCATCATCCCCGTCGACGCCAATGCCCAGTGCGACCCGGCGCAATATCCCGGCGCGCGCTTTACCGCCCCCGATGGGCGCGATTATTGCCGCCTGCCCATCTATCGCGAAACACTGCCCGGCGGGCGCAGCTATGACACGATCGATGTCGAATTCCGCCCGCGCGCCGATAATTTCGGCCCGGTCACGGTGCCGGAGGGTCATGTGTTCCTGATGGGCGACAATCGCGACAATTCCGCCGACAGCCGCTTTTCCATTGCAGAGGCGGGGCTTGGCGGTCCGGTGCCGTGGGAAAATATCGGCGGACGGGCCGAATTCATCACCTTCAGCTTCGATGGCGAGGGGACGTGGAGCCCGCTGACCTGGTGGGGATCGCTGCGCCCGGGTCGCGCCGGCGAATCGCTTCGTCCGGAACAGGATAGCGACTCGGCCAAATGAGCAAGGTCGAGGAACTGGTCGATCAGGGGCCGGGTCCGAACGAACTGCGCGATCCGTTTGTCCGCCGCGAATTTCGCAAGGCGACCGTCTGGGCCAGTGTCGGCATCGCCATCGCGCTGATCGTGCTGCTGGTTCAACCGCTGCTGATCATCTTTGCCGCGCTCGTCTTTGCCTCGATGCTGGACGGCGGCGTGCGGCTGCTCGGCCGGGTGCTGCCGATCTGGCGCGGCGCGCGGCTGCTGATCGTGCTGGCGGCGGCGATCGGGTTTCTTGCCTGGGTGTTCTACACCGCCGGCGTCCAGATTTCGGTTCAGGCCGACCAGCTGCGTCAGGTGCTGGAGGTACAGGGCAACCGCCTGATCGACTGGGCGAACGACAACGGGCTGCTGCCCGACCGGCCCGCCCTGTCCAGCCTGGCGCAACAGGCGGCGGGATCGATCGGCCGGCTGACCAGCGCGGTCGGATCGCTGGTCGGCGGGGTGACGACGATGATCCTGATCTTCATCATCGGCCTGTTCGTGGCGATGGACCCGCGCATCTATGAACGCGGTCTTGCCTGGATGGTCCCATCCGGTGGGCGGCGCGATTTCGCCATCACGCTCGACCGCATGGCCTGGACCATGCGGCGGCTGCTCGCTGGACGGCTGATCGGCATGGCGTTCGAAGGGGTGGTGACGTGGATCGCCCTGTCGCTGGCCGGCGTGCCGATGGCGCTGGTGCTGGGCATCATCACCGGCCTGCTCGCCTTCATTCCCAATATCGGCGCGCTGATGTCGGGTATTCTGATGGTCGCGGTCGGCTTTTCGGCCGGGCCGGAACAGGGCGTCTGGGCCATCATCATCTATTTCGCGGTTCAGAATTTCGACGGCTATGTCGTCATCCCGATGATTGCCAAGCGCACGGTGGACATGCCCCCCGCCCTCACCGTGTCGTCCCAGATTCTCGCCTCCACCCTGTTCGGGGTGCTGGGGCTGGCGCTGGCCGATCCTATCGTGGCGATGATCAAGGTCGCGCTGGAACGCGAATCGGAACGCGAGGCGGAAAGCGCGACGCTGGACGCCGCGCTCAAGGGCGCCGGGGCGCAGGCAGAGGCTGGCTGATGCTGACATTGTATGACTATTTCCGCTCGTCGGCGGCCTATCGCGTGCGCATTGCCCTCAATCTCAAGGGTGTGGCCTATCGCCGCGTCCCGGTGTCGCTGATCGACAATGCCCATCACGCCGCCGACTATCTGGCCCGCAATCCGCAGGGGCTGGTGCCCGCACTGGACACGGGCGAGGGCGTGGTCACGCAAAGCCTGGCGATCATCGACTGGGTGGACGGGACCCAGCCTGGACCGCGCCTGATCCCCGCCGATCCCATGGCGCGCGCCCGCGCACTGGCGATGGCGCAACTGATCGCGTGCGATATCCACCCGCTGAACAATCTGCGCGTGCTGCGCTATCTGGAACAGCCGCTGGGGCTGGAAAAGCCGGTGCGCGACACCTGGTATGCGCACTGGATTCATGAAGGGTTCTCGGCGCTGGAACAGATGGCGGGCGACGGCCCGTTTCTGGGCGGCGATGCGCCCGACATCGCCGACATCTTCCTGGTGCCGCAAGTGGCGAACGCGCGCCGCCTGAATGTAGATCTGGCCGGCTATCCCCGGCTGGTTGCGGCCGATGCCCGCGCCTGCGCACTGCCGCCCTTTGCCGCCGCCCATCCCGACCGGGTAAAGCCGGAAGGCTGACGGATTTGCCGGGCCATCGCAAAGCGGCTATGCGGCCCGCCGGAGTTCGGCCGCCCCATCCGGCCGATCCGCCGTGCTGGCGGCTGAGGGAGGGTTGAGGATGGAGCAGCGGACGGCCGATACAGCGCCGATCGCGCCGTCCGACCTGGGCGGTCTCGAACCGATGCGCGGGACGGATTCGTCCTGGCCGAAATGGATTGGCATCGTCGTGTCGGTGCTGATGGCCGGCGGCCTTGCGCGCGAATTGTTCGATGGCGGGCTGGCCGGATTCAGCGCCCAATTGCCCCGCAATCCCGTGTTCTACCTGTGCTTTGCTGTGTCCTACATGGCATCGCCGCTGGGCGATTTCGTCATCTATCGCCGGCTCTGGGGCCTGCCCGTGTCGGGCCTGGGTGCATTGTTGCGCAAACGCATCGCGAACGATGTCGCCATCGGTTATTCCGGAGACCTGTATTTCTATGCTTGGGCGCGTCAGCGGATGCGGATGGTCACCTCGCCCTTCGGCAACGTCAAGGATGTGACGATCCTGTCCGGCGTCACCGGCAACATCGTCACGCTGACCATGCTGGCGATTGTACTGCCCTACGGCGCGGACCTGATCCCCGACCGCGATTTCCGCAACATCGCCCTGTCGGCTGTGGTGATGTTCATGCTGTCGGTGCCGTTCGTGCTGTTTTCCCGCAGGGTTTTCGCCCTGCCCTATCCCACGCTTTGGGCGATCAGCGGGGTTCACCTGCTGCGAATCGTCATCGACAGCATTTTCCTCAGCCTCGCCTGGCATCTGGCGATGCCGGACGTGCCGCTGATCGAATGGGCGTTTCTCGTTGCGGGACGCCTGCTTGTGTTCCGCCTTCCGCTTGTGCCCAACAAGGACCTTCTTTTCGCCAACTTCGCCATTATTTTTATAGGGCAGAGAGAAGCACTCAGCGATCTCGTCGCGTTCGGCGCGACGTTGACGCTGCTGGTGCATATCGGACTGGCGATCGTGTTCGCCCTGTCTGCGGTGACGAGGAAAGTGGAATGACCCTGTTTGCCAAGAGCGGCCGTGCGGCGCTTGGCCTTGCGGCTGCAGCGATGCTTGCGATGCCCGTTGCGGCCAAGCCGCCGCTGGGATCGGATTCGGCTGCGTGCGTCAATGGTGAAACGGCGATTCAGGTCAATGTAAACGGCCTGAAGGACAGGACCGGCCGGCTGAAGCTGGAATTGTGGCCCGCCAATGACGAGGATTTCCTGAAGGACGACAAGGTGCTGCGCGCCGAGGGCAAGTTCTTTCGCCGCGTCTGGGCCGACATGCCCGCCTCCGGCCCCGTCACCTTGTGCATCAAGGCGCCGGCACCCGGCCGCTATGCCCTGCTGTTCACGCACGACCGCGACGGCAAGAACAAGTTCAATTTCTGGCGGGATGGCGCTGGCTTTGTCAGCAACCAGAAACTGGGCCGCAGCAAGCCCAAGCTGGCTCAGGCGACCGTCACCGTCGGCAATGGCGTGACCACGGTCAACATCACGGCGCAGTATATGCGCGGCCTGTCCGGCTTCGGCCCGGTCGCCTGACGAAAGGGACCGGGCACCCGCCCCCGTCATGCGCGTCGTCGACGTCAACGAATATTATTCGCCCACCGGCGGCGGTGTGCGCACCTATCTGGACCGCAAGATGGAGATCATGGCCGAGCTGGGCCATGAGCTGTTCGTCATTGCGCCGGGCCGGGAAAGCTGGGTCGAGGAACGGCCCGGCGGCGGCCGCATCTATTGGGTGAAGGCGCCGCGCCTGATTTTCGATACCAATTACGGCATCTTTTTCTCCGGCCGCGAAATCCGCGCGCTGCTGGACGAATTGAAGCCCGATGTCGTCGAAACCAGTTCGCCCTGGCGGCCGGGCTGGATCGTCGGCAACTGGCAAGGTGACGCGCTCAAGGTCTATTTCGCGCATAACGATAATGTCGGCGCCTATCCGATGCGCTGGTTCGAAGGGTGGGCCAGCCCCGCCCGGATCGAGCGGGCGTTTCAGTGGTACACCGATTACATGGCCAGTTTCCTGGTCAAGTTCGACGCCTTTGTCAGCAATGGCCCCGCGCTGGCAAAGCGGCACCGGCGGCGCGGCCTGACCGTGCATCATTCCGCCGCACTGGGGATCCAGCCGGGCATCTTCTCGCCCGATCACCGGGACGAGGCGTTCCGCGAATCGCTGCTCGCCCAGCTTGGCCTGCCGCGCGATGCGCATCTGCTGCTCGGCCTTGGCCGGCACCACCCCGAAAAACGCTGGCCGATGATTTTCGACGCGGTCGAACGCGCCGGCTCTGTCATGCCGGTCGGCCTGATTCAGATCGGCGCCGGCGTCGACAGCCGATCGGTCCAGCGCCGGGTCAAGGACAGCCCGCACATCAAGCTGTTCCGCCCGATTTACGATCGCGCCCGCCTTGCCCGGATCATGGCCAGTTGCGACGCGCTGATCCACGGATCCGACGCCGAACCCTTTGGCCTGGTGGGGCTGGAGGCGATTGCGTCCGGCCTGCCACTGATCGCGCCGGACGAGGGCGGCTTTGCCGAAATCGCCGACCCGCTGATCGCCGAAACCTATGAGGCGCGCGACGCACGTTCCGCCGCCGCCGCGATCAAGCGTCTGTTCGAACGCGAACCGGCGATCCTGCGCGCCGCCACCCGGCGGGCCGCGGCACAGGTGCTGTCCGACCGTGAACATGCCGAACAGCTAGTCGCCTATTACCAGACGCTGCTCGATGCCCGCGCCGACCGGCGGGCCGCGGCGGCCGGCTGACCGGCCTGTAATCAACCCGACATGAAGCGGGTGCAGGGCATCGGAACCTTGTTCCGGGACCCCTGCCATGACCCTGATCCTTGATCGCCGCCACCTGATCCTGTCCGCGACGCTCGGCGTCGGCGCGCTGGCCCTGCCGCGCATCGCGCAGGCACAGGCATCGCAGCTTGGCTTTACCCACGGCGTTGCCAGCGGTGAGCCGGGCCAGACGCACATGCTGTTCTGGGCCCGCTATGTCCCATCGGGCGGCGGCGCGGTGAAGATCCGGGTAGAGGTGTCGGAAACGCCCGATTTCGCCCGCATCGCCGGCGGGGCGGAAGTCAGCACCGGCCCCTGGCGCGATCATACGGTCAAGGCGGTGGTGATGGGCCTGACCCCCGGTACGCGCTATCATTACCGCTTCATCGCGCCGGATGGCAGCATCTCGATGATCGGGCGCACCCGCACCCTGCCTGACGGCGATGTGCGCGATTATGGCATCGGCGTCTTTTCCTGCTCCAACATCGGCTTTGGCTGGTTCAACGCCTATGCCCATGCCGCCGCGCGCGACGATATCGACCTGACCGTCCATCTCGGCGATTATTATTACGAGTATCAGAAGGGCAATTACCCCGCCGATGCCCAGGCGATCGCATCGCGCGTTCCCCAGCCGCTGAACGAGATTCTGACGCTGGCCGATTATCGCCTGCGCATCGCCAGCTATCGCGCCGACCCCGACCTGATGGCGCTGCACGCGGCAAAGCCGATGATTCTGCAATGGGACGATCACGAAACTGCCAATGACAGCTGGGAAGGCGGCGCCCAGAATCATCAGGGGAATGAGGGCGACTGGGCCGTGCGAAAGGCGATGGCGATTCAGGCCTATCGCGAATGGCTGCCCGTGTCCGATGCCCCTTGGGCCAGCTATCAGATCGGCTCGCTCGCCACGCTGTTCCGCACCGAAACCCGCGTGCTCGCCCGGACCCAGGAAAAGGACATCGCCCCGCTGTTCAAGGCCGCCGATCCGGCCCGGGCTCTTGCCGAATTCCGCGATGGCGCGTGGATGGACCCGTCCGCCACGATGATGGGCCTGCCGCAGGAGGCGTGGCTGGCCGATGCCATGACCGCATCGGTGCGCGGCGGCACCCGGTGGCAGGTGGTCGGTTTCGGCACGATCATGGGTCAGACCCGCTCGCCCGCCAGCGCAATCGAGTGGATGGCAAAGGATGCGCCCGATTATGTCCGCCAATATGTGATGGCTGGCATCATGGCGTCAAAGGCGGGGCTGCCCCTCAACTTCGATGCCTGGGGCGGCTATCCGGCGGCGCGGGCGCGGTTCCTGAAATCGGCACAGGCGATGGGCGCCAACCTCGTCGTGATCGCGGGGGACAGCCATAATGGCTGGGCCTATGACCTGGCGCAGGACGGCAAGCCTGCGGGGGTCGAATTTGCCGGCCATTCGGTCACCTCGCCCGGCTATGAAGGCGCGCTTGCCGCCGACCCAGCGGTCGTCGCCCGTGCGCTGGTCGACACCAATCCCGAACTGAAATGGTGCGACACCAGCCGGCGCGGCTATATGAAGCTGACGCTGAACTCCGACAGCGTCCGCAACGACTGGGTGTTCATGGACACGATCCGCGACCGCTCGCCAAAGGGGCGGGTGGGCCACAGCGCAACCGTCGCGCGCGGCCGCAACGTCATGGCCTAATCCGCCGGGTTGCGGATCAGCCGCAACAGGCTGCCGTCCGGATCGATCAGATAGCCGATCGTCCGCCCCGATGCCGGATCCAGCGTCGGCGGGTGCAGCCGGGGAAAGCCGGCGCGCGCATCCGGCACCCCCGCCGCCAGCGCCGCTGCGCAGACCGGCTCGATATCGTCCATCCGCAGGCACGCGCCGAAACTGCTCGTCGCCGGATCAAGATCGGGCCAGGGAAAGAATTCCAGCGTCATCGCGCCCCGTTCCAGGATCATCCAGCCGCCGCCACGCCACGCCACCGCGAACCCCAGCGGCGCATAAAAGGCGATGGTCGTATCGAAATCGCGCGACGGCAGGTTGGGTGTCGCCTGATCGGTCACAACGATCCGCGCGCCTGCCGCCGCAGCTTGCCGGGCAGCCAGCGGGCGGCGAACTGCATCCGCTCGGCCGTCTTGCCCACCACGGTATGCACCTCCTTGCCATGCACGGCCCGCCACGCCGCCTCGGCCACCCGCTCGACCGGCGTCAGCTCCAGCCCCGCCCGCTGCACCCGCTCGCGGACATTGGCGTTGGACCCGACGACATTGGCGTCCAGCAGCGGCGTTTCGATAAAGCTGGGCATCAGCGATCGGACCTTGATCCCCGCCCGGTACCATTCGCCCTCCAGCGATTCGGTCAGGCCGCGCACGGCAAACTTCGTCGCTGAATAGACTGCCGTGCCGGACGTCCCGTAAATTGCGGCGGCAGAGGCGGTGTTGAGCAGGCAGGAACCCGGCGTTTTCACCAGATAGGGAAAGGCGAGCACCGCACCATGAACGACTCCGGTAAAATTGATGTCGATCAGCCGGTGCAGGTCATCCAGCGATGTTTCGTGCATCGGCCCGCCCACCGCAATCCCGGCATTGTTGAACAGCACGTCCAGCCGCCCGCCGCTCAGGGCGCAGAAATCGGCCAGCGCTGCCCGCCATTGTTCCGGTTCGCGCACATCCATCCGATAGGTGCTGGCCGTGCCGGGCGGAAAATCGGCCAGCGCCTCGACCAGCGCCGCCTCGTTCACATCGGCCAGCCCGACGCGCCACCCGCGAGAGGCAAACAGCCGCGCGGTCGCAAGGCCGATGCCCGATGCGCCGCCGGTGATGAAGATCGCACGCGCATCCCTTGCCATGGTCATCCCTCCTGCCTTCTGTTTTGTTGCCCCAACCTAGACCCGGCCTGGCACCGCCGCCAAGCCCCCCGCCGGATACCGACCGGCCCTCACAGGCAAAGTCGGCTTTTGACGTGGGCCGGGCTTTTCCCCACAATCGCGCATCCATGCCGGCCACCCCATCGCCCCCCGCCATCGCGCTGACCGATGTGACCCGCCGGCACGGTACGGTCGCAGCGATGGACGCGGTGTCGCTGGATATCGCGGCGGGCAGCTTTGTCGCGCTGGTCGGGACCAGTGGGTCCGGCAAATCGACACTGCTGAAAACGATCAACCGGCTGGTCGTGCCGGATGCTGGCCAGGTGCGGATCGACGGGCGCGACATCGCCGGTCAGGCCCCGGCCATGCTCCGCCGGAACATCGGCTATGTGTTTCAGAACATCGGCCTGTTCCCGCATCTGACGGTGGGGGAGAATATCGCGATGGCGCTGCGTCTGGCGGGACAGCGGCGGACCGGCGATCGCGTGGCCGAACTGCTCGCCCTGGTCGATCTGCCCGCCGATTACGCCTCCCGTTCGGCGACCGCCCTTTCGGGGGGACAGGCACAGCGGGTCGGCATTGCCCGCGCGCTGGCCGCCGCCCCGCGCATTTTATTGATGGACGAACCGTTCGGCGCGCTGGATCCCGTTACCCGCGATACGCTGGGCCGCGCCATCCGCGCGCTGCACGACCGGCTGGGGCTGACCACGCTGTTGGTCACGCACGACATGGCAGAGGCGCTGCTGCTGGCCGACCGGGTGCTGGTGATGGACCGCGGGCGCATCGTCGGCGACGGTTCGCCTGCCGATCTGATCGCAGGCAGGGCGGGGGCGGCGGCGGGCGCGCTGGTCGCGGTGCCGCGCGAACAGGCGCACCGGCTTGCCGCGCTGGAACGGGGCGAATGAACGGCGCCTTTGCCCGCGTGCCGGACCTTGCGGCCCAGCATCTGATCCTGGCCGGATCGGCGCTGCTGCTCGGCCTGATGGTCAGCGTGCCGCTGGCCGTGGTCGCCGCACGGCGACCCTGGGCGGCACGGATCGCGCTTGGACTTGCCAGCCTGGTTCAGACCATTCCGGCGCTTGCCCTGCTCGCGCTCTTTTATCCGGTGCTGACCGGACTGTCGGGGCTGGTCGGCGGCGGCGTGCCCGCGCTCGGATTTCTGCCCGCGCTGCTGGCGCTCACGTTGTATGCCGTGCTGCCGATCCTGCGGAACATCGTCACTGGCCTTGCCGGCCTCGACCCGGCGGTGATCGAGGCAGCGGACGGCATGGGCATGACCGCGTGGCAGAAACTGCTACTGGTCGAGGCACCGCTGGTTGCCCCCATCGCCATGGCGGGCATCCGCACCGCCGCGGTGTGGACGATCGGCGCGGCGACGCTGTCCACCACCGTCGGCCAGCCAAGCCTGGGCGATCTCATCTTTGCGGGGCTTCAGACGCAGAACTGGGCGCTCGTCCTTGCCGGATGCGTGGCGGCCGCCGGGCTGGCGCTGGCGGCGGATGCACTGCTTGGGCTGATCGAACGGGGTTTGCGGGCGCGGCGGCGATGGATGCTGTGGGGCGGGCTGGCGGCGATGCTGGGCGCGGTGCTGCTGGCGCTGGCCCCCGCGCTGCTTCCCGCCGCGCAGGGCCGCGTCGTCACCATCGGGGCAAAGGGGTTTTCGGAACAGTTCATCCTCGCCCGGCTGATCGGACAGCGGCTGCAGGCGGCGGGATACCGGGTCCGCTATCGCGAAGGGCTTGGCTCCGCCGTCGTGTTCGCCGCGCTGAAATCCGGCGATATCGACCTGTATGTCGATTATTCCGGCACGATCTGGACCAACGAGATGCGGCGCAGCGACGTTCCCTCGCGCGAGGCGATCGTTCGCGGTGTCGGGCAATGGGCGGCCCGCGACCATTCGGTCACGCTGCTGGGGCCGCTGGGCTTCGAAAACGCCTATGCCTTTGCCATGCGGCGGGCGGATGCAGAGCGGATGGGCATCGACAGCCTGGATGACCTTGCGCCCGCATCGCCGCGCCTGTCCTTTGCCACCGATGTCGAGTTTCTGGAGCGGCCCGAATGGGTGGCGGTTCGCCGCGCCTATCCAATCCGGTTCAAATTATCGACACCCTATAACCCCAGCTTCATGTATCGTGCCATCGAAAGCCGTCAGGCGGATGTCATCTCTGCCTTTTCCTCCGATGGGCGGATCGCGGCGCAGGACCTGAAGGTGCTGGCCGATCCGCGCCATGCCATTCCGGGCTATGACGCGATCCTGATGCTCGCCCCCGGCCGGGCCGACGATGCGGCGCTGGTCGCGGCGCTGCGTCCCCTGATCGGCGCGATTCCGGTAGAGGCGATGCGACAGGCCAACTGGATGGTCGACCGCGACACCGACAAGCGCAGCCCGGATCAGGCGGCGGCCTGGCTGGACGAACGGCTTACCAGAACTGGGTCCCCGGCGGCCCCTTGAACGGTCCGGCCACATGGCTGGTGATCCAGCCGCCGTAAAACCCGCCCGGTTGCGGCGTCACCTGTTCCCCGTCCACCCGAACCTCGTCGAACGGCGCGGGATAGAATGCGATGTGATCCTTCATCGCGGCAAAGGCGGGCGTCGGGCTGGGATAGCTCCACCCCACGCCCTCCATCCGCTCGCTGCCGATGACGAGGTCCCAATATCGAGCCTGCCCTTTCCATTCGCACATCGACCGGCGGGGATTGGGGATCAGCAGGCCGGGCACGATGGCATCGGGCGGCAGGTAATAGCTCGGCGGATGGCTGGTCTCCAGCACCTGAAACCCGCCGCGCGTTTCCGCCACCACGTGCCCCCGATGGCGGATCAGGATGTGGCGGGTGTTGGGCCGCAGCACTGCCGGGCGGGGATAATCCCACACGCTTTCCTGCCCCGGTGCGGTCGGATCGGGGTCCGGCCACCTCATCGCGCGGCCACCCAGCGTTGCAGGCGGGGCCGGATGCGCAGGAACCGGCGGTACAGCCATTCCAGCCCCGTCAGCACCAGCGGCACCCGCGCCAGCTCGCCCAGCGGCCGCAAGAGCGGGATCGCCCGCCACATGGCGGCAAAGGCTGCGGCGCCGGACAGCATCCGGTCCCCCTCCCGCGCGTGAAACCGGGCGAGCAGTTCGGCCCGGTCCACCGGGCAATCGGCGGGCGCATCCCCGCTGACATCCAGAAAGTTGATCCGCCCGCGCCGGTCCAGCAGCCGCATCAGCGCAATTTCCCGCGTACAGAGCGGACAAGCCCCATCGAACCAGACTGTCACCTGTGCCATGGGCGACCATATAGGTGGCGATGGGTGCCGGGATAAGCTGGACCAAAGGACGAAGGGCAAAGATGCGGATTGCGATCATCGGGGCGGGCATGGCGGGTCTGTCGGCGGCGGACGCGCTGACGGCGGCGGGCCATGCCGTCACCCTGTTCGACAAGGGGCGCGGACCGGGCGGGCGGATGAGCACCCGGCGCATGGCCCTGCCCGAAGGGGCCGCGGATGGCACCGAGGTCCAGTTTGACCATGGTGCGCAATATTTTACCGCCCGCGATCCGGGCTTTGCCGCGGCGGTCGAGGGGTGGGCACAGGCGGGCGTGGTCGCCCGCTGGCCGGTTGCGGGCGCGGATGCCTGGGTCGGTACGCCGGGCATGAACGCCGTGATCCGGGCGATGGCGGCGGCGCATGACGTGCATTGGGGCACGCGCATCGACGCACTGGTCGCCGACGGGGCCGGATGGCGGCTGACCGGGGCGGGCGAGGCGCAGGCGTTCGACGCGGTGGTCATCGCGGTGCCGGCAGAACAGGTGGCGGCGCTGGCCAGCCCGCATCTGCCGGACCTTGCCGCCGCGGCAGAGGCGACCCCCTCTGCCCCGTGCTGGACGATGATGGCGGCGTTCCCCGAAGGCATCGCAATCCCGGCCGACACCATCCGCGATGCCGGCGCCATCGGCTGGGCCGCGCGCAACAGCGCCAAGCCGGGCCGGACGGGGCCGGAGGCGTGGGTGGTGCAGGGATCGCCCGGCTGGTCGGCCGAGCATCTGGAGGAGGACGCCCCCGCCATTGCGGACGCGCTGCTGGCCGAACTGGCGGTCCATGCGGCATCGCCTCTGCCCCCGCCATTGCAGCTGACCGCCCATCGCTGGCGATATGCCCGGTCGGGCGGGCATGGCGGGGCGGCTATGTGGGACGCGGATCGGCGGATCGGCGCGTGCGGCGACTGGCTGATCGGCCCGCGGATCGAGGCGGCGTGGCTGTCCGGCCGGGCGCTGGCCAACCGGATCATCGACGCGGGATGACCGATACCTATGACGCCATCGTGCTGGGCGCAGGCGCGGCGGGCATGTTCTGCGCTGCCGAGGCGGGCAAGCGGGGCGTGCGCGTCCTGCTGGTCGATCACAATGACGCGCCGGGGCGAAAGATCCTGATTTCCGGTGGCGGGCGGTGCAATTTCACCAATATCCACACCGCGCCCGACCGGTACCTGTCGGCCAATCCGCATTTCGCCAAGTCCGCGCTGGCGCGGTACACCCCGGCCGATTTCGTTGAACTGATCGACCGGCATGGCATCGCCTGGCATGAAAAGACGCTGGGGCAGCTGTTCTGCGACGGGTCGGCGAAACAGATCGTGGCGATGCTGCGCGACGAATGCGATGCGGGCGGCGTCGACTGGGCGCTGGGTCAGGCGGTGGGCGAGGTGGGCCATGCCGATGGCTGCTTCACCCTGTCGCTGGCCGGGCGCCGGGTCAGCGCACCGCAACTGGTGATCGCGACCGGCGGCCCGGCCATCCCGAAACTGGGTGCGAGCGGCTATGCCTATGATTTGGCCCGCCGGTTCGGGATGAAGGTGGTCGAGCCGCGCCCGGCGCTGGTCCCCCTGACGCTGGGCGGCGACGATGTGCTGTTCCGCGAACTGTCCGGCGTGGCAGCCCCCGTGGAGGCAAGCGCGGGCAAGGCGCGGTTCCGCGAGGCGGCGCTCTTCACCCATCGCGGCCTGTCCGGCCCCGCGATCCTGCAGGCATCCAGCTATTGGCGGCATGGCGAGGCGGTGGGCATCGATTTCCTGCCCGATCGGCCCGCCGACTGGCTTGTCGCGGCCAAGCGGGCGCGGCCCCGGCAGACGGTGGCAAAGGCGCTGGCCGAGGCGCTGCCCGAACGGCTGGCCACCGTGCTGGCCGAACGGCTGGCGCTGGCCGGCGAACTGGCAGCGCAGACCGACCGCGCGCTGGCGGCGGCGGGCGAGCGGCTGGCGCACTGGCTGTTCCGGCCGAACGGGACGGAGGGCTTTGCCAAGGCCGAGGTGACGGCGGGCGGCATCGCCACTGCCGGGCTGTCGTCGCGGACGATGGAGGCGCGCGGCGTGCCCGGCCTTTATGCCATTGGCGAGGCGGTGGACGTCACCGGGTGGCTGGGCGGATACAATTTCCAATGGGCCTGGGCGAGCGCCCATGCCGCGGCGGAGGGGATGGCCGAGCGGCGCTGACCGGCTGACAGTTTTGACAGAATGACCCGGTTTCTGGCGCAAGGTGTCAACGACGCGACAGGCACGCGACGGAGGAGGTACCGGACGGGAGAGCGCGCGCTGCATCGACCAGGGTGAAGCACGCGAAACCCAACATTGCCATGATTTTTGCCTTGCCCAAGCTGGACCCCGGCACCAGGCCAGGGTGACGGTTGGGGCTGAGGCGAAGGGCAGAGCCATCCCCTTCGCCCGACCTGCCACGGGATCCCGGCAAACTCAGTGTAGATCAACCCGTGAACAGCAGGATCATCGCCGGGGCGCACCCAAACCTCTATTCGAACGGATCCGTGATTGACGGCTGTTTTGTCGGGTGGTTCGAAACAGACCATGTGATGGGTATCGCGAATGCCAAAACGAACGCGATTTGGATCAAGAACGGGAATAGAAACTCTTCCGGCTCCATCGACAAGAGCAGCATCAGAGACCAATCCGATGCCATTGCGGTAAGGATCACCACCGGAGAGATAGACAGCATCGACGATAGCATTGTCCGGCTAGCCACCGTCCATCCGGCCAGGAACCGCCGCAATGCAAAGGCGACGATGCCACCGAATAGCGCGCAGGAAATGGCCCACAGAACCATCACGATCATGCCGTAAACACTTCCCCTTATGCTTGCGGTCCAATCGGTGCTGAAAAACGGCAACATCCGCAATGGTTCTATGGCTGAAAGACAGCTTTCCGAAGCTGGTCCATGAACGCCATTTGCCCGGCAAAACCCGTTTGCTGCATCCTCACACCGACACCCGTCAGTGCGGCAATGGATGGCGCGCCAGTCGGGCGGGTAGCGCGCGGCGCGCTGGACCTTGGGGTTCGCCGGGGTGATGGATCGGGGGTGGGGCGGTGGCAGAGAAAACCCTCACCCTTCCCACCGCCTGCGGCGGCGGGCCCCTTCCCTCTCCCGCAGGCGGGAGAGGGAGGGAGGCGCGTCAGCGCCGGAAGGGTGAGGGTTTTCTAACGCGGTTCGTCCGGCTTTTCCGACTCGCCCTGACCGGCCATGGCGCGGGCCTGGGCCTTGCGGCGTTTCAGGTTGTCGCGCAGCGCCTGGGCGAGGCGGGCCTGGCGGTCGGCGTCCTTCTGGCTCATGCCGCCGCCTCTGCCGCGTCGGGCAGGCGCCAGTCAATCGTGCCCCTCCCCTGCGCGGCCAGAAAGGCGTTCGCCTGGCTGAAATGGCGGCAGCCGAGAAAGCCGGTATGCGACGACAGCGGCGAGGGATGCGGCGCGGTCAGCACATGGTGGCGGCCGCGATCGACGGCGGCGGCCTTTTTCTGCGCATGGCTGCCCCAGAGCAGGAACACGACCGGCTGGGGCGAGGCGTTGACCGCAGCAATCACGGCATCGGTAAAGCGTTCCCAGCCGCGCCCCTTGTGCGATGCGGCCTGCCCCATTTCCACGGTCAGGACAGTGTTGAGCAGCAGCACCCCCTGCCGCGCCCATGCCTCCAGATGGCCGTGCCGCGCGGGCGGGATGCCAAGGTCGCTGGCGAGTTCCTTGTAGATGTTCACAAGGCTGGGCGGCACGCCGACGCCGGGGCGGACGGAAAAGCACAGGCCATGCGCCTGACCCGGCCCATGATAGGGATCCTGGCCCAGAATGACGACGCGCACCGCGTCCGGCGGGGTCAGGTCAAGCGCGCGAAACCATTCGGACGCAGGCGGAAAGATGCGCTTGCCCGCCGCCCGTTCCGCCAGCAGGAACGCGCGCAATTCGGCCATATAGGGCTGGTCGAACTCGCCCCCGATCTGCGCCAGCCATTCGGGCCGAAGCCGCACCCCGGCCATGCGGATCAGCGAACCTCGACCCCGCGCCAGAACGCGATCCGGCCCTTGATCTCGGCAGCGGCGGGCTTGGGATCAGCATAATACCAGGCGGCGTCAGCGTTGACCGCCCCGTCCACCGACAGGCTGTAGTAATTGGCCGTCCCCTTCCACCCGCACACGCTGGTGCGAGTGCTAGGCAGCAGCACGGCGGGGTCGACCGCGTCGGCGGGGAAATAATGGTTCCCCTCCACCACCACGGTATCGTCGCTCTCGGCGATGACCCGGCCGTTCCAGCGCGCGGTGGCCATCAGAACAGCCCCGGCACTTCGCGCTGCGCGACGCTCGGCCGATCCGGGCTCAGCAACTGATAGGGGGCCGAATCGCGGAACCGGGTGGCCGATGCCGTCGCCCCGCCGCTGCTGATCGGGGTGCAGGACCGCCCGGCCAGAAAGCCCAGTGCGGCGCTGACCGATGCTTCCGACGGATCGCCCAGTGGCCGGGTGAAATCATCGCCCGCCTGGCACGTGCGCGGCATCACGCTGGCCAGGCCGTTGAAATATTCGCCCTGCCGGTCGCGGTTCTGGGTGGCAAAGGCGACGACGCGCAACCGGTCGTCGCACGCCGCGCGGTCCAGCGCGATCTGGCCCACTGGCTTTCCGAACGTATTGGTGCCGACAAGCGCGATGTTGTTGCCCAGATAGGGGATGAAGGAATTGGCGACCAGTTCGCTGGCCGATGCCGTGCCGCCGGTGCCGATGAACACGATCTTGGTCGCGGCAATCGACTGGGGCTGGGGCGCGAAATTGCGGGATTCGTCGAAACTGGATTTGGATGGGCGGAACGTCGTGCGGCTGAACACGTCGCTGGTCGCGCGGTTGCCGCCCAACAGGTCGCCGAACAGCTCGGCAATCCGCACCAGTCCGCCGCCATTGTAGCGGACATCGACGATCACCTCGGTCACGCCCTCTGCCCGGAACTGGGTAAAGGCGTTGCGAAGCTGGGCATCCGCCGTCGAGATGAAGGTGCGCAGGTTCACATACCCCACCTTTTTCCCGCCATCGTTCAGGATGCGGACGCCATAGCGGGTCGACACCGGCTGAATGTCGTAATTCCGCTTGGTCAGCGTCACCGTGCGGGTGCCGGCGCCGTCGCGCACCTGGAACGACCGGCTGGTGCCGACGGTGTCCGGGCCAAGCGAGGGGCCGAGCGATCCGCCATCCTCTCGCGCGATCTGATCGATGGTGCGCAGCGTCTGGGGCGTGGTGCCGATGGCCAGCACTTCTGCGCCGCGATCGACATTATTGTCCGTGGCGGGCGTGTTTTCGAAACTTTCCGCGATGAACAGGCGCGTCTGGCTGGGGTCGGTGGCGAGGCGGAAGCCAAAGCCCGCCGTCTGGCCGGAATTGTTGAACGCATTCTCCTCGGCAATCGAGGTGACATATGTGAAGAACCGGTCCCGCCGCTGGGCGCGGGCGGGCGCGACCAGCGCGTCGACATAATCGTCCAGATTGTTGAAACTGGACGCGTTGACGTTGGTGGCCAGCAGGTCGGGGAACAGATACCATTCGTTGATCTGTGCCGCGACCCAGTCCTGCCGCGATGCCAGCGAACAGGTGGTCGTTGCGGGCGGAGCAGGCGTGGGCGTCGGGGCTGGGGCCGGGGCCGGCGTGCTGATCGGCCCGCCGCCGCCGGACGACGATCCGCCGCCGCCCCCGCAGCCTGAAAGGAACGCAGCAAGGACGATTGCCGAAACGGCACGATTACGCATGACCATGAACTACCGGTTCCCTCTCAGGAAAATCCTGCGACATACCGACACAGTCATGCGACCGTTGCAAGCATTGCGTTCACTTCACGCGACGAACCGTGCGCTGACGATATAGTTGAGCGCCAAGTCATCGCCCAGATGAAGCCCGCGAACCGGGGACCAGGCGATGCCGCGCGGCTGCGATACCGTCAGTCCTGCGCCCTCCAGCATTTCGGTCAGCTCCGGCGGGGTCAGGAACTTGTCCCAGTCATGCGTGCCGCGCGGGATCATGCCCGTCGCCTCTGCCACGCCCACCATGCCGATCCGCGACAGGGGCGTGCGGTTCGGCGTGGACACGATCATCAGCCCGTCCGGCGCCAGCACGCGGGCGAGCGCCGCGACGAATGCGGCGGGATCGGCGACATGTTCGATCACCTCCATCGCGGTGACCAGGTCGAACCGCTCGCCATCGGTCAGCGTTTCCACCCCCACCGCCCGGTAATCGATGGCCAGGCCCATGGCGGCGGCGTGCGCACTGGCCGCGCCGATATTTTCCGGCGCCGCATCCAGCCCCGTGACCGCCGCGCCCATCCGGGCCAGCGGTTCGCACATCAGCCCCGCGCCGCACCCCACATCCAGCGCGCGCCGGCCCGCCAGCGGGGTGAATCCGCCCGCGCCGTCCGGCCAGTGCGCATCCACCGATTCCCGCACGAATGCGAGGCGGACGGGGTTCAGGCGATGCAGCATCGCGCTAGACCCCCTGGGGTTCCACCAGTCGGCGGCCAGCGTGCCGAAATGCGCGGCCTCCTTGGGGTCGATGCTGGACGGGGTTGGGATGCTTGCCTTTGCCATGGGACACTCCTATCAGGCGCCCCCATTGCTCCAAAGAGGCGTTTGGCGAAAGATTATGGCGCGGATCGTGATGAAGTTCGGCGGCACCAGTATGGCCGGGATCGAACGCATCCGCATCGTTGCGGCCCGCCTCAAGCGCGAATGGGAGGCCGGCAACGAAGTCGCCGTCGTCGTATCGGCCATGGCGGGCGAAACCGACCGGCTGGTGAATTTCTGTCGCGAGGCGTCCGCCCTGTACGACCGGGCCGAATATGACGTGGTGGTGGCCAGCGGCGAACAGGTGACGAGCGGCCTTCTGGCCATCGCGCTTCAGGCGATCGGCGTGCCCGCGCGCAGCTGGCTTGGCTGGCAATTGCCGGTGCGTACTGACGATGCCCATGCCAGCGCGCGGATCGGCGGGATCGACACCGATGCGCTGAACGCATCGCTGGCCGCGGGCAATGTCGCGGTGATCCCCGGGTTTCAGGGGATGACGGACGCGGGCCGGGTGACGACGCTGGGCCGGGGCGGATCGGATACCTCTGCCGTGGCGGTGGCGGCGGCGATGAAGGCCGACCGGTGCGACATCTATACCGATGTCGACGGCGTCTATACCACCGACCCGCGCATTGTGCCCCGCGCGCGCAAGCTGCGCCGCGTGACGTATGAGGAAATGCTGGAACTGGCGAGCGTGGGGGCAAAGGTGCTCCAGACCCGCTCGGTCGGTCTGGCGATGAAGGAAAATGTGCGCGTCCAGGTGCTGTCGAGCTTCGTGGACGCAACCGACGACCCGGAACCCGGCACGCTGATCGTCGGCGAAGAGGAGATTGACGACGTGGAACGCCAACTGATCACCGGCATCGCGCACGACAAGAACGAGGCGAAGGTGACGCTGACCGCCGTGCCCGACCGGCCGGGCGCGGTCGGATCGATCTTTGATCCGCTGGCCGAGGCGAACATCAATGTCGACATGATCGTCCAGAATATCGCGCATGAGGCGGGATCGACGGACGTGACCTTTACCGTGCCCAATGCCGAACTGGCCCGCGCGCTCGACGTGCTGGAAAAGGGCAAGGAGCGCATCGGCTATGGCGCGCTGCGCCACGACACCCGCGTTGCCAAGGTGACGATCGTCGGCGTGGGCATGCGCAGCCATGCCGGCGTCGCGGCGACGATGTTCAAGACGCTGGGCGAACGCGGCATCAACATTCAGGCGATCACGACCAGCGAGATCAAGGTCAGCGTGCTGATCGAGGAAGATTACACCGAACTCGCCGTCCGCGTGCTGCACACCGCATACGGGCTGGACGCGCCGGAGGCGATCACCGCCTGAAGCGGCCGCCGAAGGCCCGGCGACGTTTTCCCGGATGCCGGGCTCGCCCCCGATTTTTCGGATGAAGGGGCGGAAGCCTGTCCTTTATGGGGACGAAACTCTCGCGTGCCACGCCATCGCCCGTGGAACCGCAAATGGCTGCTTTCGGGTGCCTGCATAACTTCCGCTGATGGCGGCGGATGGGTGGGGAGCCGAATGGCCGGTTTCGGTGCTCACATATATGCGTGCACCAAACGCCGTGCAGCCATCATTTGGACGGATGCGCCGCAGCCCATTCCTCAAGCACTTGCTGACGGGTTCGCACGAGGCAGTTCTGAACTGTTTCGTTATTAAACGGCTCAACCCGAGCGCATCGCCTAACCGGTTCGCACATGGCCATATCGAACCGTCGATCTCCGGACGATCTGGTAGCCTTGCACCGGACTTTCCGGGTGCGATCATCGATGTTGAATTTGATCCGCACTTCTTTTGCTTTCTCGGCTAGAACGAGAATTTCAGGAACTTCAGAGTTCGCTTGGCTCTCGACCGCGCGCTCTGCCTGTTCGGCTGCGCTTACCGGCGCGGTCATCAGCGCGATGCACCCGATAATCTGGATAACGCTATGCATGCGATCTGGCCTCCTGCTTGCAACTTTAAGGGACCTAAACTGACAGCGGGCCCGGGCGACTGAACAACATCGGCTTCGTTAGAGAACCAGCTGGCCAAAATGGCGAACTGGGCGCTCGTGAACGGAGTAGGCGTGAGCGTCCGTGGGCGGTAGCCTGAGAGAGTACCGCGCACAAGCGTTCGCACCCAATGTCCGTTCTGGGGTCGGAAGCCGACAGGCCGCTATCCTGTGCTCGCAGCCACAAACCAGCCCACAACCCCGTTCGGGTCGAGCAGGGGTCGAACCCGTCGAGACGCCCTATCGAGACAAGCCGCCGCAGGGCTGTTCGGGACGAACGGGGACCGGTGCGGCGATGCCGCGATTGCCCGCCCGACTTGCCCACCGCCCCCGCCTGCGGCTAGGGCGCGGCGATGAGCGAGACGATTGATGCGGGCGCGGCGCGCCTGAAGGCGCTGATGGCACGGGGTGCGGCATTTCTGGGCACGGAAACGGCGATCCTGTGCGGGGCCATGTCCTGGGTGTCCGAGCGGAACCTGGTTTCCGCCATTTCCAACGCGGGCGGGTTTGGCGTCATTGCGTGCGGCGCGATGAGCCCCGACCTGCTGGAGCGGGAGATTGCGGCGACCAAGGCGCTGACGACCAAGCCGTTCGGCGTGAACCTGATCACCATGCACCCGCAGCTGTTCGACCTGATCGCGGTGTGCGGCAGCCACGGCGTCGGGCATATCGTGCTGGCGGGCGGCCTGCCCCCGGCGGGGTCACTGGAGGCGATCAAGGCGACGGGGGCGAAGGTCATCTGCTTTGCGCCCGCGCTGGTCCTTGCCAAGCGGCTGATCCGCACCGGCGTCGATGCGCTGGTGATCGAGGGGATGGAGGCCGGCGGCCATATCGGCCCGGTGTCGACCAGCGTGCTGGCGCAGGAAATCCTGCCCGAAGTCGCCGAACAGCTGCCCGTGTTCGTCGCGGGCGGCATCGGGCGCGGCGGCGCGATCGCCAGCTATCTGGAAATGGGCGCGGCGGGGGTTCAGCTGGGCACCCGCTTTGCCTGTGCCAGCGAGAGCATCGCGCATCCCGATTTCAAAAAGGCGTTTTTCCGCGCCAGCGCCCGCGATGCCGTGGCCAGCGTTCAGGTGGACCCGCGCCTGCCCGTGATCCCGGTCCGCGCGCTGAAGAACAAGGGCACGGAACTGTTCACCGTCAAGCAGCGCGAGGTTGCGGCATCGCTGGATGCAGGCGCGGTGGAGATGGCCGAGGCGCAGTTGCAGATCGAACATTACTGGGCCGGCGCGCTGCGCCGCGCGGTGATCGACGGCGATGTCGAAAATGGCAGCCTGATGGCCGGTCAGTCGGTCGGCATGGTGACCAAGGAAGAGCCGGTGGCAGAGATCATCGCGTCGCTGATGGACGAGGCGGCCGAGGCGCTGGGGCGGCGGAGCGTCTGACGCGCCATTGCGCGTGACCGGCACCGGCCCGCTCCCCCGCCCCGCCACCCATTTCAGAATATCCTGCCGATGGGTGGCGGGGCGGGGGAGCGGGCGGAACAGCCAAAGGTTCCGACGATCTGCAGGATCGGTGGAATGGCTGTGGAGGGCGGTGCTGCCTCAAACAATACTCGCCTGTCCCACCACCAGCATCGCCATGAAGATCAGCGCGCCGCAATTGCGGTTCGAGCGAAACCGGACCAGCGCGCTCATCGGATCGGCGCGGTCCAGTGTCGCGACCTGCCAGATCAGGTGCAGCGCGGCGGGAAGCAGCGCGGCGATGGCCAGGGGGTTGGCGAACACCTGCCAGATCGCGCCGCCCCATGCCGCCAGCGCCAGCGCGTAACAGACCGCGACGCCCGCCCGCACCCGCGGCCCCAGCGCGCGGGCGGACGAGCGGATACCGGCCAGCGCGTCGTCCTCCACATCCTGCACCGCATAAAGCGTGTCGTATCCGATGACCCAGGCGATGCTGCCCAGATAAAGGAGGATGCCCGCCGCGTTTACCTCTCCCGCCGTTTCGATCCACGCAACCGGCGCGGCCCAGCTGAACACGATGCCCAGCCATGCCTGCGGCCACCAGGTGATGCGCTTCATGAACGGATAGGCGGCGACCAGCGCCAGACTGGCCAGCGCCACGATCCGCGCGGGCCAGCCAAGCTGAAACCACACGATCAGGCCGGTCAGCGCGAGGGCGACCAGCCAGCCCCAGGCGGCGCGCACCGACACCTGACCACTGGGCAGCGGGCGGGTGCGCGTGCGTTCCACCCGTGCGTCCAGATCGCGGTCGACAATGTCGTTATAGACGCAGCCCGCCCCGCGCATCGCGATGCTGCCGATAAGCAGCCACGCGATCAGATCCCACCGCGCCACCGCCTGACCCGACAGCGCCACCGCCCAGGCACCGGGCCAGAACAGCAGCCACCACCCGATCGGCCGGTCAAGCCGCGCGAGCAAGGCATAGGGCCGCGCGGCCGCGGGCAACAGCGCCACAAGGCCGCGATGTTCGCTGTCCGGGGTGATGGTGGCAGTCATGGGGCGGCCTGTTGCCACACCGACGCGCGGGGGGCCAGTGCATGGGGCCGAACCGACACCCCTTGACCGCACCCCGGAATCAGCGGGGCGGACATTGCGCCACTTATCCCCGCCCCTTCGCATGGGCCTCGGCCCGGTCGAGCAGGGCGGCAAGGTCGGTGGGTGCGATGTCGAACGTCTCGCCCATTTCCGCCAGCGCGGCGTCGATGTCGGCGCGGCGCAGGGTGGGTACTGCGGCGGGCGGGGCGGGCCGATGGGGCCAGGCATGGCCGGAAATCAGGCGATGGAAGGCAAGGCCGATGACCACCATCGACACGCTGTTGATCAGCACCAGCAGCGGAAAGGCCATGCCCGCCGCCACCACCGCCTTGCCCCCGATCACGGCGGTCAGCGCGGATGCCCCGCCCGGCGGATGCGGGCTGCGCGTCGCTGACATGATCAGGATCGCGCCGCCCACCGCGATTCCGGCGGCCAGCGCGGGATGCGGGACCAGGCCGACGACGCCCAGCCCCCACAGCGCGGACAGGCTGTTGCCGCCGATCACCTGCCATGGCTGGGTCAAGGGACTGGTCGGCACGGCATAGATCAGCACCGCGCTCGCCCCCATCGGCGCGACGATGACGGGCAGCAGGTCGGGCGAAATCCCGGCCGCGATCCCGATCAGCGCGGTCATCGCGATGCCGAACGCCGCACCGAACCCGGCGATCATCCGGTCCCCCTGCCGCGCCCCGGCCAGCATCGGCCTGGACCATCGGATCATCGGATGCTCCCCCCCGTCATGGTTGCACTGCGCGCAACCGGTCTGGCTTGCCCTGCGGTCAATGGCCAGCCCAGGGGAGCTTTCGCGCCGACAAGGTTGCGTTGCCACCTTTGACGCCCGCGCCCGCCGCGCTAGGGAAAGGGGATGGACGATGCCCCTCTTTCCGTCGGTCTGATCGGCTATGGCTTTGCCGGGCGTACCTTTCACGCACCCCTGATCGCGGCGACCGAGGGGCTGGAGCTGACCGCCATCGCATCGTCCCGGCCCGAAGGGGTGGCGGTGGATTTTCCCGGCCTGATCGTCGAACCGACGGCAGAGGCGCTGATCGCCCGGCGCGACCTTGACCTGATCGTCATTGCCAGCCCCAACGATACCCACGCCCCGCTGGCCCATGCCGCCATCGCATCGGGCGCCCATGTGGTGATCGACAAGCCGTTCGCCCTGTCGCTGGACGAGGCGCGCGGCGTGATTGCCGCGGCGGAGGAGGCGGGCGTCACCTGTGCCGTGTTCCACAATCGCCGCTGGGACAGCGACTATCTGGGCGTAGCGCAGGCGGTGCAGGACGGCCTGATCGGGCGGCTGACGCATCTTGAGGCGCATTTCGACCGGTATCGCCCGGATGTGGTCGACCGGTGGCGCGAACGCGCGGGGCCGGGCGGCGGCATCTGGTACGATCTGGGCCCGCATCTGGTGGATCAGGCGCTGCTGCTGATGGGCCTGCCCGACCGGGTCAGTGCCAGCCTGGCCATCGCGCGCGACGGCGGACAGGCCGATGACTGGGCCCATGCCGTGCTGGATTATGGCGAGGCGCGGGCGGTGCTTCACGCGTCCATGCTGGTGGCGGGCGGGGCGGCGCGCTTTACCGTACACGGCACCGGCGGCAGCATCGTCAAGGCGGGCATGGATCAGCAGGAGGCGCAGCTGCGGTCGGGCATGACTCCCGGCGCGCCCGGCTGGGGTCAGGATGCCGATCCGCTGCTCTATTACGACGGGGCGGGCGAACCCGTCCGCGCCCGCGTGCCCGCCGGGGATCAGCGCCGCTTTTACGCCGGCCTGCGCGATGCCATCCGGGGCACTGCCGCCAATCCCGTGCCGCCGGTTCAGGCGCTGGCCGTGATGGCGGTGATCGAGGCCGCGTTCGACAGCGCGCGGGACGGACGCGCCATGCCCCTGCCCCTGACCGATGCGGAACGGGCGGCGTTCTACGCATCGCGGACCGACGATTGATGGCGCACCAGCGACGCACCCCGATCCTCCCCCGCCAGGGGGAGGTGCCGCGATCAGCGGCGGAGGGGGCGGAATCATGGCGGATCGTTCGGGCTTCCTCCCCCTCCGTCGGCGCTGCGCACCGCCACCTCCCCCTGGCGGGGGAGGATCAGAAGGCTTGTACACCGCGATGATCGCCACTCCGGCCTGGCCGCCGCAATCGACCCCGCGCCTGTTCGTCGATCAGCCGCTGAGCGAGGGGATGTCGCTGACCCTTGACGGCAATGCCGCCCATTATCTGGGGCAGGTGATGCGGATGGCGCCGGGCGATCCGGTGAAGCTGTTCGACAACCGCACCGGCGAGTGGCTGGCGGTGGCCGCCGACGTGGCGAAGCGGCGCGTGACGCTGACCATCGGCACGCTGCTCCGCCCGCGCGAGCCGGTGCCCGACCTGTGGCTATGCGCCGCGCCGATCAAGAAAGGGCGGATCGAATGGACGCTGGAAAAGGCGTGCGAACTGGGCGTCGACCGGATCGTGCCGGTGCTGACCCGGCGCTGCGTCGTGGACAAGCTGAATCCCGAACGGCTGGGCGCGCATCTGATCGAGGCCGCGGAACAATGCGGCCGTACCGCGCTGCCCGCGCTTGACCCGGCGGTGAAGCTGACGGCGATGCTGCGCGACTGGCCCGCGGGGCGCCACCTGTTCTTTGCGGACGAGGCGGGCGGCGAACCCGCGCTGACGGCCATGCAGGCGCGCCCCGGCCCGGCGGCAATCCTGATCGGGCCGGAGGGCGGGTTTGATGACGAAGAACGCGCGGCCATCCGCGCCTGTCCGGCGGCCATCGGCATCACGCTTGGCCCCCGCATCCTGCGCGCCGAAACGGCGGCGGCAGCGGCGGTCGGACTGTGGATGGCAGCGGCGGGGGATTGGTAGGGCGAGGAAGGTGAAACGGCCGCTTTTGGCGCGATGGGTGAACGACCGATTCCAGGCGGTTAGCTGCCGAACTCTCTACCGTCGCCCCGTGCCTGACACGGGGCTTGGCTTTTCTTCCTCGGCTGTTGCAGCGATACATGGATCATGGCGCAGGGCGGTTGGCTTTACATCATGGCGAACCGCTATCGCGGCGGGATGTATGTCGGCGTCACCGCGGATGCCATCCGCCGTGTCCATCAGCACCGCGAGGGCGAAGGTTCGCAGCACGTGCGCGATTTCGGCAAGCGGCGGCTGGTCTATGTCGAACAGCATGCCACCATCGAAGGCGCGATCCTGCGCGAAAAGCTGGTCAAGAAATGGCGGCGCGAATGGAAGTGTGCACTGATCGAAACGGATAATCCCGATTGGGATGACCTGTGGGAGCAGTGGTTTGCAGCCGAGATGCCGCAGAGATAGCCAAGCCCCGTGTCAAGCACGGGGCGACGATGCGCTGAAGTGGCCAGTTCGGGGACGGCTGCGGACGGGCGGCTGTTACTGTACCGCTGCTCTAAATCCTCCCCCGCCAGGGGGAGGTGGCCCGCGTCAGCGGGTCGGAGGGGGAGGTTATCCCAAACCTGATACAGTGGTTCCGCCCCCTCCGCCGCCCCTGGGCGGCACCTCCCCCTGGCGGGGGAGGATATGCTGTCCTGGCGGCCCCGCGCCTCTCGCATCCTTGCTCGGTTCCTCCCCGCAGAAGCGCGCACCGCCGCCCCCTCTGGCAAAATCGCGCTGGCGGCCCCATCCTTCCCGCATTAGGGGGGCGCGATGAGCACCAAGACGGTTTCGGATAGCAACGCGCCGGTCATTACCGACCGCGCCCAGTTGATCGCGGCCTTTGCCAAGGGCGAAAAGCCCAAGGATCGCTGGCGCATCGGGACCGAGCATGAAAAGTTCGTGTATCGCACCGCCGATCTGCGTGCGCCCGGCTATGACGAACCCGGCGGCATCCGCGACCTGCTGATGGGTCTGACCGAGTTCGGCTGGACCCCGATCGAGGAGGGCGGCAACGTCATCGCGCTGGCCGGACCCGACGGCAATGTCAGCCTGGAGCCGGCAGGGCAGCTTGAACTGTCCGGCGCGCCGCTCGACAATCTGCATCAGACCTGCGCCGAAACCGGGCGCCATCTGGAACAGGTCAAAGCGGTGGGCGACCGGCTGGGCCTCGGCTTTCTGGGCCTTGGCATGTGGCCGGACAAGACGCGCGCCGAATTGCCGATCATGCCAAAGGGGCGGTACGCGATCATGCTGCGCCATATGCCGCGCGTCGGCACGCTGGGCCTCGACATGATGCTGCGCACCTGCACCATCCAGACCAACCTGGATTATTCCAGCGAGGCGGACATGGTGCAGAAGTTCCGCGTGTCCCTTGCGCTGCAACCGCTGGCGACCGCTTTGTTCGCCAATTCGCCGTTTACCGAAGGCAAACCAAACGGGTTCCTGTCCTATCGCAGCCATATCTGGTCGGACACCGATCCGGCGCGCACGGGGATGCTGCCCTTCGTGTTCGAAGACGGGTTCGGGTACGAACGCTATGCCGACTATGCGCTCGATGTGCCGATGTACTTCGTTTATCGCGACGGCCGCTATATCGATGCAGCAGGCCTTAGCTTCCGCGATTTCCTGAAGGGTGAATTGTCGGTCCTGCCGGGCGAATTGCCGACGACGGACGATTGGAACGATCATCTGTCCACCGCTTTCCCGGAGGTGCGGCTGAAAAGCTTCCTCGAAATGCGCGGCGCGGATGGCGGGCCATGGGGCCGGATCTGTGCGCTGCCCGCGCTGTGGGTCGGCCTGCTCTATGATCAGGGCGCGCTGGATGCGGCATGGGACCTGGTCAAGGGCTGGAGCATCGAGGATCGCCAGACGCTGCGCGACTCGGTGCCGAAACTGGGGCTGAACGCGCCGCTGCCCGGCGGACGGACGCTGCGCGACATCGCCGGCGCGGTGCTGGACATCGCCCATGCCGGGCTGTCGGCGCGCGGGCGCACCGATGCGGGCGGCAGTGACGAGACGGGCTTTCTGGATCCGCTGCGCGACATCGTGCGCAAGGGGAAGGTGCCAGCGGAACAGTTGCTCGAACGGTATCAGCGCGCCTGGGACGAGGATGTCGCCGCGCTGTACCGGGAAAACCGGTTCTGACGGGTCAGGCCGCGGCCATCTCCGCTGCTTCGGTTTCCTCGATCCAGCCGCCGCCCAGCACCCGGTCGCCGCGATACAGGACCGCCGCCTGGCCGGGCGAAACGCCATATTCGGGCGCGTCGAACACCACCCGGTCGCCGGTCAGCCGCCCCGGCACCGGCCGGGCCATTGACCGCACCTTGACCATGGCGGGGCCGTCATCGTCCCCGGCCAGCCAGTTGATGCCCGAAATGCGCGCCGCCGATACCGCCAGCGCGCTGCGCGGCCCGACCACGACCCGTGCCATCTCCGCATCGACGGCCAGGACGTATAGCGGCTCCGGACTGCCGCCGATCTCCAGCCCCCGGCGCTGGCCGACGGTGAAATGGATGATGCCGCGATGCGTGCCCAGCACCCGGCCCGCCCGGTCGACAATCTCTCCGCCGCGCACCGCATCGGGCCGCAGCTTTTTGACCAGCGACGCATAATCGCCATCCGGCACGAAACAGATGTCCTGGCTGTCCGGCTTGCCCGCCACGCCCAGCCCCAGTTCGGCGGCCAGCGCGCGCACTGCGGGCTTTTCCATGCCCCCCAGCGGAAAGCGGAGGTAATCCAGCTGGTCCTGCGTGGTGGCGAACAGGAAATAGCTCTGGTCCCGCGCCGGATCGACCGCGCGGTGCAGTTCCGCGCCGCCCGGCCCCATCACGCGACGGACATAATGGCCCGTTGCCAGGCAATCGGCGCCCAGGTCGCGCGCCACCTTGAACAGGTCGGTGAATTTCGGCCCCATATTGCATTTGACGCACGGAATGGGCGTCCGGCCGGCCAGATATTCGTCGGCGAAATCGTCGATCACCTGTTCGCGAAAGCTTGATTCGTGGTCCAGGACATAATGCGCGATGCCCAGCCGGTCGCACACCGCGCGCGCATCGCGAATGTCGCGTCCGGCGCAGCAACTGCCCGCCCGGCCCACCGCCTCGCCATGATCGTACAGCTGCAGCGTCACGCCGATCACCTCTGCCCCCGTGCGCGCAGCCAGCGCGGCGACCACCGACGAATCGACCCCGCCCGACATGGCGACGACGATGCGGCGGGCACTGGCAGGGCCGGCAAGCTGGAACAGATCAAGCGACATTACGGCGGCAGATAAGGGCGCAATCGCGGATCGGCAAAGGCCAAACCGCATTCTTTCCCGGCCCTTTACCGGGTTTTCAGTGTTTTCCCGTTATCCCCGCCCAATGGTGATGCACGAACCGCCCCCAATGACCCTCGATCCCAAGTGGCTGCGGATCAAGGACGCACGGCCCGATCCGTCGGGGTTTCCCGATTTTTCGGTGATGCTGGTCGGGATCGTCAGCCGTCAGGCCGCAAGCCCGACCGCCCGGGTGCAGGCCCGGCTGTCGGCACCGGTCAGCGGTCGTCCGCTGCGCCCCGCAGATGGCCGGTTTCGCGGACTGGATGCCCATCCGGCCCGCGTCCTTCGCCCCTTTGCATCGGCCCACGCCGACAAAGAGGTGAAGCCGGCATTTACCGTGCCGTTTTAATCGATGTTCAAGTCCGCCGCCTAATGGTCGTTTTTAGCGTTTGAGAGGGGGGCCCCCGCCCCCGATCGAGGAAACATGATCGAGAACCAGAAAATCAGGCCAGCAAAGGTGATCGGACCCCTAGGGGAGCCGCTGACGCTCGACACGCTGCCGCCGCCCAACACGACCCGCTGGGTCGTGCGCCGCAAGGCAGAGGTTGTTGCCGCGGTGAATGGCGGGCTGTTGACCGTGGACGAGGTGTGCGAGCGTTATGGCCTGACGGTGGAGGAATTCGCTGCATGGCAGCGCGCGATCGACCGCGTCGGAATGCCCGGGCTGCGCGTCACGCGCATCCAGCACTATCGGTCGCTGTACGAGCGGCAACAGAAATTCTGAACTCGATCCCGGTCGGAAGCAGCATCGAAATCTGCCGGCCCGCCTTTCCCAACCGGAAGGCGGGCCGGTTCCGTTTCAGCCGCGCCCGGAACCATATCGCCCGGAAGGCGTCCTATCCCCCAGGGTTCGCCATGCGGCGAGCCGTTCATCAGGAGGGACGGGAAATGGGAATTATCGTCGCCATCATCGTAGGCGGAATCATCGGCTGGCTGGCCAGCATCGTCATGCGCACCGACGCGCAGCAGGGCATTTTGCTGAACATCGTCGTCGGCATTATCGGATCGTTCATCGGTAACGTCGTCGGCGGCATGTTCGGCTATGCCTCGACGCTGACGGCGTGGAGCCCGATCGGCCTGTTGTGGTCGTTCATCGGCGCGTGCATCCTGCTGGCGCTGATCAACCTGGCCCGTCGCGGCCGCGTCCGTTAATCATCGGACCACGAAAAACAGGGCGGCACTGCCGGGATGGGCAGTGCCGCCCTTTTCATATCCGCTTATTTCAGCAGGAACCGGACCGACACGGTCACATCGACCGACTGTTCGCCGGGCATGATCTTGCTGCTAGTGTCTGCTTCCATCCGCGCCATCATCACCGGCACCGGTCCGGGAGCGGAACTGCCGCCTTCGGAAATGGACAGGATGCGGTCGACGCGCAGCCCGGCGGCCAGCGCATAGATGTCGGCACGCGCACGGGCGCGGCGCACGGCATCGGTCCGCGCCTCGTCCATCGCTGCATCGGCGGCGTCGATCATCAGGGTGGGACCCTCGATCGTATTGGCCCCCTGCGCCACCAGCACATCGAGCGCCGCCCCGGCCCGCGCCACATCGCGCAGTTTCAGCGTAAGCTGGTTCGTCGCCTGATAGCCGGTGATGACCGGGGGCTGCCCCTCGGCATAGCGATATTGCGGCTGCAGGCTGATCTGTGACGTCTGGACGTCACGATCCGCGATGCCCAGCTTTTTCACGGCTGCCAGCACCGCCGTCATCCGGGCCGCATTGGCTTTCAGCGCAGCGGCGGCATTCGCATCCTGGGTCACGATCCCGGCGCGAACGATGGCAATGTCGGGCGTGCGCGTCACCCGCCCTTCTGCCATGACGTCCAGGACCGTGCCGTCAACCGGAACCGGCACGGCCATCGTCTGGGCCTGCAACGGGGCGGCAGCGGGCACGGCTATCAGGGCAGTGCCAAACAACAGCGGCAGCGAACGGTTCATCATCATCCTCCTTGGCGGGTGCAGCATTCGGTCACCCGCCTTGCAGAGGCTTTAGTCGGCGCCTGGCTACGGCGGATGAACGGCCGCCGGATCAGATGCGCCGCTTGACGACCTGACGATAGAGCCAGAGCAGCAACACCGATCCGCCAATGGCGACCAGATAGCTGGTGAACCAGCCCGTCGCCTCAAGCCCGACGAGCCGCGCAAGGAACCCGCCGATCAGCGCGCCGGCAATACCGATCAGGATGGTGACGATCAGGCCGCCGGGGTCGCGCCCGGGCATGATCGCCTTTCCGATCGCACCGGCGACCAGTCCGATCAGCAGCCATCCCAGAAACGAATCCGGCATCCCCGTTCTCCCAGCTCAATCCCTCGGCTTCGTTCTTGGCCGCGGGGCTGGAGCGATGCTGTGTCGTTACGGCCCCGGTGGCAAGACGTTTTGTCAGAGCAATGGTTTACGCCATTGCGGGGGCCATGCCGAGCGCGGTAAGAAGACGGGTCGCAAGCCTCAAAAAAGCCCGCTTGAGCGGGGTGATATATTCATATAATACAGCATGACAGACATTTGGCCTTGGGGGGCCGTGCAGGGAAGTGCCGGATGAACTTCGATAAACGTACCATGACGGACGATGCGACGCCCTATCTGATCGAGGATGGCAGCGAGCGTAAGAGCCGCCGCCGCTGGATCATCATCGGCGTCGCCGTCGCCGTGGTGGTGGCTGCTCTGATCGCCTTTTTCGCCCTTGGCGGTGGTGCCAAGGACGCCGAAAAGGCGCCGACGGCGGCAGCGAAGGGCGACGACAGCGGCGCCATGCCGTCGATCAGCGTCATGGTGCCGGGTCAGCAGACCGTGGCCCGGGTGATCAGTGGCACCGGATCGATCGCCGCGCGCCGCGAACTGCCCGTCGGCGTGGCGGGCGAGGGCGGCCTGGTCACGCGCGTGCTGGTGGATGCCGGCACCTGGGTTGCGGCGGGTCAGGTGCTGGCGACCGTCGACCGGTCGGTCCAGTCCCAGACCGCCGAATCGCTGGCCGCACAGATCCGCGTCGCCCGCGCCGACGCCCAGCTGGCGCAGGCCGAGCTGGACCGCGCGCTGCAGCTGGTGGATCGCGGCTTCATTTCAAAGGCGGATATCGATCGCCGGACGGCGACGCGCGATTCCGCCGTCGCACGGGTCCGCGTGGCAGAGGCGCAGCTGGACGAGGCGCGTGCGCGCAATGGCCGGCTGGATATCCGCGCCCCTGCCGCCGGTCTGATCCTGTCGCGCGCGGTCGAGCCGGGCCAGATCGTGTCGGGGGGCAGCGGCGTCCTGTTCCGCATGGCACAGGGCGGCCAGATGGAAATGCAGGTGCGCCTGTCCGAGGCGGACCTGACCCGCATCACCACCGGCGTGCCCGCTGATGTCACCCCGGTCGGCAGCGAGCGCAGCTATCGCGGCGAGGTGTGGCAGGTGTCGCCCGTGATCGATCCGCAGACGCGTCAGGGGATCGTGCGGGTTGCCCTGTCCTATGATCAGGCGCTTCGTCCCGGCGGCTTTGCCACCGCCCGCATCCAGTCGGGCGCATCGGTGGCCCCGCGCCTGCCCCAATCGGCGGTGCAGAGCGACGGCAAGGGCAATTTCGTCTATATCGTCGATGGATCGGGCACGGTCGTGCGCCGCGATATCCGCACCGGTGCGGTGTCGGACGACGGCGTGCTGATCGCATCCGGCCTGGACGGGACGGAGCGCGTGGTGGTCAGCGCCGGCGCGTTCCTGAATCCCGGGCAGAAGGTGAACGCCCAGTTGGTGAACGCACAGGACGGCAAGGCAAAGTAATCCGCCCACGTCGCCCCAGGATGAGCAAGCGAATCGGAACCCTATCATGAGCTTTCGGAACATTTCGGCCTGGTCCATCCGCAATCCGATGCCGCCGATCGTGCTGTTCATCGCGCTGACCATCGCCGGGATCGTCAGTTTCGCCCGCATGGACGTGAATAACGACCCGGACATCGATTTCCCGATCGTCTGGATTTCGATCAGCCAGCCGGGCGCCGCTCCCACCGAACTGGAAACGCAGATCACGCAGCGCGTCGAGGCTGCGGTGCGCAGCCTGCCGGGCATCGACCAGATGGAATCGACCGTCAGCGAAGGCAACAGCCAGACGGTCATCCAGCTCGACATCGGCACGCCGATCGACCGGGCCGTCAACGATGTGCGCGACGCCATTGCCCAGATTCGCGGCGACCTTCCCGACGGGATCCTTGAGCCGCAGGTCGGCCGGTTCAACACGTCGGACGAGGAAATCGCCAGCTTTACCGTCACCACGACGGACATGACGGTCGAACAGCTGTCCTGGTTCGTCGACAATAATGTCGCCAACGAACTGCTGGCCGTGGACGGCCTGTCGGGTGTGGAGCGCATCGGCGGGGTGACGCGCGAGATTCGCGTGATCCTGAACCTCGCGCAAATCCAGTCGCTTGGCCTGACCGCAAGCCAGGTGAACCAGCAGCTGCGTCAGGTGAACCTGAATGCCGCTGGCGGGCGCACGGAAATTTCGGGGACCGAACAGTCGGTGCGCGTGCTGGGCAATGCCGAAACCGCGCAGACGCTGGCCGATTCCATGATCGCGATCGGCGGCGGGCGCACCGTGCGGCTGGGCGACATCGCGCAGGTCCGCGACCTGTATGCCGAACAGCGCAGCCTGGGCGAATATAACGGCCGTCAGGTGCTGGCGTTCGACATCAAGCGGGCCAAGGGCGCATCCGACCTGGCGGTGTTCGCGGCGGCCGAAAAGAAGCTGAGCGAGATCGAGGCGCGCAACCCCAAGGTGAAGTTCGACGTCCTGTTCAACAGCGTCAAATACACCAAGCAGCAATATGACAGCGCCATGCACGCGATGCTGGAGGGCGCGGTCCTGGCAGTGGTCGTCGTGTTCCTGTTCCTGCGCGACTGGCGTGCGACGGCCATTTCGGCGCTGGCCATTCCGCTGTCGGCCATCCCGACCTTCTGGTTCATGGACATGCTGGGCTTTACGCTCAACCAGATGACGCTGCTGGCATTGAGCCTGGTGGCGGGCGTGCTGGTCGACGACGCGATCGTCGAGATCGAAAACATCGTGCGGCACATGCGGATGGGCAAATCCGCCTATCAGGCATCGATCGACGCGGCCGACGAAATCGGCGTCGCGGTGCTGGCCACCACCATGTCGATCGTCGCCGTGTTCCTGCCCGTCGGCCTGATGCCCGGCATTTCGGGTCAGTTCTTCAAGAATTTCGGCCTGACCGTGGTTGCATCGGTGCTGATGAGCCTGGTCGTCGCGCGCATGCTGACGCCGATGATCGCGGCCTATTTCCTGAAGTCAAAGGGTCATGCCGCCCATGGCGAGGGCCCGGTCATGAACCTGTACACCCGCACGCTGGCATGGACGCTGCGCCATCGCTGGGTCGCCGTCGCGACCTTTGCCATCGCATTGGTGTTCCAGATGTTCCTGGCGGTCGGCGGTCCCCTGCCCTTTACCTTCCAGCCGAGCCAGGATCAGGACGACATCACCGTCAACATCGAAATGGTGCCCGGCACCACGCTGGCCCAGACCAAGGCGGTGGTCGACCGGGTGTCCACCATCCTGCAAAAGCGCGATGACGTGGTGCAGAGCGTCTATGCCCGCACCTTCGTGGGCAATGGCCGCGTCACCGCGATGCTGAAGGACGAGCGGCCGGTGACCAGCACCGTGTTCGAACAGCAGCTGGGGCCGGAGCTGAACAAGATCGCCGATGCCCGCGTCAACGTGCGCGCACAGGGCGGCTGGGGCGGCAGTGGCCGTGCCATGTCGATCGTGCTGGGCGGCGATGATCCCAAGCTGCTCAACGACACCGCGCTCAAGATCGTGGCCGAGATGGAGCGGATGCCGGAAGTACGCGCCCCGCGCATTTCGGGCGACCTTCAGCGGCCGGAAATCGTCATTCAGCCGCGGACCGACATTGCCGCCGATCTGGGCGTGACGACCGCCGCCCTGTCCAACGCGATCCGCATCGCGACGCTTGGCGATATCGACCAGAACAGCGCCAAATTCTCGCTGTCCGACCGTCAGGTGCCGATCCGCGTCGCGCTGGCCGAGGATTCCCGCGCCGAACTGGATACGGTCCGCAACCTGCCCGTCCCGACCCAGGCGGGCGGTTCGGTGCCGCTGGGCGTCGTCGCTGACATCCGTTTCGGTGCCGGGCCGACCCGCATCGACCGGCTGAACCAGAAGCGCCGCCTGGTCATCGGTGCCGACCTTGGCACTGATCCCAAGACGGGCAAGCCCTATGTCTCCGGCGCGGTGCTGGCCAAGATCGACCAGTTGCCCAGCATGAAGAACCTGCCGATCGGCGTCGGCAAGCTGGAGGTCGGACAGGCCAAGTGGCAGGCGGAGATGATCCAGAACTTCGTCATCGCCCTCGTCTCCGGCATCTTCCTCGTCTTTGCGGTGCTGATGCTGCTTTACCGCGGTCTGATGGCCCCTCTGGTCAACCTGTCCTCGCTGCTGCTGGCGCCGCTCGGCGGGTTCATCGCCCTGTGGGTATCGGGCAATCCGCTGTCGCTGCCCGTGCTGATCGGCGTGCTGATGCTGTTCGGCATCGTCGCCAAGAACTCGATCCTGCTGATCGATTTCGCGCTGGAAGAAATGGAAAAGGGCGTCGACAAGTTCACCGCGATCGTCGACGCCGGGCACAAGCGCGCTCAGCCGATCGTGATGACCACCGTCGCCATGGTCGCGGGCATGGTGCCGACCGCCCTGTCGCTGAACGGCGACGGATCATGGCGTGCCCCAATGGGCATCACCGTGATCGGCGGCCTCATCCTGTCCACGCTGCTGACGCTGGTGCTGGTGCCGGCCCTGTTCAGCCTGGCCATCGGGTTCGAACGCTGGGTCGGGCCACGCCTGTCGCGCCGTCTGCTCACCTATCGTCCCGGCGACGATGGCAAGCCGGTGCTGGACCACCAGCCCGGCGGCCGCATCGGGTATCAGGGGGATGGCGGGCCGAACCAGCCGGCGGAGTGAACTTTCCCGGCGCTGGGGGATTGTTGCGGGCATGAAGCTGTTTCCCCGCCGCCCCGCCAGACTGGAGCCACCCCCGCCCCAGTTGACGCGGATGCGGCTGGTGGCGACCGGACTGCTGGTCGCGATGGCCGCGCTGTTCCTGATCGCCCGGTCGGTGGAGGGGGCGCATCCGGCCTGGGGCTATGTCAAGGCGTTTGCCGAGGCGGCGATGGTCGGCGGCCTGGCGGACTGGTTCGCGGTCACCGCGCTGTTCCGCCACCCGCTTGCCCTGCCCATCCCCCACACGGCCATCATCCCGCGCAACAAGGACCGGATTGCCGACACGCTGGCCCGGTTCCTGAAGGAAAATTTCCTGATCCCCGGCGTCGTCGCCCGGCGGATGCGGGGGGTCGATTTGGCGGGCGCGGCCGGACGATGGCTGACCCAGCCGGGCGGCGGCGTTGCGGGGCGGCTGCGCTATGGCGCATCGCGGCTGGCGGTGGACCTGCTGCAATCGCTGGATCAGGAACGGCTGGGCGGCGTCGTCCGCTCTGCCCTGTCCGATCAGCTACGCCGGCTCGACATCGCGCCCATGCTGGGTCAGGCGCTGCACGCCGCGATCGAGGAGGACCGCCACGCTCCCCTGATGAACGGCATGATCCGCTGGGCCGCGCGCGTGCTGGAGGCGAATGAGCCGATCATCCGCCAGATGGTGCACGACCGCGCGGGTTCGATCCTGCGCTGGACCGGGCTGGACGAGACGCTGGCCAACAAGATCATCGACGGGTTGACCGGACTGGTCAACGACATGGCGGAGGATCCCGGCCACCCCCTGCGGCACAAGGCGGAGGAGGGGCTCGCCCGGTTGGCCATCGACCTGAAATACGATCCCGACACCCAGGCAAAGGTTCAGGCGTTCAAGGCCGATCTGCTGAACAATCCCGCACTTGGCGACTGGTGGCAGTCGGTGTGGGAAATGCTGCGTGCGCGGATGATCGAAACCGCCGCCAATCCCGATGCGATGATGGCGGGTCAGCTGGGCGACGCGCTGCGCCAGCTTGGCCAGACGCTGCAGACCAATCCGGAGCTTGCCCGCACGGTCAACCGCTTTGTCCGCCGCGCGGCGGTGGGCGCGGCCAGCGACTATGGCGATGCCATCGTCCGGCTGGTGTCCGACACGATCCGCGGCTGGGACGAACAGACCATCACCAACCGGCTGGAAAATGCCGTTGGCCGCGACCTTCAGTTCATCCGGATCAACGGCACGCTGGTCGGCGGGCTGGTGGGATTGGCCATCCATGCGGTGGACGGCTGGCTTTGACGCTAATCCTCGCGATCCCAGTCGATGATCGTCCAGCCGCGCTGGCGGGCCAGCCGGCGGAGCGGCGGGTGCGGATTGACCGCAAACGCCTCGTCCGCCAGTTCCAGCATCGGGGCATCGCTGACATGATCGCTGTAAAACCGGATCGCCGTCCCCGGCCGGTCGATGCCCTGTTCGGCCATCCACGCCTCGACCATCCGCCGCTTGGCGGGGCCATAGCAATTCTCGCCATCGACCCGCGGCAGGATGTGGCCCAGATCGTTGCGCAGCGACCGGGTGGCGATCACTCCGTCAAATTCCAGCGCGCGCGCAATCGCGGCGGCATAGAAATCGAAACTCGCCGTCGCCAGCACGGTGCGATATCCCTGTGCCCGGTCGGCCAGCACGCGGGCGTGCGCACGGGCGAACAGGCCGGTGTCGACCACCCGCGCGGCATAGCTGTCGGCGATACGCTGCGCCTCATCCACGGTCAGATGGGGACCGATCACCCAATGCTGGGCCAGTTCCTTCAGCCGGGCCCGCGAAATCATGCCCATGCGAAAGGCGATTCCGGCCATCCCGGCCAGCGGCAGCAGGGCGAGCCGCCACGGGGAGCGACGGAGCGCGGCATGAACCAGGAACGGCGTCCAGGTGGGCACGCGCGTGATCGTCTTGTCCATGTCCCAGATGGAAAGGTGCGGCGCCGGCTGCATCGCCCGTTCAATGGCCGCTATCGCCTTGCCGCGCCAGCGCAAATGCCGCATGGGAGCGTCTTATGAGCGGAGCCGCGGATTTCAGCTATGATTCCAGCACGGCGCGGCTGACCCTGACCGGCGATCTGTCGCTGGCCCGGATCGGGGCACTGCCGGAACGGCTTGGCGCCATCGACGGCCCGGTTTCGGTCATCGACCTTGGCAGCGTCGAACGGCTCGACACCATCGGCGCGTGGGTCGTGCATCGCACGGCGACCACCAGGAATGCGTCGATCGAGGGGCTGGACGAGAACAAGCGCGTCATCTTTGAACAGGTGACCGCCGCCGATCAGCCGGTGACGGTCAAGCATCCCGGCCTGCCGTCCGGCCTGCGCATCCTGGACGAAATCGGCGCGGCGACGATTCAATCATTCCGCACGATGGCTGGTCTGCTCGGCTTTCTGGGCGCGACAGTCATTGCGTTCTGGTCCGTGATGGTCAGCATCGTGCGCCCGCCCAACCGGTTCCGGTTCCACGCAACGGTGCAGCGGTTCGAAGTGGTTGGCGTTTCCGCCCTGGGCATCATCGGCCTGATGAGTTTCCTGATCGGCATCGTCATCGCGCAACAGGGCGCGGTGCAGCTGCGCCAGTTCGGTGCAGAGGTGTTCACGATCAATCTGATCGGCCGCATCACGCTGCGCGAACTGGGCGTGCTGATGACCGCGATCATGGTCGCCGGTCGTTCGGGCAGCGCCTTTGCCGCGCAGCTCGGCACGATGAAGCTGACCGAGGAAATCGACGCGATGCGGACCATCGGCGTGTCCCCGATGGAGGCGCTGGTGCTGCCCCGGGTGGTGGCTGCGGTGCTGATGATGCCGCTGCTCGGCATGTACGCCTCGCTGGTGGCGATGATCGGCGGCGGATTGCTGTGCTGGCTGACGCTCGACATTCCGCCGATCACCTTCATCCAGCGCATCCGGGAGGTCGTGCCGCTGACCGACCTGTATGTCGGCCTGGTCAAGGCGCCGGTGTTCGGAGCGATCATCGCCATCGCCGGCTGTTTTCAGGGGATGCTGGTCGAAAGCGACGCCGAACAGGTGGGCAAGCGGACCACCTCTGCGGTTGTGCAGGCGATTTTCCTGGTGATCGTGCTCGACGCGTTTTTTGCGGTCTTCTTCACGTGGATCGGCTGGATATGAGCGAGCCGATCATCTGCGTGCGCGGCCTCAAGAACGGGTTTGGCGACCAGATCGTCCATGAGGGGCTGGACCTTGACGTGCGCCGGGGCGAAATCCTGGGCGTGGTCGGCGGGTCGGGCACCGGCAAATCGGTGCTGATGCGCTCCATCGTCGGGCTTCAGCAGCCGCTGGAAGGCACGATCCGCGTGTTCGGTGAGGAAACGATCGACCGCGATCCCACCGAAGCGGTCGATGTGCGCAAGCGCTGGGGCGTGCTGTTTCAGGGCGGCGCCCTGTTTTCCACGCTGACGGTCGCCGAAAATGTTCAGGTGCCGCTGCGCGAATTCTATCCCGGCCTATCGCAGCAGCTGCTCGACGAAATCGCCGGGTACAAGGTGGTGATGACCGGCCTGCCTGCCGAGGCAGGGCCGAAATATCCGGCCGAACTGTCCGGCGGCATGAAAAAGCGTGCCGGCCTTGCCCGCGCGCTGGCGCTTGATCCAGAACTGTTGTTCCTGGACGAACCGACCGCCGGGCTCGACCCCATCGGGGCGGCTGCGTTCGACGAATTGACGCTGTCCCTGCAACGAACGCTGGGCCTGACCGTTTTCCTGATCACGCATGACCTGGATTCGCTCTATGCCATTTGCGATCGGGTCGCCGTGCTGGCGGACAAGCGGGTGATTGCAGTGGGCACAATCGACGAATTGCTGGCCATGGATCACCCATGGATCCAGACTTATTTCAATGGACCGCGCGGACGCGCGGCCGTCGCCTCGGCCGAACGGGCCGGGTCGGCGCCGGCCACAGGGGCATGAAGGGCTGATGGAAACGCGTTCCAATCATGTGCTGGTCGGCGCGGTGGTGCTGATCCTGTTGCTAGTGACCGCCTTGTTCACGGTGTGGCTTGCGCGGCTCAACACCAACACCGCGCGCGAATATGACATCTTCTTCCGCCAGGCGGTGGACGGGATCGCCAAGGGGTCGCCCGTGGTGTTTTCCGGCGTTCCTGCCGGTCAGGTCGTGTCGATCAACCTGTACAAGCCCGACCCGTCGGTGGTGCGCGTGCGCGTTTCGGTGAACGAGGATGTGCCGATCCTGGTCGGCACCACCGCCGCGATCGAGGGCGTCGGCTTTACCGGCGTCAGCCAGATCCAGCTGCAGGGCGCGACCAAGGGCTCGCCCCATCTGGAATGCCCGGAGACGCGTCCGGAAAGCGTGTGCCCGATGGGCGTGCCAGTCATTCCGACCAAGCGCGGCGGCCTTGGCGCGCTGCTCAATTCCGCGCCCGCCATTCTGGAGCGGTTGACGGCGGTGCTGGAACGGGCGAATGAGCTGTTGTCCGACAAGAATCAGGCGCGGATCAGCTCGATCCTGGCAAATACCGACCGGCTGACCGACAGCTTTGCCGATCAGGGCCCGGCCATTGCCCAGACGCTTCAGGAAACACAGGTCGCCATCCGCGCCGCCACCGACGCCGCAAATCAGCTGAGCCAGCTGGCCGGCACATCGAACCAGCTGGTGTCGGAGGATGTTCGTCCGGCGCTGAAGAACCTCAATGCCACCATCGCGTCTGCCCAGCGCAGCATGGAGGCACTGGAAGGCACCATCGGCGATGCGCGCCCCGGCGTTCAGCGGCTGACCCGCGAAACCCTGCCAGAGGTCAGCCAGCTGGTCGGCGAACTGCGCGAGGCGACGACCAGCATCAATGCCATTCTGCAAAAGGTCGATCGCCAGGGCGCGGCCTCCATCATCGGCACCAGCAAGCTGCCCGATTACGATCCAAAGGGGAAATGACGGCCATGACGCGCCCTGCCATTCGCTATGCGATCCTGATTGCCGCCGCACTGCCGCTGGCCGGCTGTCTCAGCTTCGGGCCAAAGACGCCGCCGATGCTGATGGCGCTGGAACCGGCAACGGCTCCGGCAACGGGTCAGGTCGCCAATTCCGGCGTTGCGCCCACGATCACCATCGCCACGCCGGTGGTGCCGCAGGAGATTGCGGTCAATCGCGTGCCCGTGCGGTCGGACGCAACCACCCTTTCCTATGTCAAGGACGCCCAGTGGGTGGAGCCGCCGGCCTATCTGTTCCAGCGGCTGTTGTCCGACACGCTGGCCGCGCGTTCCGGCTATGCCGTGCTGACCGCGCGGCAGATCCTGGTCGATCCGGGCGCGTCGCTGTCGGGCGAATTGCGCAGCTTTGGCATTGATGCGCGGACGGGGGAGGCGATCGTCACCTATGATGCCGCGCTGGTGCGAAAGGGCGCCGAATCGGTCGAAAAACGCCGGTTCGAAGCGCGCGTGCCGGTCAGCCCCGTTGAAGCGGGACCGGTTGCCGCCGCGCTGAACGAGGCGGCGAACAAGGTTTCGGTCGATGTCGCCGACTGGGTGGCCGGCCGCTGATCCGGAGGATCGGCCGGCTTAACGGGGCGTCGGCCGCACCGGCACCGGGACATTGCAGATATCCGCGCCGCCCGCCGGCACGGTGAAAAACGGCGGTTCCCGGTTTTCCCGCGCCCGGACATAGGCGGCAAAGCGGGCATTGTCCGTTGCGCGATACTGAAAACCGGGCCGTTCCGCGGCCGGAATGTCGCTGGCCAGCCGCACCGTCTCGATTGCGACCCGCTGGGCGGGCTTTTCGTAAAAGCCCAGATTGCCGGTCCCGCGCGGCAGCGTGGACAGATGCTCGATCCCCTGGATCACCCGGCCGACCAGTGCGATGTTGCGATCCAGATGCCGGGGCGCATGGCCGATCACCGTGTACAGTTCCGCCCCCGAACCCGTGCTGGGCGCCAGATCGCGCGCCACGCCGACCATGGCATAGCAATGCGGCAACCACGCCCGGTCTGTCGCCTGATCGGGGCGATAGGGGCCGGTCAGTTGCGGCCAGCCATCGGCGGTCATCCCGGCGCGCAGGGCATAGGGATCGGGCAACGACAGTCGCGCCGCCAGCGGCCGGGCGGCAAACTCATATTCGGCCGGCGGATTGGCGACGACATCGGCGGGCAGCGGCTTCTGCTCGGTCGCATCGCCCCATTGCGCGACATAATTGTCCTGGACGCGATAGACGCTGGTGCCGTCCCACCATCGGGCCCGCGCCAGCTTGCGGATATTGTCCACATGAACGGGGGCGTGATCGGGGGCCAGGCGGATGACCACCCGCCGCCCGCCGGCAAGGTCGATTACCAGCAACTGATCGTCGGGAATGGCGCGCCAGTCCGCCGCGATCGCATCGCCCGGTGCGGGGGGCATGGCTGGCGCGGTCTGCGCGGTCTGCGCGGTCTGCGCGGTCTGCGCAAGGGAGGCGACGGCGGCGGCAAGTGCGATCCAGTGCATCATCGCCAATGGATTGCATGCACCGGCCCGGCTGACAATGCTTGCAGCCGCGCCCGCACCGTTCTAGGGAGCGCAACCTGCCAGGACATGCGGAGCGGTGGCCGAGTGGTCGAAGGCGCTCGCCTGGAAAGTGAGTATACGGCAAAACCGTATCGAGGGTTCGAATCCCTCCCGCTCCGCCACCGGCCATTCCACAAGGGTCCGCACAAGACCGGTGGGATCGACTTTTTCTCCCTGATTACCGACGCTTAGCAGACCGGTTCGGCCTCGGCCGTCCGTGCCCGTCCATGCCCATCCGACGAATTGGGAGGGCGAAAACGAGGTACGCGCGGTCGAAAAACGAGGTATTTTTGGAGACCGACCGATGCTGACCGATGCAAAGGTGCGCAGCGCCAAACCGCGCCCAAAACCCTATAAGATCGCCGATGCTAATCGCCTGTTTTTGATGGTGACCCCGAGCGGCGGCAAGCTGTGGCGCTGGAACTACGAATATGACGGCAAGCATAAGACACTCGCCTTGGGCGCTTACCCACGCTTGTCGCTGGCCGATGCACGCGAAAAGCGTGACGAAGCCTGGTCGATGCTGTGCGAGGGGCTTGATCCCAATGTCGCAAAACGGCTGAAGATCGAGGCGAACCTCGAAGCTTCCCGGCAGACGTTCGAGCGCGTGGCGCGCGAGTGGCATGGCAACGCCAAGGCACAATGGGCCATCATCCATGCGAGCGACATTATACGGAGCCTTGAGCGTGACGTCTTCCCGACCATTGGCGCGTTGCCGATTGCCCAGCTCACCCCGCCCCTGATTCTTGGTGTCTTGCGAGAGATCGAGAATCGAGGCGCGATCGAGACAGCGAAGCGCGTTCGGCAGCGCATCTCGGCGGTGTTCGTCTTCGCCATCGCTAAGGGCATCGCGACAAGCGATCCTGCCGAAAAGCTGGGCTCTGTCCTCAAGCCGCTGCGCAAGGGACGCCAGCCTGCGATCACCGAGATCGGCGCCCTGCGCACGATGATCCGTGCAGCCGAGGAAGATAATGCACGGCCGGTCACCCGGCTCGGCCTTAGAATGCTGGCACTCACCGCCGTCAGGCCCAGCGAGCTGCGCGGTGCAGAATGGGCTGAATTCGAAGACCTCGATGGCAAGCTGCCGCTATGGCGCATCCCTTCGGCCAGAATGAAAGGCGACCTGGAACGCAAGGAAGCAATTGATGGGGATCACCTTGTTCCCCTGACCCCACAAGCGGTGGCGGTGCTACGCGCGATCTGGCCACTGACGGGTGGGGGACCATTGGTTTTTCCCAGCAACCGGCATGCGCACCGCCCGATGAGCGAAAACGCCATCGGCTATCTGTTGAACCGGGCCGGCTATCATGGACATCATGTGCCGCACGGATTTCGGGCGGCCTTTTCGACGATCATGAACGAATGGGCGGAGCGCAATGGCGATCCGCATGACCGCAAGGTGATCGACCTGATGCTGGCCCATGTCCCGAAAGACAAGGTCGAGGGCGCCTATAACCGTGCGGCCTATATGCCCCGCCGACGCGAGCTGGCGGCGATCTGGGCCGATATGTTGAGCGAGGGCCTGCCTGATCCGGTTGAACTGGTTGGTCGGCCAGTGAAGGAAATCAGGTCCTGGTCGCGCCGAAGGCTACCCGCCCCCGTCGAGCCGGACTTTCGATTTCCTGCCCCGCGTCGTCACGCACGATGATTGTCACTGGCCAAATGGTAACTTATATGTTACCAGAAAGCGGATGACTTGATTGTTGAAGAATATGTTCGCGAGGACGGCTCATGCCCGTTTCGATCCTGGTTCGATGGTCTTGATCCCCAAGCATCGGCCAAGGTCGCGACGGCAGTCATTCGGCTGGAACTGGGCAATGTGTCCAACGTCAAATGGATTGGCGGAGGGCTTGGCGAATATCGGATCGACTGGGGGCCGGGCTATCGGCTGTATCTGACGCAGGATGGCGATGACCTCGTCATCCTGTTCGTCGGCGGCTCAAAGCGCAGACAGCAGGCCGACATCGACCGGGCCGGGGTGCTGCTCAAGGAGTATCGGGCCCGTAAGGCGGCCGTGACGAAAGGCAGGAGGTGAAGCCATGGCACTGACCCGTGATTTCAAGGAAACGGTGAAGGAGCGCGTCGCGCGCGATCCCGTCTTCGCCAAGGCAATGCTGGATGAGGCCGCAACCGCCTTTCTAAACGGGGAACCGCATGTGTCGCGGCTGATCCTGCGCGATCTCGTCAATGCCTCGCTTGGCTTTGAGGAACTGGCGAACGAGACGAAGCGGCCAAGCAAGAGCTTGCATCGGATGCTGTCGGAAACGGGCAATCCGAGCATGGATAATCTCGCCGCGATCTTTGGCGCAGTCCGCACCCGGCTGGGGGTGGTCATGGAGGCCCGTGCGGTCGAAGTGGCTCAAGGCTGAGACCCTTATTCATCCGCAACCCCGGACCAACCCGGCCTAGAGCTTGCGGCGTTTTCCCTCGAAGCCGTCCTTCACATCATCGATCCAGGCGACCACTTCGCGTTCGCTCCAGCGCGACGCGCAGGACGACAGCTTGTAGGGCGGTGGGAATTGGCCTCGTTTCACGAGATCGTAGATCATCGACTTGCCCAGGCCGACACGGCGACAGACCTCTGGCAGCTTGAGAAACCGCTCCGGGCGCTCGGAAAGCTCAGCCACTGCCCTTTGCCTTGTTCAGCGCTTCGCGTGCCTTGGCAAAGCCGCGATCGCTGTCGAGAAATGATTTGAGCATCAGGGGCACAAGGTCGGCAACGGCCTCGGACTGGCCATAGGTCGATTGATAGATCTTGGCATAGTCGCCGAGCGCCTCGCTCAGCTCAGGCATGATGCTGATCGTGAGCTTGACGGGCGTGCGGTCCGGCAGCTTGGGAAGCTTCAAATCGGGCATGGGACACCTATTCGTTCAAGGGAGCGAGGATCAGATCGCGGTGGACGACAAGCCGCACCGGCGTGCCGGGGCGGATGGTGATGGTTGGCTGGATCTGAAGGTTGCGCGACGTGATCTGGTCGCCGGCGCGCGCGACATTCTGCTGGGTCGATTGCCGGATCGCCTGAACGAGGTCGCTCTCCCCTGCGAAGGTCAGGTTCGCGCCAAGCCCCAGCAGCGTTGAGATGCCGACGCCTTTGAGAAGCGTCCAGCTGTGGAAATTGACCTTGTCCTCCAGCCCCGCATAGCCGGCCGGGTCAGTTGCAGGCTCATTGTCGAGAGCAAGTGAGCGGCCATCGGGAAAGAGGAGGCGCTGCCAGACGACGAGGGCGCGGCGCTGGCCAAAGGCGACTACCGAATCATAGCGCCCGATCAGGCGCGCGCCTTGCGGGATCAGCGGGATTCGCCCGGTCGCAGTGTCGAAGACGGGCTCGGTGACCTGTGCGGTAACCAGACCGGGCAGGTCCGACCGCAGCCCGGTGATGAGGCTCGCTGCGATGACGCTGCCAGCGGACAGCAGATAGGGCGATGCTGCCGGACGGATCCTGTGCGGACTGATGCCGCCGCCATTGTCCGATGCCTGCAGGAAGTCCATCTTGCGCTGCTGCGCATTGGGATCGCGCTCAAGGTCCAGCGGTGATTTTGGGGTATCGGCCATCACCGGCGTGGGCACGGCCACTGGTGCCAAAGCCTCGTCCGCTACAGCCCGGGTGCCCGTCGCAACCAGCAGGGCGGATTCGCGGGCTGCCTTGCGCTCCGCCGCCGCCTGTTCCCGCGCCGCACGCGCCGACTGTTCCTGTGCGTCCGGTTGTGCGGTCATGTCCGCCGCCATCGACTGCTGGTGCTTGAGGATCGGCCGCCCAAGATCGCCGGGGAGCGGTGGTCCCAGCTTGGGCGCGTCGGCATAGCTCAGCGGTAGATCGTCCAGCGCATCGCTTGGCGCCTTGGCCGGCTCGGCAAGATCATTGGGCTGGTCCGTCAGCTTGAAGCTCGGCGGCGACAGCGCAAGCCAGGCCGTCAAGACGATCGCGAGGATGGCGAGCCCGGCAAGGCCGATCACCAGCCCGCGCTTGAAGCGGATGGTTGGGGCTGGCTGGGCACGAAGGACGAGACTTTCCGGATCGACCTTCGCCGGCGGTGCTGTGTCGCCGGATGGGATGGCATCCGTCATGACGTCCTCCGCCCGGCTTTACTGATCCGAACAATTTGCTGGCGCTTGGTGCCGAGCCGCAGCTCTGCCCTGTCGAACAACCGGTCGACGACATAGAAGCGGCCACGCAGCCGGTAATTGACCAGCTGTGCCTCCCCGTTCGGATCGAGAAGAAATAGCGGCGGGGCCTCGCCTTGGCCAAGCGATGGCGGGAATTCGATAAAGGTCTGCCGCCCGTCATCAAAGGCGCGAAGCGGGCGCCAAGGCGGGCGATCGCCTGAAATCTCGTAAGCGAAATCGAGCCGTTCGACCTCAAGGCCAGTGGCAACCGGCGCGGCAGCCGCCGCCGCTTCCTGCGCGCGGCGGATCGCCAGCAGGGCATCCTGCGGATAGCTCCAGGACAAGGCCGCCATCGCCGACCCGCGCGTGCTGGCAAGCGCAAGATGATAGGTTCTCCGATCCGTGGTGATGACAAGATTGGTGCTGAGCCCAGCGGAGAATGGCTTCACCAGGATATGGACCTGCTTGTCAGGCCCAGTGCCACTTGCCGTGTCCCCGATCACCCAGCGGACCGTATCGCCGCTTGCCACGGCAACCAGGGTCTCGCCCGGCTGAAGCGCAATATCAGTCACGCGTTCGGGGGCAGTATAGACCTGGTAGATCGTGCCTGCGGCAAAGGGATAGACCGCACTTGCGTTGATGAAGTCAGCGCCTCGAGGGTCGATCGTCGCCTGGGCGTTGGCAGCGCGGATTGCCGCGACACCGGACCGGGATGGGTTGGCAGGCGTTGACGGATTGGACTGCGCAGCAACCGGGCTGGCGATGAACGCAGCCAGGGCGGATAGGGCAAGCGGACGGGTCATGGCCTGTTCTCCTGAAGCATAATGGGGGCTGGCTCGGCCCCGAGGGTCGGGTCGAGGGGCGATCCGCGCGGCACGCCTGCAGCGTCGACCGGCGGCGCGGCCGATTGAGGCGTGGAGGATGGCGGTGGCGTGGCTACGGGGTCGAGCTCGCGGCTCCAGTCTATGGCGTCGACATAAAGGCCGAGCGGATTGCGGCGCAGGGTCTCTGCCGAGCTCGGGGCCCTGCGCATCACGGTCAAAATGCCGGTCCAGTTGGACGTGCCGGTGCGGTTGCCGCGCTCATAGTCGGTCTCGGTCCATTTGACCTGGAAGGAGCGGTCCGACGCGCGAACGACGCTCGTTACCTGGACGGACACCGCCCGCTCGCCCACTCGCCCGAACGGATTGGCGGTGCGCGCATAATCGCCAAGGAACTGGGCACCGCGCCGAGTGACAAAATCATAGGCGGACAGCCAGTCCTGGCGCATCAGCACCGGATCCAGCGAAACCGAGCGCACCTGCTCGATAAAGCGCGCAAGGTGCCAGGCGACCTGAGCGTCGCTTGGCTGATAGTCGCGCTCGGCTTCGCTCACTGCCCTTGCTTCGCCCAGGCGATCGACCGCGACGACATAGGGGACGACCTTGCTCTGCAACGACTGCCAGACAAGCGCTGCCGACATGGCAGCGGTGAGACCCAGGCCGCCAAAGGCCATCAGCCGCCAATTGCGGGCCTGCACCCGCGCCGAACCGATACGCTCATCCCAGAGCTGGCCGGCGCGCTGATAGGGGGTTTCGGGTTCCGGGGTACGCCCATAGCGTTGGACGCTTCGCTTGAAGCGCATGGCCTATTCCTCCTTTTCCTTGATGTCCGGTGTTGCCGAGGCCCCGCCGCGATCGCCCTCCTTGAGCGCCTGGATGGCGATATGGCGGTGATGCCGCGCGTCCTGCTGGCGCCGCATGGCCTGCGCCCAGGAGGGCGCCGCAGCCTCGCTCGATGCGGCCATGGGCTGGGCACCGCCAGTGCCGCCAAGGGCAGCCCAGGCCGACGCCCGCCCCGATTCAGCAGCGGCCTTGAGGCCCAACGCCGATCCGGCGCGCTGGCGCGCTGCACCTGCGACTGCCTGGCCGACGCCCTTGAGGCCAGCGCCGATGCTCGAGGAGCCCGAAGCCTCCTGGCCAAGCGTATAGGCCGTCTGTGCCGCTGACCCCATGGCCGTCCCGGCACGTACAGCGCCGAGTGCACCGGCACCGGCGAGCCGGGCGGCGCCGACCGCTGCCCCGCCGCCCAGCGCTGCAACGCCGGCAGCGCCAAGCGCGGTGCCGACCGCAGCACCCGCGCCAAGCTGCGGGGCACCAGCGACAAGGCCGGAGGCGATACCGGGACCAAAGATGCCGAGCCCGAACAGGGCAAGCGCGCCGAGCATGAGGCTCATGGCCCGCCCAAGATCGGGCTCCCGGCCCTGCATCGAAGCGGTGAATTCGGCGAAAAAGTTGGAGCCGATGCCGACGATGACCGCGAGCACCATCACCTTGATGCCGGAAGAGACGACATTGCCGAGCACACGCTCGGCAAGGAAACTGGTGCGGTTCCACAGCGCGAACGGCACGAGGATGAAGCCGGCCAAGCTGGTCAGCTTGAACTCGATGATCGTCACAAACATCTGCACGGCAAGGATGAAGAAAGCGAGGATGACGATCGCCCAGGCGAACAGGAGAACGGCAATGGTCAGGAAATTGTCGAAAAAGCCGACAAAACCCATCATGCTGGATGCTTGTTCAAGAAGCGGCCAGGCGGCCTCGAAGCCAGTGCCGGCGAGGCGCCCGGGCTTGAGGAGATCGTCCGATGACAGCGTGCCGCCGCCCGCTGTCAGCCCTGCCTGCGCAAAGGAGCGGAAAATGATGTCGGCAAGTGTCGCAAAGCTGTTCAGGATCAGCGCGAACGCGCCGATATAAAGGATTTTCTTCAGGAAGCGGCCAATCACATCCTGTTCGCCGCCCATCGCCCAGAAGAGCCCGGCAAGGGTGATGTCGATGCCAATGAGCGTCGTTGTGAGGAACGCGACATCGGGTCCAAGCAGCCCGAACCCGCTATCGATATAGCGGATAAAGGCTTCCATGAAGCGGTCGATGACGTTCAGGTCCTGCACGATCCATGTCCTTCTCGATCATGAAAGGGTGCCGCGGGGCGTGGCGGGGGGAGCATGACCACGCCCCGCGGCTGCGACGGCGAAGGGCAATCCGCCGCCGCCCTCGGGTGGCCGCCGCCTATTGGGGCGTGTAGGCGGAGCCCGACCCGAGAAACTTCCTGGTGGCCGCTCGCCCTTCAGCCTCAGCCTGAGCGCGTCGGGCGGCCTCGGTGGCATCGGCGCGATATTGGGCGGCCATCAGCTGCTGGATCTGGAACTGCTGCTTGGCGCTGAGCGCGAGCAGCTGGTTGCTTGCCTGGGCTGCCTGCAGCGCGCCTTCGGCTCCCTGGCTTCGCGCCAGGATCCCGGTGAGCAGGGTCGCATCGGCTGTGACATTCTCAGCCACCTGCGCTTGGACGGTCATGGTCTGGCGATAAGCCGACATGGCGGCATCGAGCCGCTGACGCGCGGCGCGTATCCGGTCATCGCGGGACAGCGCCTCGCTCAATGCCTCAGGGAACAGGCGGCGAAGCTGCGCGTCGAGACCTGACATACGGAAATCGAGGCCCTGGGCCTGACCCATCAGCCGGTCGATAGCCTGGAGACGCTCCGTGATCGCCTGCATTTCGGGAAAATCGATCGTCTTCAGGTTCTTCGCCTGGGCGAGAAGCATATTGGCTTCGTTCTGAAGCGAACGAACCTGGTTGTTGATCTGCTGGAGCGTCCGGGCGGCGGTCAGCAGATTCTGGCTGTAATTACTGGGATCAAAGACAGCGATCTGCGCCGAGGCAGGCGATGTCAGCGCCATGCCCAGCGACAGGAGGGAGGCAGCAGCAAGCGCGGCAGCAATGGCGTGCGGACGCGGCGATATGGGGATCAGTCGGTGCATGGTCAGTTCTCCTCTGGGGCGTGGGGGACAGGAAATTGGCCGAGCAGCTCGGCGGCCCAGTCGAGGCCTGCGGCGCGCAGGAAGTGGCCAGCAAAGCTGGTAGCGCCGTGCTCGGCGAGCAGGGCATCGATCCGCCTTGTCCATTCAGGACCAGACGCGCTGCACAAAGCGAGCGCGACGGGACCAAGGCCCAGCTCGAACAAGCGATTGCCGCGCGCCGATTGGAGATAATAATGGCGTTTGGGCGTTGCCCGGCTGATCAGGTCGATCTGGCGATCATTAAGGCCGAACCGGGCATAAGCCTGCCGGCCCTGCGGCTCGATGGCCCGGTCGTTGGGCAGGAGGATCCGCTGCGGGCAGCTCTCGATGATCGCTGGTGCAATGCTGCTTTCCGTAATGTCGGCAAGCGACTGGGTGGCGAAAATGACCGCGACATTCTTCTTGCGGAGCGTCTTCAGCCATTCGCGGATGCGCGAGGCGAAGATCGGATCATCAAGCAGGCTCCAGGCCTCGTCGATGATGAGCAGCGTCGGGCGCCCGTCAAACCGCGCTTCGAGGCGGTGGAAGAGATAGTGGAGCACAGGTGCAACCACGCCCGGCTGCTGCATCAGCGCCTCGGTTTCGAAGCAGAGGATATCGGCAAAGGCGAGCGTCTCGTCGGCTGCGTCAAGCAGCCGGCCATAAGGACCCTCCATGGTGTAAGGCGTCAGCGCGACCCGGAGCGGCGCTGACTGAAGCAGCATGGCAAGGCCGGTAAGCGTCCGCTCTTCAATGGGCGCGGTTGCAAGACTGCCAAGCGCTGACCAGAGCGCATCCTTGACCTCGGGGGTGATGACGACCTGCTCATGGGCAAGCAGGCCTGCCAGCCATTCGGCGGCCCAGGCGCGTTCGGCCGGATCATCGATGCGCCGAAGCGGCTGGAAAGCGAGACCGGTCTCGTCACCCTGACCACCCAGCACATGATGCGATCCGCCCATTGCCAGCACGGGCACCCGGGCAGAGAACCCCATGTCGAACAGGATGAGCTGCGCACCGGCATAACGCCGAAACTGGAGCGCGATCAGCCCGAGCAGCACCGACTTGCCTACCCCTGTCGGACCGACAATCAGCATATGGCCGACATCGCCGACATGGGTCGACAGGCGGAACGGCGTCGTGCCTGTGCATTGGGCATGAAGGAGCGGCGGTCCACCCAGATGCCGGTTGGTGTCGGGGCCTGCCCAGATGCCCGAGAGCGGCATCAGATGGGCGAGGTTGAGCGTGTGAATGAGCGGCTGGCGGACATTGGCATAGGCATGGCCCGGAAGCGACGAGAGCCAGGCTTCGACCGCATTCATGGTTTCGCGGACGCAGGTGAAGCCAAGCCCATTGACGATCCGCTCGACCGCGCGGCGCTTCTCATCGGCGCGGACCGGGTCGGCATCCGCCACCGTGATCGTTGCCGTCAGATAGCCAAAGGCGACATGGTCGCCGCCCAGTTCCTGCAGCGCCAGGTCGGCATCGACGACCTTGTTGTCGGCATCGCTGTCGAGCAGCTGGGCGGGCTGGTTATAGAGCACCTCGCGCAGCAGCGCGGTCACGGATTTGCGCTTGTTGAACCATTGCCGGCGGATGCGGGTGAGCGCCTGGGTCGCATCGGTCTTGTCGAGCGCGATGAAGCGGGTCGTCCAGCGATAGCCGAAATCTGCCGCATTCAGCGCATCGAGAATGCCGGGCCGGCTTAGGCTCGGAAAGCCGAGCAAAGTGACGGTGCGCAGATGCTGCTCACCAAGCCGGGGCTCGAGGCCGCCGGCAAGCGGCGTGTCAGCAAGCAAGGCGTCGAGATAGATGGGCGTATCGGGGACGGCGACAGCATGCCGCCGGCCGGACACCGTGCCGTGGAGATAGGTGAGCGTCTCGGCATCGCCGAGTGCGCGCACTTCGGGCATGAAGCCCGACAGCAGGTCGAGGACGCGGTCGGTTTCAGCGATGAAGCGGGCAAAGTCGCCGCGCCAGTCCCGCACCCCATCATGGCCGGGCCGATCGACCATGAAGCGGCCAGCGGCATCGCTGCTGTCGGCGGGCGGTAGCCAAAGCAGGGTCAGATAATAGCGGCTCTCGAAATGCTGGCCCTGGGCCTCGAAGTCGGCACGGCGTTCTTCGTCGACCAGCGAGGAGACGGGATCGGGAAAGCGGCTTTTCGGATAGCCGAGCGCCTCGCGGCGCTCGGCCTCGAAGAACAGTGCCCAGCCCGAGCCAAAGCGCTTCAGCACATTATTGGCGCGCGCCGATGCCGCGACCAGTTCGGCCTCGGTCGCGCTTTCAAGGTCGGGACCCCGAAAGCCAAGCGTGCGCTGGAAGCTGCCGTCTTTGTTAAGGACCACGCCCGGGGCAATGAGCGCCGCCCAGGGCAGATGGTCGGCGAGCCGGTCGGCGCGCCGGCGATACTCATGGAGCGCTAGCATGAAAGCTCGCCTTTTTGGCGCAGGTGGCGGAGCAGCACCGGCGCGAAGTCGGGATCGCGCCGGGCGGCGAAGACGGCAAGGCTGTGGCCAATTGCCCAGATCGCAAGGCCAGCCAGCCATTGCTGGAGCCCGAGCCCAAGCGCCGCAGCAATGGTGCCGTTGACGATCGCCAGCCCGCGCGGCGCGCCGCCCAAAAGGATTGGCTGGCCAAGGCTGGAATGGATCGGCACCTCAAAGCCTTCGATCGGGCTAAGGGTGCTCATGCGACCAGCGCCCCGCCGCCAAAGCTGAAAAAGGACAGGAAAAAGGACGAGGCGGCAAAGGCGATCGACAGCCCGAAAACGATCTGGATGAGGCGCCGGAACCCGCCGGCCGTCTCGCCAAAGGCAAGGGTCAGGCCGGTGACGATGATAATGATCACCGCGACAATCTTGGCGACGGGCCCCTGGACGGATTCCAGCACCTGCTGGAGCGGTTCCTCCCAGGGCATGCCGGAGCCGCTCGCCCATGCATCGGCGGCGAGGAAGGCCATGCCAAGCGCGATGAGGGGCATGGCCCGGGGCAAGCGGCGAGCGGAAAGCGTATCGGACATCAGTCAATCTCCATCATCGGGGGGTCAGGGAGGGGGTAAGGTCGTGGAGGCGGTAGTCGCCCTGCGCATCGAGGCCGGTGACCTCGGCGATCGTCTCGATCCGTCGGCCGGTGCCGCGTCCTGCGATAAAGACGACCATGTCGATCGCCTCGGCAATGAGCCGGCGCGGCACGCTGACCACGGCTTCCTGGACCAGCTGTTCGATGCGCGTGAGCGCAGCCGCAGCGCCATTGGCATGCACCGTCGCGATCCCGCCCGGATGGCCGGTATTCCAGGCCTTGAGCATGTCGAGCGCCTCGCGGCCGCGCACTTCGCCGACAATGATCCGATCGGGCCGCAGGCGAAGCGTCGAGCGGACAAGGTCCGCCATGGAAATGCTGCCGGGCCGAGTGCGGAGCGCTACGGTGTCGGCAGCGGGCGATTGGAGTTCGCGCGTATCCTCGATGAGCAGCACGCGCTCGTCGAGATCCGCCATCTCGGCGAGCAGCGCATTGGCGAGCGTCGTCTTGCCCGAGCTGGTCCCGCCCGCAATCAGGATGTTCCGGCGCTCAACGACCGCGAGCGATAAGAGGCGCGCCTTTTCCGCTGACAGAATGCCATCAGCGACATAGTCCATCAGGGTATAGAGCCGTGTAGCGGGCTTGCGGATCGAGAAGCAGGGACCGAGCGAGACTGGCGGCAACAAGCCCTCGAACCGTTCCCCTGCCCCTTCGCCATGCGGCGGCAGTTCAGCCGACACGATCGGCCGGTCGCCATGCACCTCGGTCCGGGCATGCGAGGCAACAAGGCGGATGATCCGTTCGACCTGGGCAGGATCGAACCGAATGAGCGTATCGGTGCGACCCTCGCCCAACCGGTCGAGGCGAAGCGCGCCATCGGGATTGACCATCACCTCAAGCACCAGCGGGTCGGCAAGGGCCGCCGCGATGATCGGGCCCATGGCGGTACGCAGCATCGCCCGGCGGCGGCCTTCGGACACGGTATCGGACGCACCGCTCATGCCGGGTCCTCCAAATCGGGAGCATGGCCGATGCTGCGCTTGCCGGCGGCAAGCTGGCGACCGACCTGGGCAACGAACTTCTCGAACCGGTCGCGGCCGACCGCGATGGCGGCGGCGTCGGCATCCGGCAGCGGGGCGGTCACCATCAGCTGATAGCGGACGAACAGCGACAGGCTCTCGAGCAGGACGTCGATGTCGCGGCGCGCATTGCCGATCTCGCGGCTGATCCGGTCGAGCCTCAGTTTGAGCAGATCATCGACCTGCTTGGTCCCGCGACGCGACAGCCAGTCGGCAAGCGCATCATTGACCAGCCGCGACTTGTTACCGGCCGTACCCGCTGCAAGCGCTTCAAGGGCATCGCTCAGCTCACGATCGATATAGAGGTTCTGGCGGACCTTCATGGCTCAGATCCCCGGCACAAGATCATGGTCGCTGCCCTCATTGAGGGCATAGCCACGCGCGACCGCGCTGAGACCGCGCGTCCGGTCCATGGCCCGCTGGTCAGCGACCAGGTCATCGTCCTCGGCAAGGGCCAGCGCGGGGTCCGCTTCTGGTTCGCCTTCCGTGACCGACAGTTCCGGCAGGCCGGGATGGCGCTGCTGGTCAAGACCGCCATCTTCCGCCAGGGCCTCGGCGCCCTCCAATCGGCCGAGCCGGGCGTCCGGGCTGCGGACAATGCCACTCCAATCGTCGGGGCGCACGGCAGGACGGTCCCGATAGCCGCCTTCGGCGAGCACGGGCGGTGGGGCCAGTCGAGCGATGAAATTGCGGTCGGCAAAATGCCTGAGCTTGTTGGCGCGGATCGGCGCCATGCCGGAGACGAGGACCAGTTCCTCGTCGGGCGAGAGCTGCATCACCTCACCCGGCGTCAGTAGCTGGCGGGCCGTTTCCTGACGGCTGACCATGACATGGGCGAGCCAGGGCGCGAGCCGGTGCCCGGCATAGTTGCGCATGGCGCGCTGTTCGGTCGCGGTGCCGAGGGCGTCGGAGATACGCTTGGCAGTGCGCTCGTCATTGGTCGCAAAGGCAACACGGACATGACAATTATCGAGGATCGAATTGTGCTCGCCATAAGCCTTTTCGATCTGGTTCAGCGACTGGGCGATGAGGAAGGCGCGGATGCCATAGCCGGCCATGAAGGCGAGGCTAGTCTCGAAAAAGTCGAGCCGACCCAGTGCCGGAAACTCGTCGAGCATCACGAGCAGCTTGTGCCGCCGATGATCGGAGGAATGATCCAGGCGTTCCGTAAGGCGCCGGCCGATCTGGTTGAGCACCAGCCGAACGAGCGGCTTGGTCCGCGAAATGTCCGATGGCGGGATGACGAGATAGAGCGACACCGGCCGCTTACCCTCTATAAGGTCGGCAATCCGCCAATCGCAGCAAGAAGTGACCTCAGCGACAGTGGGATCGCGGTAGAGCCCCAGGAACGACATTGCGGTCGACAGCACGCCCGAGCGCTCATTCTCGCTCTTGTTGAGGAGTTCACGGGCGGCAGAGGCGACAACTGGATGAACCATCGGCGCGTGCTCGGTGCCGAGATGATTGGTGGTCATCATCCGCCGCAGCGTCGCGACGAAGGGCCGCTGAGGATCGGAAAGGAAGGTCGCGACGCGGGCGAGCGTCTTCTCCTCCTCGGCATAGAGGATATGGAGGATCGCGCCGACCAGCAGCGAATGGCTGGTCTTCTCCCAATGGTTACGCCGCTCAAGCGCCCCTTCGGGATCGACCAGGATGTCGGCGATATTCTGGACATCGCGCACCTCATTGGGACCGCGACGGACCTCGATCAGCGGATTGTAGCGAGCAGTCCGGGCGTCGGTCGGATTGAACAGCAGGCAATGCGAAAAACGCGAACGCCAGCCAGCTGTCAGGGACCAGTTCTCGCCTTTGATGTCGTGGATGACCGCTGAGCCGGTCCAGCTGAGCAAGGTGGGCACGACCAAGCCAACGCCCTTGCCCGAGCGGGTCGGCGCAAAGGCCAGGATATGTTCTGGGCCGTCATGCCGCACATAGCGGGCGCCGAGGCGGCCCAGCATGACGCCTGCATCGCCAAGCAGCCCGGCGCGTTCAATCTCGCTATGCGTCGCCCAGCGCGCCGAGCCATAGGTCGTGACGTGCCGCGCCTGGCGCGCCCGCCACAACGAGCCGAAGATGGCAGCGCCGCAGCCGAACATACCGCTTGCCGCTGCCAGCGTGCCCGCACGGTCGAACACGTCCGGTGCGTAAGCATCGAAATGATACCACCAGAAGAACAGCGCCCAGGGTCGGTACACCGGCAGGCCAGCGAAATGAAACCAGGCGGGGCCAAGCTCGGGCTGGTAGGCCAGCATTGCTGCCGCCCATTGTGTCGCGGCCCACAGCCCTGCGAGGACGATCGCGAAGACGACCAGAATCTGTCCGATGAGCAATTTGGTGGGCGTCACATCGAGGGCTCCCGCCGGTCGACATCAGGTCGATCCGGATGGCCTCAACGTCCGCTCAATCCCTCGAAAACAGAATGGCGCTGATGAGCCCTGTTGGGCCGGGAATGGTCAGGTTCGGCTCGAAAACCGTCTGTGGCGGCTACAGTCCAGCGGCACTCCGCAAGTGGTCAATCCGCTCGCGCGATACCTGCTCAATGATGTCGCGCAGCTGACGGACAGAGCCGAGGATCGCGTTCAGTTCCTCGACGGTGATCTCGTAAGCTGTGGAATAGCGCGCCTCGACATAGGCGCGCTTCAGTAGCTGGAAACGCCGCCGGTCGAGCCGGCGCTCGCGCGGCCAGGCGTCGATCAAGCGCGGTTCGCTGTCCTCGGCGAGCGATCGCAGGAATTTGATGTTGTGCGAGCGTGGAAAATAGAGCGTCCGTACTAGCAGGAAGCAGATATAGGCCCGCTCAGTGGCCTGATGCAGCGTGAAGGCCGAGTCCTTTAGTTTGCGCTTCTCAATGCAGAATTCGGCGATTTCAATCGCGTCCTGGGTCTTGGTCAGCCACTCATCGAGATACGCAGTTGCCATGTTGTAAGCATCGGCCGGCGTGAGCGGCATCGGCGTCGCCAGCGGATGGCAGGGCAGCTCATACAGGATGATACCGTCGCGGGCGATGTCGACCCAGAAATACTCGCCGCGCTTCAGCGATTGGTTCACTTCAGCGAGCGAATGGACGATGATGTTGACGGGTCTCGCGATCGCGACATCGCGCAGAATGCGATCCTCGGCGACGTACCAGTAATGTGCGATGTCGGTCAGGTCGTCGTGATTGACCACGACGAGGAGATCGAAATCGGATTGGTAGCCGTTCTCTGGCTCGTCGACCCAATCGTTCCGTGCATATGAGCCGAACAGGATGATCTTTAGTATCTTGCCGTTCCTGCGGCTGGGCATTGTTGCCTTTGAGATGGCCTCGGCGAACTCCTCCATCAGCACGCGCTGGACCCGTTCCAGCTCGCCCTGTTGAATTACCGGCAGGTGATCGACATCCTTTCTCATCGCTAGGAATCTTCGGCGACCGGGTCCCTCTTGGCAAGCGCAGGTTGTCGATCCAATGATTTAGGCGCTATGTCGTCGGCGTTCGGCGGCGCCGGATGGCCGTTATCGGCGCGCGTTCTCAAGCGCGGTTCTCACAACTTCCGGGGCCGTCGGACACCATGCTGCGAGGGCTGCTTTGCGCTCCAATCTCGGTCGTCAGACCTTGCCGGTCGGGTGCCCGAAAGCGGACATATCTTTCGATCAGTCCGAACAGCCGGGACTGGGACTTACCCGCCTTTCCCGCGCGGCCTTTTCAGCGGCAGGTCTATCGCCGAAACCCGACATTTAGCGAACTGTCCACTGGCCAGAAATAGCGACCACAACTGGCAGCCTGCGGTTCGTGGGGTTGCAAACAGGGTGGTGGGGAAAGCTGACATGGCGCACTAACAACCGAAGCAGCCGTTCCTAAACGCGTCGCGGTCAGCTGAGCAAGCGCTATGCAGTGCCGTCCGGCGACCAAGGATCTCGCTGGTTGCGCGGTGGGATCATGCCGGGTCGCTGGACGAAGACGATGTCCCTGATCCGTTGATCACGGGCCAAGAGCGCTGATCGCAGCGTATCGTAGCGTTCCGCGTGAGGCACATTGCTGTCATCATAAATGTAGACGACCATGCGATCCCAGTTCCGGATGTCGGTGAAATAGAGCCCGAGATCGCCGGCAACTTCCTCCTCGATGCGGGCGAAATCGCCAGAGGTGCGTGCAATCTTCACCTCGACGATGGTCTTAAGGCCGCGGATGCCGAAATCGAACCGGGGCTGCTTCTGCCCAAAGCCAGGTAGATATTGCTCATCAACCAGATCCTCGCCGAAGCGCGGCTCGAGCACAGCCCAGAGAAACGCCTGAACATGCGCCTCCGAATCTATTAGCCAGCGCGCCGGTCCAATGCCGCTACGATTGGGCTTCGCATCCCAAACCCATCGCCGGAAGGAGGATTGCGTCGCCTCCAGCATCGCCACCAAGCTGCTATAGTCGGGCACCAACTCGGTGGACATCCGCCTGACCAGCAGGTCGAGCGCCGCCAGCCAGATCGCAGCACGTTCGAGTTCGCCCTGTGCCGGATTGGCGGAAGAGAGCAACGCCGCCATCAGGTTCTGGCGCCGTTCCGCTGCAATCGGTGGAACCGTGGCGAAGACACCCGGCCAATACTGGCGGAGCACCAGGTCGCTCGCCAATGCATCGGTAGAGCCTTGCGGATCGGCACGCAGCCGCCCCGCGCCGTCGAGCAGATCGGCGGCCAGCTGCCTCGCCCGATTCGACCAAGCATTGGGCTCCGCATTCTCGTTCGCGATGTCGAGAAGCCATTTGCGCCGCTCGGCGTCGAGGCCGTCCGTATCGCCTGCTGCGGCAATGCCGGTCGCGATGCCGAGCAGGGCGAGATCATCCGGCCCCAGTTGGTCGCGCCCGGCCCTGGCGCGCCCCCGCAGGCGATCGACGGCCCGAATGAAGGCGGCGTCATCGAAACTCGTTCCGCCGGCCGCCAGATACCCCGCATGAGCCAGCGCCGGGATGCCTCCATAATCAAGATCGCCCGAGCCGGAGGCGGCTGCAAAGAGCGGCTCACGATCCGGCAGGATGGCCTGCGCGAAGCCGACCGATGTCTCCGAGGCCAGCGGCAGCGAGCCGGACACCACGGCCCGGAGCGCCACGAGCTTCGCCTCGAGGATCTCGGCCGCGTTCAGAGGAACCACATCCTGCTACGCAGCGGTCCGGCGGTCAGGAACGTGCTGTTCCAGTTCGGCACCGATCGAAGATTTCCGAGCGCATTGGCGATGAGGCGCGAATAGGTGATCGAGACAGGCTCGATCGCCGGGAAATAACTCCGCCAGGACAGATAGGAGAAGCTGTAGACCTGCCGTGCCAGATAGGTCAGGTCGCGGAAGTCGGACTCGGGATGGAGAGTCAGCCGCAGCGGACGGGGCAAACCCTGTTCGTTCGTCTTGACCTCCTTCGATCCGGTCAGTTGCAGGAGCACGGAACGCTCGTCGAGCTGAAGGCAGATGCCGCGCAGTGGAACGCCGATACCTTTCAGGAGGCGCCGCCTGTCGGCGTAATAGGTAGCGCCTTCCTGCGAAGGGGCGAACAGCGCGAAATCATGGAAGCGAGAAATATCGAGAAAGGCGAACTCGACCTCGTGCTCGCCTTTCAGTAATTCCTGAACAAGCTGCTTGATCGCGTCGATCTCGACATGCTTCAGCGGCTTGTAGACATGGAAGACCAGGCGCACGCGGTCGCGCGGCTGCCAGTTGTTTTCCTTGCGCACCGTGTCGATCGTGGTCTTGAGACTGGCGAGCAGCGCATCGGCGTAATTCTCGAACTCGACCTCGCGGGTTTGGCCCCAGACGAGATAGCGGCCATCGCCCTGGAAAACGGTGGTAATGCCCACGAACCGCGACTTAGGTCCAAAACGGCCTTCGCTGACCTCGGTATAGCCCAGCCCCACGACCAGCTCGTGTGTTGCCGGCATCCGCGTCGATATGACGAAGGGTGACCCGCCCAGCTTCGCATAGGCGGCGAGTGCGAGATTGTTCGCCATATAGGCCAGGTTGGACGGCTGCATGTCGGCGGTCTCGGCCTGCACGCTCTGCACCGGAACGCCGACCGCCATGAACGCTGCCTTGGCGGCGAAATAGGGATTGCGGTCGTTGCGCAGCTGCTTGAAGTCGGCCCGGATCTGCACGAGCGCAAGGTCGGGCGTCTCGGGGAGCCGGGTCAACAGCCGCTGGATCGCCTCGCGATACGCCTCGGGCGTCGGCTCGGCGACCTCCTCGAATTCGAACTGAACCCGCGACAGGCGGAGCTTGCCGATCAGCCCGCCACGAAAAGGGTTTTCGGGGACCTTGTTGCGCCCCCTCATGGCATCCTGCCACGCATCCTCGGCGACGCCGTCCCTGAGAGTCCGAGCGAGCTGGTCGATCCGGCCCCGGAAGCGCGACTCGCAAATGATCGCAACGACCGGCTCGTTGCGCTCATGCTGCATATATTTGTACGGACCGTGCTGTTTCACGCCCACGTCCGGATAAGCGCCCGTCTCGCGCCCTTGCGCGCCGAACAGGAAACCGGGCCGATCAGTCGAGATCAGCGGCGGGAAGAGGTTGTTTCCCCGCTGCAGAAGCGCTCCGACCTCGATCGCCATGCCGGCGACGCGAATCGTCTCGAGATGGCCGGCGACGCCGCCATGGACCTCGCGAATTTTTGCCAGCTTGTCGTTCGCGGTTGAGAAAGGCGCGCGCCGCTTGCGCAAACCCTCCAAAATCTTCGGCGCATCGCGTGGATAGAAATGGCGGACCAGGGCATCGAGATTCTCCAGCCGCGGCTCCAGCGTGACGCTGTCGGCGTCGACGAACTCCTCGCCGGCGAAGTCGTTGAGCTGCAGCTTGCCGCCATCCACGCCCACGACCCTGCCAAGCGTCTCCAACCGCGCCAGTACATTGTCCTGGCCGCTATCGGCGCGCACGCAGACATACCGGCCGATGGGATCGAACCGCTCGCGCAGCAACTCGCCCACCGGAATCTCGAGCTCGTTGGATGTGCTGACGTCGAGCATCAGCGCCAGATATGGCTCGACACCCTGATGCGGCGCGCCGAGCACGCGCAGGTCGAAGCTGTGACGGACAAGGACATCGAGACCCTTGATCTCCGCCAAGCCTTGGTCGCGGACCGCCGCAGAAAGCAAGGAGGCTTTGCGATTGCCCCAGCACTGGAGCGGGCGCGCGCGCCTCAAGATCGTCCGGCGCGGCGCCAGCCAGTCGAGCAGCGCGTGATTGACGGCCTTTCCGAGGAGCGCGAGATGATCCTGCGTCTTGATCCTGACGGGTGTACCGAGTGGCGCGGCGCCGCCCGCCATCGGGATGTCGTAGATCGCCGAATCCCGCGCGTCATAGCGGAAGGCATGCGTTGACTGATGTGTCTCGCGCAGCGCGCGATACTGCTCCTCATCCCTGTAAGCGGTTCGGCCAGCTTCGAAATCCTCGCTCGAAAAGCGGACGGCCGCGAGATTTAGGCTCAGCCGGTCAGTATAGCTGAACTGCTTGATGGGTGGCTGGGCAGCGGCGCTGCGCCCGGCATCTTCGCGCTCGCGCGTCTGGAACTGAGCTTTCACCCGTTCATAATAGCATTCGTTCCCGATATGTCCAAGCCGGCAAAATGATACTGTGTAGGCGCGATAGTCCCTGTTCGGTCCATCCTAGCGGTCGCCATTGCTTTTCAGGTGGAAGCTTTCCGCGACGACGAACAAGAAATGCATTGGCTGAAAGCCTGTTAGGCTCCATCTTCAGATTTCACCGAGGGGGCTTGTGATGGACTTTTCTAAGCTCGGTAGCGCCAAGAAAGCGCCAGCGCCGACCGATCCGATCCGGATCTTCGAAACGCTGCCGAGCTTGTCCGGCACGTTCAACGACCTATGGCGCGGCCAGGACAAGGCGCTCACCGAGTGGAATGCCGCACGCGACCGGCAGGATGTGCTGGTTTCGCTCAACACCGGCGCAGGCAAGACTATCGTCGGCCTGTTGATCGCGCAGAGCCTGGTGAACGAGGGCCTGCAGAACGTTCTGTACGTTTGTTCGACGATCGATCTGGTGCGCCAGACGTCTGAAGAAGCGGACCGAATCGGCATCGATCATTCGACCCGCGTCCGGAAGGGATTTTCGAACGACCTGTTCGAGACCGGCAAGGCCTTTTGCATCACGACCTATGCCGCGCTGTTCAACGGCCATAGCGCGCTGCGCAACCGCTTCTTCCCGCAGGCGATCATCTTCGACGACGCCCATGTCGCCGAGAGCCTGCTGCGCGACGCGTTCACGCTGCGCGTCGACGTCTATAACCATGAGGATTTGTTCAAGGAGATCGCGGAGCTGTTCAAGCCGCATTTCCAGGAACTCGGCATTGCGGGGCGGTTCCGGGACGCGCTAGACTTGTCGCGGCATTCGACCGCGTTCGTCGCGCCGCATGGCCTCTACGAGCGCAGCGAACGCCTGCTCGAGATCCTGCTGCGGCACGGGATCAAGGATCATGACGAGCTGACCTATCCGTTCGCCTGGCTCGAGGATCGAATCAATGTATGCGCCGCGGTGTTCACGCGCGGCGCCTTCGAACTGACGCCGCCGTTCCTGCCCTCGCTGGCGCTCGACATCTTCCAGCAGAAGGTGCGGCGCGTCTATCTCTCGGCAACGCTGCAGAGCCAGACCGATTTCATCCGCGCTTTCGGTCGCAAGCCCGACGTCACAGTCACGCCGTCGAACGATGCCGGCAACGGCGAGCGCCTCATCGTCAGCGGCCGCAAGGTCAAGAACGGCTTCGGCCCCGACTTCGCGGAAAAGCTGGTCGAGACGCAGAAGGTCGTGATCGCGGTGCCTGACTATGAGCGCGCCAAGGCTTGGGCGAAGGTCGCGGAGCCTCCGGCGCGGGAGGATTTTTCCGAGCAGCTTGATGCGTTCCGCAAGGCCGACGAGGGCGCGTTCACTTTGGTCTCGCGGGTCGACGGCATCGACCTGCCGCACGATACCTGCCGGATCATGATCATGGAGGGGCTGCCGTCGGGAACCTCGCTGCTGGAGCGTTACCAGTGGGAGTTTCTACGGATGAACAACGTCCATGCGGTGCGCGTCGCCAACAGGCTCGCGCAACTGTTCGGGCGGATCAATCGCGGCCGCAACGACTATGGCGCATTTCTCATTCAGGGCGACGACCTCGACAAATGGCTCGGCAACGACCGCAACCTCGCGCTGCTGCCGCCGCTCCTGCAGAAGCAGGTGCTGATCGGGCGCGAGGTGCAGGAGGCGTTCGGCATCGACAGCCGCAAGCAGGCGATCGCGCTGATCGAGCGCGTGCTGGGCCGCGATGAAGGCTGGCTCGACTACTACCAGCGGGAGGTGAAGCTCGCCGAACTCGACCAGCACCAGCTCGCCCGGCACAACGCGGCCGAGCCCTTCATGGTGGCGGCGGCGCTCAGCGAAGCCAAATATGCCGCGGCGATGTGGCACGACGATCCGGCGATGGCGCGACGGGAGCTGGAGAAAACGGTCGACACCACCGCACAGCACGACACGCCGCTCGGCGGATGGCACGCGCTATGGCTCGGCGCTGCCTTCGAGCGCGAGGGCGACAAGGAAGCGGCGCGGGCCGCCTATGGGCATGCGATGAGGCGGCTCGGCAACGGCATGACGCTGCCGCGGCCGACCCCGAGCGCCGGCGGCAAGACAATTCCCGAGATGAACGCCTTTGGCCGCTCGCTGCAAGGGCTGCTGCGCTACAGCCACGGCAATAAGTTCGAAGCGGAGGTGGAAAAGATCGCGCAGGCGCTCGCGCTTATCGACCATGGCGATCCCAGGCAGGCGGAAGCCGGCGTGCGCGCGCTCGGGGAGCTGCTCGGCTTCACCGCGACGAGGCCCGACAATGATGGAGACACCGGACCCGACGTGCTGTGGCGCGACGACGCCACGCCCCGTCAGCTCGGATTTGAGCTGAAGACTGACAAGAACGACCCGGCAACCTATTTCAAGAAGGACATCTCGCAGGGTCACGACCATCTCGAATGGATGGCGCAGACCTATCCCGACTACGACATCCTCGGCCTCGCGTTTGTCGGTCCGGCGGGCAAGGCGCATGCCCAAGCCAATCCCTCGGCCGACATGAGCCTATGCCAGCCATCGGCGCTGGCGGCGCTGCGCGACGAACTGCTGGCGCTGATCGAGGATCTGCGCAAGCACACACCGATGGAGCGGCTGATCGCGATCGGCAAGGAAACGGAAGATAACCGCTGGGACATCGAGGCCATTTTCAAGCGGCTCGAACCGAAGCCGATGAGCAAATAAAACTGCGCTGTTGGCTCTCGCCGGTCTGCGATAGGATGTTGCTCGGGGGAGATCAGCATCGCCTTTGGATTTCTTCGACATTCCCGAAGTCGTGATCGACTATGTTCGCGGACGGTTCGGCGGCTTCTGTCAGTAGCTGCCGTTCGCGATGGCTAATCTAAACGACCGGCTCTGGTCGTTAGCTGCCAGCCGATGAGCTACTTCCCAAAGTCAGCTTTGCCGTTCTGCTCGGCTGGAAGCTGCCTGTCAGCAACCGGCCCAAAAGCTGCGGGACTGGTTTCATCTTTAGCTGCCGGTCGGGAATGCGCCCCATAAGCCGACATTAGGTGCGACGCAGATGATCCCGAAAGCTGCCGCCGATTAGTCCTTCGAGGCCGTCATCACGGGAGATGCGATCACTGCGATCGAGCCGGTCGTCATGTTGCGGTGTTCAGCTGTATGGCTGGACATCGACGTCCTACGTGTCGGTCGCTACAGCATGACGACCTCGACCTCACCGGCGCGGGCGCAGACGCTTCGCCCCTCGCGTCGGTCCTCAGCGCAGGCTGCAGGAACACCTGCTGGCATCCACCTCGCGAGGTGGTCGAGAGGCAGCTTCCTTTCGCCGAGCCGGTGCCTGCACACGCGTTCCAGGATCGGCGCGCGAGCGAGGCCTCCGGTCCGCTCTACGTCGCGCGCGACGACCCCACGATGACGAGGGCAGCCTACGCCGCGGCCGCCGGCAGGGTCATCTTCGTGAAGTCGATGGGTAAGGGAATCCTACGATGTTCGGTAACTAGGAACCGCTTTCGTCATCCGTCGCGAGCATCAGGCGCTCGACGACATCGTCGAATGCCGGCTGGCCGACCTCGCGAGCGATGTCGGCGAGAGTGGAATTCCACCTGCCAGGCGGGCGATCGAAGAACATGCGGACCCTCAGGATCTCATGCTCGACACGCTCGACCCCGAGGCGCTCGATGCCAGCCTTTATGACGTCGACCAAGACCCCGCCGGCCTCTTCACCGGTGCGAGCCGCCCGGAGCAGGCGCAGCGAGAGGATGTGCTCGACGAGCTCGGGATCCGGGCACTCGCGGGCGAAGGCGCGGGCGAGCATATCGGCGTGGGCAAGCCGCCCGCCGGCGAGGGCGGCGTTCTGATCGCCTGCGAAGTAGACGATGAGCTCGGACGCCGAACCGGCCCTGATCGCCTCCAAAGCCAAATTGACTACGCCAGCACGCTTCGCCTGCTCCGCCGAGAACTCGTAGAGCAGGCCTTCGATGACACCGCCCAGACGCTTCGAGAAGCCCTGCGCCGAGATCACATCTGCCAGGATGCCTGTCCGTAGGGCGGCAACCTCGTCGCTGACGGCGCCGGTCGGGAACATCGACGACCTCGCGAGGTCGAGCATGATGGACCCGTCCTGGGTTGCGAACCCCTCCGGTCGTGACGAGGCCAGCTCCATGACCTCCGCTGGCTTGTGCGTCAGGAAAGCCCGCAGCGCGCTCGTTTCCGCGCGACCGGCATCCACGAGTGCGAGAAGCCGGCTCCAGGCCTCCTCGCGCAGGTCGGTCGTCGCCGCACACCAGGCGACGATCTGGTTCGCGAGATCGTGGTCCTCAAGTTCCGCGATGCGCTTCAGCCCGAGCTCCATCGAGGCCCGCACATACCGATCCCGCAGATCCTCACCCACCTCGTCGGCCATGCCCCGAAGGGCGAAGAGCGCCGCGCGGAACCGACGCTCCGGCAGGGGGGTGGTCTCCGCAAGCTGATTGACCAGGCGGAGGAGGCGCTCCGGATCGGCAAGGGCCAGGCCGTGGAAGACCGAGCCCGCGTGCACGGGGGACGGTGCCGTCAGCAGTTCCTCGTCGGTGAACGATGCATGGCAGAAGACGAAGCAGCAGCTCGTCCACGACCAGACCGTGCTCTCGCGCGAGCTGTCGCCCCAGATCTCGCCGAGCCGCGTGCCGTCCGTGTGCCAGGCGCCAAGCGCGTCGAGCAGGAGCAGGCGGTCGCTCGCTAGGAGCGACTCCACGAAGGCCTTGAAGCCCTGGAACTCGAACTGCCCCTCGCTCCTCGCGAAGCGCATGCGGACCGACAGGTCGTTCTCCCTGAAGTCATAGCCGGACGCGGCCCTGACGGCGATTCGAAGCACCTTGATCGAGAACTCCCAGCGCCACTCGGCGTCGACCACGGATGGCGACAGCGAGAAGCCCCAGAGGCCGTGCGATCCGGCGCGCTCGAACATCGCCAGCAGGCGCTCCTCGCCATCCTCGGGGGCGGGAAGCGCGCAGACGCAATCCAGCAGGTTGGAGGCGGTCCGGTCCTCGGCCTTGTCGAGGAGCTCCCACATCGCGGCGATCCCGACCGGGTCGTCCTCTGCGGCGATGCGCTCGCATGTCGCGACGATGATCGGCCAGGCGATGTCGCGTCCCTCGTGGCGCCAGCGCCTGCTCTCCACCTCGAGCCGGGCGACGTCGATCGACCGCGCAACGAGATGCTCGAACAGCGAGTCGTAACGAAAGCCGATGCGAGAACCCTCGCTAACGAGTAGGTGCTCGCGGACCAGTTCGCCGAAGCCCGGTTCGCGGGTCACCGGATCGGACAGCGCGACCGATCGAACACCCTGGCGAAGGCACCTAGCCGCGACGCGTTCGAGCGTTCCCTCGACGACCTCCGCGGCTTCACCCGCCCGGGCGGCCGCACGCCCGCAATCGCGACGGATCCACTCCTCGAAGAGCCGCCACCGCGAGAGCCTGGCGCCGTCGAGTTCCTCGCGGAGTTCGGCCGCGATCCCCAGGAGCAGAGGATTCCGCACGTGCTCCGCCCCGCCCGGCCGCCGGGAGAACCGCAGATCGACGAAGGCCTGCCGCTCGTCATCGTTGAACTCCCCGATCTGGAATCCGACGGGGTTGTCGCCTCCCTCGCCCTGCCCGTGGAAGGCACCCTTCGGCACGCGCAAGCGCAGGTCCGTCCACGCCTCGGGACGGCAAGTGATGACCAGCTTGCATCCCTCTGCGTCGCGCAGCGCGTTAGGGAGCCAAACGTCGCGCATCGCCGTGGGCGAGAGCTGGGACTCGTTCAGCCCGTCGACGATGACGAGCGGGGCGGAACCGCTCCGAGCCACGGCCCCGAGATCGGGAATGCCATCGGCGAAGGCGACCCGGACCTTCCGTAACTTGGATGCGACCAGGTCGTTCAGGCCGCCCGTCGCCGCATCGATCTCCATCGCCCTGAGGAACAGCGTCGGCCTGTCGGCTATCTCCGCCGCCATGGTCGCGAGCGCCGTCGACTTGCCAAGGCCGGACCGGTCCACAACGGCCCAGACCGCCGCGTCGCCCTCGAGGAAACGAACCAGCTCCTCCCGCAGCCGCGGCCGGCCCACCGTCAGCTGCGGATCGAGAAGCCGCTCTCGCGACATGCGCTCCACCTCCGCCCGCGTCGCCTCCCGGCACCAGGCGAGTGCGGCGGGTGCGTTCGGGTGCGGTCCATATCTGGGTGTGAGATCCTCGGCCTGGCGAAGCACCCCGCCCATGGCCTCATCGTCCACGAGAGCGCTGAGGGGGAGGGCGAATCCGGACGGTCCGGAGAGGCCAGTCGTCGAGGAGAAGTTCGCGACGGTGATGCCGGCGACCGCGCCGCTCGCGCGGTCGACCACGGGCCCGCCGCTGTGGCCGGGCGACACGAACGCGTCTGCAAGCGCCCACGCCTCCGGCAGGTGATACGAGCGGCCGTGCGCCTCGTATCCGATCGCACCGCGTCCGCTGACCCGGCCGGTGCCGAACAGCGCTCCGGTCAGTCCCGGTTCCAGCGGGAAGCCCGCCACCATGACCTCGTCCGGCCGCGTCCAGGCTACCGGCAGTCCGTCGACGTCGCCGTCGATCTCGAGAAGGGCGACATCGTGTACGTCGCCGATCCGAACCGCCGCGACCGGGAACGACCCGGCCATCAGATCGTCGGCGGGCCGATCGCCGACCACGTGGGCGCAGGTCAGGACAGCGCCTCGCACCGCGAAGCCAGAACCAAGCGGGCGTCCCTCGCGATCGGCGATGCGGAAGAGCCTGTGCCCTATGTGTCGTTCGAGCGCCTCGGCGCCCCCGGCGCTCACCTCGCTACCTTGACCTTGAAGGTGACCTCGACCGCCCCCTCGATCGTGGTCTGCGCGATGATGAACTGACCCGTGCCGGATGCCTTGAGCCCGATCTTCACTTCGGCCTCCTCGACGCCGGCTCCCTCTAGCGACGCCCTGACCGCCTCGCCGACCGCCCCGATCATCTTGAGAGATTCCTCGAAGGTCGTGGCGACCTTGGCGGGGATCGAGCCAAGACCGGTGCTTACGGGCCGCACGCCGGCGCCACGCGGGCCGCCGCGGTCCGAGACCTCCACGATGATCGGCACGTCCCCGGCGAACTCGATAAGCTCTGGCATCAATCCCTCCTGGTCCCACCGACCGGTCCGCCCGCCGTCCGCGAGGCCGTTCTCCCGCCATCGTGGATCAGGGCGTCCTCCACGGCCCGATTGCGCCCGTGATCCTACGGCCGAGAAACTCCCTGTCGAGGTTCTTCTCCTGGGTCTTCATGGCCTTCTGCAGTTCATCCCAGTTCGCCCGGAAGTGGGCCAGGCGCCGCGGCACTCGGCTGGCGGCGTCGTCGGGGATGCGCATCCACACGTGGCCGCGCCGGTCGATGCACGTGAGCAGCAAGGTCCATGCGGCGTATGCCTCGTCGTCCCCGTCAACCCTCCAGTAGGTGTCCCACCAGTGCCGCGCGAACGCGCAGCGCCGCACCCACGCGTCGGCGGCGCGCGTTCGGGAGACACGAAGACTCTCACCCGGCCCGACCGGCCACTCCGGGACATCCCCGTCCCAGGCCGGGTCGAAGGCGCGGATCCTGCGGCTGCGCTGCAGACGCCAAACCACCCCCGAGGACGCGTCCGCCTCCACGATGCCCGTCAGCCAGTCGCCGCGTCCGTGCAGAGCGGCAGCCAGGACGACGTCGAACAGCGCCAGGTCCGTAACCGCGTCGGACAGCACCCGCTGGCGGATGGCCTCCGGGCACTCCCCCACCCGGAAGGCTATGTGGATCAACTTGTCTATGCCGGCGTCACCGACGAACGTGGTCGAAAGGGTCTGTCGGAGTGCGAGCCAAAGCGCCTCGCCGCGCGGGGGATCGCGTTGGAGCAGCGCCTCGCAAAGCGCAACGTAGAATCCCTCGCTCCGGCGGACGCGGCGTCGGAAGTCCGCAGTCGGCTCCTCCATTCCCCCCAGCCATGCTTCGACCGCGACCGGCGCGTGATCGATGAACGGGATCATGTCCAGCGAGCGGAAGTCCCGCATGTGGAGCGAGGCGCCCTCCGCCCGCGCCTGCTCGATGCGCTCCTTGGCGGTCTCAACCGCCTTGTCGCGGATCTCACGCCGGCGGTCGACATCCATCGCAGCGTTCAGCCCCTCGAGCGACCCATCGTCGGGCCCGTAGGCTATCGTCATGGACACGGCGGCGGGGTCCTCGGCGCGCCGTTCGTCCACAATCGCGATCGCCGAACCCGGGTCCAGCGGTTCCGGGGCAGGCGCCTCCACGACGTGGCGCAGGATCGCCGTCGCGATATCGACATCCTCCGGCGATCCACCGCGCGTGGTCACCGCTCTCGGCAGCAGCCATGGTGCGAGCGACGGGGCCACCTGATCGAACGGGAGCCCAATGGTCGCGGCCGCCACGGCCAGCGAGCCGAAGTGGTCGATCCAGAGCGTCGGATCTCCGGTCCAGCGCCATCCATCGTCGACCAGGACACGCCCGAGCCGCCTCGCGTCGGACTCGTAGAGAAGGCGCATCGCGATGCCGCGCTTCTCCTGGTCCGGGTCGATGACCCGCCCCTGGATCCAGTCCCAGCTCGCGTCGCCGATCGGGGCATGGACCATCGCGAGCAGCATGAGGAGCTGAGACGCGATCGCCGGATCGGCGTCGCAGTAGCGCAGGACCAGAGCGTCAACGTCCGCCTCGCCCAGCGGCAGAAGCAGGTCCTCGTAGTCGTTATAGACGCTGGAAAGGCCTGCCTCGAGGATGTGCTCGATGCGTTGGACTGCCAGAAGGTCAACCAGCTCGAGTAGAAGCATGCGACTACGGACGTCGCTCTCCGACTGCGCCACCGGCCCGAGCGGGGCGAGACGGACCTCGCGGGCCGCGGCCCGAACCTCCTCGTCCACCAGCAGCAACTGCTCCGTGGATCTGACGGCGGCCATGGCCCGAGCCTCGTCATCGCGGCCCGGCAGCCCCACCAGCTTCCCGCGATGGAGTGCGGCGAGGGCATCGGGCACCGTCCGGGCGGCGGCCGGGGTGATCTCCTCGAAGGCGTGATCTTCCATCGTGTGGTAGGCGCCCCTGTCGAGCGTGGAGACGTCGATCGACTGCAGCGCCTGCCGCATCCCGTGCACAAAGGCTGTGGGAAGATCCAGGCGGTAATCCGTCCAGAAGCCCTTCGCCCGGTCGATCCGTCGACGAAGGGGCAAGCGAGTGTCGAGCATGGTCTGGTCGACGTGCCGGCGCTCGAGCGCGATCATGCTGTTGGCTGGGTCGTTCAGGTAATCGGCCTCGTAGTCGAAGCCCCGGTCGATGTCGGGATCCCGCTCTACGGCAAGCGCCTCCAAGTCCTCATCGCCGGAAAGCCAAAGCATGAGCGCCGCCACGCGAGCGGGAAGCCAAGCCGCGACGCCGGGTTCCGGTGTCAGGCGGAGCACGGCATCCGATCTGGCCCTCAGCGCGTCCGCGGTCTCAGCGAAGTCCACCTGGTTGAGAAGGCAGATCCACTTGAGCTTCTCCCAGTCGTCATACCGCCGCATGATCGCGACCCTCAGCGCCGCGAGCTCGAGCACATCGATGGCCTGAACGAGGCCGCCCGGTTCGAGGAGCTGTGCGACCGCCTCACCGAATTCCAGCCTGCTCCGCTCCACGAACGTCACCTCGTGGCCGAGGATCGTGCGCGGCCCATCGGCGTCGCCCCCGACGCGCGCGACCATCGCCTGCGATCGGGAGCGTTCCTGATCGGGATGGCGGCGGGCCGGTGGATCGACATCCCTCGAGATCGTCGACAGCCACCGGACGCAACGGCCGATCACGCGCGTCCGGCAATCGGCGTCCGCCGGAAGCGCACGCAACGCCTCGATGGCGAGCGCCTCCGGTGCTCCCGACGACGTCTCGACGATGTCGAGAAGCGGGTCGCAGAGCGGCTGCGCCATGCGGATCACCTCCGACCGATGACGCTCGGGCAGGTTCTGCGAATGCAGCCAGGCCGAGACCAGTGGAGAGAGCAGGTCATCGCCGCCTGTCTCGCCCGCCAGCTGGATCGAGACCGCGGCCCGGAGGATCTCAGCCTTCTCGTCAAGGCCGGCGATGGGGTCCAGCCAGTCTTCGAGCACGCGCTGCACGAGATCCCGGTCCGCGAACCCGCCGCGCTGCAGATGGTCCAGAAGTGCCACACCCAGCGCCTGCGCGACGAGCGCGGACGAGAGCTCATAGCCATGCGAGCCCTGCCGGTTGGCGAAGTCGCTATCGACGATGTCGCTCAAGCGGCGGAAGACCTCGGCCTCGCCCAGGTCCGGCCTCCCCACCATCGAACCGATGGCGCCAAGATCGAACTCCTTCAACCCATCCAGACGGTTGCGAGCCACCTCGGCCAGCCATGAGAGCCACTCCTGCTCACCGAAGGCGCTCGTGGCCGGGGCGAGCGTCGCCCTGCCATACTCCCAAAGGAGACGGTGGATCGTGACCTCTCCGCCATCGATCAGCCGATCCCGCAGGCGCACCACTAGGCTGAAGAGGCGCGGCGTCCGCGCGATTTCCACCAGATCCTCGTGCAGGTCCGAACGGGTCAGCCCCTCCAGGGCCAGCCGCTGGTCGAGCTCTCCACCCGGCCCGTCGTCGAAAGGACCCACTTCGACCACCTCCGGCTTCTCGACAAGCGAGGCGAGCCGGCCAAGGCGTTCGGTGAAATGCAAGTTCCGCGTGACGGCGACGACGCGGAACCGCCCACTGAACTCTGGTGCCTGGAAGACCGAGAGCACGTCCTTCCAGGGCGCCGACACGAACTCGTTCATGCCGTCGAATACGACGGTGATCGCCGGACCCTCGTCCGCCGGCCTCTTGAGCACGCGGTCGAGCCGTCGCTGCCAGTGCTGCGCGTCGCGAGCGTCCGTCATCTCGTAGAGACGCTCTGCCAGGAAGCGCTTGATTGACGTCCGGGACACGCCCGACAGGTGCGATGCGAATCGTGAGGGGACGAGGATGACGATGGGTTGCTCGTCGAGGCGTTCCACAAGCCAGTTCAGGGTGGCCCAGGTCTTGCCGCTACCCTGAAAGCCCATAACGACCGCGGGCGCGTCGAACGCCGACCTGCCCGCCCACCAGGCATCGAGCCCTGCATGAACACCGGCTCGGCGGATGTGCGCATGAGCGCCGCCCGCCGCGTCCTGGCCGAGCTCCGCTTGCGAAACGCGAGGCTCGCCCCAGATTGACCTCAGCCTCGCGTGACTGACCTGACGAAGACGGTCGAAGCCGAGGTTCCAGGCCTTCAGGTCGCGGGTGAGCGAGGCCAGGGCCGCCTGGCCATCGCGCTCCAGCGCCCGGGCCAGGTCACCGGCGTCGCTCGAGACCATCTGATCCAGCACGGACGGGGCAGCGGTGCAGAGCGCCGCAAGCGCTGGGAAGCCGTCGAGCTTCCAGTCGATCACGACGATGGGGACGCCTGTCTCGTCGCTCTTTCGAAGGAGCTTCTGCTCGAGCTGCTCCGGCGCGGGGCGGGTGGCGACGAGGAACCAGGCTTCCAGCGCGGGGTCGAGTCCGAGCGCATCGTCGACCTCGCCGAGCAGCTCGCGGTCGCTGAGACTTGTGCTGTCGGCGTAGCGCTTGGTCTCGATGCGGAACCGCCGGCCCCTGCGGCCCGCCGGGCCTGCGTCGCCACCATGCTGGAAGCTGGACTTTGCCACGGCGATCCCAACGTCGAGATGCTCGGAGATGAGCGCGGCGGCCACCCTTTCGAACTCACCCGGCGTCAGCGACTGAAGTCTCTCCTTCAGGTCCGCGAGCATCTCATCGGTCGTTGGAGCCGTCGCCATCTGCCTTCTTGAACCTGTCGAGACCGAACACACCCTTGCTGTCTGCTATTCGATCAGACGCGGCGCAACCCGTCACGGTCGGTGCTCACAACGCCCGCACAAGCGTCTCCAACTCCAGGTCGATCGAGGTAGGACGTGTACGGCCGGGCCTCGAAGAATGCTGGGCGACTGCGCGCGATCAAACTCGCTTGGGGGATTGCCTCGGCCGCGTCATGGCCTGCCTCTCCCACTATGGGTCGATGCGACTGGCGCTTGATAGCCTACCCCATAAGTCGCCCGTAGCCCCAACGAAGCAGGGTCAAATCGCTCGCGGTATCCATGTCGAGGATCGTCCTCTTTTGCTGTCCATGAGCCGACACGCGAACGGTCGGCAGCCTGCCAAATTCGAGATCCTCTTGTTATTTGCGCGATGGTCTAGCTTGAACGTCCGCTCTAGCGAACTTTGGTCTGAATGCCGCCAGTCTGTAACCGGCCCAATTACTGCCCATGCACTTTTATTGTTTGGGGCGGTGAGAAGTGGGCCGGTTGCCGACTGGCAGGTCTCAGGAGGTGATGCTGGCTTAGCTGCCGTTCAATAATGCGATTGGCTATGGCAGCATCCGACCCAATTCACGCCATTCTGCATCAGGCGATTTAATGTCCGCTCACGCCGAAACTTGTCATTGGCATGTGCATGATCGTCCGTGCAGGAACGAACCCCAGAAGAGGGTTATCTGATATGGAAAGAAAACTGCGGATTTCGGCGGCAGAGAACGCCTTCGGTATGCGCCAATTCGATGTGTGCCTGACAAGGCTTCGGACCTTATTGCTACTCGTCCATGCGCCTGTCGATCTTGCTGGTGGGGTCGTTGGATAACCGCTCGTCCTCAGTCAAACGCCTTCGCGCACTCTTCAAGTATGTGGTCAGGCGATGGCCTTCCTCATTGTCCTTAAACGCAGGGAATGCTCGGAAATAGCTCAGATAGCCCTCCAATCGCCGCAGTTCTTGATCACTCGTCATGGCGTGACGACTTTGGTTGAATGCCGCTGCTCGAATATTCCGTCGGAGTTTGCGACTGGGAAGGACTCTGTCGCTGACTGTAGCCCCGGTGACAACTCGCCGAGCCCCGGGTCCGGCAATGCGTCTCTTGCTCTCGTTAAGGCGCAACTGGAGCCGATCCTTTAAAATCTGTTCTGCCCCCTTCATGACGGATTCAACTGATGCTTTCTCGTTGCTGCTAAATGTAAGATCGTCCGCATATCTCGTAAATGTGACATCGAGGACTTTGGCCATCGAGGCAATGATCGTATCGACCTCGAAGAGAAAGGCGTTGGCGATAATGGGGCTGGTCGGCGCCCCTTGAGGTATTGACTGCTTGTAAGTGCAAAGGCGCCTAAGAGCTCTGCAACTCTTTTGATCAAACCCGTTGTCCGCCAGCAGCTTTTCGACGCTCACGTCCGAGATTGACGGGAAGAAGTTTTTTATGTCGATTGTGCCAATCCATTTACCGCCGACGTGTTGCTGGGCGTTGGTAATGGGTGACCGGCCGGGCAAGAATGAATGCACTGCCGCGTGAACAGGCAAATCAAACAAAATATAGTCAGCGACGAACTTCTGTACGGATTTAAGAAAAACTCTGGGCGCATCAATCGTGCGCGTGCCTCCGCCAGACTTCGCGATTTCGAATCTCCGGTAGTGCCGCTCCGGGCTGATTGCCATTTGTAGAAGAAGCCTAGGCGATACGCCAATGGAAAGCGCGATGCTGGTGTAGTCCCAGCTCCGTTCCTGATCGCCCCTTGCTAGCTCCAGTTGTCGCTCCGTGGCAAATGACAGCAGGTCGATTTCTGTGTCACTCGAGGAGCTTAACGGGCCAGTTGCTTTCGATAACTGCCTTGAGATCCGGGGCCAATAAGATCGGACCCGAGGAACGCAGGGTTCGGGCTTATTGGCCCCGGACCCTTTTATCCAAGTTCTAGAGTGTTGGGGCGGCGCTTCACCGCCCAATCCCGCATCCTGATCCCCGAGTGACAACGTCTTTCTACCCGGCCAAGAATCGTGCAGCAAGAACAATCGCTCTTTGTCGCGACTCAGACGCTGCGCGCGGCTCAGATAGTAGTTGCCGTGCATTGTCAGTGAGAAGAGGTCCGGCTCCCGGGAGACGCGAACCACTTGGCGCATGGTAGACGCCTCCAGAAGAAATCTCTGCAGTTCCGGCCCGGACGGCGCACTCCCGCCTTCAGGGAGGATGGCGGTCAAATACGCGTTCAGCTCAAAAGCTGACACGGGCTGCAAAATGCCTACAGCCCATAGAAGCGTCGATCTGTTTACCGTCGAGCTCATGCAGCAGACCTCCTTGGTCTACCACGGCGATCCATAACGTACATGGTGCGTCGGGCCTGCATTCGGCTTAATACCGCTTCTGGGTCATAGGCCGCTAGAGATACGATGTCAGCCCGGCCAACTCCTTCTGAATAACGAATAGGACCGCCACAAAGAAAGTCCGGAAAATCGATTTGGGTTTCGTCCGCGATGACAACGATATCGATACCCTTCTCGCGTGTGGTTCGGTCGCATGCCAAGTGCCAGCCAAACAACCCCAGTTCGGCCCACCCACTCGCACCACTAGCAATGATGATCACTGCGTTGCACTTGGAGCCGATGAAATCGAGTTCTCGCCCTAGGGTATTGTCCTCGCCTCCGAGCCGTTCGTTGGTCGTCCCTGATGATTGCCCGTACACGACATCGAACCCATTAGCCGTAAGTAAATCGCCGATTCGTGTACACAGCGTTGCAGCGTGGCTCTGGGGATCGGGAGATGCGGGCCCACAGAGCAGCACAGTGAAGGGGCGCTGTTCTGCGGATTCGAGGAGAGACTTGCGATGCGAATCGATGCGAGACGACAGGCCGCGTCGGCGTCTAGCTGTTCGCTCTAACGGGTCACTTGCGGTATCGCCGGGACCTTGCAGGATCGGAGGCAGGCTTTCAGCGAGAACTGCTTTCACCCGATCCAGGATGATCTTGTAAATCTCGCTGCCTCGGTTCGCCGGCTTCGCAATCCCCACGTGATCTGCGTCAATGGGAATCGGCAGAGTATCAGGGAGCCCGGGATCGCTGTTCGATGGTGAAACAATTGCCACGGAACCAACTGTCGGTTTAGTCTCCACCAGAACAACGTGGTTCGCCGCCTTCGGCTTATTAGATCTGTACCACAGTGCCAGGTCACGCAAGACCGACGAGTCTGCACTGAGCTCTTCTGCGACAGGTGTAAGGCGGAAGATCTTTCTCAAAAAGCGCGGAAACGATTTCGCGAAATCTGATCCTGTGTGTGGGGTTCCGAGGAAGACAACTAGCCTGATATTCGAAAGTATTGCCTTGTAGCGGGGGTTCGTTGACTGGTGATCGTGGAGATGTCGGATTAGTGCTTTGATAACGTTGCCACCCAAACTGTGGCCAATGAGTGCAATGGGCGTGGCGGCGTATACCTCGACTGCCGCAAGCTGCGAAGCAATATTCATGGCCCGGTCCGAAATGGTCATCGGATCGGAAAGCCACCTACTTGCAGCTGCATCATACTCGACTGATGTCACTCGAGTACCCGGCGCATCTAATAGGAGCCATGAAGGCCAGAACTCCGAGTTCCCAGGTGATATCCACGTGGTCTGGTGGTGACCGTTCAGCCCATGGAAGAACAAGATCCTGAGACGTTCATCCCCTTCCCCGCCATCGATATCGTGCAAAGCCGACATTGCGTGTTACTTGTTGCCCCCAGCACGCCGCCCATTCCTTTGAGAGCCGGTAGGGGGCATGAAGCGCATACCTGAGCCTCGGCATTGCGGACAAGTCGATTTCTGAGCGGTAACTTGCGCGTTTGGAAGGCGACATCTCGCAGCTGACCCTCGCCGCGCGACCTCTGACCTCGACCGGCCCTTCAGCGTCAATGTCATCATCCATGTTCGCCGCGCGCCGCCGTCTTCGCCCTCCAGTTCGATCTGGAATTATCACCCAAAATGGCCGCTCCCGTCCGTCCAACGCCGTGGCCATCTAGAGCATCAAAAACAGAAGTCCGATTTTGGCAAAGCTTGCCGTTCAATGGATGCCCTAGGAATGGCGGAAATGTCCCAATCGTTGCCGTACCCTAGTTGCCTGAACGAACGACCGCTTCCGGTATCGCCGTGTAGCGCCGCGAACGACAGATTATGGAGCGCATTGCAGAACTTCAGCTTTAGCACCAATTGGCGAGTTCATCACACTACGTTCTCATTCGCTGGCAACCCGAAGCGCATCCAGCAATTCGGGTGTAATGGTGCCGGTTACCGCAAGGCCACGTTTCTTCTGAAACCGGCGCATTCCGCCGCGCATTGCAGGACCCACTACTCCGTCGATCGCACCCTCGTAGAAGCCTTGGGCGAGTAGTGCGATCTGAACCCGCCGCACGATTGATTTGAAACGCTCGCTGCGACCGCTTAACGCTGGCAGGCCCGATGATGTCCGAGGAGGCGCCGCTTCTCCAGGCTGCGCGCTGCGCAATGGATAGGATGGGGATGGGGATGGTGGCGGTGACGGCGGAGGACTGGGCGCTGGTGCAGTATAGACAGGAACGCTAGGCACGTAGCTCCCACCCGTGCTCGATCGGTGGCTCGTATGGCTGTAATGTCCACCGCTACCGGAACGATGGCTGCTATGGCTTCGGTGCGAACTATGGCTGCGATGACTTCGGTGCTGGGCCAGCGTCACCTTGTGGTCCTGTTTGAAGATCTCGAAGAGGCCGGGGTCGCTGTCGTTCAACACGCGCGGTCCTATTCCTGGGATCTGGGCTGCACCATCATGGCCGGAGAAACCGGCAGCGATGAGGCTCGGAATGAGAAAGCCGACCCGCTTCATAAAGGTGTGACCCCGCCTAGCGCGTCCTGCGGGTGCCATTCAAAGAAGCCGCTGCAACTCTCCTGCTCACGGCAGCCCTCGCAGCCTGGCGCATATTTGCGTTTCCAATCGGAAATCGATGGCGCTGCCAGAATGCGGTACGGCTCGGGTACCGTGCATAGCGGAAAATTGAACAGGCGTGCATGAATACCGTGCAGTCGTGCGATGTCGATCGCCTCAGCGATAAGCTCAAACTCCGTGTGATGCGCAAAATAAAGCGAAGCCCAGCGCCCGCGTGCAAAGCCGATATGTTCGAGCTGCATGATCGACCAGGCCGAGACGAAACGCAGCCGCGCGCTGACCAGCCGCGCAAGCTCACGCAACGCGGCCGCGTTATCCTGGATGAGGACGGTGCGCAGCTCGATCCGCTGCCCGGCGCGAACGAGATGGGAAAAGCTCTCCATCAACCGGGCAAAGGCACCGGACTTCCCGACAATCCGGTCATGAAGATCGGCCTGTGCGGCGTAGAGCGGGATGCCCCACGTCACCCGCCTGAATGCAGGCTGCCGCAACCGCAGGACATCTTCTTCATCGAAATGCTGTGCGTTGGTCAGCACATGGAAGCCAAGATCCGGCCGCGCCTCGATCACCCGCTCGATCATGCCGAGCAGCTCGTCTTTGTAGAGCGTCGGCTCGCCACCGGTGACCCCGATCACCGCGTCTCGTTCTGCGAGAAGGCAAGCCTGTTCAAGCAGCGCAAACCGGTCTTCATGGGTCTTTTTCGGGGGCTGAGAGCACATGATGCAAAGCTGATCACACCGCTCAGTGACAAGCAGTGTATTGTGAGCGGAGCCGGCGCGGATCAGGCGCTCGGCCCGGCCGCGCTGTGGATCCACTAGAATAACGTCGCCATCCAGTGCAGCGGCGTCCGCGCCCTCAATTACAACGACACCGCCTTGGCCTGCAAAGACATGGCTATCGCCAGTTCCCTCAATCCAAACCGAATCCCACCCCCCAGCTTCATCGCGCATGCGCCGAAGGCGCGTGACGAAGGCGGGTTGAGGCTCTGCAACCACGGAGAGATTTAGCGGGATCAAGCGCAATGCTCCCCGAATGTGAGCGGCGTGCCTTCCAGCCGCAGCCATCGCGCCAGAGAGTAGCGCGTTGGCTCGTCGTCTGCGTAGATCAGCCGGAAGGCCAGATCGAACAGGCTCATGTGCCTGCGGCAGAATTCGGTTTCCTGCCGCGGCAGGTCGATCCGGCCATAGCGTGCGATGTCATCGACAACATCGCGGCCACAATAGGGCTGATAGGCGCAGCGCTGGCATGCCGGGTCGAAAAGGTTTGAGGCATGCGCATTCAGGGTCGCACGCGCCGGGGTGTCCCAGCCCGAATGCACATCGCCGATGGATAGGTCGATCACGCCGGAGCGTGAGAGCATGCGTGCTTCGTCCGTCGGATAGACCTGCCCGTCATAGTCAATCACGACATAATCATAGCCCAGAGGGTTGGGGTTACGAAGATCGACATGGCGATCCGCACCGGGCTGGAAGATGCGCCGCAGGCAGATGCTGAAATAGCTCTCTTCGAGCACGACCGACCGATCCTCCCAATTTCGCTCGATCAGTCTGCGCAAAAACTTCTCGTGATAGGCCCGCCAGGCCATATCCTGCTCGCGCGAGCTTGCATGGTGTTTGCGTGCAAACCCCTGATAATTTATCGGCCGAAGGAAGATGCTCTCGAGGCCGAATTCGAGATAGGCGTCAATCAGCGCGTCGGGTGTTGGAGGCCGCTCGGGATCGATCGTCGGCAGCGCCGATACTTTTTGCGGCCCATAGCGCTCGACAACCGTCGCAAGGTTTCGACGAAACTGGCCGGTCATCTCAACATTTGTCGTGCGATTGCGCAGATGTGTTTCGAAGTCACCGTCCAGCGAGGTGCTGATAAACACCTCGGGCCCATCAAAAAGGGATAGGATCTCTGGCCCGAGGTTCTGCAGGTTGGTGCAGATTACGAATTGGCGCTCTTCGAAGCGGCAAGTGCGATCGATAACCGCACGGATGAGATCGGGCCTCAATGTTGGTTCGCCGCCTTGAAATTCGATCTTGATGCGGGGTCCTGAGAGGCCGTCAATTAAGCTAAGCACCTTCTCCAGCGTCGCGTCATTCCAGTCATATTTTGTCTGGTCGAGTGCGGCGCGAGAAACTTGGCAATAGGTGCAGGAAAGATTGCAGCGGAGCGTCGGAACGAGGATCAGATAATCAAGAGGGCCCGCAAGTGTCAGACGCTCTGCGACGTTGTAGAGATGAGCGGTCTCGCCGAGCGGATCAGCGCGGTCCACGCCATGCCCGCGCTCCAAAACAAACTGCCGCTCAAATGACGATAAGGTACCGGCCGAAAGCCGATCAAGGAAATCAGGAGTAGCACTGAAAAAGCCACCGCCATCGTTGACCAACAAGGCACGATCAGTTGACATCAAACGAGTACGAAGCGGCATGCACAATGTCATGTGAGCGCCGCCAATGTCTCAGACCGACGAGACCGGTTGACGCGAAAAAGACGCTCGTTAGCCAGACTGACCCGCCAAAGCGCGTTCAATTCGCTGCTAGAGCGATGCTCACTACGCAAGACCAGATCATGGCCTTCCAAAGAAACATTCAAGTCAGGGTAGAACCGGGCAAGCCAATGAGCGCTATCGGCAACGAATGACTGATCGAGATCACCCGGAGATATTCGCACGTAGCCCATGAACTTGCTTCCCCCTGTCGAGAAAGGCTAAGCAAGAATCGCGAGAGCGCAAGTCCAATTCTTGGCTGACGCGCTCCGCTGCGCAACGCAGTAAAAAAGGGGGCTGGCGTGGCACAAGGTAAGGCGACGCCGGTGAAGGCGCAAGAAAACAAGGAAGGCTGCCAATTCGCTCTTATCATCGGTGTGATCGTGGCTCTTATCATCACGGTAAGCCAGTGTGATACGAAGAAGCCCGAGATCACTGCCGAGCAACCTTTCGGCGTAGCGTCCCTGACCAATCAAGTCGAAGCGATCGAACCTCCCGTCACAGTCGCTCCGCTGGCGCCAGCGCAGGTGACCCGCGGGTTGCGGCATCTGCGGCTCGCTTATGCCGCCGAAGGGTTGTCGGGCGCGATGATCTATTCACAAAGCTGCTATGACGGGCTGTCGCAGGAATTTGAGTGGGCGGCACTCGATCGCTGTGGCGCTTTTGATCTGCAGGCGGTCAGAACTGCAGAGATCGCGGCAGACCAAAGCCTGACTAGCGAACTTGAATATTTTGAACCGGAAACTGCTGCCGCCCGGTATTTGGCGGTAGCAATCAAAGCAGGTGAAACGAGCGAAAATGCCGACCTTCGGCTCGATGCCTTGCAAAAGCGAGTTGGCGACTCCGCTGCTCCGCAAACCCAAGTAACGCCAGTAGGCGACGAGACTGACGTGCCGGGCGACGAACAAGAAGGCACGAGCAAGCCGGCGCCCACAACGGATGGCCCCATCGACGGCGATGGGGGTGGCTCGTCTCACGACGACACCATTCCAGCCGTTCGGCGCTGATAGGCGCAATCACAAACGGATTTAAAGCGCCGCGAGATTAGTGGTTGGCGTGAGGCCAAGATATTGACGCAGAGCCCTCGGAACAAAGCCGTTCATCTGCGACCCGAGCGGGGTGGTTGGCTAGGCTGTATTTAGCCGCGCAACGGATTGTCGCTGGCGTGCCGCTAGCCCGCTGCTCCGCGATGGCGAACACCGGAAAGCCCTTTTCTGCCTGCGGTCAAAACCGAGCATTGGCGTTCAACAGCTTGCGACCATGGGCGGACTGGCAGCGAAACGGGATTGCGATTTGTTCTATCTATGTTCTATCTCTGAAGCCGTCGCCCTACCCGGCGATTCGAATGATTTGGAGACCGTCATGCAGCATGATGCCAGCCTGCGCGCGGCTGCCCGCGCAATCTATGATGCCTGCTTCCCCACCGAGGAGCTGGCGCCCGTCGGATTTGATGACGCGGAGCGCTATGGCACGATCCATTATCGTCGAGCCATTGAAGCGGCACAGCTTGCAAAACCGCATCTGGCGCACGACCGCTCGGCACAGCCCAGCCTGTTCTGATTGACGACCAATCCAGGCCTGGCTGCGGAGGAGGCTCAGGAGATTGTCGGCCCGCCTCGCCCGCGCCCGATCGACCAACTGATGCCCTCGCCGCGCACGACGCCTGACACTGCCCTGCCAGCATAAGGCTCGATCACCGGTCGCCAGGGCACCAAGGTAAAATCCTGCGCGCGTTCGATCAATGCGAACCGCCCGCTCGCCAGGTCGAGCCGACGCCGATAGACACCCTCGACAGGACTGCCCGGACGGCTCTCCGCGAATGGCAGGTCGAGCTCTTTCGACAGTGCCGCGCCAACCCGAAGAAGCTCGCGGCGGCGCAGGGTCTCGATCATGCCCGGACGCGGCTCGAAAACACCGCCAATCTCGCTGCCAAGCCCCTCGTTGATCAGCCATTGTCGGCGCCGTGCTTCAGCTTCACGCACCGCGCTTCCGAACCCCGCGTCCCGCGCCGGCGCATCGCTTGGCCGCAGCAGCCGATGATCGAGCCAGGTGGCTCCGTCCGCTGTCGCCAACCGGTCAAGCGGTTCAGCCGTAAGCAGCTCAACCCTCACCGGACGCGCTCGCGCCTGTGCCGCCTCAAATTGATCGACCCGTTCGAGATGGTCAGTTGCGATACGCCAGCCACCATCCGCCAGCCGCTCGACGCCCGCACCGCCCCGACGGAGGGCCTCGAGCCTGCGGACATGGCTCCGGGCAAATTCTTCGCTGGCCTGTCGGTCATGCGCCAGATGCGCATCGATATCGTAGCGGCCACCATTGGCGGCAGCCACTTCAGCGATGGTTCGGTCGACCTCACGGACCCCGGTGCGAGTAGGCATGACCGCCACCACAGCGCCTTCGCCAATCCCCTCGGCGGGCTCACGCCCGAGCGCCACATAGTGGCTACGCCCATCAATGCTGTCGACGACAAGGAAATGGCTGTCGCGATACTCATCGGCGAGGCCCCGCAACAGGACCCGCCCGACCAGCGGCGCTGCGTTGGGCGCAGCCGGATCGTAGATGGCTTGGTCGGCTGCAGAACGCTCGACCCGCGCTGGGTTAAAGGCGCGCTGCATGGTACGGATGATATCGCGGCGCTCGCCCATTCGGGTGAGCGTCTCGGCAAGGTCGGGGGCAAGCCGCCAACGGCCCTCCCCCAGGGCCTCGGCAAGCCCGAGCCGTTCGAGCTTGGCGAGCCGGCCAGCGCGCAGCGTTTGCTCAAATGCGCCAGTGCCGGTCGCTTCGACGAGACGCTCCTCGCCGCCCAGCTTAAGCAGCCGCCGGTCGATCGAGGTCAGGCGCTCTGCCTCGATTTCGGCGAGCTGACCGCGCGCGATTTCTCGGGTCGTTTTCGGACCAAGATCAAGCTCGACCAGTTCGGCGGCGCGCTCGCGCAGGCCCCGGGTCAGATAGTCGGGCGCGATCACCAGATCCTGCCCCTTCTGGTCGATACCACGGATGATGACATGGCTATGGGGATGGCCGGTGTTGAAATGATCGACCGCGACCCAGTCGAGCCGGGTGCCAAGGTCGGTTTCTGCGCGCGCCATCAGCCGGCGGACCAGCGGCTTCAGATCCTCATATTGGGCACCGTCTTCGGGCGAGACGATGAAGCGGAACTGGTGGCGGTCCCCGGCACCACGCACGAGAAATTCCTTGGCATCGACTGCCTCCCGGTCGGCCCCATAGAGCGTGCCCCGTTCGCCCTCCCGCGTGGTGCCATCGCGCTGTAGATAGCGCAGATGGGCAGCCGCTGCGCTTGCGCCCTTAGCCGTCAGCCGCACGATTCGGGTTTTAATGATGACGCGGCGGCGACCGAGCGCGCTCATCCGGCCGCGACTGGCGAGCAGCCGGCCCACCCCGGCAGCACGGCCGATCCGGCTACCGGCCGAGCGGCCCTTGAGTGTGCCAGACGCTGCCCCGCCACGGGCAAGATTGGTGGCAGCGAGCACGCGCTGGAGGTAGCGCCGCGCGCGTTTGGGCGGGCGGCTGCGCAGCCGCCCCAAATGCGGTTCGAAATCGTCGTCGGCGCTCATCGGACAGCCCTTGCTGGCGCGCCCCGGAGGCAATGTGGCCCAGCCTGGCCGACAGGAAAACCGGTGCCAGCCAAGCCCTTGAAATGGCGGCCTTTTCCGGGCGCACTGGCACTGTCCGCCAACCACCAGTGCCGCTTCAGCCCCTGAAAAAAGATGTGAAGACAAGGACTTATGCGCTGACCCGTGTCGGCGCTTTATCTTGCCTTACGCCGCTTACCCTTCTTGCCAGCTCTACCGCCCGCTCCGACTTCACTGCCCCCTATCAATGCCGTCCGAGCCAGGTCCTGAAAAAGCCGGGACGCAGGTACCTGACCAGCATCCTTGTCCCGGCGATTGGCGCTAGCGATCAGTGCGCTGTTGCAAAGGCCTGACGTGCCGCCTGTTCGCTTCGGAACTGACGCCGCCCGATCAAGCCATGCGCGTTCCCATCGCCGTCGACGATGCTCACCGCGACGAACCAGCGATGATCCAGCCTACTCAGGACCGCGATCCGATCGAGCTCGACTGCATCCTCCTCGGCGCTGCCATAGCTGCCGAGCCACCGTTCCGTGACCCGCGCCTGCCAGAGAAAATCGCTCTCTTCGGCTTCGATGAACCGCTGCGCCAGCGCCTCGCCCGCTCCGTGCCCGAACTCGATCTCGAGGCCCGCAATCAGCGCCTGCATGACCCGATCTGTTTGATGTGCCGATACCGCCTCGACCGCCTGAACCATGATCATCTCAACCTCCATCGCTTGACATTCTCTTCATTGAGAACAGCCCTTCGAAGACGGTCGGCGGAGCGGCTGTCAGGGCCGCGCAGGCGCAGCCGGAGCGCCGCGAAGCGGCGGCGGAGGAACCGATTTTGTTGCGCAGAAACGAACAACGGCGCGCGCGAAGCGCGCTCCATATCGCGGCAAAATTGGAGGGGCCGCCGGCCTTGTACAGCCGCTGCGACGGCCGTCATGCTTGGCCTTGCCGAGACGAGCCCTCCCCTCCGTCTCGGCAAGGGACCCGCTTTCCCCCTGCGCCTATGGTTGTTCGGACGATGCTGGCGCTTGGGTCGAGAGCGGTACAAATAAGCCCTCCGCTGCGCTGCGCGGGTCGACCTTGTGATCAGGATCGGCGCGTCGGATGGCGAACAGGGGCGTTGGCAGCACTGGCGATCCTGGAGCGGCGGATTGGCCGGGTCGGTCGCTAAGCTTGGCCAGATAGGCCCGGGTCTCGGCAGGGAGCGCGCGTCCACTGGTCACCCATGCGGCATAGCGCGCAGGCCCGGCATGATAGGCACCGAACAGGCCCGGATAGCCGAACCGGTCATACATCATCCTGAGGTAGAAGGTGCCGGCAAGGATGTTGTCGCGGGGATCGTGCGGGTCCGGCCCGAGCCCAAGCCTTGCACGCAGTTCTGCCCAGGTTCCGGGCATGATCTGCATCAGCCCCATCGCCCCGGCATGGCTGGTGATCGGACGGCCATTCAGCTGCGTCTGGCCGCCGCTCTCGGCCCGCATCACCCGCTCGATCCATTCGAGCGGGATGCCGAAGCGCTGCGACGCTTCGCGCGAATAAGGCCGCCATCGGCCAACCGGATCAGTCGATCTCGGCTGCTCAGAGGCCTGCGCTTCTACCTCATCGCCCTTGGCAGCGGGTGCGGCAGTAAACAGAACCAAGGCCCCGCAGACGATCATGGCGAACCGGCTCACGATCCTGTCTCCGCTGCACTCCAACTCCAGATCGGATGGGCTGTCCCGACAACATCTGCGGTTCGGCTGGGCCCAAAATAGCGTCCGTCGAACGAGGCTGGGCTTGCTGGATTGAGGAGGAGGAGTTCGCCTTTGGCGAGCGTCCGACACCCCTTCCATTGCAACATGGCACGGCCAAACCGGTCCGCTTTAAGCCGCCGGGCGACCGTTCGGCCATCGATCGTCAGGCTGGTGCCGACGCCACAGATCCGCATCCCTGTTACTGCAGCGACCTGCTTGATCGCGGGAACATTGGACGGCAGATAGCGCCGCTCGGCGGCAAGTTTGCGAGCAGGTCCGGGCAGCCACGCAACCACAAGATCGCCTGGGACCAGCGTGCGCGCTGGCCCCACCCAGTAAAGCCCGATCGGCACGCTTGCGCTCGCATTCCAAACGAGGCGCGCGCGCGGCGGAAAGACAATGGTGACCCCGAGTGCCGCAACGCCAAGCGCGAGCGCGAGACCGCGACGGCGAAGCTTGCGGCGCTGGCGACGATGCCGCCTCAGCGCGTCTTCAAAGGCGAAGAGCGGCAGGTCGCGGGGATCAGCCATGATCGCCGCCCCGCGCATTCGCCGCCGACCAGGCCTCGATATCGTCGATATGATAGCGCCAGGTCCGGCCATGCCGACGACAGCGCGGCCCCTTGCCGGCCAGCCGCATCGCCTTGAGCGTCGAGCGCGCAATGCCGAGATGAAAAGCGGTCTGCTTGGCGGTCAGAAAGGGGCAGGTTTCGCGCGCGGCCTTTGCGCGCGCGGCGGCGGTGTCGTCCATGAGTGCGAGGTCCGTGCTGGGTGCCGCAGCCCAATGCCGCGGTCATCCAAAGCTGGCCCAAGCCCGCCGCTCCGGGCAGGGTCGCAAATCGATGGATGCGTTTTCGACCCCCTCTCTTGGCGCGAAGGGTGCTCCCGCGCCGTCTGGCGCGGGAGCGATCAGGGGGCTCAGTCGGCCGGGTTCCAGATGATGGCGAAGGTGTCGACATCCTCCTGGCCAGCAGCGCGGCCGAGATTGGCGTAGATCCGACGCGGGCCGAATTCGGGGGCGGCAAGGCTCAGTGAGACATAGTCCTTGCCGGACAATTCGCTGCGCCGGACCCAACCCGCGCCGACCTCGACCCCGCTTGCCGTCACCCGGTAATCGGGCTGGGTGTCCGAAGATTTGGAGCGGTTGGGCAGGATCTCGATATCGGTGCGGATCGAGAGGGTCTTGAGCTGGCCCTTAAAGGCTTCGCCGTCGCGGGTGACATAACCGATTGCGGGCATTGATCGTCTCCTTGAATGCTTCGCCCGAACCATTTCCGGGCGATGGGCGGACCAAAGGAACGGGGGACGGGCACGGGAACCCGCCAGGGCCGCAGCGTCAGCGAAGGACCGGAGCGCAAGCGCTTATTTGGAGCGAAGCGGCCGCGAGGAGCCGGCATAGCCGGCGGGGAAATAAGGGCGTAGCGCGATGGTTTGGCGTGACCGGCACCCGTTCCAGGTCATACGCCTAAGGAGCCGGAAATGATCGGCGCGCGGCAGCCGGACGATCCTGATCCGCATCGATGTCCATCCTGCGAATCGGTCGATTAGACGGGCTGCGATAAGGCTCTCAGAACGCGAGATAGCATGCCCCCAACCCGCTCAATCGCACTCGGTCCAACAACGATCAGCGGCGGTTGGCATGGTCCGGTGAGGCTGCTCCGATATGCCTGATAGCTCGTACAGCAAGTGCAATTCATTCCCTCACCGTCGATTGCACCCGGCCGATTTCGGCGCTGCTTTATTGCCAATCGGGACGCGCCTGACGGGCAGGCTTAGCTCGCCTGCATGATCATCGCCCGGCGGTTCCGGCTGACCCGCAATCGCGTCGGCGACTGCGGCACTGGCGCGGATGAACGTCGGCAGCACGGACAATAAGGGTGTCGCGGCAAATGGCACGGAGCGACCGCGATCCCGGCCATCTGGCGCTTTGAGCGCAGCCATATCGGATTGCGGGCGGCGACCCGTTCGAAGCCCATCATCGGGGCTACCTGTCGCCGGTGGAAGCAGTATGCTGCCCGCATGATTGACCAGCCGCTCGACACCATCGACGAAGCAGCCCTCATGCGCCTGATCGACAATCAGGTCGGCGAACGGCGGGACCTTGAGTTCAAGCGCGACCTTCCGGGCGGGCGCGATGACGACAAAAAGGAGTTCCTCGCCGACGTGACGGCGCTTGCCAATTCGCAGGGCGGCGATCTGATCTATGGCATCGACGAGCGGGACGGGATCGCTGCGGGCCTGCTGGGACTAAGAGTGGACAGCCCCGATGATGAACTGCTGCGACTCGAGAATATTATTCGAGATGGTGTAGCGCCCCGGCTCATTGGGGTGCGCATGAAGTGGGGAACGCTGGCATCCGGCGCAGGCGTGTTGGTGATTCGCATTCCTGCCAGTCTCGCCAGTCCGCACCGGGTGATTTTCAAAAACAGCGGCAAATTTTATAGCCGCAATAGCCGGCAGAAATATGAGATGGACGTGCATGAACTCCGCCATGCCTTCACTGAAGCAGACCAACTCTCGACGCGGTTTCGCGCGCTTCACCATCACGCAATTCAAATGGCGCGCGGGGTCGATATGCCGGTCTTTATGGGGGGTGAACCCCGCGCCATCGTATCGGTGACGCCGCTGGACTATTTTCGGAAGACACTCGATCTCCCCGTGGTTTTCGAGAATGCGATCGCGCCTGTCCGGGCAGCCCAGTATCGCGGCTTTGATGCAATCGATACGCTCGAAGGCGTGCTGATGCATGTGCCGGTTGACCGGGAGCACGGACTTGTTGGCAGTTGGTCGATGACGCATCGAACAGGTCGCGCCGACCATGCATGGTTGATCGGCGCTGTCCGGGATAATGGTGGTGGCGAACCGGATAGGCGGGTCTGGATACCGCGATTCGAGGAGTGTTTGCTCGAAGCGACCGTATCGACCCAGAACCGATTTCGCCCCTTCAATGTCGAGGGGCCGTGGGTGATCCAAGCCACCATATTCGGCGTCCGGAACTACGCCTTGGCCTTGCCGCATGACTATGCAAGCCGCCCTGCCTTTCGCGATAGAGCGCTGCTCGGCGAGTTGCGGGTCGACCATATCGATGAAGCCGCACTTGAGCCGCTGCTCAGGAATTTCTGGTTGCTGTTCGGAGAGCGCCGACCGGAGGGCAGGGCCATCGCGGCCCGCTAACCGGGAACCAACATTCTCGTAAATGGGGCGCGCTTGGCTTCCTCGGGTTAGCCAAGCCGCCGTCTTGGGCTGTCCCAAAAATGCGCGCGCTGCGGCCGATCCGGCTGCAGCGCGCGCCAAAATTTTGACCCCAGCATCTGACCGCACTTAGCAAAACAGACGGGGCGGCAATCCGCCCCGCCCTCAAGGTCATGCCGCCAGCTGGACCGGCTCACCATTAGCCGGATCGCAGGCCGGATCAGGCTCCGGCGCGGCCAGCGCCACAGGTGCGGCGGGCGGCTTGGGTGGTGCCACCGGCACCCGCGCCGCCTCGGCCATGGCATGGGCATTGAGCGTGCCGACCCCGCCGCGCTCGGTATAGGCAGCGGGCGGGAACGCCATCCAGCGCGGCACCCAGCGCTCAACCTTTGACCTCCCGTCGTTGCCCTCGAGATGGTCAGTGACGATCCGCTTCAACGTCTTGCCCTTTTCGCGGGCATTGGCGGTGGCGACCGGCTCGCCTGCGACATCGGCAACCAGCGCGGTCAGCACCTCGCGGTCGCGGACCAGTTCGAGAAAGGCGGGATCGGCCTGCCACCAATCGGCCATGTCGAGGCCAAGGGTAAGGCCCACCGCCTCCACCGCCGCGCTGCCCGATGCGAGGCTCTCGCCCATGATGACCGCGATCACGTCCATGATCGCGGTATCGGGCAGGTCGAGGAGCCGCCAGAACAGCGCCACGACCGGATCGCCGCCTGCCGCCTCGATCATGCTGCCGATCACGGTCGGCTCGTCGGGCGAACAGCCAAGCAAGGCGAGCACGGCGCGGCGGCGTTCATCGAACAGCGTCTCGCCGCGCGATGTCTCGACGCTCTCGCTTGTCGCCTCATGGCGCGCCGATTGCGGCTCAGCGCGCACATTCCAATAGGGCGATGCGGCGATGGCATGGGCGACCAACAGCCGCAGCGCGACGGATGGCGCGCCAAGCAGCGCCGCGCGCGCGGCGGCATGGCGATGGAGATCGAGATAGTCCTGCATCGGCCCGCTCAGCTCTGGCCGCGATGCCTTGGCCGGAACCGCGCCACCCCCTTCCGAGCCTGCCGCGCGCCGGGCTTCCTTGCGCGACAAATAGCCTTCGTGGAACACGGCCTCGCCGCTGGTGCGCAGTTCGATATAGATGCGCCCGCCCTTGCGCTTGGCGGTCTTTTCATAATCCCAGCTGTGGAATTGATCCGAAATGGGCACAATCACGACATCGGCCCATCCGGCGTCGAGATAGGCTGTGCGCCGCGCCTCGACCGCTGCCTGCTGCGCTGCCCAGAAGGCATCGGCATCCGCAAACCAGCGCTCCTCGCCGAACAGGTCCGAGACGATGGCAAGGCCGCTTGCCTCGACATCGAACAGGGCGTGCCGCACCGGGATCGACTGGCCGCCGAACAGCCATGCTTTCAGCTGATGGCCGGTCGGGAGGTAAGCTTCAGGGTCATCAGCCAGCGCCAGCCAGTCGCGCTGCTGGCTCTTGCTGGCGAGGGTGAGGTGTCGGACGGTGGCAGCGTCGATGGCCTCGCGCGCATACATGTGCCGGATGCGGGGCAGGAGATTGCCAAGCGCCAGCACCCGGCGGACGGTGAGGTCGGGCAGGCCGAAGGTCGCGGCGATTTCCTCGGGCCTGCGGCCTTGCCGGACCAGCCGGGTGAAGGTTTCCCATTGGGTCACCTCATCGGGGTCGAGCCGGGCGAGATTTTCGATGAGCGAGGCCTCGATGGCGGCCGCATCGTCGCCTGCATCGAGGATTGCGCAAGGGAGCGGTTCGGGCTGTCCGGTTTCGTCGGCGACGATCCGCGCGGCGTGATAGCGACGGCTGCCCGCGACGATCTCGAACAGGCCGGGCGCATTCCCCCCAGCGCATTCGGAACAGGGCTGGGGGCGGACCATCAAGGGTACGAGCACGCCGCGCGCGCGGATGGTGGGGAGGATATCGGCCACATCGGGCGCTTTGCGCGCATAGCGCATATTGGCCTTGCTGACCGCGAGCTTGTCGAGCGGGATAAAATCGAGTTTCATGGGACTGCTCCTTGTGAGTGTCGGTCCGCCGCGCTTTTTTCCGGAGGTGGCGGACCGGCTTTTCAAAAGCGGCGAAATGCGCCGCGCATCATCCAGCCTTGTCCCCATCGGGATCGGTCGGAAGCTCGGGGTCCGGGGCAGGCTCGCTGCGCCAGAGCATGGCCTCGGCCATGAGGATCGATCCGGCGCGGCGCGCGGTATCGGCCCAGACCGACAGCGGCAGAGCGCTCGAGAAATGAAGATCGCGCTCGATGCGAAGCCCGAATGGCAGGCGCAAAGCGGCGATTTCGCACAGGCTGAAGCTACCGAGTTCGGGGCAGCCAAAGCCGAGATCAGCCAGCCCGAACAAGGTGTCGCCATCGGCGTCCAGTTCGGTTGCAAGCCAGGTCGCTGCGCCCAGCGGATTGAAGAATTTGACGACCGGGGCGGGGTCGGGGTGGGGGCCGCCCGCCGCCACGGCGCGGCGATGGCGCTCGGCATTGGCGCTGAGGGCTGCGCGCAGTTCGCCGGTGAGGAGCATCATGCCTCGGCCCTCCCCTGCTCGCGGTCGTCCGCCTGCACGCCAGTGCCGGGCAACCGGGTAAGCAGCCAGTCGGCGGCCTTGCTGGCCTGCGACGCGGCGCGAACAATCGCGCGCCCGCGCGGCCCGTTTGTCCCCCGGACGGCCGGGTCATCGCTCAAATCGGCGCGCAGGACATCGAGCCAGCTGGCCAGATAATCGGCATGGCGAACGGTAGGGGTGATGCCCAATGCAGCGCACAGAAAGGCTGCGCCCATCTCTGCGACCAGCTCCTCGCGGGCATAGTCGCGGCTCCCGAACGCGCCTTTCTGGTTGCGATCAAGCCGGGTCGGGTGGCCGGTCGCATGGGTCAGTTCATGCAGGCAGGTGCGGTAATAGTTGATCGGCTCGAAAAAGGCAGGCTGGGGCGGGACCTGCACATAATCCGCGCCCGGCGCGTAAAAGGCACGGTTGCCGCCGATCCGGAATTCGACACCGCTCGCTGCGATCACTGCCTCGGCAACCGGCACGATTTCCCGTTCGGGGAGCGGCACGGGCTCAGGGGCAAGGCCGGGGTCAAGGCCTTCGCACTGCGCGACATTGAACAGGGTAAAGCGCTTCAGGAACGGAATGGCCCTGGCATCGTCGCCGGTTTCGCGGGCGCGCTCGCGTTCGGCTTCGGGGGTGAAACGGTCAGCATAGACGACAGTGGTACCGCGCTCGCCCTTACGGACACTTCCGCCTGCTGCCTGGGCCTGCCGGAAGGTCAGCCAGTTCTGGCTGGGAAAGTCCTGCTCAATGACCGCGCCCCAGAGGATCAGGATATTGATGCCTGAATAGGGCCGCCCGGTCAGTGCATTGCGGGGAAGGCCGGGCGCGATGCCGGTGGTATCGGGACGGCCCCAGGGCTGGACCCATGGAAATCGCCCGGCCTCAAGCTCGCTGATGATCCGGTTGGTGACCTCGTCATAAAGACTGGTGCGCGGTTCGGCTGGCGGCGATGCCTGCCGGATGGCTGGGGCCTTGCGCTTGCCATGGGCAAGACGGGCAGAGGATGCTGGCATAATCGTGCCTCCATTCCCGCCCAAAAACCGACATGGCCTCCCCGGAAAGCGGGGGTGGGCGGCAAAGAGCGACCGGCAAGGCGCGGGCACGAGCGGTAGCGGCACCCGAAGGGCCGCAATGGGAATGAAGGAGCCGGCCCATAGGGCCGGCTTGTCGCTGCCGCGTCCGCGCCTAGAAGGGAGCGCCGCCCACTCCCGCGCCTCCGGGAGAGGCAACAGACAAGGCCGCCGCGCGCTCGCGCGGCGACCACAGAAACGCGCCAGCGATCGTTACCGGCAGGCCGAGACCCGCCATGCGGGGCTCGGCGGCGACGGACAAAGCCCGGAGCCGTAGAGCGCGGTCGCGCGGGACGCGCAGGGCGCCTCTAACCGCCAAGACCTTTGTCCCACGAAAGTCGCCGCACGGCAGACCATTGCGTCAACCGGCGGATAGCCGCGCCTAGCGGTGAGTCAGTTTGGCTGTCGTATTAGCTATTCTGGGCCAAGCATCTGCGCAAAAATGTCTTGCAGCAGTGGCGCACTGGCCAGGTCCCGTCGCTCGGGCGCGGCGAGGTACAAGGGATCATTGCCATTTGCGAGATAGCGTGCCCATTCTGCGGGCCAGGCGCGCTTATCCGTCTTCAGGAAGAACTGCAGGCCGGCGACCTCGAAATGCCACACCGACCGGTTCATCAACTTCTGGCGGTAGGGCGCGATGGCGATCCGGGCGGGGGTGGTGCCATCGATCATCAATGAGGATCGCCCGATCAAGAGCTCCAGGGTCGCTGGCGCGCCGTTAAACAACACCGCTTCCAGCAAGGCCCGATAAGGCCCTAAATTCAGCCCAAGGTCTTGGCCTTCAGGACAGACGACCTGCCGCCACACCATGGCATAAGCGAAGTGAAGCAGCTTGTCCGGGCGAGGATTCGCGATTTTATAGCCTGGACGTCCGTCCAAAGGCACCGCGTCCCGCTCGAGACGTCGAGCAAACCGAACGAAATAGTCGTCGCCGGCACCGCATTGGGTTTCGTGCAGGCTGCAAAGGTAGCGGTCATCCCATGGGCCATTCTGCCGGTACCGAATGCCTGTTCGATGGCGGCTTCCCTCCACCAATTCCCGAGTGTCATCGCGAATATCCAGCATCAATGCGCGTGGAAACAGGTGCGCCTTTACCGTCGGCCCTTCGCCGCACACCACGCATTTGCCGGATGGATTTGCCATGCGCCGAGCCTGATCGCGTTAGGAAAAGGGGCTGTGCAAACGCAATGGGGCGATCTTCAACATCATCACTGCAATCTAACTTCAGGGATTTTGGGGCACCAGCCTGATGGTCGATATCCTCGTTCATGCGCGCTGACTGACATTCTGCCCTTACGTGCGGGATCATCGAATGCGCCCAATGAAATGGCAATTGGTGCCATGTCAGCCTGGCCGGTCCCCGCGCCTCAATAGTCTGCGATACCCCCCGGCCGCCATGGCAAGTGCGTCGCGGGCGAGCCGCCGTGTCCTTGAACGCAGCGAATCATTCCCTTGATCCCGGGCCGCGCGCACCCGATCCTCTCCAAACAGAACCATCGCAATCTCGCGCTGGCTAGCGCCGTCCATAAGCGCGTCATGGACGCGCAGCATCGTCAGCCAGCGGTCCATTCTGGGCTCAGGCGGAAACAAGGACCGGGCGAACCGGCCATGACGGCATAGCGTGATGAGACGACGAAGCGGCATGACCCGCGCCTCAGAAGTGGCGATGCCGCGCATGGCAAAGTCCAGCAGCACCGCCGGATGGCCCGTGAGGCTGCCTTGTTCGACATCCAGCCGAATGCGCCGCCATCCATCGGATAGAACCGCATGTTCGCGGCCATCGCCGCCGGTCACGCTGACCAGCCAAGGCGCAATCCGGTCCCATGGAATGGCTTCCGGATCGCCCGGATCGGCCGGGGTCGCAACGACGCTCAGCGTGCCGGGATCGATCGCGCGGTGCCAGAGGATACGGGCTTGATGGGCTTCGCATGCCGGATCTTCGGCAAAAATGTACCCCCCATTGAACGGGAACCATGGCACTCGGAGCCTCGCCGCAGGTCACTGCGCTCGCGGTGGCATACCAGGCGAGATAATCGGGATCGCGGCGGAGCCATTCCCACATTAGGCCCGCCCGATCGATGCCGCGCAGCCGCGCATAGGCACCAGCATCGCGCCAGTCCGGCCAGTGCCTGGGTCCAGCCCAGTCGCTCACCGGTCGGCTGGCCTGCCAAGCCAAAAATTAGGCGTTTGGCAGCCTCTTTTTTGTGGCAGCGCAGCATGATAGGCTGGGCCCAGAACCAGAGTTGCCGGAAGGCGGCCTGAGGCCCCGTCTTCCAGCCCTAACCAATTGGAAAGGGCGGCCTTGGGAGTTGCGGTGGCTTGAGACGCCGCCCGGGGCCGTGATGCTGCCCGATGGGCAAGCACGGCATGATCATGGAGTTCGAGCGCCTGGTCGAGGTGCGAACCGTGGATGATCTTGACCTCGCCATGCAGGCGGCAAGTGCGATGCTGGGCTTTCAATATTTCGCGCTCAGCCATCATATCGACCTGAGCGAAGCCCGGGGCAGTGCCATCCGGCTGCACAATTATCCCCGGCAATGGGCCGATTACTATGAGCGCAACGCGCTTGGCGTTTCGGATCCGGTGCACCGGGCGAGCCATGTCACCAGCATCGGCTTTTGCTGGTCGCGCATGCCCGAGATGATCCCGCTGACCCCAAAGGATCAGCGCATCCTGGCGATGGGGCGCGAACAGGGCATTGGCGAGGGGTTCACCGTCCCGGCGCATGTCCCTGGCGAATTGCGGGGCTCCTGCTCCTTTGCCAGCGAGACGGGCCGGCCGATCCCGGTCGACCAGCTTCCCATGGCGCAGCTTGCCGGCACATTCGCATTCGAGAGCGCGCGGCGCCTCTGGGTGAAGCGAGGGCATCGATCGCATCCGCCGCCGCCAGTGCTGACCGACCGGCAGCGCGATTGTCTCTTGTGGGTCGCGCGCGGCAAGACCGATTGGGAAACCGGCCAGATCCTTGGCGTCACCGAAGAAACGGTCGCGCGCCATATCAAGCAGGCCTGTGCGCGGTACGGGGTAAGCAAACGAACATCCCTGGTGATCCGCGCGCTGTTCGACGGAACGCTGACGTTCACGGATATTGCGCGCCGCTGATATCCCCCTTTCTGGGAATAGCGCTGCTGCCTGATCCCGATCGATCCTTGGCGAATCAACGACCAAGGGAAATGCGATCATGCTTCATGTCAGCCGCTTTGGATCCGAGCCCACCCCGGACGGCGTGCTCCGCTCGATGTTCGCCGCGCGCAAATCGGTCTTTGTCGATCTCCTCAAATGGGACGTGCCGGTCATCGAGGATGCGTATGAGGTCGACCAGTTCGACGACGAGCATGCAACCTATCTGGTGCTGGCCGATGCCGATCATGCGCATCTCGCCTCGGCCCGCCTGTTGCCAACGACCCGCCCGCACATCCTTGGGGATTTTTATACCGAGCTGTGCGACACGCCGCCCCCTCAAGGTCCCGATATTTTCGAGATCACGCGCTTCTGCCTCGATCGCCGGCTGAGCACCGCCGACCGGCGATGCGTTCGAGATGAGCTCATCACTGGCCTTGTCGACCACGCCTTGAGCGCTGGCATCACCCGCTATGTTGCCATTGCCGCCACGGGCTGGTTCCAGCAGATGCTCGGCTTTGGCTGGCGCTGCCAGCCGCTCGGCAACCCGGTGACCATCGAGGGGGTCTCGCTGATCGCGCTCAGCATCGAGATCGATCCCGAGACGCCCGCCCGCCTTGTGGCGGCAGGCATTGGTTCCGGCAGGCCGGGCAGCGCTGCAAAGCGGGCCGCAGCATGAGCGCCGCACCGATCGCCAGCGCCAGTGCCAGCGAGATGGACGCCACAGCGCTGGCAAGCGCGCTTGGCGAGACTGGCTATGCCATCCTGCGCGGTGCGCTTGCGCCCAGCCTGATCGCCGGGATCGATCGGGAGCTCGAACCCGATTTTCGGGACACGCCCTTTTGCGAGGGCAGTTTCTACGGCGATACGACCAAAAGGTTCGGAAGGCTGCTCACCCGCTCGCAAGGGGTTGCCGCGCTGGTCAGCCATCCGCTGATCCTCGCGGCGGTCGAGCAGCTGCTGCTCCCCTGGTGCGACTGTATCCAGCTCAATGTCGCGCAGGCAATTGCCATTCATCCAGGTGCGCCCGCCCAGATGCCGCACCGGGACCAGGAGATGTGGCGGGTCCCTGCCGGCGAAGCCGAATATCTCGTCAATGTGATCTGGCCGCTGACGCCGTTCACAAAAGAGAATGGCGCAACCTGTGTCTGGCCGCGCAGCCATGGCCGGCATGCGCTCGCACCCGAGCCCTCCGAGGCGAGCGTTGCTGCCGAGATGGAGCCGGGCGATGCGCTATTGTTCCTCGGCTCGACGCTGCATGGTGCTGGCGCCAATCGCAGCCAGAGTGTGCGCCGGGGCATCGTGATTGGCTATTCGCTGGGCTGGCTCAAGCCCCATGAAAATCCCTGGCTGGCCTATCCACCAGCGGTTGCGCGGCATTTTCCGCGCGAGCTGGCTGCGCTTGTCGGCTATCGCCAGCACCGGCCCAATCTCGGCAATTTCGAAGGGCAATGCCCCTCGATCCTGCTCGATGGAAAAGGCGATCAACGGCTGGGCGCGATCGATGCGCTGCTGCCGGAGCAGACCGCGATGGTCGATGCCTATCGCGCGGGCCAGGCGGGATGAACGCCGCCGGTCCGACCGCCGAGCGCGTCTATGATGCGATCAAGGCCCATCTGCTCGAAGGACGGGTCAAGCCGGGCGCAAGGCTCGATCCGGCGCAACTCGCCGATCGGTTGCACAGCAGCGTGACCCCGGTTCGGGCGGCCCTCAATATCCTGGTCGGTGAGGGGCTTGTCCAAACCGGCACAGGCGAGGGGTTTCATTTGCCGCTGATTGACGAGCCCGCGCTCAAGGATCTTTATGCCTGGAACGCGGATATCCTGACGATCGCCTTGCGCGCAGGCACCGGTGCATTTCCCGAGGCGAAGAGCGTTGAGATCGCCCAGCACCCATGGATGCGGCCTGCTGCATTGTTTGCAGCGATTGCGCGGCGCTCGCCCAATCTCGAGCATGCCCGCGCCATGGCCGGGCTCAATGACCGGCTCCAGGCCGTTCGCGTTGCAGAACAGGCCGTACTGCCGGAACCTGCGGCTGAGCTCGACCGGCTGGACGGTCTCCTTCTTGCTGAAAATACCGCCCCGCTTCGCTCGGAGCTGCTGCGCTATCACCGGCGGCGGATCGGCAGTGCCGCCGCGATTTTGCGCCAGCTCTACCGGATGCCGGACGCCAATCTCGGATAATCGTCGAATCCAATTCATATTCAATTCGGATCGCTAAGCCGCGCGCCTAGCCTTGGGCGTGCTGCATTCCCGCAGCGATTGAACCAGGAGCAAGGCATCATGACCCATGCAATGATCGACCTCGGTGCGGCGAGCATCGAAACCCTTGGCGGCACTGGCAACCTGCCGGACCTGATCCGCTTCGTCGAAGCCTCGGGCCTTTCGGACGACTGAGCCGCACGCGCACCGGCGTCGGCAACGGCGCCGGTGTCGCAGATGCCCCTGACCAGAACGAAGGAGAACCGACATGGCGGCAAAAGCCCGATTGATCGATCTCGGCATGGCAAGCGCGGTGACCTTGGGCAGCGAGGGCATGATGCCCGACCTGGTCCGGTCGATCCCGCAGGCCGGGCTGTCCGAGGATTGAGGCAGAGGCCGGTGCCGATCATGGTACCGGCCGCTGCTTGCCCCGTCATGGCCCATTATTGGCGCCTTTCCGAGCATGGCACCGTTGCCTTGTCTGCCGGGCGAGCGGTGTTCCTCAATGTGGCGGCCGATCGCTATGCGATGCTGCCGCCTCCTCTGAACGCCCCCTTCATTGCCTGGCTCAACGACCCCGCTCGGCCGCTTGATGCCGACTGCCGGGACAGTCTTTGCCGGTTGCTGGGACTTGATCACGATGCAGCGATCCTGCCCGAGCCGGTACCAGTCACAATCCCCTTGCAGCTCGAGACCGGTTGCTTGCCGAGCGTCGCGTCGGGGCTAGGCACGGCCCTGGCGGCAGCGCGGACGGTGCGGCGGGCCGAGCGCATGCTCAAGACCCGGCCTTTTGCCGATAATCTCGCCCGCCGCCGCGCCTTGCTGGCGATGGGCCGGGATGCCGATCCAGTTGCCATTCTTGCGCGGGCGGGCCGCTTCTGGTCGGTTCGCCATCTTGCCCCGGTCCGCCGGGTTTGTCTGCTGGATTCGCTTGCCTTGCTGGACTGGCTCGCGCCCCGGCTTGGCGGGGTCGAGCTCGTCTTTGGCGTGACCGCTTTGCCCTTTGGTGCGCATTGCTGGGTCCAGACCCGCGATGCGCTGCTCGGCGATGCGCCCGATACGATCGGCCGCTATGCGCCGATCCTGCATCTTTCGGCATGACAGATTGGTGTGCCTTGCTGGCGCTGCCCGGCGCGCCCGGGCAGCTGGATCGCGCAGGCGAAGCGCTAGCGCGCACAGGGCTCGATGAACAGGCGTCCATGCCCGGTCTTCGGTTCTTTGGCGGCGGAGCCCTAGCGCATCGACGGTTCGATGATGGACAAGGCGTGCTCATCGGCCAGGTGTTCGATAGCCAGGGCCAAAATGCGGCCGATGCGCTTCGATCATCCCCGCCTGAAAGCGATGCCCTGATCAAGCGCTACTGGGGCAGCTATGTCGTGATCCGGCATACCCCCTCGGGCTGGTCGGTTCTGCGCGATGCGTCGCCGCTCGCTGCCTGCTATCTGGTTCGACGGGGCAAGGCCTGGGCAGTGACCAATGCGCCACGCCTGCTTCAGCATGCAGGGCTGTTTCAGCCCGCCCTGGATTGGCCAATGATCGTGGCTGCCCTTGCTTGCCGGGATTGGCGGCCGCCGCGCACTGGCTTGATCGGGGTCGAAGAAGTGTTGCCCGGCACCGAGGCGATGCTCAGCGGCGCGGCCGCGCGCTATCGGCGCTGCTGGCAAGCCTGGGATCATGCTCCGATGACTGGCCGCAAGGTCCCTCCTGAAGCGCTGGTCGAGACAATCGATCGCTGCGCAGGGGCATGGAGCCAACTTTATCGCCGCCCGCTCATTGAGATTTCGGGTGGGCTGGATTCAGCAGTGGTTGCCGCAGCGCTCATTCCATGGGCAGCGGAACCCAGGCTCATTACCTTTGCCGCAGGCGAGGGCGATCCCACCGAGCTTGGCTATGCCGAAGCGATTGCTGAAGGGTTCGGGATCGATCTGGAGGTCACCCACCCCCAGATCAGCCAAGTCGATCTGCTCCACTCCGCTGCCGCGCCTTTGCCGCGCCCCAATGCCCGTGCCTTTACCCAGGCGAGCGACTGGCTGAGCCTTGAATATGGCCCGCAGCTTGGCGCTGATTGTTTTGCGAGCGGCGGGGGCGGCGATGATCTGTTCGGCTATGGCCGCTCGGTCCTGCCGGCGATTGACCGGTTACGGATCGAAGGGCCAGGCCCTGCCGTGATCCGGAGCTTGTCCGACATTGCCCGGATGAGCGATGCCACACTGTGGGAAGCCCTGGCGCAGTTCTGGGGGCGGCTAAGGACGCCGGGCCAAGCACCCGGCCATCGGATCGACGGCGCGTTCCTAAGCGCTGAGGCAATGGCAATGGCTGCGATGCCGGCTGCCCCGGATCGAGCGGCCTGCCGCATGCCGGGCAAGGCAGCCCATGTCCATGCCATCGCTACCCTGCCCAATCATCTCGAAGGCCATGGCCGAGCAGGGTTTGCTCCGGTTCTCTTTCCCCTGCTCTCCCAGCCGATCATCGAACACTGCCTTGCCGTACCAAGCTGGCAATGGAGCGAGGGCGGGCGCAACCGCGCGCCCATCCGCCAGGGCTATGCCAGCCGCCTGCCCCGAGCAGTGATCGAGCGGCGTTCAAAGGGGGCGTTCGATGGCTTTTGCGCAAGGCTCTATGACCAGAACCGAGCACTGATCCGGGAGGCGCTGATCCAGGGCTGGCTTGCCGATCAGCATCTCCTCGATCCGAACCAGGTCGAACAGGCGCTGGCCCAGCCCGTGCCATCGGCCCAAATGGTGATGCGGCTCCTGGCGCTCATGGATGTCGAGGCCTGGGTCAGGAGCTGGGCTGGTCCGCCACTGGCTGCCGGTCCCGCAGCCCGTCCCAGCGTCGATATTGCCCGGCCTTGAGGGGATCGGGATCGGCTCGGCCGTTCAGCCAATAGTCGAACCAGTCGATCCCTCGCTCATAGACGGCGAGCCGCTGCGCCGGGCGCCATTTCTGATGAAAGGCATCGGGAAAGACATGCATCTCAACCGGCGCCTTGTGCCAATTGAGCGTCAAATAGGTTTCGAGCCCCAATCGATATTCGTCATCGGGCAGCTGGAACAGGATCGGGACCTTGATCCGCTCGGCATTGGCAGCAAGCGAATAGTCGTTCCAGAATGCCGCACCGGGGGCATTGGGGCCGGGATAGCCCCAGCGCTCAACGGCCTCGGCATAACCGGGTCCGGCAGCGAAATGGACGCTGCTCGGATCATCGCAGCAGGAGCTCATTGCTGCCGCGCGGAAGCGGGACGAATGAATGAGCGCGAACTGGACGCTGGCTGCACCATCGCTGAGCCCGGAAATGCCGATCCGGTCAGGATCGACAACGCCAAGCGCGATCGCCTGGTCGATCCCGGTTTCGATCGCACGAAGCATGCGCCGCCGCTCGGCAAAGCCGGTCATGCCAATGCGGATGAAGCTGTCGATATCGGCAGCGCCGGAACCGGTAGCGGCGGGTGCCACGCGGTTGAAACTGAACACGGCAAAGCCCCGAGCGGCAAGCGCATGGACGGGATATTCATCGCCCGTGCCGCCCCGCAAAAAGCCCCGGCTTTGATATTGGACGACGACCAGCGGGTGCTTTTCGCCCGGCCGGTGGGTTGGCGGGAGCACGAGATCGCCATAGCCAGCAACGCCGTCACTGGCAGTCCAGCGCAGCCTTTGGACCTTGCCCATGGCGACCGAGGCAAATTCGGGATTGGGATCGAAGACCACGTTTGAGCGGCCACGATATGGATCGAGCCGGGCGATGACCCTTGGCCGATCGGCTGTTTCATGGGCGCACACCAGCTCGCCGGCGAGCGGCTGGCACCCGAACCAGGCGTCGACAGTCGCAAAGAGCGTTTTGGGGGCAGCATCTCGCCCGATCCGCCAGCGCAGGAAGCGGGTGACCCCGCCATTTTCAGGCGTGCCGCTTGCCATGAGGAGAAGGTCGCGGGGCCCCTGCCACCACAGGGCACCGGTCGCCTGGCAGGCCGGGGTCTCACAAACCAAGCGGCGAGGACCCACTTCGACGATCAGTCGGGATGAACCCATCCCCTGGCTTGGATCAACCGGCTCGAGCCAAGCGCGTGCGCCCTTTGCATTGGCCGTATAGAGGCGAGCCCCTGGCGGGAGCGGAGGCGCCTTGGTCGCCTCGGCCGGGATGGGACCGGCCGCCTGGCCGGTTTCGGGATCGATCCGGCGTTCGACAAAGGCAATGGGAAGCGGCGGGCGCGGCCTTGCTTCCGACAAGGTCCAGAAGCGACGATCATAAAGAAAGCCGCGCCGCCCTTCCGCATCGATCGCCGCCTGGGCCCCCGCCATTGGCCGGGTGGTCACAAGGAGCGTCTTGCCATCCGGCGCCCAGCGCACGGCGCGGACCTCCTCCTCGCCTTGGAGGACGGGCCACGCCCCACCCCCATCGGCCCGTGCGCGCCAGACTTGGGTGAGGCCCTTGTCGCGCCTCAGATAGACAAGCCATTCCCCATCGGGCGACCAGGCTGGCGTCACCCCCTCGATACTCCCGACAGGAAGGTCCGGAATGCCCCGCACATCGCCGCGCGCCAGGATGGGCTCGCCGCCCAGATCGACCAGGCGGGGCGTCTCGCCTGGCCGGAGCGGAACAATGACGAGGCCGATGCAGAAGCGGTCGGTGTCAGGATCGCCGCGGCGAAGGACAAGCGCGACCTTAGTGCCGTCGGGCGACAGGCTGAACGGCGCCGTACCGCCCACGAAATTTTCCGGGCCGCCAAAATCTCGCAGCCGCGCCAGATCGCCCGGTTCCACCGGGCGCGGGGCCAGGATAACCGGCGCGAGGAGCGCTTCGCGGCAGCCAGCCCATGCGGGGATGGGCTGGCAGAAAAGGACCGCACCAAGGGCCGCGAGGATGCGCCTCACCATGACTTGCTCACCGTCAGCGCAACGACCCTGCCGAGCGGGCTGGCATTATCGGGATCGAACCCCGCTGAAAAAGGCCCGAGAAAATAGGCAGCGCGGGGCGGATCGCGGTCGAAGAGGTTGGTGGCACCAAGCGACAGGCTCCATCCCCTGCCCGGTCCGGCATCGCCGAAGCCATAAGCAATCTGGAGATCAACCGTCGTCCAGCTGGCGACCTGCTGGGGTGTGGCACTGGTCAGATTGGTGTAGCTGTCGATGTAATTGGCAAAGGCAGAGACCGTCCAATGTTGGTCGGACCAGGCGGCTCGGGCGCGCAGCCTGAGATCGACCGGGTTGCCGAGCCGGTCGACGACATCGACCGCCGGTGCCGTGGCGGTGAGACCCTGGCGGATGGTGAAAATATAGGCGCCGGTCAGGCCGAGATCGGCCGTCCCACCCAGCGCATCGAAGCGGTAGCCCAGGTCAAGATCGAGCCCGCTCTGCCGGACGACCGACAGATTCTGGAGCCGCGCATCGATGAGCAGTTCAATGTCGTCCGGCGCGAGATTGAAGGGGTTCTGGAAAACGGGCGCTGCAAAAAAGCCCTGGATGGTCGCCAGCGAAGGATTGGCATCGATAATGCCTTCATAGGTTGGCCGGTTGACCAGAAAGGCCAGCAAATTGGCGGCCGGGGAATCGATCCGGTCGCGATAATCGATATTGTAGTAAGTGAGGCTGGCGGTCAGGCCGGGAAGGACAGCGGGCCGAAGATCGAGCCCAAGCGTCCAGCTGGTCGCGCGCTCGGCACGAAGCTCGGGATCATTACCCCGAATGACGAGCACATTGGTGGTGCCGGTTACCGAAGCGGGATTAGGCAGCGTGAAAGCGAAGAACAGCGAATTGGCAGGGTCCTGGCGCAGATTGTTGAAATTGGGCGCTCGGAAGGATTTGCCCCAGGTACCGCGCAAGGTCGCGCCGCGAATGGGTTCCCAGGCGATGCCGAGCTTCGGATTGGTGGTAGCGCCAAAGTCGCTATAGCGTTCGGCCCGAAGGGCCGCAGAAAGATCGAGCCGGTGGAGCCCCGGCAAATCCAGGCCCTCGCCAAAGACCGGGATGCTGAGTTCGCCATAAGCAGCGCGGACATTGCGGGGGTCGGGAAGATCGATGGGCGCGAGCGTCACCGGGGCGAGCGTCGAGACATCGCTGATCGTCGGTCGCGCGCGGTAGCGCTCCTCGCGATATTCAGTGCCGACCGCGAGCCGCAGATCGCCAGCCGGCAAGGCGACGAGCGGCCCATCGGCGCGAAGCGCTGCCGACCAGACGCTCCCGCCATTGCCAGCGCTGGTCGCTCCCCGGATGCGGGCAATAGCCGCCGGAGTGTTGGTGCCGCCGCTGCCGAACAGGTTGTAAGCCGTGGCCGGATCGGGATCCGCCAGGGCCGCAGCAAGCCGGGCCGTGTTGATTCGATTGTCGATCCGGCGCTCTTCGTCCTGCCGCCCCCAGGTTCCGTGGAGGTCAATCGACCAGCGGCCAAGTTCGGCCGCTGCGCCAAGGCTGAGGCCATAGGCCTCGACACGGCCGCTCGTTGTCTCGGGGCCGAGATCATCGACAAAGCTGTACTGGACGCGGACCGGCTGGCGCGTACCGATCGGATCCACATAAAAGGGATTGGTGACTGGGACGGTGCGGGTCGCATTGCTGATCGGGCGCTCGCGCTTTTCAAAGTTTCGCGACGAATAAAGGCCGCGCGCATAAAGGTCGAAGCCCGGCATGAACTCCTGCCTTGCCGCACCATAAACCGAGTGGCGCCGCTGGTCGGGAAGCAGGTCGGCCTGATCCCAGTCGTTGCCGGGGTTGAAGCGGTTGGGAATGAGGTCACCGGCCTGGAGATTGCGACCATCCTGGCCGGCCGGAATGGCAAAAATCTGGCCATTTGCCGCGATGATCGTCCCGGGACTGGCAAAGCGGTTCCGGTTGTCCGTGCCGCCATAAGCGCGAAGATCGTCGGTCGCATAGGCGCGGGCTGACGCCCCCAGCCGGGTCCGGCGATAAAATTCATAAGCGATCATCGCATGGCCGGTTCGCCAGCGTGTGCCAATCAGCTGGCTCGCCACCACATCCTCGGCATCGCCATCGGCGGTCGCCACCCGAAGCCGGCTTTCGGCACCTGAAAAATTACTGCGCGGGATGATGTTAACGACGCCTGCGACCGCATCCGAGCCGTAAATTGCCGAAGCCCCATCAGCGACGATCTCGATCCGCTCGATCGCCGAAGCAGGGATCATCGAGACATCGCTGAAAATGCCGGAAAAGCCGCCCAAAGGCGGCCGGTCGCCATTCAGAAGAACGAGTGTCGAGCCGGTCCCCAGGCCGCGCAGGTTGATGCTCGAGCCAGCCGCCGTGTTGAGCCCTGATTCGGACTGGAAGGAGCTGACGCCGGCGGTCTCGCCTGGCGAGCCCCCGAAATTCTGGGGAATGGTCTGGGCAATATCCTGGACGGTCGCATAGCCGCTGCGCTCGATCGCCTTGCGATCAATCACCGTGACGGTCGAACCGACGGGTCCTGAACCCCGGATCCGCGTACCCGTGACCAGAATGTCCTCATCAACCCGGCGTTCGTCTGAGGTTTCTGCGCTGCTATCCTGTTCGATAACCAGCCCATCGCCGGCGGGTCTTGCCCTGAGGCCAGATCCGGCCAGCAGGCGTTCAACTACTTCATCGAGCGTGAATGCACCGCGAACCGCCGGTGCCGTCTTGCCGCTGAGGCGCTCGGCGGGCGCGGCAATGCTCCGGCCGGTCTGGGTTGCGACGATGCGCAGCGACCGGGCGAGTGGCTGGGCTGGCAGATCATAGGTCTGGCGCTGCGCCTGTGCCGCAGCGGGTGAGGTATGCGCCAGCACAAGCATGGACATGGCAAGCGGCAATGCGGATTTGGCAAGAATGGGCATCGACAGGGGTCCCCCGGATTAGGCACACCAACGCGGCGTGGCTGGGGGTTCGACGGTGGTCGGCTGCTTTACCCTGGGAATTTATTTTGCCGAGGCGAGGATGTAGTTGCGGTTGGCGTCCTGTGAGGCATCGAGCTTGAACATGCGTCCGATTAGTCGGGCCAGCGCATCCTGGTCGCCTGATTTGAAGGTCCCGGTAAAGCGCAGCCTTCCTAGCGCAGGATCGCGCAGGATGATCGCATGGCGGCCATAGCGGTTGGCAGCGGTAAGAACGTCTGCCAGCGGGGCGCCCTCGAAGGAAAGCATGCCCGAAGGCCAGTTTTCATCGATTGCCCGAGCCTCGACAAGTTTGTCTGGCGCCTCGGCCGAAGTCGCGAGTTGCTGGCCCGGTTTTAGGAGGCGCCCCCTCGTGGCAGAACTGACTGCTGCTGACTGGCGAACCTCGACAGAGCCTTGAAGCAAGGTGACGAGAATAGTGCTATTCCCCAGGTCAACGTCGAATAATGTGCCATGCGCGATGACCTCGCGATGACCCGCATGGACGACAAAAGGTCGCTCTCGGTCATGCGCAACAGCGAACCGTGCGCGCCCCCGGATCAAGTTCAATCGCCGCTCACCTGAATCGAAGCGGACTTCCACCTCGCTATCGGTATCGAGCGTGAGCCGCGACCCGTCTGCGAGCGTCATGCTGCGAATTTCGCCGATCTTGCTGGCGATCACAGACCCGGCAGCCGAATTGGCTGGTATGAGGTTGCCATAGACAAAATTGCCGAGAACCAGGAGCAGCAGCGCGGCTGCAGCCACCTGCGCAGCTCTTACCCAGGATCGGCGCTGGAGGACCGACGCTGGGCGATGCGCCGAGTTATCCGCAAGCAGGGCGGTGTCCTCCCAACTGTCGAGGACAGCATCATAAGCGTCCGCATGCTCCGGGTCGGAGGCATACCATTGCTCGAACCGGTCCATGTCGCCCGCGCTTGGCCCCGCACGCAATCGAGCAAGCCAGGCAATGGCCTGTTCGCGCACAGGATGTGCTGTGCCGTCAATCCTGTCTTTCGAAGGCATCAGTCCTTCAGCGCCCGGTCGAGATGGTCGATTGCCTTGGTCATATGCCATTCGACGCCTTTGACGCTCAATCCATGCCGTTCAGCAATCTCTTTATAGCTTAATCCGTCAATCCGATGAGCGAGGAAAATGGCCCGCGTCTTCGGCTTTAAGCGCAACAACGCCTGTTGAAGTCGATTGAGTTTGTCACGCGCTTCGAACCTCGCCACCGGATCGCAATCGGGGAGGGCGACATCGTCAACCGGGATATGGCGTGCGAGCGATCGGTTGAGCGCTGATCGTGCGCGATCGCGCAGCAAATTTAAGGCGATTCGGTTGAGGTAGGCCTCAGGGCAGTCAACACCTCTATTACCCGTAGCTTCTGCTGATACGAACCGCACAAAGCTATCGTTGACTAGGTCATCCGCATCGTCGTGTCCCGCTCTTCGTTTGAAGAATCGACGTAACTGGGGCGCGTTGCGGTTGTATATGTCTTCTATGTGTAGGACAGATGGAATAATCCGATCGCTGGGAGTGGTGCATTCATCGTCGCTACTGCAGCGCGAATTCAAAGAATTGAAATTTGACGTCACGAACTTGTTCGCAAACCGAACCGAGTGTCGGAAACGATCCATGTTCTTGCAGTGTCGTGACTTCCAAGCATACTATTCCGACCGACGATTGTCTGTGCTCGGAAGACAAGCCGGGTGTTGAGAACATGCTTGAGACATGCGCCAACGCCTTTAGCCGCACGCGGCTTGGACATGCGCATCGGCCACCCGGCCGAACGAATGCTAGTGTCGTCTCTCAAGCGAGGTTCTCACGCCTCGGCACCACCCTCGTGGCACAAATTTAGCTTAACCGCACGATAGTGATAGGCAACCCTTTTTTTAGCTCCGGTTGCTGGAAATATTATAATAAATCTATTTGGGATATTCCGAAATTTTCAAAATGCACTTTAGTAGTATTTATTCGGCATGATATAATTTAATATTATCAAAATAGTAAAAAAGGAAACTATTTTTTATAATTTATAAATATTGTTCTATCTAATACATCAATTTGTAGCGTCTGTGAATAGTTATATCATAGACTGCGGCTGCGATGCATAAATATGCATTACTATTATTTTATATTTTTAATTTTCAATTGATCTAAATAATTATGTTTTTTGATCTAGACAGGAATATTTGATTATGATCAATTACACTTTATGATCGGCTCTGTCGCGTTTGAAGACAGATAGAAATAAGTAATGGAGGGGGAGCATGCAAAATCGCCGCCTGTTCATGACTGGCTCGGCGCTGATAGCGCTTACTGGCGTTAAGCGCGCGGCCGCCCAAGACCAGTATCAATATGACGTGCACGGACGTTTGATCTCGGTCAATCGCATAGACGGATCCAGTGTCAGTACGGCTTTCGATGCAAGCAGTAATCGCACACAAGTAACGGCAAATGGACCCGCTCCGACGCCAAGTCCTAGCGCAACGACAATTCAGCTGACCGGCTCTGCGCCCAAGAACTTGCGGGCGATTGCTAACGCCGCGGGCTATGCCGGCGCCTCGAATGCCAGCTACCGGTTTGAGGTTCCCTCAGGGACGGTGATCCAAGGAGCGGCCGGCGGCGCGGCGGCGGCGGGCGGGACCGCCATCGACACCGGTTCCTGGCCTGCGGGTGTAACGCTCGTCGTAGTCTTGCTGACAGGCTCAATCGTTCGTGGTGGCGGCGGCGGAGGCGGCGGCGGGAGCCTCACGCCATCAATGGGAGGTGCCGGCGGCGCTGCGCTGAGTGCTCAGGTTCCCATGTCCATAGAGGTCCAATCGGGCGCCATACTTCAGGGGGGCGGAGGCGGAGGCGGAGGGGCCAAAAACCATCAATTCTATACACCTTATGGTGGGGGAATGGTCGGCGGGTGCGGCGGCGGCGGAGGCGCCCCCAACGGTGCAGGCGGAATTCCTGCACTTGGAACCAATGGCGGATCAAATGGCTCGCCAGGTAATCCGGGGACCGTATCGGGTGGTGGCACTGGTGGAACTAATACCGGTCCCACCGGGGGCAATGGCGGCAATTATGGAGCTGCCGGCTTTGCAGGCCAGAACGGCGCTGCGGGCGGAGCGGCCGGCTATGCAGTGCGAAAGAATGGCCAGACCGTCACTATCAACAACAATGGAACAATTACTGGGCCGCAAGGCTAAGGTTGGAGGGGGACGAACCATGGTATCACGTAAATTGCTGAGCCTCAGCGCCTCACGCCATGCCCTAGGCGCGCTGATGTCAACCTACCCTAAGCAACATCGAGCGCCAAACCCTTTGAGGCCGATGGCCTTGCAAGTCGCTGCCTATGTAATTGGTTCCTGCGTCGTCGTGTTGCCGACGGCGGCAGTCGCCCAGACGCAAACGGCCCCACCGATTTTCCAGACGGTTGATGAGCATGGCGTGGATCTGCGTACCGGTTCGCTGACCCTCGAACTGGGCAGGATTTCCATCGGTCCTGCCGGGCCTGGTGGACTGGATTATGTTTGGCAAATCGGCGGGATCACGCGGGACAATGCCAGCGGCTTTATCGAGGAGCCGACCACGCAGCAGCCCTATCGCTACATGGTGGTCGTAAAGGGCGTTTCGCACGCCTTTTCGCTCAGTGGCGCACTAGGATCGGGCACCTTCACATCCGATCAGGGCAACGGCTCGACTCTGACCTATGACGCCGGCTCGCAAATCTTCACGCACACTGGACCGGACGGAACGATCGCTACGTTCTCAAAGGCATTGCCCGGAGGCAATCCAGCATCGCCAACAGCCCAGCTGCTGTCGATCACCTATCCGGCAGGGGAAGTGGTGACCTACCATTACCGCTATGCTCCGACGACGGCAGGATCGGTTACCACCCACACCTATTTACTACGATCGGTGGCCACCAATCTCGGCTATCAAATGCGGATCGACTGGCAGCCCACTCCAGAGGATTCCACGAAATTCTACCGGGCGAACGTTACCCTGTTCGACATGGCGGACGTGACCTGCGATCCTGCTGCAGCGAGTTGTTCAATCCCCGGTGTATGGCCATCGCTTACCTATAACCGCAGCACGAAAACGCTTGTTGACACTTCCGGGAAGTCGGTCTCATTCGAAGGGACCGAAATTCATCCGACGAAGATCGTGATGCCGTCCGGTGTGCAAAAAACGTTCAACTTCTCCGCCTACAACGTGCTGGCACCGGGGCAGGTTGCAGTTTCCGCAGTCAATGATGGCAAAGGCACCTGGGCTTATGAATATCCTGCGGGCCAATATGGTGTTCCGGTTGCGCTGGTCACGCGACCTGGCTCGACCATACAGCGAGTTTACAATTTCTCGGGGAGTGGAACTTGGGGTGAGCCTTCCTATTTTCGCGATGAGCTCAGCAATAGCATAAACTATTACTATGACAGCTTTAAGAGACTGACCTATGCTATCTATGGCAGACACGGCAGCTCTGAGTGGCGTCGTGTAGATTATACTTATGACGGACGGGGCAACCGCACCTCTGAAACCCGGACTTCGTCCGATACGACCACACCTGCAATCGGGATCAGCGCTGTATTTCCGTCCACGTGTACGAACCTCAGGACATGCAACAAGCCTTCATCGACGATCGATGCTCGTGGCAAACAAACCGATTATAGCTATGATCCGTCTAATGGTGGGTTGCTGACGGTCGAGGCGCCGGCGCCGCAGGCCGGTAGCCCACGCCCGACCACCCGTTTCTCCTACCAATCTATCGCAGCTAACTATCGTAACGGCAGCGGGGCGATCGTCTCGGGTTCGCCCGTATGGCGACAAACTGTGTTCAGTAGCTGCACGGCGGCGGCAGCTTGTGAGGGTCAAGCGTCACAGGTAAAAACTACCACCGTTTACGGGCCGGATGATGGTCTACTGCCTGTCTCCATCACCACCGGATCGGGCGACAATACGTTGCTGGCGACCACCGGATTGACTTATTATCCTAGCGGCGACGTCAAGACCATTGACGGCCCCTTGCCCGGCACGGCCGATACGACCCGGCGCTATTACGATGCCAATCGGCGACCAATCGGTGAAATCGGACCAGACCCAGACGATGCGGGCCCCCTGCCCCGCCAGGCGACGCGCATCGCCTATGACAGTGATGGACGCGTGGTATCGAACGAGACGGGATCCGCGACGGCTCAGGACGATGCGGCAATGAACGGCTTTGTTTCAGTCGAGCAGAGCTATACCGACTATGATGCCCAAGGCCGCCCCGCCCGCGTGCGCGCGGCAACTGGTGCCGGTACGAGTTCGTTGATGCAGCTGAGCTACACCAACAGCGGTCAGCCGGAATGTATGGCCGTTCGAATGAACCCCGCCGCATTTTCGTCGTTACCGGCATCGGCCTGTGACCTAGGCGCCCAAGGTTCAAATGGACCTGATCGCATCACCAAGCTGACCTACAACCCGATCGATGCCGTGCTGACGAAGACATCGGGATTTGGGACTTCATCGTCGATCACTGAGCACACAGCATATACCATATTCGGAGAGATCGAGCATGTGCGCGACGGCAACAACAATCGCACGAGCTACACCTATGATGGCCAAGGTCGCCTAAAGCGCACCTACTACCCGGTGGCTACGCTGGGTGCAAACGCAAGCTCCACGACCGACTATGAAGAGAATGTCTATCTGGCGAACGGCGATCTTACGAGCTTCCGCAAGCGCGACGGGCGTAGCCTGGGCTACACATATGACGACCTTGGACGCCTTGTGCAGTTGACAATACCCGATGGGTCAGGACTTGCGCCAACGGCTACGCGTGACAAGTTCTTCGGATATGATCTTCTCAATCGCCAGACCCATGCCCGTTTCGACTCGCACTATGGTGAAGGCATAATCAATGGCTATGATGCACTAGGCCGCCTGATCTCAGAGTCACAGGTGATGGACGGCGTCACCCGCAATCTCGGTTATTATTATGACTTGGCCGGCAATCGCACGCGCATCAATTATCCGGATGGCTCATACTTCACCTATGAGTATGACGGGGTCGGCAGGATTGCATTGATCCGGGAAAATGGCGGTCCACTGCTGAAGTCGTATAGTTATAATGCCGCAGGCCGTTGGTCCGGCGAAATATCCCGTGGAGGCGCAATCGCCACGACCGCAAGCTATGATTCATTCGGTCGAATGCAGTCCTTGAACCACGATATGGCGGGCACTGTCGGAGATTTGACTGCGAGCCTTGGCTATAATGCGGCCGGGGAGATCGTCACTCGGTCGCGGGACAATGCAAGCTACGCCTGGGTGCCAACGAGCGGGACGCTCAACTATGTGCGCAATGGCTTGAACCAATATACGACCGTCAATGGTAATCCCTACAGTCATGACTCGAACGGCAACCTAAGCTCGGACGGCGTGACCACGTACGGCTATGACGTCGAGAACCGACTGATCAGCGTCACTGGCGGCGGTCGCAACACCACCCTCCGATACGACGTGCTGGGCCGCCTCTATGAAGTGGCTGCAAACAGCGGAACAACACGTTTTCTTTATGATGGGGGCGATCTGATCGGTGAATATGACACCGGCGGGTCCCACTTGGCTCGCTACATCCATGGTGTTGCTGTTGATGAGCCTGTCGCGTGGTATTCGATCGGCGCGCCCTGGCCGTCTGCTTCCCGTGCATATGCCGCAGACGAAAGGGGCTCGATCGTCGCCGTGACCGATGCGGACGGCAACCGCATCCTCACAAATACTTACGATGAATATGGCACCCCCGGCTCGGATGCAGGCGGACGCTTTCGCTACACAGGTCAGGTGTGGCTGCCCGAAGCTGGCCTTTATTATTACAAGGCGCGAATGTATTCGCCCATGCTGGGCCGGTTCATGCAGACAGATCCGATCGGCTATGGAGACGGGCTGAACGCTTATGCCTATGTCGGCAATGACCCAATGAATATGGTCGATCCCAGCGGGTTGTGTAGCCAAAATCAAGAAAAGCGGGACGCCAATGGAAAGTTGGCTCCAACACCGGGCGGGCCTTGTCCTGATGATATTGTCGTTTGGGGACGTCGTCGAATGTCAGACGAGGACGCCGCACGCTGGCGCGGGGCTTTCTACGACAACTATGTCCGAGGGGTCTGGGACATCGGTAAGACTTTTATCCCAGGTTATGACCTTTACAATTGCATCAATTCTGGTTGCTCGGCGGCCGGATGGGCGCTGGCCGTTGCTGACATAACTCCGGTCGGGAAGGGCGTTAACACCGCCATCGATGTAGCACGATTGCTGAAACGGTTCGGTTGTGGATGCTTCGTGGCTGGCACAATGGTGGCTACGCCGGACGGGTTCGCAGCGATCGAAACGCTCAAGGAGGGAGACCTAGTCCTTTCGAAGAATGAAGCGACTAACGAATTGGGCGCCAAGCCCATCACGGGACTTATCCGACCAGATCCAAAGCCGGTGTTCGCGGTTATGCTGGATGACCCAAATGGCGAGCGCGAATTGTTCCATGCTACCGATGATCATCCGTGGAAGGTGGAAGGAAAAGGTTGGGTCGAGACGAAGGACCTTCGCCCAGGTGATCGTATCGATACAGCTGACGGAGACGATATGGTGCTCGCGGAAGTTATCGATACGGGTAAGGTTGAACAGACGTACACATTGGAAGTTGCAGACTGGCACACTTTTTTTGTCGGAAACGACAAAGTATGGGTGCATAATGCGTGCAAGAAACTAATCAAAGCTGCTGGGGCTCTAGGTTACACCTTAGACAAGAGCGTTCCGAGACAGATGGGGCAGGATGTTTTTAAAAAAGGGCGTAGTTATATTTCAAGAGATGTCACTGAACATAAAGGTGGAGCTTGGAAAATGTTCGAAATGCGCGGTGGTAATCTTGTAAGAACGGGCACTTGGAATAGTGATCTTACGGTAAGGATTGATAAATGAATTATCGATTTGGAATATCTTCTGGAGGAAAACTGAGTGATGACTGTACATTGTCAAAAAACAGTATCTTAGGAACTATATTTATTGGACAATACAGTGAAACAATAATTATCGATACCAGTATCTGGTCTCCTTCAGACTATAATAAAAGTTGGGAAAAAAGTTTAATTAGCCTGATTGAAAAAAAGATTGATACACCGTTCTGCTGCTCTTTAGGTACGAATGATATAAATATTTGGTATGCGATTTACGATATTCAAATCGTAAAGTTTTTGAATGTGATTTCAAAACGCAGTAAATTTGCTGTTTCTGGATTCAGTATAGAAGAAAAAAATAATGACCTTGCTCAAGTGCTGAAAAACCCTCAAGAACACTGGTCCGTTTGGGATCTTGATATGAGGAAACTTAATAGTATTGGAATAACAGATAAGTTAACATGCTAGTGATCTCATAAATAGGGTGAAAATATGGTGATTATCTCATTTCCGAATGCCTTCAGACTTTCGGTGTAAAGTTTTAATCGGTTAGAGGCGCTCGAGATGATTTTTTACTAGTTCTGTAGAGGCATCGAAGCGCCTGCATAGGGATCATTGTTCGACCTCTTACCAGGAACTGTCGAAATGGAGTGAGAGGTCTCGCGCTTGGCCGGTGTCTTGAGCAGAAACAAGCGATTCGAAGTGCTAAGCACACCAAAAGAGATCGCGGAAGCACCGAAAACGATAAAGCATCCCAGCAGTGTCCACCCTGCGCGGCGCAAATCGATCCGCCCGCTGAGCATCGCCAACCCGAGAGAGGCAATCGCAATGATCGCGATGACCGTTGCGACAGTTCCGAGCATGGTTGCCTCGATCCACTGTGCACCGGCCGGAAGGACCGAGCGCCCAACCATGGGTGTCAGCGGGTCATCTCTGGTCATTGCAAAACCCGCCATGCAGCTCGCGTTGTAAGAAAAGCCTGGGCATCATCTGAGACGTACTTCTTCAACCCGCCTCGTGCCCTCGTGCCGACCAAGCTGCACAAACACATCGATGGTCGACCGAACATAATGGACAATGTCATCACGGTTCAGCCGCGTCCCAGCCTGGAGAACCAGCAGCGCAATCTGTTCGATCGCCCGCTCAGTGCTATCAGCATGGACCGTGGTCATCGATCCGGGATGACCGGTGTTGACCGCGCGCAGAAACGCAAATGCCTCGTCGCCACGCAGCTCGCCCAGAATGATCCGGTCGGGACGCATCCTGAGGCTTGCCGCCACGAGGTCATTGGCAGTGACCTTCGCCTCACCCAATTCACTGCGCGCCGCCAGCAGTCCGACCGCATTGGCATGGCGGATCTGAAGCTCGGGTGTGTCCTCGATGAACAATAGCCGCTCGTGCCGCGGCACCTCGCGGAGCAGTGCGTTCAGGAAAGTAGTCTTGCCTGTGGAGGTGCCCCCTGAGATGAGGATGTTCCGGCGTCCCAGCACCGAAGCCTTCAACAAGCCTCCAATGTCACCCTTGCCGAGCAGTTCATGGAGCTTGGCGTTGGCTGCATCCGGCCTCGCTCCACCGATAAGGCCCGCAAAGGCGCCGCTAGCGGTATAGTCGTCAAGCGACAGCTCTTGCACCACATGCTTGCGAATGGCGATGGCGATGTCGCCGCGGGTTGCGGGGGGCACCACAATCTGCACGCGCTCCCCGCCTGGCAGGATCGCCGACAGGAGCGGATGTTCGCGGCTAATCCCCTGATGCGACAGCGCGGCCACCTGCCTGGCCAGTCGCAGCAGCACCGTCGAGGTGAGGCCAGGCGTTTTGTGATGCTCGATCGAGCCGCCCAGGCTTTCGGCCCAAAGCTCGCCCGGGCGATTGATATAGATGTCGGTGACATCGTCCCGGGCGAGGATCGGGAGCAGCGGCGCCAGGCTGGCGTTGAGATAAACCGGATCGAGCGCCTGGACTGCACTCACCGGTCCTGCTCCACGCCAGTAAAATCAAGATCCCGGGCGACGAACACGCTGATGCTGGTGCCCGGCCTTACGGTCAGGGTTGGCGTTACCTGCGAGGGCTGTACGGTCTGAACCGCGCCGCTGAATGAGCCTGGCAATGCGATCACGGTGGGCGAATCCACAGCGCGTGCCGCGAGGTTAGATCCGATATTCAGCATCGACTGCAGGATCGCGCCGCCGAACCGCTCGAAGAAATGGGTGTCGACGCGCGCACGCACGCCGGTTCGCCCGAGCGTGTCCGCAACAGGGGAACCAATCGCAATAGTGGCCCCGTCGGGACGGATCAGCCGGGACCAGATCACCAATGCCCGGTTCTGGCCCGGCACAGCGGTCGATTCATATTCGCCGATCAGCCGACTGCCCTTGGGCACCAGCACGCGGGACCCGTCAAAGCTGTAGACATCGCGCGAGACAATTGCGCGCGCAAACCCGGGCCGCGTTGAATCAAGCGCTGATTCAAGCACCGCCGGAATAAGGCTGCCCTGCACGATCGTTGTCGCGCGATTGGCAAATGCGCCGGCCCGTGCCCGGCTTGTATCCAGACGCTGCGAGGGTGGCGATGGACCAGCAGCGCCTCCCTGGGCCTCTCCGCCTTTAGATACAGGCGGTTCGCTCACACGACCGCCGCTCTGGTCAATCACCAATATGGGCGAGGCTGGATTGCGCTGAGGCTGGGGCGGCGCTGCGATCGGATCGGGCAGTGCTGGCTGGGGATATGGCTGATAGGGCTGCGCCGGCTGAATGACTGGCGAGGGCTGAGCGGGCGATGGCGAAGGTGTCGGCATGGGCGGCCGGACGGGAATCGCCTCGGGCCCTCGAAGCTCGATGACCGGCGCGGGCGGCACATACAGGCTAGGCGGAGGCTCGAACGCTGCCGCTGATGCCGCCCGGACCGCAGGCGCGGCAGGTGCGCGGCGCTGGCTTTCAAGCACAGCGAACAGCGCCAGACCGCCAAGGCTGATCCCCGCAAGACCAATCCATAGTGGGACCGGCTGGCGATCGCGGCCAATGCTGGGCCGGACATCGCGCAGCTCCGAGGGCTGTTCATCGCTCACCGCTTTTTCCCGTCGCGAAGCCGGTCAGCACGCGCCATGCGACGATCGATCCTGAACACGAGCCTTGAAGCAACCGCATCGATCACGAACACGCCATCGCGCATCATGCCGTTGACCAACAGCTCGCGCTTGCCCTCGACCGCATAGACCGCAGGCAGCGCTGCAGCGGCAGGCCATTCGATATAGGTCTTGGCGCCATCGTCGCTGATCCCCTGGGGCCAAAGCGACTTGTCTCCACGCAGGCGGTAGCGATGCTCGGCCTTGCCGGTCGAGGCAGCATCCATCATGCCGGGGCCGGTTACCGGCTTTGGATAGGTAAACTGCACAGTATAGGCGGTGGTCGGCAGCAGCCCTGGATAAGACACCAGGTCGAAGTAATAGCTACGCGTATCGGTGATCACCGTCATGTTGGTGACCACGCCAGACTGGCTGGGCTTCAGGAACAGGTGATTGCCGCGCTGGCTGGTCACCACCTGCCAGGCACCACTGTCACCGAGCGCCACGCTTTCGATTTTCTCATCCGGCGCAAATTCAATGCCGAGCTGATAGCCGACCGCAGCGTCCAGCTGCACGACCTGTTGCGGCCGGTATTCGATGGTTTGGAACCGGCTATTGCCGCCATATTGTTGAGCGGTTGCCGCGCTTGCCAGCAGGCAGCTGGCAGCCAGGATATGGAGAAGCGCGCCTTTCACTGCGTCATTGCCTGGCCGGGATTAACGGGGACTGGTTGCGCTTGCGTTGCCGGGCTGCTGCGTTCCGCGGGCCCTGGTGGCGGAGGGAGGACCTCTGGACTGCGCTGATATTGAGTAACCTGGAAGCCGAGCGGATTGAGAAAGCGGTCCTCGGCACGCATGGGCTCGCCCGAAAACCGGAAGCGCATCACCGCGACAAAGCTCCCGAGCGGCATTGCTGCGCCGCCGACATCGATCCTGCGCCGATCAAAGCGGACCATTGCTGTTTCGGGACCCATTGGCGTCACGCTTTTGACGATGGTCTCAACGATCGTTGACCTTGGAAAAAGCTGAAGCGGACTGTCTGGATTGGACGCCTGCATACCGGCAATGTAGCGCGAACGCGCGCTATCAGCTGACCATAAGGCTACTTTCCGGAAGGTCGGCTGCAGCGCGTTGATGTCGAAGCTTTCGCGGGCGACGACATATTGCACCAGGAACGACTGGGTGAGCGCGGTGTCGCCGTCGATCCGCGCCGGCTCAAGCGGCTTCACCGCCTGGACAAAACCGGTCTGGCGATCGACCAGCAAGGTATAGGGCTCGACCGTCTTCAGCGGCATCATCAGCATGATCGCCAGCGCTTCGAACAGGGCGATCACGGCAAGGGTGGCAGCAACGATCCAGGCGATCCGTCGCGAGCGGCGAAGCGCCGCCTGCCGATCCTGCGACCAGGTAGCGGCTTCGCGGTAGTAGGCGGTGCGATCGGTGGCGGGCTCGCTCATCCGCGCTGCTCCCGCTTGAGAGCGCCTGCGGACACGCGGCCGACCGTTCGGCGCCGGAACGACTGGCCAAGAGGTTGCAGCATCGGATCGCTGACCTGGCGATCGGGCGGTGACGCCTCCATGCGGCCACCGACCAGCGCCACGACTGGCGCGCTCGCACCCTCCCGGCGCTGGCTGCTGGCGATGGCATCGGCAATGATGAGCGCACGCGATCGCTCCTCGCTATCCGAACGGTCAGCGATGCCGGATGGACGCTCGCTTGCGGGCTGGACTGCGGCGATTGGGCTTTGGGACCCAAACCAGGGCCAACCTCTTGGCAGCTGAAAGCCCTTGGTTAGGCGGATCGCTGCGCCAATGACCGCGATCAGCGAAAGGCAGAAAATGAACGTGATCGCGAAGAGCTCGGCGGGTGCATCGGGAACTGCAATCCGCGAGGAACGCGCCGCCAGCAGATCGGTCAGCCAGGGCTCAAGCAGGGCAAGTTCAATCCCGAGCATCAATGTCACTCCGAATGTGCCCAACACCGCCCCCAGCAGCACGCGGACCCAGCCTTCGAAAAGGCCGCGCGTCGTCTCGAACAGGAGGAACAGCGCGAACAGCGGCGCGATCGCCAGGGCCAGCCCGGTGATCAGCCGAACAGCGGCAAAGGCACCGACCACACCCAACAGAAACAGGATGCGGGCACTGCCCAGGGCGAAGGCATCAAAGCCACCAAACGGCCCAAGCGCCTGGCGCGGCTCGCCGATCGGCGGCGTGCCTGCGCCGAACAACGTCATGGCGCCAAGTGCGTCATCCACCGCCGCTAGCCGCAAGGTCATGCCGCCGCCGGCACCCGGCAATCCAGAAGCCCGACCGATGCTCCCGAAGAGCTCGGCCGGGCCAAGCACCGCCGTGTCATAGACCAGCACCTGATAGGCCGGCCAGCTGGTCGCGAGCACCAGCACGATACCGATCTTCACCACCGCCAGCACCGCGTCCCGGATGGTCGGTACATAGCCAAGCAGCATCCGGTAGCCGATGATCGCGACGAAAATAGTCAGCGCCACCGACAGCAGCGTTGCTACCGGCGAACCGGGTGCCGCGAGCGCTGCATAGCCCTCGGCGCCGATGCTCCGCGCCTCGCAATCGACGAAGCGTAGCACGGTCTCCACAAAGTCGCTGCGCGCGCTCAAGGTCGGGCAAGCCATTATGCGCGCTCCAGCAGTTGCGGCATCCAGGCCGAAGGCTCGTCGCCAACGCTCGAGCGGAGCTCATCCAGAATGCGCACGGTCCGTTCACGGCCCGACAGGATGGTCAGCAGATCCTTTTCTCCGGAAAGGTTGAGGCGCGCGACCACGCTGTGCGAGCCATGCTTGATGAGGAAGCAATGCGCGCTGTCCGGCAGGGTTCGGACCAGATCGAACTCATGCGTCGATAGGCCAAAGCCGCCCATATAATCCTCTGCCCGCGCCTTGGGATTGGCCATGAAAATCTGCGTCGCTGCCTGTTCGATGATCGCGCTGGCAATCCTGCTCTCAAGCGCATCCTGCGCACTCTGGGTGGCAAAGCCGACAATGCCGTTGCGTTTCCGGATGGTCTTTTCCCAGTCCTTGATCCGGCGGACAAAAATGTCGTCGTCGAGTGCTTTCCAGCCTTCATCAACCACGATGATTGCCGGGCTACCGTCCAGGCGCTCCTCAACGCGGTGAAAGAGCACCATCATCGCCGGGCTTCTGAGTACAGGATTGTCGAGGATCTGGGTCATGTCGAACCCGACGGTCGCTGCCGAAAGGTCCGTAAGATCGCGCTCATTGTCGAACAGCCAGGCGCGCTCGCCTTCTCCCCACCAGGGCCTCAGACGAGACCAGAGGTCGGCCGCATGCGGGCGATGCCCCCCTCGGAACAAGGCTGCGAGATGCCGAAGCCGCCGATGAGGCAGCGGCTGCTCAAAATTCGCGTCCACCGCATCCTTGATCTGGGCAAGTTCTTCCACATCAGCCCCGCCGGCCAGCAGCGCCAGCCACTCGATCAGGAATTCGCGATTGGCGGGTGTATCGTCGAACTGGAGCGGATTAAGGCCGGAAGGCTCTCCCGGACGGAGAATGTCATATTGGCCGCCAATTGCCCGGATGAAGAGCTCAGCGCCGCGATCCTTGTCGAAGAAGATGATGCGCGGCGAAAACTTCCTCGCTTGAGCAAGCAGGAAGTTAAGCACCACCGTCTTGCCGGATCCCGACGGACCAATCACTGTGAAATTGCCGAGATCGCCCTGATGGAAATTGAAGAAATAAGGGCCTGCTGCCGTCGTCTCGAGCAGCGTTACTGCCTTGCCCCAATGATTGCCATCGACCGATCCGAGCGGAAAATTATGACCGCTGGCAAGCCCTGAGAAATTGCTGGTAGAGACCAGCCCTTTGCGAGCGATATAGCGGAAATTGGCCGGGAACTGAGCCCAATAGGCCGGTTCGAGCGCAATCTCTTCCCGGACACCGATGATGCCAAGATCGGCAAGCGCCGCGAGCACTTCGGCAACCCCGTCGTCCACAATTGCGGGGCTTTCGCCGCGAATGGCGACAGTCAAATGATGCTCGCCAAAGGCAGCGCGGCCGGCGGCCACATCATCCTTTGCTCGCGCGAGTTCGCCGCGCAGGCTCACTGCCTCATCCTCGGCCGACTTCATTCGCCGCAATGCCAGGTTCATGCGCGACAGGGACGCCTGGCGTTCGACAAAGGCAAAGCTTTGGCTGATTGTAAGTTCGAACGGCAGCCGCATCAGCTCATCGAACATCCCTGCCGATGTCTGGGCTGGATAATCCTTGATCGAGACGATTCCGACAAATGTTGCAGGCTCGCTTCCCATCGGGCCAAGTTCAACCAGATCCTGCCCGAAGCTCAGGCGCCGCATCGGCAGATAATGGCCGAGGTCCTCGAGCGGCAGCGCGATCGGGCGCATCTCGCCATTGAGGAGATTGGAAAGGAACTCGAGCGGCTCGGAACAGGGACCAGTGGCAGTCTCATACACGCTGAGCAGCCTGGGGGCATAAGTGCCGAGTGCTGCCATCAAGGCTTCTCGCGCATTGGTGAGCTGGCGAAGTTCATAGGCTTCAGCAACCGCCGTTTTGCCAGTCGGTGATCCGAGCCAGCCGCGAATTCGGTCCAAGGCGCCGACGCGACCCTGCAACGGGCGCCGGACCAGCGTGAGATAGAGGTCGTTCACATAAAGCTGGCGCCCAGCAAGGCGCTGATGCCAGCGCTCGTCAAGATCCGCCGAGAACGCATCGGGAAAACTGCCGGCAGCGCTAGCCTCGACCCGGCGCCGGACCACATGATGATAAAGCGCGAAATTGGAAGAACCGATCGACTGCAACATCGCGTCACGCAGCTGTTTTCGGTAGTTTAGCTCCTCGCTATCCGCAGTTTCGAAGTGGAGGCCACGCAGATGCAGGAACTGCATGATCAAGCCATCACGGGTTTCGATCGTGTGATCGTCGATGTGACGCGCATAAGGCAGATGATGGCCGACCGGCTTCTCCTTCGCGATCACTTTGGGGTCGCGCGTCAGGGCCGGTAGGAATTGCATCGCCACAACGTGTGATTGGCAACGCGCGGGCAACGCGCGATCCGGGTCAACCAAAGGTCGAAGAAGCGGGGTTCGCGCAGGCACAGCAGCACGCCAACCGCATGGATGATGAGCGCCAGCGCGATGACCCAGAAGGACCTGAAGATCAGGAATAGCTCGGCAGCGACAATCGAATTAGCCACAAAGTAACTGTAGGTGACACCGGCGAACATTTGAGGCCGCGTGAGCGCCACGAATACGGTGTCGCGATCGAGCGAGGACATTACGTCAGCCACCAACTGCGGCGGTAGACTGGATACCCGCCACGATGCTGGCTGCCCCAAAAAGAATGAAGCAGCCCAGGATCACGGTGAGGCCATAGCGCCAGTTTATCCGTCCGGTTAGCATCATGAACCCAACCACCGCCACGGCAATGACCGCAGCGACCGTTGCAACGGTGCCGAGCAGAGTGCCGCGCAACCATTGTACCGCTGATACGAAGATACCCGAACCCGCAGGATCAGCAAGATCCTGCGCCACAACAGCGTCCGATACCGCAACGCACACCCAGAAAGCGACCGCAAACAAAGCCACTCGCACCTTGCACCTCTAGAACAACGAATCCCGGAGGCAGCGTGCTTGGCTTTAGACTCGTTGGCAACAGGATATTTCAAGATATCGGTTTCAGACCTATATGACAAAACTCATACGCATGTATCTACAAAATAGTGAAAACCATCATCTTCAACGAAAGGACGTCGACAGGTGCAGTTTGCCAATCTGGGATCGTAAAATACTAGTTTACCTCGTCAGTATTATGTAACATGTTCGTCATATTCCTGAAACATTACCATCCTCGAAGATTTGATTTGACATACTTTCGATGACGAATTTAGAGTGAGTCAAAAATGTATTGCGGCTTATATTAAATTTGAATCAAAGTCGTTCAATGTCATAATAGGCTGCGATTCGCATGACGCCTTCACTTATCTTAGTCTCTCGATTCATTTGGAATAGAAGGAAACTTCGTAGATAAAGATTTGACGCTGTTTCAGCGTATCGTTCCGAATTTATCTACATTAATCGAACCATCTGGAGCAGAAAATGACAAATCGCAGCCGTGGTTTTTCACTGTTTGTTATTACGCTTTCTGCGCTCGTCTCTATGATCACGAACTATAATGAGGCTTTTGCCCAGAGTAGTGATACCGTCACTTATACGTATGATGCGTTAGGGCGCCTAACTTCCGTTAGCGAAACCACCACAGCCACTTCAACTTCTACGAGTTATGTTTATGATGCCGCTAATAATCGACAGCGTGTAACCGTGGAAGTCAGCGGTGGTGGGGATGGCGGAGCATGTACGCTGACTGCAGAAGGCGCCTATCCGGTCGCCGGGTATGTTGATACGCCATTTTGGGCATCAGTTACGCTCTCTTCTGGATGCACAAACACCGTAGTCGTTAACTATACGACGCGAGATGGTACGGCTGTATCTGGGCAAGGCTATCCTCCTTTAAGTGGTTCTCTAACCTTTAGTCAGGCTGGTACTCAATATATCCGTGTATGGGGAAATCCCTATTGTGCTGGATTATATTATTATCTGGATTTATCGACAAGCTATCCAAATGTCACTGTCAATCATCCTTCGGTATTCGTTAATATCGATTACCCATAAATGAGATTATTGGTGATAACAGCAGCCATATCGGCGTTTATATTGCAAACGTCTTCGCAATCAGTTTGCCTTGTGCGAAACGTAGACCAAGCAATGGGTGGGTCAATTATTGCCATAGTAGCGCCAAAATATATTGAAGCTGTTCGCAACAGGGGATTTGTTCAATTCGAATGTGGAAAGGTTGTAAAGGATGCGGTGCGTTTTGCTAACGAATCGTGTCGAATGGCATCAAAGTTGCGCCATAAAGAAAAAGGCATTGTATAGCACCTTTACGGTATGAGTCCTCAAGTCTTGTGTGATGCAGCAAGACAGTTGGCGGCGCTGTGACCGTCCTGATTTAGTAGCTAAAACTCTTTTGTAGACTTATATGTTTGTATCGGTTTTTGTATGAGCAGACGTTTCAAATTACTTGCAACTGCCGCATTGTTTGCAACACACTCAACAGTGTTAGAGCAAGGCCAGGTGGCTCAACACCGCTTTCGTCAGCTTGATGAAAATGGTGTTGACTTGACACATGGCGATTTTATCATGGCATTTAGGGAAGCATCGATCGGTTCGGGCGATGCTGAATTAGATCTTTTTCGTCGCAATGCTACAAACCGATCTACAGATTGGGAGTTACTAAAATTTGGTCGATTTCCGAAAATGTGCAGACGAGCGGTCCTTACCCACAAGTAATAACGATTGAGAATGGATCTGGTGAAATCAGCAGGTATGTATGCAACTCGCTGCTTGGGTTTGTTTTGACCTGCCACGGGATTTTCATCCAGCTCTGATTTGAGCCGCGGCAGTTGTGGTTATGCTTTTCGGTGCTTTGTTTGCAATGGGGTCGGGCATGCCTGACCCCATTGCAAAAATCGTTTCGGCATAGCTGGCCGGGGTCTGGTATCCGATCGAAGAGTGCGGGCGGCAGGTGTTGTAATCCTCCGCCCATTCCCGGATCACCGCGCGGGCATGGTCGAGACCGTGGAACAGCGTCTCGTTCAACAACTCGTCCCGCATCCGCCCATTGAAGGACTCCACGTAGCCGTTCTGCATCGGCTTGCCGGGAGCGATGTAGTGCCACTCGATCTTGTGATCCTTGCACCAGGCCAGGATTGCATTGGCGGTGAACTCGGTCCCGTTGTCGCTGACGATTATGCCAGGCTTGCCGCGCCAGGCGATGATGTCGGTCAGTTCGCGCGCTACGCGACGGCCGGAGATCGACGTATCGGGGATCGCGGCTAGGCATTCCCTGGTCACGTCATCGACGATGTTGAGCACCCGGAACCGCCTGCCACAGGCGAACTGGTCGTGGACGAAGTCCAGGCTCCAGCGGGCATTGGGCCGAGCCGCCACGAGGATCGGAGCCCGTGTGCCAACCGCCCTGCGCCGGGTCCGCCGCTTACGAACGCCAAGACCTTCCTCCCGATAGAGCCGGTAGACACGGTTGATCCCCGATGGCTCTCCTTCCCGCCGCAACAGGATGTGCAGCTGGCGGTAGCCGAACCGGCGCCGTTCATTGGCCAGCTCGCGCAAACGCGCGCGCAACTCCGTCTCCGGCGGCCGCCGGGACTGGTAGCGAACGCTCTTGCGATCGGCATCGATGACGCGACACGCCCGCCGCTCGCTCATCCCGTGATGATCCCGGAGATTAGCAACCGCTTCCCGCTGTGCGACGGGCGTCACCATTTTTTTGTGAGAAGGTCCTTCAACGCCGCATTGTCCAGCATGGCATCCGCCAGAAGGCGCTTCAGCTTCGCGTTCTCGTCCTCAAGCGAGCGCAGCCGCTTCGCCTCGGACACTTCCATGCCGCCGTACTTGGCCTTCCAGTTGTAGATCGTCGCCTCGGATATGCCGTGTCGACGCGCCAGATCGCCGGCCTTCACGCCGGCCTCTGCCTCCTTCAGCACACCGATGATCTGCTCTTCCGTAAACCTCTTGCGCTTCATCTCGTCCGTCCTCGTCTGGGCCGGACTCTAATCGCAACTGGAGTAAATTACCCGTGGCAGGTCAAGTACCTTCATTAGTGAGGTTGTGGCTGCCAGCCCGGCGTCAATCCCGAGCGCCTGATCGGGCTCGGCATCTGCCAGGGCAGTTCGGAAATGCTGCGGGCGGTTGCCGAGGACGATATGCTGAAGGCCGGCGTCACGCTTGCCGGGCAATACTGCGATCATGAAGGATACATCGCCTCGCTGACCGAAGGGGGCTAGCTTTCACGCTGACCGGCATGCTGATCGTCGATGAACGCGATCATCGCTTGAACGGGCGCCAAGGTGCTCTGGCTCGCTCCGCCTGAGCAAAATACGCAGAGGCCTTGCGCAGAATCTCGTTGACCTGCCACGACTGGCGAATCTCGCCCTCCAGCGCCTTCACCTTGTCGGCGACTTCGGTGGAAATGACGGACCGCTTGCCGTTATCGACCTCGACAGTCTTTACCCACTCATGCAGCGTCTGCGGAACGCAGCCGATCTTCTCCGTAATCGACATCACCGCCGCCCAGCGCGACGGATAATCGCGCTCGGGATCCAGCACCATCCGTACCGCACGCTCGCGGACCTCTGGCGCATGCTTGTTCGTCATCTTCCTCATACAGGCTCCACCTTTTCAGTAGTTGGAGCCTCCGACAAATCCGGCGCGGTTCAGATTTTCGCTCGGGACAGATCGAAAAAAATGCAAAAGGGCTCGATTTTCGACGCCTTATTCGACTTCGGTATAGCCGCTGATCCCTTTGCAGGTTTGAATGACCTGCGTTGACGACGTTAATTTTCTATTTTGCTTATGTGAACGCCTTTTCTGATAGCGATCAATAAATCGGAAAATTGCTGTTGCCATCGATGGTGAATAATGTTTTCTTCGTCGCCTAGAAGAACTTGGGGGGCGTGTCGTATGCGTGTATATCACCTCATGGTCATTGGTTTGGTCGGAGCTTCTTCTGTAGCATTTGCTGCCGAGACTGTCACATATACCTATGATGCAAAAGGGCGTCTGGTCAGAGTGGTTCATTCTGGCGGGCCTGCTGCGAATGCAGATAAACAATATAGCTACGACAAGGCGGATAATCGCAAAAAGGTCATCGTTGCAAACGCCCAATAGGGCTCGACCTGCGGTAGCGTCTGTATTGACCATCTTATCATGTGATTTTCCATTTTTTGTGACGGTGCGGCATGTTTCGAACAATTGGATTGCTATCGTGCCTGGTGTCCTTGTTTGGCTGGTCGCCAAGCCATGCGCAGAACAGAGACATGGTGCCCGAGCGCATCGAGGCTTCCCCGCAAGCCGCTCCTGGGGGCGGAGATTGTCCGTCTGGGTGTCCTGGCGAATACAATGCTCCTGCCCCGATCCCTCCTGAGCACCACGCGGTCAGTCCGGGAGGGGTCGACCTGCGTTCAGGCCAATATCAGTACAGCGAGGTCGATCTTGAAATTGGTGCAGGCGACGCGAAGCTTTCGCTTGTCCGTGAGTTTAGCACGGGGTCCTATGATCAAGTTCAAACATCTAAACAGGGATTTGGCGAACTATTCAGCCATAACTGGGACATTCGTATAATAGAGCAACGTATTCCAGTTTCAACTGCAGCAAATCCATCAGGATACGATTACCAGATGACCGTACAGTACTCTGGATTGAGTACAACATTTCGATCTCCAGCGACGAATATCAATTTTAAGGAAGTTTCTACAACTCCAACTGTTTACAGCAGGCTCGTTGCTGCAGAAACAAGTCAACCCAAAACCTATATATTTACCGGTAGTGATGGAACCATCGTTCAGTTTCGGCCGCTCCGAAATATATTGCAAGGTAGTGACTGCCTAAATCCGACATATAACAGATGTGCGTTGTATCAAAAATTACCCAACCAGATGGGACGATATTAGATTTTAATTACGATACTACAAATCCAACAGGAAATGAAACCACTCGGTTAAGAAGTGTGGTGAGCAGCAGAGGTTACGCTTTAATTCTTGAATATTCTGCTGTATCAAGCGGGTACAATGCTATAGTCAAATCTTGCGTGATTAATCTCACAAAAGTTTTAATGACATCAAGCGTATGTCCAGCAACGGGGCCATCCACCACTTACTCATACGTGGGATCCTTCCTATCATCTGTAACAAGTATTGATGGAAAAATAACAAACTATTATAAAACTATATCAAATAATAACTTTGGAACATTTTCAATTCAGCGTCCGGATGAGGCGGTTCCTTACGTTATCAACTCGTTTAGCTCGCTCAATAATTACTGGCAATTTCGTATTGAATCTCAGCAGTTTGTTACTGGTGAGTCATATTCATATGGATACAATTACATAGACCAGGCCGGAGGAGGTGTTCCGAGTATTGTGGGAGGTTATTATACTGATTCGAATGGAAAAAAGGTTGAACTGAAATACGGTGCATATCGTAAGCTTCAGCCAATTGACGATCAGACCCTTATTGTTACACCTGGGCCCGAACAAGTTATTGATCAGCTAGGTAGAGCTACCATAAGCGATTATTGTCAACAGGCTCCAATTGGTGGAAGATGCTTTATTGTACCCACAAAAACGATAAGATATCCTAATGGATCAATAAAGTCATTGCTGTGGGACGGTCAGAGAAGATTATATGAAAGCAGGCTATCTGCAGCAGGCGAATCTGACATTGTTATCACTCAAGCCTACGATTGCGCAGCGCGGGTTTGCCAAAACAAGCCTACATCGATCATTGATCCGCTTGGTCGTGTGACGAGCTACACGTACAGTTCTGTCCATGGTGGGGTGTTGACGGAGGTTTTGCCGGCTGTTGATGGTGTGTCTCCTGCCAAGAAGTACGGATATGTTCAGCGCTATGCGTGGCTGAAGAACGGCAGTGGAGGGTTTAGCCCGGCAGCTTCGCCGATCTGGCTATTGTCGGAGATGCGGACGTGCCGGACGACGGCGCTGGATTTGTCGAGCGGCGCGTGTGCGGGCGGGGTGAATGACCTTGTTCTGACGCAATATGAGTATGGCCCGGACAGTGGACCCAATAACCTCTGGCTGCGTGGCACGGCCGTTACCGCTCAAGACACCGATGGCGTCATTCGCACCCTGCGCACGTGTTACGGGTATGATGCGATGGGTCGCAAGATCTGGGAGACGGCACCGAAGGCGGGGTTGGCACAATGCAACTGAGGGCGGCAGCGATGCGCGGATTGGTGATGCTTGGGTTGCTGGTCGGAGTTGGCCCGGGCATATCGGGCATTGATCCGGCCCATGCCCAAAGCGCAGCGTCGCCGTTCACGACTGGCTATCGCTATGACGCGATGGGCCGGGTGACTGGGGTGATCAGTCCCAAGCCGGATCTAGCGCCAGACGTTCATCCTGCCACCCGCAATACCTATGACCCGGCGGGTCGGCTGGTGAAGGTGGAAATGGGCTCTCTGGCAAGCTGGCAGGAGACCGATACGCTGCCTGTCAACTGGAGCGGGTTCGACATCCATCAGACGGCCGAGATCGCTTATGACGGGATGAACCGCAAGACGGTCGAGATCCTTTGGTCAGGCGGCGTCCGCTACCAGCTCACCCAGTACAGCTATGATGCAGTGGGGCGCCTGGAATGCACGGCGGTGCGGATGAACCCGGCGGCCTATACCAGTCTGCCGGCCAGTGCCTGCACGCTGGGGGCGGAGGGGACGCAGGGCCCCGACCGGATCACACGCAACCAGTATAATGCCGCAGGCGAGCTGATTAAGGTCACCAAGGCACTCGGCACGGCGGTCGAGGCGGATGAGGTCACCTACACCTATACCCCCAATGGCAAACAAGCGAGCGTCACCGATGCGAACGGCAACCGTGCCGAGTACAGCTATGACGGCCATGACCGGCTGAAGCGATGGACGTTCCCGTCGCAAACGACGCCCGGCCAGGTCAATGCGGCCGACTATGAAGAATATGGCTATGATGCCAACGGCAACCGGACTTCTCTAAGGAAGCGGGATAGCCGGACGATCGCCTATACCTATGATGCGCTCAACCGGGTGACGGCCAAGACCTATCCCAATGGCGGGGCGCGGGCGGTTTATTACAGCTATGACCTGCGCGGGTTGCAGACGGCGGCGCGGTTCGACGGCCCATCGGGCGGCGATGCGGTGCTCAGCGGCTGGGACGGGTTCGGCCGCCCCACCACCAGCACCACCGCCATGGGTGGCACCAGCCGAACACTGACCTACAGCCATGACGCCAACGGTAACCGGATACGCGTGACTCATCCGGATGGGCAGTTCTTGAACTATCATTATGATGGATCGGATCGGCTTTACTGGGCCGATCGGAACGGAACAACGCCGATCTTCCATCCCCAGTACGACACAGCGGGTCGGGTCAGCGTGTTGTACCGGCTGAACCAGTCGGCCTTTAACTGGACGTTCGGAACGAATTATGGCTATGATGGCGTCTCGCGCATGGCGTCCTATGGCCACAGCTTCACCAGCGGCGGCAATGTCACGACCTCGTTCGGCTACAACCCTGCAAGCCAGGTCACCAGCCGGACGCGGGACAATGACCAATATGCGTTTACCGGCCATGTGAATGTGGACCGCGATTATGCGGTCAACGGGCTCAACCAATATACCAGCGCTGGCCCTGCCTCGTTCGCCTATGATCCCAATGGCAACCTGACCTCGGACGGTACCACCGGGTTCGGCTACGACATCGAGAACCGGCTGGTGAGCACGACCACCGGGGTGACCATGACCTGGGATCCGCTGGGACGGCTGTGGCAGACCTATGGGCCTTCGACCGGGGTTACCCAGTTCCTCTATGACGGCGACGCACTGGTCGCAGAATATGGCGCCGGCGGCAACATGCTGAAGCGCTACGTCCATGGCACCGCCGCCGGGGTCGATGATCCCATGGTGGAATATGACGGCAGCAGTACGGACTATCAGCGCTATCTGTTCGCCGACCACCAGGGCTCGATCATCGCGATCGCAGACCGGGACGGCAACCGCACCAACATCAACACCTATGACGAGTACGGCATCCCCGGCGCCGGCAATACCGGCCGGTTCCAATATACCGGCCAGGCCTGGATCCCGGAACTCGGCATGTACCACTACAAGGCCCGCATCTACTCCCCAACCCTCGGCAGGTTCCTCCAAACCGATCCCATCGGATACGACGACCAGATCAACCTCTACGCTTACGTCGGGAACGATCCGATGAATGGGGTGGATCCAGACGGTTTATACGAGTGTTCGGGTACAAAGGCTGAATGTCGTACTGCGGCCGCTCTGGTGCGTGGTCTGAATGCTGCCGCAAACTCAAATCGTCTTTCGAGGGCTGAGCAAGCCGAAGCTAAAAGCGTGGCAGAGACAATCGGCACCGAAGGCGATGGTAACGGACTTACGATCGACTTCGATAATCTTGGGAAAGATAAAGTTGGCAATTTCATATTGGGTCAAGCAGACAGTGTAAATAGAACTTTGACGCTAAACACGGTTGCTTTGAGCCATATCGACAAAACTATTGGAATGAGGCAGGCCTTCGTCGAAGGGGTAATTACGTTGGCCCACGAGGGGCGGCACATCCTCGACATTTATCCAAAAAGTATTGATGATAGAATTAATGTAGAAACGAGGGGCTATCAGATGGATTCTATCATCGGAGCTGCTTTTGGTAGAAACCGTTGGAATGACCGTCAGATACAGAGTGGAGCAATTCGATCGTGCGATATCACTGGAAGATTGCATGCATGCCGAGACACCTCGCGGAGACTCTACCCCAATGCATACCGATAATTGCGGTACTTCTGATATTACCTGCTTGTAAGGAGCAGGTATATCGTCTGGGCTCATGTTGGAATAAATCGGACATTTCTACTAGTTTGAATGTAGAAGGAGCAGTTATAATTGAAGGACGAAATAGAGAATCTACGTTAATATTTCCTACAGGGTGTACGTCCGAGGGAGTTGAAATGCGCCTAAATGACAATAATATGTCATTGGAAATGATGGCGCAAAATAAAATAGTTTCTGACGAAGCGGGCGCTGTATTCTTCGAAGGCAATATTAGCGGCAGAGTGATTAGAAATCGCGATAATGAAATAATGATTGAAGTATTCAAGGTTAAGGATTTATACTCACTCGATCCGGCTTATGTTATTGCACGATCAAAAGAGATGGAAAGTCGATCAGATCGGGCCGGGAACCCATGAACAAGTGCTGGTCGATTATGGCTGCGACGTAATGTGGTGGGCGGCCGTGAGCAGGAGAGCTGTGCAGTAGCTGTCTACCACATTACGTCAAAAACGGTCCAGTTTTGACGGGGGAGAGCATCATCTATCCACGGCATCGCCAGAGTATCTGGCGGCAAAAGTGGTTCGATCCGCGACCACTGTTCGACTGAAAATCAGCAAAATCCGCATTCATCACGCCTCCTCGCTATGGAGCGATGAAGCATGTGTGGACGACCCCTGGAGTGGAAGAGCATTTTTGCAGCGATCAGCACCGGTCGGGTGCATCCATGTGTTCGGCCTGTTCGGGCAGCACCGCAGTATCCATCCGGTGCGGGCCGCATGAGAAACGTAATCAGGCTGCGAGGGCCTCGCGCTGCGGGATCCAGTTCCAGGGCAGGAGTTCGCCGAGGCAGCTGATCGATTGATCGGCGATGAGCGCAAGGACGTCGGCGAGCCATGCCTACGAATCGACATCGTTCAGCCTGGCGGTCTGGATCAGCGTGTAGATGACCGCGGCGCGCTCGCCGCCGCGATCAGAGCCACAAAACAGCCAGGCCTTCCGGCCCAAGGGCACGCAGCGTAGCGCGCGTTCGGCCGCTTTGTTAGTCATGCAGATGCGTCCGTCGTCGAGGAACCGGGTGAACGCGTCCCAGCGCTTGAGCATGTAGAGGCGGGCCTTTGCCATATCATGGCTGCGCGACAGCTTACCAACCTGATCGGTGAGCCAGGTGTGGAGCTCGGTCATCAGCGGCGCGCTGAGTTGTTGGCGAACGGCGAGCCGGTCGGCCGGAACCTTGCCATTGATGCCCCGCTCGATGTCGAACAGCGCATCGAGCCGCTGCACGGCATCGAGCGCGATCGGATAGATCATGCTGGCGCGCTCGCCGCGGCTCTTCTTGCGCGCGGCGCCCTCGACGTTGGCGAGCTCGAAGAACTTGCGCCGCGCATGCGCGTAGCAGCCAGCCTCGAGGATCGGTCCAGGCGCACGGCCGTTGCGATACAACTCACCATAGCCGCCATAGGCGTCGGCCTGTAGGATCCCCGACCAGGAGGCGAGATGCGCCTGCGGATGCTGGCCGCGCCGATCGCGCGAGTAATGGAACAGCGCGGCGGGCGGGTCCGCGCCGGCGAACGGCTTGTCGTCGCGCACATACACCCACAGTCGACCGGTATCGGTCTTGCCCCTGGCCATCACCGGCACAGTGATGTCGTCTCTGTGGAACCGCTCAGCGGCGAGTACATGCGCCTCGATCAGCCGATAGAGTGGGGTGAGCGCATGAGCCGCAGTACCGACCTGATCGGCGAGCGTCGAGGTGCTGAGCGTCACGCCTTCACGGGCGAAGCGATCAGCCTGACGGTTGAGGGGCTGGTGTTGCCCGTACTTCTCGAACAGCAGCATGGCGAGGAAGCTTGGACCTGCCCATCCGCGCGGCATGACATGGAACGGCGCTGGGGGCTGCGAGATCTTCTCGCCGTCCCGGCAGGCGAACTTCTCGCGCACGGTCTGGCTAAGGTGCTGGCGGTGCAGCGATCACCGTCGCATCGATTATCTGACCGCCCTTCGGCAGATAGCCGCTGGCCTTCAGTCGCGCATCGAACAGCGCGAACAGCTTCTCGATCGCCCGGGCTTGCACCAGGTGCTCGCGGAACAGCCAGATCGTCCTGGCATCAGGGCTCGGTGCATTTGGCGTTAGGCCCAGAAATTGCAGGAACGACAGCCAGTCCCCGATCTGGAACTCCGCCTGATCGTCGGACAGATTGTACAGCGCCTGGAGGAACAGCGCCTTAAACATCATAACGGGATCATAGGGCGGCCTGCCGCCCCTCGCCCCATCCGAGCGCTTCAACACCTTATCCAGACGGTAGCGGAACGGCTCGAAATCGACCAGCTCGGCCAATGTCACCAGCGGATCGCCGCCTTTGATCAGACGCGCCAGATGTTCCTCCTAATCCCAAAAACCAGCCTGCCGCCCCATGACCGCCTCCCATCATCGCAAAGGCAAGTGAATGACGACGCCGAGTAACCGTCAGAGGTTTTTCGAGGCGTCCATCTAGTGAAACCCTGAAGTCTTGCAAATGCATCGTGGGTTCGATTATTATGGTGGGAACCGAACTAAGCCTGCAAAGCGTTGGTTCAGGACGAAAAAGTTTTTGGGCCTTACTGTGGTATATTCCGAGGTATGCGGAAAACTTGGATCGATAAGAATCAAGAAATCTCAGCCGCTTATCAAATTGGTTCGAATCCCTCCCGCTCCGCCACCGGCCATGCCACAAGGGTCCGCACAGGGCCGGTGGGATCGACTTTTTCTCCCTGATGACCTTCGCCTGACAGACCCGCTCGGCCTCGGCCGTCCGTGCCCGTCCATGCCCATCCGACGAATTGGAGGGGCGAAAACGTGGTACGCGCGGTCGAAAAACGAGGTATTTCTGGAGACCGATCGATGCTGACCGATGCAAAGGGGCGCCGCGCTAAACCGCGCCCGAAACCCCATAAGATCGCCGATGCTAATCGCCTGTTTTTGATGGTCCCCATCCGCAGCACCGGGTCTATCCGTACCTGCTGCGCAAGCGGGTGATCGACCGGCCCAATCACGTGTGGTGCGCCGATGTGACCCACATTCCGATGCGCCGGGGCTTCCTCTATCTGGTCGCGATCATGGACTGGGCAACGCGCAAGGTCCTGGCCTGGCGGCTGTCGAACACGATCGACGCCGGCTTCTGCGTCGCGGCACTGAAAGAGACTTTGGCCCGCTACGGCAAGCCCGAGATCTTCACTACCGACCAGGGCGGCCAGTTCACGTCGCAGGCCTTCACCCCGGTGCTGCGTGAGGCCGAGGTCTGCATCTCCGTGGACGGCCGGGGCCGGCGGATCACCAAGTACAACACCCAGCGCCCGCACCCGGGCCTCGCCGGGAGCGCCCTGCTCGAGGCCTATCGGCAGATCGGGCAATCCGATCATGGGGGGCAGGCCCCCGATGATCTGATGAACAAACAGGCGACATGAACGACAACCGGGATGAGCTTAACTTGGCCGCCAAACCGTCCAAGAAGGCGGGACCACCCCAGCGTGGCGCAGTTTACGTCCTTTTGTCGATCAGACTGACGTGCCCATCAGTCCGCCAATGCCCGCCGTCACGACCATCGCCAGCGCGCCCCAGAACGTGACGCGTGCCACTGAACGTGCCGGAGAGGCGTCACCGGCAATCGCACCAAGCGCGCCGAGCACGGCAAGGCAAAGGAGTGACACCATGCTGACTAGCCAGATCAGCAGTGGTGCCGGCGAAAATACGGCCACAAGCAATGGCGCTGCAGCGCCCGCGCTAAAGGTTGCTGCGGATGTCAGCGACGCCTGAAGTGGCCTTGCAGTCGTGAATTCGGAGAGCCCCAGCTCGTCGCGAGCATGAGCCGCTAACGCATCCTTTGCCATAAGCTGTGTTGCCACCGCTTCAGCAACCATCGGCTGAAGCCCGCGCGCAATATAGATCTGGACAAGTTCTTCATGTTCGATCGCAGGCTCCTTGCCAATCTCGCGACGTTCCTTCGCCAGATTGGCATGCTCGCTGTCCGCCTGCGAGCTGACCGAGACATATTCGCCGGCCGCCATGGACATCGCGCCGGCAACCAGTGCTGCAGTCCCGGCGAGCAGGATATTCGCGCTGCCGCTTTCCGATGCAGCGACGCCGACGATCAGGCTTCCCGTCGAGACGATACCGTCGTTCGCGCCAAGCACGGCGGCACGAAGCCAGCCGATCCGCTTTACACTGTGTCGCTCGGGGTGAGTGGTGACGCTGCGCATGACCTTTCCTCTCACCCTTGGTCCATTGCCGCACTAGGTAACATCACCAAGCGCCACATCTGCGGCGCAGGCCTATTTTCCGAGTGGATGCGATGCAGCCGCGTATCGGTTCCGCGTCGATGGAGTCAGGCAATGTACTGCAGCATCCTCTTGCCAGTCGATCTCGATCAGCCACGCTCCTGGAAAAAGGCGCTACCGACGGCTGTTGCACTCAGTCGATGCTTTGATGCGAAACTCTCGCTCGCGAGCGTCGTGCCTGAGCATGTGGCCATGGTCAAAGCGCAATGGTCAGCGATCGGCTATCGCGAGATGATCGAAACAGCGCGCGCAAGACTTGGATCGCTTGCGGCAACCATCGAAGGCGCCGGCAATATCGACTACCATGTGGATTGCGGCGCTATTCATGCGACGATCCTTTCGATTGCCGAGCGATTCGAGGCGGATCTCATTGTTCTTTCCTCGCATCGTCCGGTGATGCGCGACTATTTGCTTGGCGCCAACGCACTGCGCGTCCTTCGTCACGCCAAATGCTCGGTATTCGTTGTCCGGGACGCAGAGATCGATGCCGACTGAGCCGGATGCGATCGATCGGGTCGCCGTCTCGCAAGGCACTGATGCAAAGCGTCCGAAGCAGGTCGGATTGGAAGAAGCAGAGGCACGACGGCGGCTGACGGAGGAAGGCTATAACGAGCTTGCGCGCCGCCAACGCCGATCGACGATTGCCGTTGTGCTCGGGGTGATGCGTGAGCCGATGCTGTTGTTGCTCGTGGCCGGCGGCATCATCTATCTGGCGCTCGGCGATCTGGGTGAAGCCCTGATGCTGCTCGCCTTTGCCGGCTTCTCGATAGGCGTGACAGCGTTGCAGGAAACGCGCAGCGAGCGCTCGCTTGAGGCGCTAAGCGACCTGGCCAGTCCGCGGGCACTGGTGCTGCGCGATGGTCTGCATCGGCACATTCCGGGCCGCGAGGTTGTGCGAGGGGACTTGGTTCTGCTTGGCGAGGGCGACCGGGTGCCCGCTGACGGCTGGATCGTAGAGAATCATACACTGGCGATGGACGAGTCGCTGCTGACCGGAGAGTCGGCCCCGGTTTCAAAGGCAAGGACAACGGAAGGTGTGGCCGAGACCAGGCCAAGACCGGGTGGGAATGGTCTTGCCTATGCCTTCTCCGGCACGCTCGTCGTGCGCGGCAGTGGGCTGTGCCGGATCGCGGCGACGGGAGCGCAAAGCGAAATCGGGCGCATTGGTCAGTCGCTGGTGCTGATGGAGGTCCAGGCGCCGCGGCTCTATCATGAGACACGCCGGCTGGTTGCACTGTTCGCAATCGGCGCAGTGCTGATCAGCGGGTTCGCCGTGCTGCTGTTCGGCCTGCTCCGCGGAACCTGGCTCGAGGCGGCGCTTGCCGGCATTGCCCTTGGCATGTCGATGATGCCCGAGGAAATTCCGGTGGTGCTCGCCATTTTCCTGGGGATGGGGGCTGTGCGGATGTCCCGCGAGCGCGTGCTCGCAAGGCGCGGGGCGGCAATCGAGACACTGGGTTCTGCAACCGTGCTGTGCACGGACAAGACCGGCACGATCACGGAGAACCGCATGACCGTTGCAGAGCTGCGCCTCTCTGACGGGAGCGTCTTTTCTCCCGACGGAACCCCGCTCCCGCACGCCTTTGTGCCGATCGCTGAGTTGGCGCTGCTCGCAAGCGCTCCACAGGCGGTTGATCCGATGGAGATCGCATTTCACGACCTTGACCGAACGCAGCGCAGCACACGAAATCGCAAGTCCGCCAGAGCCGATTGGGATTTGAGACACCGATATCCGCTCGATCCGGGCCTCTTGGCCATATCCCATGTTTGGCAGACGGGAAGCGCGGTCGAGGACCATCTTATCGCCTCGAAGGGCGCGCCTGAAGCCATCGCCGAGCTCTGTCGATTGGACGGGGATGCGCGTGCATCGATGCATGTCGCAGTCGACGCGATGGCCCGCGAGGGATTGCGCGTGCTCGGGATCGCCGAGGCGCGCTGGCGCGGAAGTGATTTTCCCGCGACCCAGCGCGGGTTCAAGTTTGTTTTCCACGGCCTGATCGGGCTTCGTGATCCCCTGCGCGCTTCGGTGCCTGGGGCCGTTAAACAGTGCCGCAGTGCCGGCATCCGGGTGGTGATGATCACTGGAGACTATCCCGAAACGGCGCGGGCAATTGCTCGGGCCGCCGGAATCGACGAAGGCGAAGTGATCACTGGCACGATGCTCGCTGCGATGGACGATGCCGAGTTGGCGCAGCGTGTTCGGCGCGTGGGCGTGTTCGCGCGGATCATGCCAGAGCAAAAGCTTCGGATCGTCAAAGCCTTCCAGTCCGCAGGCGAGGTTGTCGGAATGACAGGTGACGGCGTCAATGACGCGCCGGCGCTCAAGGCGGCTGATATCGGGATCGCGATGGGGAAGCGCGGTACCGATGTTGCGCGCGAAGCGGCGGCAATCGTGCTTCTCGACGACGATTTCGGTTCGATCGCTACTGCGATCCGCATGGGGCGGCGGATCTACGACAATCTGCGCAAGGCAATGGGGTTCATCGTCGCAGTGCATATCCCGATAGCGGGGCTGGCACTGATGCCCCTGCTCTTTGGTCTGCCGATCCTTCTGGGACCCGTGCATATCGCGCTGCTGCAAATGATCATCGACCCGGTCTGCTCGCTCGTCTTCGAAGCCGAGACCGACGAGGCGGACGTGATGCGTCGCCCCCCGAGGCCTGCGGGCACCCTGCTTCTGTCGCGCGCCTTGCTGGGCTGGTCCATCGCGCAGGGATTGGTTGCCCTTGCCAGCGTTGCGGCGGTGTTGATGTGGATGCTGACGGGCGGTGCGCCCGAGACAGAGCTGCGCGGAACGGTGTTCTTCGCACTTGTGGGCGCGATCCTCAGTCTCGTCTTGGTCAATCGCTCCTTCTCGGCGACCCTGCTGGCTGGTTTCGGTCGCCCCAACATGGCTTTAGCGGTGATTGCGGCATTGGCAGCGGCGGTCCTCCTCATCGCCGAATTCCTTCCCGCTGCGGGTCAGCTGCTGGGAATGACCGCGCTCGGCTGGACCGATGGGCTGGTGGCGCTAGGCGCAGGCACAGCCGTGCTTGGCACGCTTCAGGTGGCAAAACATGCCAAGGCAAAGGAGTCGTAACCGGGGGCGCAGACCCACGGCCCGACGGGATGCCGCTATGCCGGATGCCGGTTCGATGCCGACTTGCCATGGATGCCGGATTGAGTGCGACTGCGTTCAGCGGGTCCGGCGCAGCAAGGGCGACTTCATCGCCTCGAGCCGTCCAATCACCGCCGGCATGATTTCAGGCAGATCCTCTGCAATCAGGCCAGGGCCGAATTGCGTCGCCGCAGCCCCATGTATCCAGGTCGCGGCAGCCGCAGCGTGAAAGGATGACATGCCTTGGGCGAGCAGGCCAAGCACGATGCCAGCCAGGACATCGCCGGATCCCGCCGTCGCCAACGTCGGGGGTGCGTTGGTATTGATGATCGCGTGCCCGTCAGGCGCGGCAATGACGCTGTCGCTGCCCTTCAGCACAACGGTTGCGCGGCTCTGGGCAGCGCTGGCACGCGCGCGTTCCAGTCGATCGCCAGCAATGTTGAATAACCTGGCGAACTCCCCGTCATGCGGCGTCAGCACGCAGGGACTGGTTATTGCTGCACGGAGTGAATCGAGTTTCCCGCTGAATACCGTAAGGGCGTCGGCATCGAGGACGGTTGGACGACCCGTCGCCAACATGGCCAGGACAGCGCCGCGCGTTGCCGCTGTCACGCCGGCCCCCGGACCAATCAGCATTGCCCCGATGCGCTGGTCGCTGAGGAACCGTTCAAGTGCATCGGCATCTGCGACCGGATGAACCATGATGCTGGTCAGTGCGGTGGCGTAGATTGGGAAGGCTTCGGGCCCGACAACAACCGTCACCAGTCCTGCCCCCGCTCGCGCCGCCGCTGCCGCAGCCAGGCGAGCAGCGCCGGTGGCCGGGAAGCCGCCCCAAACAACCGCGTGTCCCCTGTCGTATTTATGGGTGGTTTCGTGCAGACGCGGAAGCTGATCGATCCATAAGTCTGGACTGTTTTCGAAGATCCGGGGATTGACGGCATCGATGATGCCGGAAGCTATGCCGATATCGGCGATGACAAGCTCCCCGCAAAGCGTGTGGCCCGGAAGCAAGAGATGTCCCGGCTTCTTTCGAACGAATGAGACGGTAAGCGAAGCGGCAACAGCACCGGCCGCGACGCCGGTATCGCTCATGACGCCGGTTGGAAAATCGACAGCCACGATGGGGATCGCCCGGGACGAGGCCGCCATAAGCACTTCGATCACAAGGCGCGGCAACGCTCGATCAAGGCCCGCGCCAAACACGGCGTCGACAATGAGTTCGGCCTGATCAAGCACGTGCAGGCCGAACGGCTCGATCGGGGACGCCCAGCGGTCGGCGTTGACCTTGGCAACGCCCACCAGCTTCACCGGTTCACCGAACAGGGCGAGGCGAACCGGCCAGCCTGCGTCCCGCAGTTTGCGGGCGACGACGAAACCGTCACCCCCATTTTTGCCGGGCCCACACAGGACCGCAACCGGACGACGCGACCAGCGGTCCATGATGCAGGCTGCAACTGCCGCGCCTGCATTTTCCATCAGCTGCTGTTCGGAAATGCCCGCTGCGACAGCCAGACGATCAGTCTGCGCCATCTGATCGGTGGTCAATATTGCATAGCCCTGGTCCATGGGTTCATGCCTCATCGCCGCTTTCCTTGAACCCTGCCAATGCGCACATCGTCACGGTTGGTGTTTGATGTAGCGCCGAAACGGATGGAATGGAGCGCAGATCGTTGATCCATGATTTCAAAGTGGTGCGCGCGGCGCTATCGGCTATTGCCGAATTGGTTTCGGATATCGCCGTCGCGCAGCGTGTTGCGTGCGTTCAATGAACAAACCGGCTGATAGGCATTGCCGCCAGCGCCGCCGTGCTGATGTAGGTCGAAATCGGGCGGCGTCAGCCCAGAGCAAGGCGAACCGGACGGAACCATGAAAGGCTCTCCCAGTCCGGCAGCGAATGCAATCCGGAGCGCGTCGGGAAAGGATTTGGCACCGAGCTTATGCATGACATGCGAACGGTGAACCTCAACCGTTCGCGGACTAATCCCCAGATCATAGGCGATTGTCTTGTTTGGAAAGCCACGAACAAGCCCCTCCAGGACGTCGATTTCGCGCGGAGTGAGCGCAGCAATTTTTTGCCTTGCCAAGTCCTCGCGCGCGATCCAGCGCTCCGCCTGCAGCACGTGATCGAATACTGCCTTGACCATTTCCAGAAGCACCCCGCGATCAAAAGGCTTTTCGATCAGGTCTACGGCCCCAGCTTTCATCGCGTTTACGGCTGCGGCGGTATCGCCATGTCCTGTCAGCACGATGACAGGCACAACAAATCCTCGCTCCCTCATCTCCCATAATGTCTCAAGGCCGTCTTTTCCGGGCATCTGCAGGTCCAGCAACATGCAGCCAGTGCCCGGGGGTCGCTGCTGTTGAAGAAAATGCGAGCCGCTTGGCCAACATTGGGGCTGATAGCTTGCGGCGCGCAGCATGAAACTGAGGGCACGTCTGAACACACCATCATCATCGACGATATGCACGGTCAGGCTGGGCGCTGCCTCGTTCATCAGGAAACGCCTTCGGTCAGTGGCAATGTGAAGCAGAACGCAGCACCTCCGCCGACCTGATTGCGCGCCGAGATTTTGCCGCCATGCGCCTCCACGATCATCTTGCAAATCGCCAGACCGATTCCGAGACCGTCCTGCTTACCCGTGACGAAGGCATCAAAGAGCTGGGAACATTGTCCGGCACCAAGCCCCGGACCGGTATCCGCCACGATTATCTCGGCAAATCTTCCAGCCGGACGGGCGCGGACAAAGATGGTGCCACCGCCACCCCGCATCGCGTCGATCGCATTGCGGATGAGGTTGACCAGCACCTGCTGCATCTGAATCCGATCGACACAGACGAGGGGATCGAAACCATCCAGATCGACTTCGGATCGGACGTGCATTTCTGCGGCGCCTGCCATAGCGAGGGTCATGGCATCTTCGATGAGCCGCGAGAGATGTTCAAAGCTACGCTGCAAGTCGTCGCGCATGACGAACGCGCGCAGCCGGCGAACGATGTTGGCCGATCTCAACGCCTCGGTCGCTGCGGCATCAAGGGCACCACAAGTCGATTCGATCGTACCGCCGGATCGCAGCAAGGCCGCGGCGGTCTGTACGAAGCTGGTGATTGCGGCAAGCGGTTGGTTGAGCTCATGGGCGAGCGCCGCCGCCATGACCCCCATCGCACCAACCCGCGATAGGTGCAGCAGGTCATCGTACAGCGACCGCAACTGCCTGGCCGATTGCTCCTGTTCCTCGAGATCGCGGATGAAGGCGACAAAAACCTGCTTGCCCTGCACGCGGATCCGATCGACGATCATCTCGTATGGAAAAGACGTGCCGTCGCGGCGCACGCCAACGGCATGACGAAAGCGCTGGCCGCCCGTCACGTCTTCCGATCCAAAATATGAGACGATATCAATGTCCTGCCGGGTGCCAGCTGGCAACGACATCAGCTTTCCAATGCTTTGGTTCAGCACCTCATGCTTGCCAAACCCGAAAATTTGCTCAGCCGCCGCATTAAAGAAAAGAACCATCCCGCGGGAATCCATGACGATCATGGCATCAGGAAACGCATGAATAATTTTATTCATCTGGCATGAATCAATTTTACTTATGAAGTCGCCATCGATGGGATCGCGAAATTTTTCATGCCCATCCAACACGTCATACTTTTCAGTAGATCCGTTGGCATGAAGATTTTTACTGATGAATTGAGATGGCATCATCATATGTTCTCGACTATCGATTACCCATACTCGATCACGTCTATTGTCGCCACAACCACTGGCGATCTGCCATAAGGAGAATCCCGTAAGCCTGCGCCGACGCTTGCCAGGCCCCGGATGATCCGGTTGCGCGATTCGCCCAGCTGATGGGACGCGACAAAGCCATTCATCGATCCCGGTATCGTTTCGGCGATGAACAATGGGGGACGGACTAGGCAATCGCCCGGCCGGACAGCGGCATTGCTCGATCGCCCCGCTGTCGATCATGATGAATTCAGCACGGTGCCAGTCGCCAATTGACGCTGCGTTCCAATCCACTGATCGCAGGAAAGGCGGGTCCGGGGCGCTGCATGAAACAGGACCCTGCAGCCATCAATGTGCCGGGGGCAGTGATGCTTGCCATTCGAAAGCGTCGAAATCGTGCCGTTAGCTTTCGGTGCCCCGGTTTCGAGGCAGGCAGCCATTGCCTTGCGACTAACGGGCGGGATTGACTGAACCAGGCGCGTTTCAGGCCCCAAACAAGAACCGGGAACGGCTTTCGCTGTTCCCGGTTCCGGCCGGCTATCGATCGCTCAATCCCGACGATGCCGGTATGACGTAAGCCAGCGCGGAGGTGAGTCCGTCATGATCCTTAAGTCGAATTGCTAAGGCGCAGCGCTGGGGGATCAGCCATTCCCGGCGCGCTCGGTGACAAGGGTTCACGTATCCGCGCAGCCCACGCTAATATTCCCCTGGCAAACGCACTGGATGCCAATGGCCCTGGCTGGAACGACACCGCCGAATACGGGAATTTCCTGATCGTGCGAATTGCCTGCCGACAAGGCACGTCGATCGGACCGGCCCTAAAGCGCTGTTGTCTCGATTGACGAGGCGCGGGACGGCACGGCCGATGCGGTGTCAGCCCTTCCAACGAAAGGAGATCCACATGCGTGTGTCCATCATCATCAAGGCGTCGGTTGCGGCTGCAGGCTTCGTCGTCGCCATGCCGGCATTTGCCCAGACCACAGGCGGCCAGACCAATACCACCATCGACGACAACAGCGATGATAACGTCGTCATCAACGATCTGCTCGACGTGTTCTCGGTCGACAACGCCGCTGACAGTTACAGCGAGAGCTACACCAAGACCTATGCGAGCGCCGATCAGGACAATGACGGCAACAACTCGCACAACGGCAATACGATGATTGTCGCAAGCCAGTCCCTGAAAGCGATGAACATCAATCGCGAGCTGGACGAAGTCGTCGATCTGGACGGCGAGGACGGTTCGGACACTGCTGTTGGCTATAATAGCGGGTCGAACTCGGTCAATGACAATGCATTCGCGGCGTTTGCAGGCATCAACAATGCCGCATGGAACACCGGGATCAACGCCAACACCCAGGCCGCCACCAACATTGCGGCGCAAGGGACCGTCAACTTCGGTGTCAGCGGCAGCGCTGGCAGCGGTGGCGGCGACGCCGACTGACCCCCTGCCTGTCCGGACCGGGGCACCCCCTGCCCCGGTCCGGAAGCTTTTTCAGGCCGGAAGCAAAGGAGCAATTCCATGAATATAAGTCATACCCTCGCCCTGGGGACCGCGCTTTGCTGCGCGACACCTGCCCTTGCTCAATCGAACGATTTGCCGGTGCAGCTTGCGGAGACAGAGCTCGCCGCGCTGCGCGGCGGTCAGACGATCGTGGTCAACAACCAGACGCTTGCCGCAACCACATCGGGCAACATCATGGGCGACAATGTCGCTGGCAACATCTCCCTGGCGGACAATGCCTTGTCCAACTTCAATGGCATCGGTAATTTCGTGATCAATACTGGCGCTCAGAACAATCTTCAGGCTGGCATGACGCTGACGGTCACTGTTCAGCCATGATCCGGTCCGCACCGTCCATGCACCTCCACCTGCCGAGCCTTGGGCTCGCGCGCGCAGCGCTGATCGCGCTGTGCGCGCTATCCGCGGCAGAGGCGCATGGCCAGGTCAGGTTAGGCCCTGAGCAGGGTGGCAACTATACCGTCCGCGTAATGAGCTGGTGGGAAATCCCATTCCGCACCGTCACGCGGCAAGGCTATGACTTCAGCTGCGGTTCGGCGGCCATCTCGACCCTGCTCAGCTATCATTACGGGCGTCCGGTGTCGGAACGTGAGAGCTTTGCCGCGATGTGGCGAACAGGCGATCGGGACGCGATCCGCAAGCATGGCTTTTCCCTACTCGACATGCGGACCTATCTGACATCGATCGGCTATCGCGCGGAGGGGTTCATGCTGACGATGGACCAGCTTCGCCAGGTGCGGCGGCCAACGATCGTCCTGCTCGACCTGAACGGGTTCAAGCATTTTGTGGTGATCAAGGGAATGCGCGGCAACAAGGTGCTAACCGGCGACCCTATGCTGGGCCTGACCCAATATCCCGCCTCGACGTTCGCAAAGCACTGGAATGGCATCGCGCTGGCAATCCTCGCCACGCCGGACAGGCGGCGCCCGACCTTTGATCTGGCCAGTGACTGGGGACCCTGGTCCCAGGCCCCAATGGACGATCAGGGCGCCATGCTGACATCGGTTGGCGACCTGACCAGCTTCTTGCCGCCCGATTACCAGATCTCCCCTCAAATCCTGCTCGACGTCCGGGTCGGCACCGCAAACTAGGATCAGCGACATGCGCGTACCTGCAATCATTCGCTTCATGATGACCACCGGCATGCTGCTGGCAGGGCTGGTATCAACCGCCAGAGCAGAGGAACTGGCGCTTGAATCGATCGAGCCATGTGATGATGCGACACTGGATGCCCAGAGGGGCGGATTCGTCATCGGGGGCATGACCATTTCGCTGGGCGCCGACATGCGGACCTATCTCAACGGCGATCTGGTGATGCAAACCACGGTCCGCTGGCAGGACGGCGGCGCACAGACCGAACGCTGGGTATCCGCCGCGCTGACGCCGGCGACAGCGGAACAGCTGCAAACCGGCTTTATCGAAACGGGGACCCTGCGGCTCAGCGTTGGCAGCCAGCCTGTATTCCTTGCGAATGCAGGCCAGACCGCACTCATTCAGCGAACGGACGGCGGCATTCAGAACATCGTGCTGAACACCGCAAGCGCCACTGCCATGCGCCAGGAAATGGACGTGGCGCTGGATGTGACCGGCTATCAGCCCTTTGGCGACGTGATCGGACAGGCATCGCTTGCAGGCAACCTGAACGACACGATCGCCCGCCTGTCGATCAGCGCCGCCCGTTTCTGATCGTGGCGCTTTTCCGCGTGGTCACAGTCACAATACGAACGGGAACCGGAGCGTGACGCTGACGTCGGGCGCATCCTCAGTCACGCCGAACTCCACGCCGAAGCTGATGGTCTGGCGCACATTCAGACGATAGGACATGCCGAGCGTCATTGATCCGACCTGCAGGGGTCTGGATCGTTCAATGCCATCCCCAATCTCGGTCTTGGTCGCCATCAGATAGGAATGGCGATACCCCAGTGCGAAGGAAAATCGCGGGTTCAGCGCGAATCCAAATCCCAAATTGCCTGATATTGCATCGCCGGGATCGACATGGCCGATCGGCGCACTGCCGATCAGGCGATCAACGTCGCGGCCGATATGCCAAAGATAGGTCGCACCCGCGAAAATCACCACGGGATCGGACGGCAACAACATGCTGAGACCTGGCTGCACACCCCAGAAACCGGATCCTGTCGCCAGCCCCGTCGCCACGCCGAATTCGTCATAGGCGATATCGAACGGCCCCTTGCCGGTATCGCTTTTGACCCGCAGCGATGCGACCCAGATCGGGTTCTGACCGCGTTGCGAATTGAGCTGATAGCGTGCTGCAAACTCGATATCGCCGATATCGTCTTCCTTCAGGCTGATGGATCGCACAATCCCCTCGTCGCGCTGCTGCGCCACCTCGATCCGGTCGTACCGGTGCAGTCCGGGGATCCGTGCCTCGATTTCCAGCCGGTTGGTCAGGCCGTAGCGTACGGCCATGGTCGACGCGATCGTTTCGCGGCGGGCTCGACTGGCCTCGATCAAGCCGATCTGGATCCCCGGGACCAGCTCGAAACCTCGAAAAACCAGCCGGTCGGTGGCGGATTGGGTATATTCGAACGTCGGATCAATGACGATCCGCCCGGCGGGTGTCAGTACGCCCACATCTTGAGGCACCGCCGCGACCTCGTTGCGAACGTCGCGTTCGACCTCGGGCTGGTCGCCGACCGGCGCGTCCGGCATGGCCGGCTCCGCGGTCTGCTGCGCGGCAGGCGGCGCCGCCTCCGGTCTCGGAGCGCCAGCCTGGGGCGATTTCTGAGCCACGTCGCTTGACGATGGGTTCAGCCCCTGCACGCCGCGGCCCCGATAGGTCACGATATCCGCGCCGAGCAAAAGGCCTTGTAGATCATCAATAGCGATCCGTTGCTGTTCGATGATCCGCTGCTGCGCCTCGATCTGCCGCTGCTGTTCGGCAATGGCAGCCTTCAACGCTTCGGCATCGGACACCTGAGGGCTGGCCCAGGCTGTGGATGTGCAAATGCTCGATCCCAGGAGCGCGACGAACAGCCGCGCGCTCACAGCGTTGCCCCTGCAAGTCCGAACAGGCGAGTGTCATCGCGATCAACGATCAGCGATGACGGGTCGTCAAGCCCGCCCAACAGGGCCAGGCGGCGTCGATCAATCGCGGATATTCGATGAAGCCCGTCCGTTTCGATGATGCCCATCCGGGCCAGGGTGCCCAGTGATCGGCTGACGGTTGAGGGGGTCAGGCCGAGATGGTCGGCAATGTCGACACGCGACATCGGCAGGTCGACAATGTCGCCCCTGCCGATCCGGGATACCAGCCGGTCGATAAAGGCTGCGATCCGCTGGATCGCGCTCGGACGCCGCAACAGCAGAACGCTTTGTTCTAGGCTCGCGATCGCCTGTGCGGCATGGGCGTTGAGCCACTCACCGTCCATTCCGGATAGCGCGTGTCGCCGAAGCACCGTCGGTTGCAGGGTTTCGGCAGATGCGGAATAGACCTCGCTGTTGGTGCCCAGAATATCTCCAGCGAGTGCAAACCGATCGATATGCCGCGTTCCATCTTCCAGATAGCGGCAAAGTCGAAGCGCGCCCTCGATCACCTCGAACCACGCGAAATTCTCTTCCCCCTGATCGAAGACAATGGATTTGGGCTCAAATCTTATCATCGTCTGATCATCGATTATTGCATAAAACCGATCGGTCATCGCTCGCCCCTTATCTGAAACATTTTGCTACAATGTTGTTCAGTTTGCAGATGTTCACGTTCCAGGACGCGCAAAGGCGTCGGACAGATCAAAGGCTAGGGGCCGTCACACTGGGCCAGAATCCGTAGTTTACCTGAGTGTCGGCAAACACTTGCAAACCATGGGCAGAAGCGCGAGCAGGCCGCACGCCAATGTCCGTTTCCGGCCGCACCTCAAAAGCAGCAAAACTCGCTGGGTGAAGGCTCGCCTGCGGCTTGAAGTTGCGACAGGCATGGTCCTCGACGAAGCGGACCAGGCGCATGTCCTCGATCCGGTGGCGCTGGCGCAGGGTCACCGCAAAGATCACCCGTTGGGATCGGTCTTCCCGCTCACCAAAACAGAGACGAACGTCCGGATCGTCGGGTGCGCCACACGGGTCGGGATGGGCGACGATGCCGGGATTGAACAAGGCCGCTGCCTCGAACGAATATTCCTCGACGAAACAGGCCCCCCGCAAGCCGGGCCTGAGCAGGCGTTACCGCGCATCCCTTTGCCTGCAGCTCGGCCAGATCGCAAAAGCGTCGCTCAAGCACGCGCCCGATGTCACCGTGTCGGCCGGGACATAGGGCCGCAAGACGACGCGCGAGGGCTGCGGACGCAACACGAGGTCCAGCGGCTCAGGGCTGAAGGAAGACAATGACCAGCACCCAGAAATCCCGAAACACCGCCCAGGAAAGACAGCCGAGCACAGCGAGCGTCAGTGACAAGCCGACAACTGCACCGAGCGTCCGGGTGCTGCGCCTTTCCACCTCACTTTCCGGTGGTGCGGGCACGGCGGCCAGTTGCACCGGCACCCATATTGACGAGATGGTCGCCATGGCCGGGACAGGTTGCGGGCCATCGTGTTACGGCATCCCTGCTGGCGCGCCGGGCGACAACCGGGCTCATACAAATGAAGCTGGCGTCGCGGCTCGCTCGAACAAGCGACACCCGGCGTTGCGCCGCAGGACGTGCAACGACCAACGCGGCCGCGTTGGAAACAGCCCCGGGTTCCGGCCATCCCGTGTTCCCGATCGGCCCGGTTGCGCCGCCAGTCGGCAAAATTGCGGCGATGACCCGTGCAAGTGTCATGACGATGGCCCCGGAACTGGTCTCCAGGTTAAAGCCGCCTCGGCCAGCGTGCCCAATGCGTAGTTGTCCGTATCCGCAGCAGGGCGGCAGGCAACATTGCGGATGGCCAACGGCGCCATTTTCCCGCCTTGTTGTGCGACCTTATGAGTGCAACCCAACTTTCCGGCTAACCTTGAGGTTCGGGCGAGGAGCCGCGGGCGGACCCTCTGTCTGTCTGGAAAGCAGTGCTTCCAGCCGGGGCATGGTTCGTGCGGTGATCGTCGGCCAGATGGTCGATCTTGCGGCCCGCCAAACGCGCGCGGCCCGGGCTTCTCTCCCGGCATCGTCGGCAAGCCAGGATCCAACCGCTTCGGCGGTTGCTGGCACGTCTCCGAAACCAACGAGTCTTCCAAGCCCATTACCGAGCAGCTCTTCGGCATGGACATAGGGCGTCGACACGATCGGCTTGCCCAGTGCAAAGGCATAGGCGAGCGTGCCGGAGGTGATCTGCGCGGGATTGCCATAGGGGGTCACATAGACGTCGGCCGCCGCGATCCGGTCGAGCAGGGCTTCTTCGTCGAGAAAACGCGGTTCCCAGCGCAGATTGGCGGCAATGCCGAGCTGCTGGGCGCGGGCGATCAACGACTTGCGATAGGCTTCCCCCTCACGTTCGACGAGGTGCGGATGCGTGGCGCCCACGATCCGGTACAGGGTTTCCGGACAGCGATCGAGAATTGCGGGCATGGCCTCGAGCATGGTCTCAATGCCTTTGTCTCTCGAAAGGAGGCCAAAGGTCAGGATCGTCTTGCGATTCTCCTGTCCGAGAAGATACCGCATGGCGACCGGGGAGATCCGCGGACGATCCGGCGATCCGTGCGGGATAACAGCAATTCGCGCGTCCGGCACATCATAGGTGTCGATCAGCATGGTCCGGGCGCGTTCGGCCATGACGATGAACAGCTCTGCTCGCTGGGCAAGGCGTTCCATCACGTGCCGTTGATCGTTATCTGGGTGGCCGAGCACGGTGTGGAGCGTCACGGCAACCGGAAGGTTGGTAGCATCGAGCAGCTCGAACAGGTGTCTGCCAGCCAGCCCGCCATAGATGCCGAATTCATGCTGGACCCAGATCAGGTCTGCCCCGCTGCGATCGATCCGTAATGCAGCTGCGCGATACGCAGCCGGTTCTTCCTGTTCGATGGTACCACAGACGCTGGTGGGAAAAGCGTATCGCCCGCCGGGATCGATCATGGCATAATGATCCACCGCAATCCCCGGTGCAGTCTCCAGCAACGCGTCGCGAACATGGCTGGAATAGGTCGCGAGGCCACAAAGCCTCGGCAAAGCGTTGCCGACCAACGCAATATGTCGCAGCTGTGGACGAACGATGCGAAGGCCAGGGGGCATTCGGGATGGCGCGCCCCTTGCCGAACCTGGCTCCATCTCCGCACGGGCAACGGGAATCGACCTCATCGAATGATCCCTCATGATCTCGATCGTGGATAGACGGGTGTACTCAGCACCGACCCTGCGACCGGTTGCGAACATTCCGTGGCCCTTGCCCGAGGCGGTCGGGTATTTGCGTCGGAGGGACAATCCCTGTCCGCCGAATTCGTCCGCGATGCATATGCCACATCCGACGTGCGAGCGATTTGACGCGTGCCGCAGTGGCGCTCGGTCTTGCGCTCGACTGGGGTCGCTGGGCGGCGCATTGCGAAGTCGCCCTGCTTTCGCTGTGCCGCTGGCTACGGCCAGGCAAGGGCCCTGGAGCCGGCTGCGGGGCCTTTTTTGCTGCGCATCATCGGGCTCAGGCCAGGACGATATTGTCGTCGACGCGAAGCACGCCTGGGGCGGCCCAGGCAGCTGCCTCTGCGATCCGCCGCTCATTCCATGCACGAACCCACCCGCCGAGCCTGACGGTCGATCCGTCGACCGACACCTCGATCGAGTTCGCGTCGACTTCAGCAGAGCGCTTGAGTGCAGCAATGATGCGCTCGCGAACGTCAAAGGCTGCTGGACGCTCTCTGACGTTAAGACTGTTTACCACGCTCTTCACGCCGCTGATCCGGCCAGCCGCTTTCGAGGCGGCCTGTTTCTGATAGTGCCAGTCCACCTCGCCGGTCAGCGTCACATATCCTTTCTCCACCTTCACCTGGACCCTTCTGTCGGGGATTGAAACATCCCAGGCGAACAGGCTGAGGATCCGCTGCGCGATTTCCTCGTCAGAAGTTTTGGGATCGCTCGCGAAGCGAACCTCAATTTCCTGTGCGACAGCTTTTACGCCGATAACACGGCGCGCAGCATGCTCGGCGGCCATTTTCATCGCATAATTTGGGACATGGCCGCTGAGCGTAATCACGCCGCCGTGCGCCGCGACGCCGATATGGCCATGCTCGACATCGGGTGCCCAGCTGAGCTCCTCGACGACATCCTTCTGCAATTGGGTATCCGTTTTCATCATTGGTCTCCGCCATCAACGGTGCGGGGCATCAGGACCCCGGCCTGCCGGACTTTCAACCAACGACACCGATGCGAGAATCAGGAGTGTTGCGTAGTTCGCGTTGGCCGCTTGGAGCCGTAACCGGCATGGCGTCGCGCATCCGACAATCCGACACCCGCAAATGCCGGCTGGCTAAGGGATGTTGCGGATTCGATCCGGTTCCGGACCGCCCCATTCTGGGCATCCCTCGATCAGGATTGAGACCCCTCTTGACCATTATCCGCGCTGGCACTGCTCCACATGACATTCGCGAATGGGCGCACGACTTGCGCAATCTGTTCGGGGCGATCGCATCCGCCCGGCATTTGCTCGAGGATGGACCCGACGACACGCGCAGGCGCCAGATATTGGACGCGATCGAGGCAGCTGCAGCGCGCGGAGGAGCGATCGTCACCAATCTGCTCGCCGCTGCGTCTGAACCACCGCCCGAGACATTCGGCCTGCGCGCGCGCATCTTGCTTCTGGAACCGCTCCTCCACATGATCGCCGGTCGGGGCAATCGCCTGATCCTTGACCTGGTTGATGACGATTCCTTGATCGAGGCCGTGCAAAGCCGCTTCGATGGGTTGATGATCGAACTCGTCGCCAACGCCAGGGCTGCGATGAGCCGGCCAGGGTCGATCAGGATCCGCTTGCGGGTGCGCCAGGGGCACATCCGGCTCCTCGTCCTTGACAGCGGATGCGGTATGGTCGGGGAGGTCCGCTGCAACCTGCTGACGCAATTGCCGACACTTGGTGCCCACGGAACCGGCTTTCAGCAGGTCCGCCGCTTTGTCGAAGACATGCACGGCAGGCTGCGTCTTCGCAGCAGTCCGGGTGCTGGCACCCTCATCGCGATCGACCTGCCCGCATGGTCCAGCCCCGCGCGCTGGTCCAAAGACCCGCTAGCGCGCGATCGCGCGCAAATGGATATCCCCGGCTATCAGACCGGTGAATGCTCAAACCGGTGACGGCGGCGTCCGTGCAGCAGCGCGGCGCACAGCTTTCGCGCCCGCTCCTCCACACTGGCCAGGCATTCCTCGACATGTTGGGTCGCGCCGCCTTCCACCACGGCGTCGAAATGGACGTGCTGCGTCTCGCAAAAGCCAAAGACGGTCTGGAGATAAAGGTCGAAGGCCTGGTGCAAACTCTGCCATTGCCCCCTCTCCTCAAGCCAGGGGCGGGTCGATGCCGACGAGCTGAAGATGATCAGCTGTTTGCCATGAAGCAGTGGGTGGGGCGTCAAGGTCTTTAGATTATCGGCGGCGAAACCGGCGCCAAAGACGCGGTCGACATAGCCCTTGACGATTGCAGGCGGCATGCCGAACCAGATCGGATAGACAAGCACAATCACCTCGCAATCGCGGATCAGATCGAGTTCGATCTTGACGTCTTCGCCGAGCGCGCCCCGACCAGAGGTCGATCGCTCGGCGGCGGTCAGGCAGGGGTTGAAGCCGAGGATGTAGAGGTCCCGAACCACCGCTTCCTGCCCGCAAGCGCGAACGGTATCGCCATAGGCGGCAGCGACCGCGTGATTGAAGCCGGCGGGTCCGGGGTGACCGAGGACGATCAGATGTCGGATCTGGGATTCACGACCGTCCATACCAATTTCCTTCAAATGACCGAACATTGCACAGCGATGCGCGCGCCTCGGCGGGGTTGGCGATGACTGGTCCGAACCAAATCCTGGTGCCCATGGCCCCGACAGCGGCGTAAGGGTCGCGGGTTGATCGCGCAGCCATCAACGCATCGCCTTCCCGATGCATGCCAGCGTATCGACTGCCCCTGAAGCGGCCATTCGGTTCTTTACGTATCGCCCTGCCAACCCGGACTGGCGTCCGCCACGGATGTGAGCAGACGCGCTATCGCCTCGCGCGGGTGGCGACGCATGCTGGTTTGAAGTGCGTATTCTGATCAACCTGATCTGCGACGCTTCGGGGTTTGCGCCATATGAGGCACTCGAAACCGAAGCGGTCGGTCGCCGCGAGGCAGCGGCATGACCCTTCAGGATCGACCTTCGCCCATCCCGGCCGCGAACGCGATGCGCAACGCTTCCGAAAGGCTGCGTGCGCGCAGTTTCGACATGATGTTCGCCCGATGCACCTCGACGGTGCGGGGACTAATGCCGAGATCGTAGGCGATCGTCTTGTTGGGATACCCTTGCGCCAGGCCATCCAGAACTTCACGCTCGCGATCGCTCAGGACCCCGAGAACGACTTCCGCGTCGGCCGCTCGGACCATGGTGTCCCTCGACGCTTCGATGCACCTGAACGCACGACCGACCGCATCATGCAGCACATCGGTGTGGAACGGCTTTTCAAGAAAATCGACCGCCCCGGCCTTCATCGCCCGGACGGCGGCCCCGACATCGCCGTGACCGGTCAGTACGATGATCGGCATCGTCACGCCGCGCTGCTTCAGCTGCTGCTGAAGCTCCAGGCCGTCCATTTCCGGCATTCGCAGGTCGAGCAGGATGCATCCGGTTTCAGCGTGCCTGACTTCCTTCAGAAAGCTGACCCCGGATTCCCAGGTCCGGACCGCATAACCGGATGTTTTAAGGAAAAAGCTCGCGCCTCTCCGCACGGCATCTTCGTCATCGATGATGTGGACCAACAGCCTTTCGCTCATGCCAAAGCCTCCGTGTCGGCCCGGACCAGCGTGAAATGAAAGGCGGTGCCCCCAGCCGGGACGGGCTCCATCCAGATTCTGCCGCCATTCGCCTCGACGATCGTTCGGCAGATTGAGAGCCCCAGCCCCATGCCGTCCAGCTTGGTGCTGTTAAAGGCTCGAAACAGATGATCGACGATCTCAGGCGCCACGCCCGGCCCCGTGTCGGAAACCGTGACACGGACGAAAGCCGTGTCATCAGTTGCAGCCGCGATCGTCAATATGCGCCGCTCCGAATGCGCCATCGCTTCGACGGCGTTGCGGATCAGGTTGATCAGGACCTGTTGAATCTGAACCCTGTCGACGAGCACGGCATCCAGATGGCGGTCAATTTGGAAAGCGACCTCAACGCCTAGCTCGCGCGCGCCAATCAATGCCAGTTTCGCGGCATCATCGATCAGTTGAGACAGCGGCTCGACTGTCTTCTCGATATCGCCGCGCGAAACAAATTCACGCAGCCGACTGACGATGCTGCCGGCTCGCAGCGCTTCGTCCACGGCACGGTCCAGGCCCTCCTCGATCATGGCCTGATCGTCGGCATTGCCTTCTCGATGCAGGTTTCGGACGCCGCCTACGAACGTAATGACTGCCGTGATCGGTTGATTGAGTTCGTGCGCCAGCGTCGAGGCCATGGTCCCCATGGCGCTGATCCGGGCGGCATGGACGAGCCTCGAACGCAGCTCCTCGATCCGCGCATCGGCCTTCAGCTTCTCCGTCAAATCGTCGATAAAGCCAATGAACATCCTCCGCTCGCCGGCCACCACCTCCCCGATCACAAGGTCATGGGGAAAGGTCGTGCCGTCGCGTTTTTGACCAAGGACAACTCTCCCGCGTCCGATGATCCGCTTTTCTCCGGTGGCAAGATAGTGCCGGATATATCCGTCATGCGCATGGCGATCCGGGGTCGCCATCAGAATACCCAGATTTTGCCCGACCACTTCGTGCTCGCAATAGCCGAACAATCGCTCTGCCGCGGCCGAGAAAGAGAGGATCTGACCCGTTTCGTCGGCCACCACCATTGCCTGGGGAACGGTGGTCAGGATCGCTTTGTGGAAACTTTCGCTGGCTGCGATTTGCTGTTCGGACGCACGCTCATGGGTGATGTCGCGGACGATCTTTCCAAATCCGCGCAGGTCGCCATCGGGCCCGTGCAATGCTGTAACGGTCACATGTGCCAGGAATGACGAGCCATCTTTTCGAATGCGCCAATCCACCGCTTCGAACCGGCCTTGGTCAGCTGCACGCTTAAGGTCAGCATCGGGCTGGCCAGCCGCGACCGACGCTTCGGGATAAAAGATTGCGCAATGCTGGCCGATGACTTCATCCTCGGCCCAGCCCTTCAGCCGCTGGGCGCCCTTGTTCCAGATTGTCACAACCCCTTGGGGGTCGAGCATGTAGATGGCGTAACCCGCCGTTCCGTCGATCAACAGGTTGAGTTCTTCGGCCAGTTCGTCGGCAAGGTTTGCCCGCCGCTCCGCACGAGCGGCATTTTCCCGGGAAACGCGTTCAATACTTCTGACCCAATGGCCAATCCAGAGAATGATCCCACACGTCAGGGCAAAGGAGAAGAGCTCGACCATCCTGTCCGCACCCGACAGGCCGTTTGCTTGGATGACGAACAAACCGGCAAGCACAGCGGTGAAAATGGCGGGAGCAATGCCGCCAAAAATGGCCACAACCAGTATGCTTGCCGTAAAAAGCAGAAAATAGGCGCGATCCCCCAACAGCGGTTCGGGGGCAAGCCGAAGTGCTATAGCGACACAAGCCGTCGCGACGGCAATTCCGTAGCGGCGAACCGGGCCCATCGCGCGGATGTCGTGGCCGTCCAGCACAGCGCCTCCCACCCCTTGCCGCCGATCGCTCCGGCCGCCTTTCTGCTCTTTTTTTTCGATTATCGCACGATTTTGACCAAAATGGAATATTTTTCAAATTGATCCCATTATTATGCAGGGCACGCCAAAATGATCCTGGGTGAAATCAGGGATTATTCGTCCAAAAAATCATATAATGAACTGGATATTATATAGTTAAATCTGGTCCGTATTTTACAAATTATGCTCATGTTTAATTGAACAAATTATTGTATTGGAATCGGCCATCGGAATTGTTTAACGAATATCCTATCCATAGATTTCAGAAATACTCAACGACACCTGATTCCCATCTGCTGCTGGCTGAGCACCGCCCGGCGCTTGTGATGGCGCTCGACTGCCGGTTTGCAGGGAAGCGCGACTCAGCGGCGATCGACATGATGTGCATGATCCACCCGCTCGCAGCTAACGCGATCATTCGCAGTCCGTAAAATCCCGCATGTCGGCTCACGGGACCCGGCAATAGCCTCAATTTCCATAGCGGACATGAGGAGGCAGTCATGAAGAACATACTTGTGTTGATTCACGATGACGTCGGCCAGGAAGCGCGATTCCAGGCGGCACTCGATTTGACCCGTGCGCTTGATGGGCACCTGACCTGCATCGACGTGTCGATTGCGCTGGCATTGGCTGACGACTTTGCCATGCAGGGTGGAGCGCTGCTGATGGCGGACGAACAGCACCGGGAGCAAGCCAACAAGACGCGGATGCTGGAACGTCTTCATGCCGAAGACGTGCCCTATGACTGGCTGGATGAGACCGGGTTTCTTACCCCCACCCTGCTCGCTCACGCCGGACTTGCCGACTTGATTGTGCTCAACCGCAGGCTCGAGAGCATCAAGCATCCCGACATGCGCCAGCTGGTCGGCGACATGGTGATCAAGTCCGGCAAGCCAATCATCGCGGTGCCGGAAACGGTCCGCACCTTCTGTGTCTCCGGCCATGCGCTTGTGGCCTGGGATGGCTCGCGAGAGGCGGTGGCAGCGCTGCAAGCCGCCACTCCTCTGCTTGCCAAGGCAGAAACCGTCATGATTCTTGAGATTGATGAAGGATCGGTAGTGACCCCGGCAGAGGATGGTGCCGAATATCTGTCGCGCCACGACATCAAGCCGGTGATCAAGCGTGAACGCAGCCTTGTCGACCTGCCCAGCACGATCATCCTGGACACGATAGAGGCCACCGATGCCGCCTATGTGGTGATGGGCGGGTTCGGCCACAGCCGCTTTATGGAAGGGGCATTCGGCGGCGTGAGCCGACGCATGATCAATGAGTGTCCGGTGCCTCTGTTTCTGGCGCATTGAACGACGATGCGGTCCGGGGCATGCGATGCTCCGGACCGGGCTGCAATGATGCACCAACTCCGCCAGCAATGGCTTGCCAGCGAGGACCGGCACCAGCATCGGCCGGTACAGGCGCGAGTGTCATCGGACACCCGATCACGCCCTGTCCCTCTGGCGACCATCGCGGCTTTCCGCGCGCACCTGACAACAAGCAGCAGAAGGGCAAGGATCGGAGCCGTTGCGCCCAGGACGGAAAGCGCCCCGTCCGGTAAAGCTGCTTCGATCACCCGAGAACAGCGATCCGTGTATCTACTGATCGCCGACCCCCTGGTCTCCTCATAGGCTGACCAGCCAGGCTTCCCGGAGAAGTCTTGGCGGGAGGCAGGCAATGGAGAAAATGCGCGCGGCGGTCGTACGAAGCTTTGGTGCACCGCTGGATATCGAGGAACGATCAGTGCCTAGTCCGCGTGCCGGCCAGATATTGGTCCGGGTCCATGCGAGCGGAGTTTGCCACACCGACCTGCATGCCGCACGCGGCGACTGGCCGGTCAAGCCGACCTTGCCTTTCGTCCCCGGTCACGAAGCCGTTGGCAGGGTTGCGGCACTGGGCCCGGGCGTCTGCGGGATCAAGGAAGGCGACGCGGTGGGTGTACCCTGGCTGCATGACGCTTGCGGATGCTGCGAGCACTGCGAGACTGGATGGGAGACGCTTTGCGAAAGCCAGCACAACACTGGCTACGGCGTCGATGGGGGTTATGCTGACTATGTCCTTGCCGACGCAGCCTATGTCGCCCGATTACCGCATGACGTCGATTTTCCGGCAATGGCGCCAATCCTCTGCGCCGGGGTGACGACCTACAAGGGATTGAAGGAGACCGAGGCGCGTCCCGGTCAATGGGTCGTGATTTCCGGGATTGGCGGACTTGGCCATATTGCAGTCCAATATGCGAAGGCGATGGGTTTGCATGTCGCAGCGGTCGACGTGTCCGAGAAGAAGCTTGCGCTGGCGCGGGCACTCGGTGCCGATGTCACGGTAAACGCCGCTGATCCCGAGTTCGTCGCCAAGCTGCGCAGGGAAACCGAAGGGGGCGCGCATGGCGTTCTGGTCACCGCGCCATCGCTTCCCGCCTTTCGACAGGCCATTGATATCGTCCGCCGCCGCGGGACCGTCAGCCTGATTGGTCTCCCGGCGGGCGAGTTTCCAATCCCGATCTTCGACGTGGTGCTCAAGCGCGTCACTATACGCGGGTCGATCGTCGGCACCCGCGCCGACCTTGCCGAAGCGATTGACTTCGCCATTGAGGGGAAAGTGCGATCCCGGATCGAGACCCAACCGCTGGAAGCGATCAACAGCGTGTTCCACCGGCTGCAATCCGGCGACGTTGGGGGCCGCGTGGTGCTGACATTTTAACAACTGGGAGCGACATATCACGGCGCAAGGATGAAACGCCCCAGGGCTTACCAGAAGCAATGGGTTGTGCGTTACGCTGCCGTACCCATAGTGTCCGCAGCAGCATAATGTTGCGGATCGATCGTAAGCTCGACAGAGAAAACCTCTGTCGAAGTGAGCTGACAAGTGTCGGTTATCAGGTGAGAGCTTTTCGGATTCGTTTGGACATTTTCCAAGGTACCCGAATAGCGCGGATTAACATTAAGGGTCGCGAAACGGTCGCTGATCAGATTGGCTTGAATCCCTCCCGCTCCGCCACCGGCCATTCCACTCGCGTTCGCCTAGGACCGGTGGGATCTTACCGGCGCGCTTGCAGCTGCTGCATCTGTGTCGCCGCCAGCAGATAGGCACCGACGCCATAATATTGGGTGTCGTCCGGGTTCACCTGTTCCGGGCGATCGCTGACCTGCTGGACCCAGCCCAGGCGGCCGTCGGGGCGGATGGCCCGCCTCAGTGCATCCCAGCCGCGCCGGGCGACCGGGCCATATCGGTCCGCGGACAGCCGGCCGGTATTGATCCCCCATGCGATCCCATAGGTGAAGAATGCAGTGCCGCTGGTTTCCGGCGGCGAACCCTCCGCCGCCAGCAGCGACGGCGCCCAATAGCCATCGGCTTTCTGAAGCGTGGCGAGCCGGGACGCCATGTCGGCGAACAGGCGCTCCAGCCGGATCCGGTCCGCACTCCCTTTGGGCAACAGCGGCAGGATGCGGGGGATAGACGCGAACACCCACCCGTTGCCGCGCGACCAGAATTGCTTGCGCTGCCGGTCATCCCGGCGGTCGAAAAAGCGGCTGTCGCGATAATAGAGCTTTTCGACGGGATCGTAGAGAAAGTCGGTCGTCGCCCAGAATTCGCGCATCGCAAAGTCGCGATACTTCCGCTCGCCCGTCTGTCGCGACAGCTCGACCAGCGCGGGCGGCGACATGAACAGCGCGTCGCACCAGCACCATCGGGTCAGACATTCGGCATTGCTGTATCCGGTGGGCGGCACGACGAAGGCCAGCGTCGTGACCGCGGGCTTGTCGACCACCTGATCGAACGTTGCCCGGGTGGGGGCAAGCGCGGCCCGCCCGGCGCCATTGGCCGCGGCCCACAGATAGCTTTGGGTGATGGCGTGGTCGTCGGCGAAATAGACCTTCCTGCCCGGCGTCCATTCGTTTCGCCGGCCATGGTCCATGATCGCCTGCCGGATGCGGTCGGGGGCACCGGCATCGGCAAGCGCCGTCATCCCGACCCAGAATACCGCCTGTTCCCACGCGCGGGCGTTGCCGGATTCGCCGGTGGCCCGGTTGATATGGGTTTGATCGCTCATCCGCCTGAGCTGCCAGTCGGCAAGCCGGACGGCGCTTTCGATCGGCTGAACCGCCGGCTGGGCCGCGACCATTACCGGCAGGGCCGCCAACGCTGCGCCAGCCATCCAACGCGTCATCATGCTCCATCCTCCAGTTCGGGGCGATCGGTCATCCGGGCCAGCACGCCGTCACGGGACGGGTCGTTCATCGGATGCCAGTCGTCTTTCAGTTATCATATAACCGGGTCGTTGCCGGTCAATCCTTGATCGGCGGTTCGGCATGGTGCGACCCGTCGGCCAGGCGGATGTGCCGCGCCAGGCTTTCCTGCATATGTCGGCGGGCGGCCGCTCGCGCGCCCTCCACGTCCAGCCGGGCAATGGCATCGACGATCGCGACATGCTGCGCGTCGACCAGGCCGGCATATTCCTGCGCACCCGCGCCCGGATCGGCGCGAAAGGCGAGTTCGCGGGGCGGAACCAGTCGCACGCCCAGAAACTCGCAGAAGCGGATGAAATACGGGTTTTTCGATGCCTTCGCGATGGTCAGGTGAAATTGCGCATCGGCTTCGGCAGCCGCCGCCGGGTCGGCGCTGACCGCGCGCATATGCGCCAGTGCCGCCTGCATCGCATCGACATCCGCCATGGACCGGCGCATCGCGGCCAGGGCAGCCATTTCGGTTTCGAACGCCAGCCGCATTTCCAGCAACAGGACAACATCGCCGATATCGGCCATTTCGTCGCGGGTAACCTGAAACGCGCGATACCGGGCGCTATCCGCCACGAACACGCCGTCGCCCTGCCGCGCCACGGCATAGCCCTGCGCCTCCAGCCGGGCGACCGCCTCCCGCACCACCGTCCGGCTCACCGCTTCGCTGCTGGCAATGTCCTTTTGCGCGGGCAGCCGCGATCCGGGCTGCCATTCGCCCGACAGGATGCGCGATTCGAACTTCACGAACAGCCGATCGGCCAGCGACCCCGTTTTCATCATGCCTGCCTTAACTGCAAAACCCATGGGCTGATCCACACATCCCGCTTGCCAACCAGTTGTATGATATCATACCTGTTTCAACCACGGGAGATGGTATGCGCTATGCAATGACCGCCATGGTGGCAACCCTTGGGCTGACGGCGCTGTGGGCACAGCCCGCGCCGGTGCAGGACCGGGGGGCTGACGCCGGGACGGGCAAGCCGGCGGCCGTCGTGACGCTGGCGACATACCGGTATGGCGACCTGTTGTGGGAAAACGACCGGACAGCGCATCGCATCTATGGCCGCCCCCTTGAAGCGGCCGAGCCGCCGTCGGGATCCGGGATCGATGCCTGGGGCAAACGGACCGCCCTGCCCTTTGCCGATCGTCAGCTGCGCAGCGGGGATTATCATCGCGACCAGGGTTCCGGCCTCGATTTCTACAGCGTCGGCACCGGCAGGGGGGCCGGTGGGCTGGGCGTCTGGCACGACAACAAACTGTGGACGTCGCGCAATTATGCCGCGCACCGGATCCTGCAAACCGGCGGCCCGGTCGCCGAATTCGAGGTGGAATATGCGCCATGGCCGGTCGGTGTCGATCGGCGGGTGTGGGAAACGCGCCGCTTCACCCTGCCGCTTGGCACACATTTCACGCAGCTTGTCTCGACCATCCACTCCAACACCGATGAGCCGCTGCTGATCGGCATCGGTATCGGCCGCCGCACGACCGGGCCGCGCGAGGGCGAGCTGACCGTCGATCCTGCGCATGGGCTGCTGAGCTGGTGGGGGCCGGACGAGGACGGGCGCGGGCGAATGGCCGTGGCGATCCGCGTTGATCCCCGGCGCCTTGTCCGCGTCATCACCGATGCCGACAATCACCTTGCCCTGATCCGGGTGATGCCGGGCGAGCCGTTCACCTATTATTCCGGATCAGCATGGAGCGGCGGGCAAGGGGGCTTCACCACGCGCGCGAAATGGGATGCCTATGCCCGCGACACGGTGGTCGCATTCGGGCGCAACGATACCGGAAAGCGGACGGCACGATGACGGGTCAGACGAACCGGCGGGGCATCCTGCGTCAGGCGGCCGGCGTGATGACCGTTCCGCTGATTGCCGGAACGGGCGCGGGTGGTGCGGCGGCGCTTGCGCAGACGGGGCCTGCGCCCCAGCTGCCCGACGGGGTTACCGACCGGGCCGATGCGGTCGCCCTGTTGCGGCGGATGGCCCAGCCGGTGGTCAGTCGCATGGCGAAGGGCCGGCTTCAGCGCGAATGGTCCCCCGAACTGAGTCCGATCTGGGACGGCCGCAATCCGCGCGTTGGCTATATGGAGGCATTTGCCCGGCTGGCCGATGGCATCGCGCCTTGGCTGGCCCTGCCCGTCGATTCCAGTGAAGAGGGAAAACTGCGCGGGGCAATGCGCGACGATATGCTGGCCTGCCTGACGCGGTCGGTCACGCCCGGCGATCCCGACTATCTGCTGTGGCGCGGCGCGGGGCAGGCGCTGGTCGATTCCGCCTATTTCACCAGTGCGCTGATCCGCGCTCCACAGGCATTGTGGGATCCGCTGGACGCATCCGCCAAACGCAGGATCGTCGAGGAAATCAAACGCCTGCGCAGCGTGTCGCCGCCCTATCAGAACTGGCTGCTGTTTGCGGCGATGAACGAGGTATTCCTGCTCTCGGTTGGCGAGGAATGGGACCCGATGCGGGTCGACCTGACGATCAAGAAGTTCAAGGAATGGTATGCCGGCGACGGCTGGTATGGCGATGGCGAGCGGTTCCATTTCGATTACTACAACAGCTATGTCATCCACCCCATGCTGGTGCAGATCCTGGAAGTGCTGGTCAGGGAAAAACCGCGGTTCAACAACCTGAAACCGGCTGAGGAACTGGCGCTGGCGATCCGCCGGATGCAGCGTTTTTCCGAGCATCTCGAACGCCTGATCGGGCCGGACGGCGCCTATCCGCCGATCGGCCGGTCGCTGACCTATCGCACGGCCGTGCTTCAGCCGCTGGGATATCTGGCGTGGCGGGGATTGCTGCCCGACACGCTTGCTCCCGGACAGGTGCGCAGCGCCAGCATGGCGGTTCAGCGTCGCATCTTTTCCGCGCCGTCCAATTTTGACGATCGCGGATTTCTGACCATCGGGTTTGTCGGGTATCAGCCGCAACTGGGCGACCGCTATTCCAACGCGGGCAGCATGTACATCGCATCGGAAGGGCTGGTTGCGCTTGGCCTGCCGCCGGACCATCCGTACTGGACCGCCCCTGCCGAGCCATGGACCATGCGCCGCGCCTATTCCGGGATGGCGTTCCGCAAGGATTATGCCGTCGATTACTGACCGCGATGATGGCGTGCAGCGATCCGCCGATCGGCTGCCAATCAGCTGGTGGCCCGGACGATCAGGCGCGGGGGCAGGACGATCGACCCGGATGCCTCGCCCGCAATGCGTTCGAGCAGCGATTTGACCAGCATCGCCGCGCCCTTGGCGATATCCTGCCGCACGGTGGTCAGCGCCGGGATCATGCTGGCGGCAAAGGGCAGATCGTCGAACCCGACCAGCCGGATATCGCCGGGCACGGTGATGCCCCGGCTGGCCAGCACCTGGATCGCACTTTGCGCAATCACGTCGGACGCCGCGAACATCCCGTCCGGCAGGGTTTGCTGAGCATCCAGAAAGGCGCCGATATCGTCGGTGCTCAGATCGCGGACCAGGTGCGTGGGCGAATCGATCAGCATCACCTGTCCCCCCGCCTGCGCAACGGCGTGCCGCGCACCGGCCAGGCGATGCTCGATCTCCACCGCCTGAGGATTGCCCAGAAAGGCGATGCGCCGGCACCCGCGGTCGATCAGATGCTGCACGGCGATCTGCCCGCCGGCAAAATTGTCGGTGCCGACGGAGCAATGGCGCTGGCCCGGATTATGCGCGCCCCATGCCACCAGCGGCAGATACTGATCGGCCGCCGCCTCCAGCACGCCGATCTGGTCCGACTGGCCGATCAGGATAAATCCGTCGACGCGGTCGAGCGCGATCATGCGGTCCAGCCAGTCGTCCCCGTCCGGAATGACGCGCGACAGCATCAGGTCGAACCCGCGCTCGGTCAGTTCGTCGGCCAGCGCGCCGATCATCGCCATGAAGAACGGGTCGGAAATATGCTGTCCGCGTTCATGGCCCAGCGGGATGATGACCCCGATGGCGCCGCGCCGCTTGATCCGCAGGTTGCGGGCATAGCTGCTCGGCCGGAACGAATGTTGGGCGGCCAGGTCGATGATGCGCTGCGATGTTTCGGCGTTGACCACGCTCTTGCCGGCCAGGGCGCGGCTGACCGTCGACGGCGATACCCCCGCCAACCGGGCAAGATCGTGGATCGTCCTTACCTTTTTAGGGTCCAAATCGCCGCTCCTGCCCAGGTCATCGACACGCCGATGGCCTGTCACCGCACCGCTTTTAGGCTGCGGGTCGGGGCGATCAAGCGGCGCGGCACGGGGGCTGACCGCGCGGCGATCATTCCTGCGCCAGCCCTGCCCGGTCGCCATCGACCCACAGGCGCAGCGTCGGGGCAAAGGTCGCACCGAACCGGCGATCGGGCCCGGTCCGCTCGCCCATCCCCCAATCGTCAATGAAACTGATGACCGACAGGTCCGGCAGGACCAGCCAGCTATAGGCCTGACGCGGCGCATCGCCGGGGTTCATGAAGATAAGGCCGGTGCCATTGATCGGTCGCCACTGCCCGTCCGCCAGCGAATCGGCCACCGCCCCGTACAGGCCGGTCGGCCCCGCCGGCCCTTCGGGATTGAACACATGGCGCTGTGTCGACCAGAACAGATAATATCGCCCTTCACGGCGCACGACATGCGGCCGCTCCAGTTCGTTGTTCAGCCTGTCCGCGCTCAGCAGCGGCGCGGTCAGCACCCATTGCTCGCCGTCATGGGACTGCGCCGAACCGATCACGCCGTTATAGGGCGATGACGATCCCGCCTGCGATCCGGCAAAGAACAGGTGATGCAAGCCGGTGTCGCGGTCCAGGAAATAGGCCGGGTCGCGAAACGCCTTGATCGTGCCCACGCCGCCGCCCGGCCCGGTCGTCGGCATATAGTGCGCGGGATCCAGCGCCACGATTTCGCGCAGCGCCCGCCAGTCGGTCAGCGCATAGCCATCCGCAGCCCCGGTCAGCGTCGCAGTGGCGGTGAACAGGCGCTGTTCGAAGCTCTCGGTCGCCTCGCCCCGGCGTCCGGTGGCGGTGAAATAGAGCAGCAGCGTGTGCCCGTCATCGTCCAGCACGGCCGATCCGGACCATTCGCGGCTGCCGGGCGAAAATCCGTCGGGCATGGCCGGGCCAAGCGGCTGCCACTTCCCTGCCCTGTGCAGCAACAGGTGGATGCGGGCATGGCCGTGCCGCTGGTCCGGATCATCGAACCGCGGCGCGCCCAGCGCCATCCACAGCGTATCGCCATCGCCGCCGATCCGGGCCGGGGCGCCGCCCCGATCCTGCACCGGCCAGGCGTCCCAGATGTCCAGATCGTTGGAAATCCGCTGAATATCCGCCTCTCCGATCAGCCGGGGGGCCTCCCCGCCGTCACCGATGCGCGCAACCATGTCGGCATTCCACTGGCTGACGCGCGGCGTTCCCGTGCCGGACAGGGGTGTCGTTGCCTTGGTCGAATCGGATTGTGCGCTGGAAGGGGACATGGGATCGGGCAGGCCTTATCAATGGGCTTCGGATGGGATGGACTGGTTGCGGGCATCAAGGCGCGCGCCCAGCGGGTCGCGGCGCAGCGTCCACAGCGCCAGCAGGGCAAGTGCCACGGCGAACAGGCCGCCCAGCACGATGGTGTATTCAGTGCCGAACAGGTCGCCGACCACCCCCATCGCCAGCGGCGCCAGCACCGCGCTGACACAGGTAAAGAACAGCAGCAGCCCGGCGATGGAGCCATGGCGGTCCCGCTCGAAACAGCTGATCCCCGTCGAATTGAGCGTGGGATAGATGACCGACATGAAAATGCCCGTCGCGGGCAGCGCAACCGCCGCAACGTCGCGTCCGCCGATCAGGGCGATGACGAACAACGCCGCCATGCCGGTGCTGCAGATCGCGATGACCCGTTTCCAGTCATGGCGGGCCAGCAACCAGGCACCGACAAAGCGCCCGGCGGCACGCAGCACGAAAAAGATGGAGACGACATAGCCGGCAAGCACCGCCAGCGATCCGTCATAGCCCGTGAAATAAGTGGGCGCCCAGACATAGATCGCGGCCTCTGCCCCGACATACAGCATCAGGGCGACACCGATGATCCAGGTCGCCGGATCGCGCAGCAACGCCAGCGACTGTCCGGCGCTGGCCGGTGCCTCGGCGCGCACTTCATGCCTGCGGACCGGCGTTGCGACCATGCCGGCAATCAGCACGAGGCACAGCATCGCCGCGATCAGATACACCCATTTCCAGCTCGCGCCCTGCTGGATCGAATAGGCGACGATGGCCGGGCCGATGATCGCGCCCGTGCCGAAAAACCCCTCGACCAGGTTCATGGTCGATGCGTGTTCCCGCGTCGAACCGGTGATGTCGCCGATCAGCGCCAGCGCCGCGGACTTGAAGATGCCGATGCCCAGACCCGACAGGAACAACAGGACGACGAACAGCGTGAAATCATGCCCCACCGCAAAGGCGGCCGATGACAGCCCGAACAGGCCAAGGCCGATCAGGATGGTCCATTTGCGGCCCAGCCGGTCGGCCAGAAAGCCGAGGAACAGAGCGGAAATGCCGATGCCGCTCATCGTGGCGTAATGAAAGGATCCGGCCGCGGTCAGGCCAAGCTGGAATTCCTTGATGATGCTGGGGATGACCGTGCCGACCGAATCGGTCGTCATTGCGAACGCCGCGAACATCAGAAAGATCAGCAACTTCAGGATTCGGTTCGATGACGATCCCGGATTGGCGGCGTTTGTCATGGTTCTGCTCTGGCCTGTTATCCTGCTCCTGCCACAGGGAAAGCAGAAATCGGGACTGGTTGCAACCGATTGCAGGAAATCAGGCGCAGGCTTGGACTTCGGACGGGTTTTGGGCCGATAGCCCCCGGAATAGTACGGATGTGGCATTTCGGCAACAAGCGATCCGCCTCATGCAATCGGTTGCAATTTTTGTTTTGCAATCCATTGCAAAGACGATAGCTGATACCGTCAAGGGCATAAGCCCGGTCTGTGAGGAGAGAGATTATGACCGTCCGGTCAGCACTATGTGCCACCGCAGCGATCTGCGCACTTGCGATCCCCGCCCATGCCCAGGAAGTTTCCGATCCGGCCGCCGTCGCCGCCACGGCCGATGCAGCCGCCGAGGATGAGGCGATCATCGTCACCGCCGTCGCCCGCGGCCAGAACCGCCTGGAAAGCTCGATCTCGGTCAGCTCGATCAGCAGCGACGACCTGGTCCGGCTGAACCCGCCCTCCTCCGCCGACCTGATCCGTCAGATCCCGGGCATCCGGTCCGAAGCGTCGGGCGGCGAGGGCAATGCGAACATCGCCGTGCGCGGCCTGCCAGTATCGACCGGCGGCGCACGCTATATCCAGCTGCAGGAAGATGGCCTGCCCATCCTTGAGTTTGGCGACATCGTGTTCGGCAATGCCGACAATTTCCTGCGCGCCGACCGTAATGTCGCCCGTGTCGAGGCGGTGCGCGGCGGTTCCGCCTCCACCTTTGCGTCCAACGCGCCGGGTGCGGTCATCAACTTCATCTCGAAAACCGGCACGAGCGAGGGCGGCGCCATTCAGGGCACCGTCGGCCTGGATTTCGAAACCTATCGCATCGATTTCGACTATGGCGCGCCGATCGCCGACGACCTCACCTTTCATGTCGGTGGCTTCTACCGGACCGGCGAAGGGCCGCGGGACATCGGCTACAACGGCTATAATGGCGGGCAGATCAAGGCGAACCTGACCAAGTCGTTCGCCAATGGCTATATCCGCCTGTCGGCCAAGTATCTGGACGACACGACGCCGACCATCCTGCCCCAGCCGGTGCAGGTGACGGGCAGCAACGGCAGCCCCGAATATCGCGGCCTGCCCGGGTTCGATCCGCGCACCGGATCGCTGTACAGCCGGTTCCTGCCCCCCGTCCTGACGCTGGATGGCAACAACAATCCCGCCACCTATGACTATCGCGACGGCCTGTCGGTGCGCAGCCTGGCGCTGGGAATCGAATCGCAGGTGGAAGTGGGTTCGGGCTGGACGCTGACCAACCGGTTCCGCTTTGCCGACAATAGCGGCGGCTTCCTCTCGCCCTTCCCCGCCGCCGTGGGCGCGGCACAGGAAATCGCCAACGGCATCGGCGGCCCCGGCGCGACGATCCGCTTCGCATCCGGCCCGGAAACCGGCAACGCCGCCAATGCGGCGTCGATCGGCGGCAATGGCCTGCTCACCAATGTCGTGGTGTTTAACACCCGGCTGAACAGCCTGGACAATGTCACCAATGATTTCCGCGTGGCAAAGGATCTGGACCTGGGCGGGGCCACGGCAACGCTGACCGGCGGCTTCTATTTCTCGCGTCAGGATGTGAACACCGACTGGCTGTGGACGTCCCATGTCCAGACGGTGCAGGGCAATGGCGATTCCGTGCTGGTCGACATCCTGCGCGCCGACGGCACCCGCGTCACCCAGAATGGCGTTCCCGGATACAGCGCGGCTGCGTTCGGCAATTGCTGCCGCCGCAGCTATGACGTGGCCTACAGCACCTATGCGCCCTTCGCCTCGCTGTCGACGAAGCTTGACCGCCTGACGCTGGACGCCAGCGTCCGCTATGACTTCGGCAATGCCGATGGCTCCATCACCGGCGCGGAAACCGGGTTTGGCGCGGGGATTGCCGCGGTCGACATCAACAATGACGGCGTGATCAGCATCGCCGAACGGCAGACCGCGGTGCTGCCGCTGGGCGCGGCGCGGCCGGTCAATTACGATTTCGACTATTTCTCGTTCTCGCTGGGCGCCAACTACCTGCTGACCGACGATCTCGGCGTCTTTGCCCGGTACAGCCAGGGCGGTCGCCACACTGCCGATCGCAGCCTGTTCACCCCCGCGATCAGCACCGTCGATGGCGGCACGCCGGGCGGCGATCAGGGTGTGGTCGCAACCGTGGATCAGCTTGAGCTGGGCCTGAAATACCGCGCCAACGGCTTTGGCCTCTATGCCACCGGCTTTTATGCCGAAACCGCCGAAACCAATGTCGAGATCGCGCCGCTGGAGCTGTTCGACAACCGGTACAAGGCTTATGGCATCGAACTGGAGGGCAGCTACACCACCGGGCCGTTCAACCTGTCCGCCGGCGCGACCTGGACCGATGCCGAAATCGTCGAATCGCTGAATGCAGCGGTTGTCGGCAATAAGCCGCGGCGTCAGGCGGATCTGGTGTATCAGGCGACGGCCCAGTACCGGTCAGACGTCTTCACGCTGGGCGCCAACGTCATCGGCACGACCGCCAGCTATGCACAGGACGACAATCAGCTGGAACTGCCCGCCTATGCTCAGGTGAACGCATTCCTTGCCGTGCGGCCCGTCGATCGGGTCGAACTGGGGCTGAATGCAACCAACCTGTTCAACAGCACCGGCTATACCGAGGCGGAAGAAGGGTCGATCCCCGCCAATGGCATCGTCCGCGCCCGGTCCATCGCCGGCCGCACCGTGCTGGCAACGGTCCGGTTCGACTTCTGATCCCCTGCCCGGCCGGGCCACGCACCCCTCGCGTGGCCCGGACCGGATGACCTTGGGATCAGGCGCGGCTCAGGTGCTGGGCTGCCATTTCGGGATCCGGTCGAAATCGGCCCGGGTGAACGGCACGTCATTGAACAGATAGGGATAGAAAAACCGCCGGATCGCCGCGTGATAGGCGCGGATCCGGTCCTGATACGCGATCTGCGCGGTCAGGTCGGTGCGCGCGATGCGGTGCGTCGCCGTCTGGATGCCCACCGTCGGCAACACCCAGCCCAGCCGGCGGGTCCACCGATCCCGATCGATCAGCGCGGCACGATAGGCACGGCTTTGCCCGGCCACGCTTTCATCGCCCAGCTGCTGAAACGCGAAATACCATTTCCAGTGAAAGGCTAGGCCGACCGGACTTGTCCCGCGCCATTCGGGATGCGTGCGAAAGAACGCGGCCATCGTCGCATCCTTTGGCCGGTCCCAGCCGCCATGCACCGCCTCGCGCTGGGCCAGGGTCAGCTCGACCCCCTGCCGCACCGGGATGGCCGCGTTGACCGCCAGATTGGCCAGCGCCGGCAGGACCAGCGTGGTGCCGAACCACATGGCAGCGCCGGTGGCGGCATTGGCGACCGACGACCATCCGGCCGCCCCGATGGCCAGCATGACGCCGGTCCAGAACAGGCAATAGCCAAGCGCATGGGCCATCATCCGCGCAAGATCCCATGACCCCGCCCCCGACAGCACCGCCCCGACGATCAGCGGCAGGATCAGCGCGGCATAAACCAGGCCAACCCGCAACGCGATCCGGCGCAGCCACAGCGCGCGTTCGCTGCGCGCCATCGCCCGCAACAGGGTGATCCGCCCGCTTTCCCGTTCGCCCGACACCAGGTCGTGCAGCAGCGCCACCAGGATCAGCGGCGTCAGGTACGTCAGGACGAATGCCCAGTCGAACCGGCCGGGCAGCGCCAGTTCGGCATTGTACAGTTCGCCATCGTAAATCTGCCCCTCTACCCCCAGGGCGCGGACGCGCAGCATATAGGGGGCAACGTCGCGCTGGCCGATCGCGGCAAAGGCCAGCGGCGATGGCGGGTCCCACGTCGCGTGCGGGGTGTAATAGGCCGCATCGCCCGCATCCCCCTTTCGCAGGACGAAATCGGCAATGGCGCCGACATCTTCCCGCTGCAGCGCGGGGATGCGGGCGATCGCCGCCTCTTGCCGGGCAATCTCGCCCAGCCCCGCCGCAATGCTGGCAATGGCCAGGATCAGGGTCAGGATTAGCGCGGGCAACGCCATGCGCTGACGCAGGAACAGCCGCAGTTCATGCCGCCACAGGGTCATCGGCCCGCCTCCGCCACGCGGCGCAGGGCCAGCGTCATGAACAGGCCGGCCAGCACCAGCCATGCGGCCAGCACGCCGATGGCCGGCAATGCGGCGGCCAGTTTTTCGGCGGTGGTCGTGCCGCGATAACTGAAATCGGGGACTTCCTGCCAGTTGCCGGGGTCGATGCGCACCCGGCGGGCCGCCTCGACATCGCTGTTGCGCGCGCCGTCATCGGCATAGGTGACGGACACCGCCTGCAGCCGGTTGAGCTGCTGCACGATGGTATAGCGATAGCGTTCGGCCTGGGTCAGGAACCGCCGATGGCTTTCCAGATCGGTGCCCGCCATCGCCATGGACAGCGATCGCAGGGCGATGGTCGGGCTCAACAGGCCGATCAGCGTCACCGTCCCGGACTGGTCGCGCTGCGCATCGAATTGCCGCCGGGCATAGGCGTCGAACAGGCCGGACGTCAGGCGCTCGCCCTCCAGCGCCAGCAGCCCGCGATAATTGAGCGGCAGGTCCTCGACCCGCGACACGCCGAACCGCGCCAGCGTCGCTCGCTTGAACGCATCGAAATGCGGATCGTCGGGATTGTGACTGTCGCCCAGCTGCCTCAGGTCGCGCTGGATGGCGACGTCGGTTTCAATCCGGTTGGCGGTCGGCCGCGCGGCCAGCGCCACGTCGGTCGCAATGCGCGGCAACAGGATCACCGTGACGGCCCATAGCCCGATCAGCGCGATCAGCGCCGCCCGCGCCTGTCCGGCAAAGGCAGAGGCAGCGGTGACCAGGATCACCCAGATCGCCAGATAGACGCCGTGACCCAGCGCCAGCCCCGCCGCCTCAACCGGGGGTGCGCCGCCGACCATCGTCATCCACGCCAGCGCCGCCAGTGCGGGCAGGCCAAGCAGCAGCGCCACCCCGCCCAGCGCCAGCGTCTTGCCGGCAATCACCGACGATGCGCTGACCCCATGGGCATAGAGCATTTTCAGCGTGCCCCGTTCCCGCTCGCGCGCAACCACGCCGAACCCGACAAAGATCAGGACCAGCGGGGCCAGCACCTGAAGGACGAATGCCGGGGTCAGCTGGCCAAAGCGGACCAGCAGCGAACTTTGCCGGACATCGCCGAAATTGGCGGTATTCTGCCGGTGCCCCTCCAGAAAGATGGTCGATCCGGTAAAGGCATCGACGCCGGCATCGAACCCGGCCAGCACGGGCAGCGGGCGGAACACGAAATGGCCGTAATGCACCATGCGGTGCGGATGGCGGGCCGGCTGGCCGTCAAACTCCTGATCGGCCTGCGCCTGAAACCGGCTGCGGATGCCATCGCTTGCCTGGCGATGCGAAATGGCGGTCAGCGCGGCGACCAGCGACAGCGCGATCAGCATCAGGATGGCCAGCGACGCCACGCGATTGCGCCGCATCAGCCGCCATTCGTCGCGCGCGATCCTCAATCCCGCCGTCACGCCGCCCGTGCCTCGCCATATCGGCGGTGCAGCGCCATCACGTCATACCCTTCTGCGCTCGTCACCTCCTCGACGATGCGCCCGGTGTCCAGAAATCCGATGCGGTCGGCGCAATCGGCCGCGCCCAGCAGGTCATGGGTGACCATCAGGATCGCCGTGCCGCGTTCGCGCAACTGCCGCAGCAGCGCGTTGAAATCCGCCGTCGCGCGCGGGTCCAGCCCCGATGTCGGCTCGTCCAGCAGCAGCAGCGGCACCTGTCGCACCACGGCCAGCGCGATCGCCACCTTTTGCCGCATTCCCTTGGAAAAGCCGGAGACGCGCCGGCCGCGCGCCTCGACCTGCAGCCCGGCGGCATCGAACGCGGCTTCCTTTTCCGCGGTGCTGCGCGGATCGCCGGCCAGCGCCAGGAAATAATCGATATTCTCCCGCGCGGTCAGATGGTCGTACAGCGCGACATTCTCCGGCAGGAACGCGATGCGCCGCCGGGCCGCATCCGGCGCCTCGCCCGGATCGATCCCGTCGATCCGCACGCTGCCCGATACCGGCTTCAGAAAGCCGAGCAGCGTCGCCAGCGTCGTCGATTTGCCGGCGCCATTGCCGCCCAGCAGCGCATAGATCTCGCCAGCGCCGACATTCAGCGACAAGTGATCGATGATGGTCCGCTCGCCGCGCTTCACCACAAGGTCCGCGACCCGGACCGGCAGAATTGGATCGGAATTGGTCATGGCCACGCTCTCAACACGGCCGGAACCGATCTGTCAATTTGAATGATATACCATGACATTGACTTGCGCCGGGCGCTCCTGCATCAGCGCGCGCTGACCGGCCGCCCGGGCGGCCCCGGTTTCTGCCGCAACATGGGGGTTCCGAATGACCAAGGGCGCACTGATCCGCACCATCCTGCTCGCCGGTATTGCTGGCTGGTGCCAGCCCGGCTGGGCGGGCGAACCGGCCGATCCGGTTGCGGAAACCGATGCGGCGCCGGGCGGCGACGACATCGTCATCACCGGCGTGCGCCAGGCGTATCGCGGCGATTTCCAGCTCAGGGAAATTCCCCAGTCGATCGACGTGATAGACGGCACGACGCTGGAGCGGAACAACATCCTGCGGCTGACCGACGCGCTTGATCTGGACGCCTCGGTCGCCCGTCAGAATACGCTGGGCGGCCTGTGGGATGCGTTTGCCGTGCGCGGTTTTGCGGGCGACGAAAACCTGCCCAGCGGCTTTCTGGTCAATGGCTTCAACGGCGGGCGCGGCTTTGGCGGGCAGCGCGATTCGGCCGGGATCGAGCGGGTCGAGGTGCTGAAGGGGCCGGCCGCCGCCCTGTTCGGCCGGGGGGAACCGGGCGGCACCATCAACCTTGTCACCAAACAGGCACAGATTGGCGAGACGTTCGGCACCGTGTCGCTGCAGGCGGGCAGTTTCGACCGGTGGCGCAGCGATGCCGACGTCAATCTGGCCGTTGCCGGGCCGGTTTCGGTGCGCCTGATCGGTTATGCCGAACGGGCCGACAGCTTCCGCCAGTTCATTCAGACGCACCGCTGGGGCTTTCTCCCGTCCGTCGGCGTCCGGCTGGGCGAGCGGACCCGGCTGACCTACGACCTTGAAAAGACGCGCGTCGCCGTGCCGTTCGATCGCGGCATCGTCGTCCTGAACGGCGATTTCAACACCGTGCCGCGCACCCGCTATCTGGGCGAGCCAGGGGACGGCGATCATGTCGCCCGCGCGACCGGGCATCAGTTGCGCCTGCAGCATGATTTTTCCGACGCGTGGAGCCTGTCGCTGGGGGCCAGCTATCGCGAGACGCTGCTGACCGGCACCTCGTCCGACGCGGAACTCGTCGCGTCGCGGCAGAAACTGTTTCGCGACGGCCGCTCGCTGTCGCGCCAGCGCCGCTCACGGCTGTATGATTCGGATCATTTCGTCGTTCGTGCCGAACTGGCGGGGCGGTTCGACACGGGCGCGCTCACGCACCGCGTGCTGATCGGCGCGGATCATGACGAGTTCAACAATTATCAGGATTTCCGCCGCTTCCGGCCGCCCGTGCTCAGCAGCAATCCGTCCGACCGGGCGGGCTATGTGCTCGATATCCTGAACCCGGCCTATGGCCGCTTCCCCGCGCCGGTGCCCGCACCGCAGAACGACCGGCTGGACGTCCAGCGGGCCACGGGCGGCTATGTGCAGGATCAGATCACGCTGTCCGACCGGCTGCAGCTGCGCGTCGGCGCCCGCTATGACAGCTTTCTGCTGCGGACCGACAACCGGATCACCGGCATCCTGTCCAGCCGCAAGGCCGACCGGCTGAGCCCGCAGGTCGGTGCCGTCTATGAACTCAGCGATGCGGTCAGCCTCTATGCCACCTATGGCGAGGGGTTCCGCGCCAACATCGGCACCGACGTCAGCGGCGCGATCTTCGATCCGGAAACCAGCAAGTCGGTCGAGGGCGGCGCAAAGCTCAGCCTGCTTGGCGGCGCACTGACCGGCACGGTCGCGGTGTTTCAGATGGACAAGGCCAATGTGCTGGCCAGCGATACGGCGAACCCCGGTTTCTCCGTCGCCATCGGCCGGGCGCGCAGCCGCGGGGTCGAGGTTGATCTGGGCGGCACGCTGCCCGGCGATGTCGATGTGCGGCTAAGCTATGCCTATGTCGATGCCGAGGCGCGCTCGACCGTGCTCGATCCCAATTTCTCGTTCCAGATCCGCCCCGGCGATCCGCTGATCAACATTCCCGACCACACGCTCAACCTGATGGCCAGCAAACGGTTCATGCTGGGCGAACGCAGCGTCGTGCTGGGTGCCAACGCCCAATATGTCGGCAAGCGCGCGGGCGAAACGGGCACCGATTTCACCCTGCCCTCGCACACCCTGGTCCGCCTGTTCACGCAGGTGGAGCTGGTGAAGGATACCGAGCTGTTCGCCGAAATCAGCAACCTGTTCGACGAACACTGGTACGCCAACAGCTATTCGACACTGTGGGTTCAGCCGGGCACGCCGCGCAGCGCGTCCGTCGGGCTGCGTTCCCGCTTCTGATTCGCGCCGCCGTCCGACCGGCATCCCGCGACCGGCATCGACCCGCCGGTCGCGGGCCCGGCCATACCCGGCACGCGCCGCATGGGTCTTCTTCGCCATTTTAGGAGAAAATGGTGCTGCCGGCGAGGATTGAACTCGCGACCTCAGCCTTACCAAGGATGCGCTCTACCACTGAGCTACGGCAGCACGACAACGGACGGGCCGCTGTGGAGGCGGCGCTATGGGCCGGGAAATGGCCGCTTGTCAAGCGAGGCGATGACAAGACGGAATGCCAGGGGGGACCACCGGCCCCCCGCACTCATTTCGGCGCGAGCACCATCAGCATCTGGCGCCCTTCCATCCGGGGATAGGCTTCGACCTTGCCATCCTCGGCGCAATCTTCCTGCACCCGCTGCAACAATCGCATGCCCAGCTGGCCATGGCTCAGCTCGCGGCCGCGAAAGCGCAGCGTCACCTTGACCTTGTCGCCTTCGCCCAGGAACTTGTGGATCGACTTCATCTTCGTATCATAATCATGATCGTCGATGTTCGGACGCATCTTGATCTCCTTGATCTCCTGCGTCTTCTGGCTCTTGCGGGCGAGATTGGCCTTTTTCTGGGCCTCGTACTTGAACTTGCCGACATCCAGGAACTTGGCGACCGGCGGGTCCGCATTGGGGGACACCTCAACCAGATCGAGCCCGACCTCCGCGGCCTGGGCCATCGCCTCACGCGTGTACATCACGCCGAGATTTTCGCCATTCTCGTCGATGACGCGCACCTTGGGCGACTGAATGAATTCATTATACCGCGGGCCGTTAAGCGGTACGGGCGCCTGCATCGAGCGCCGGGTCAGGGGAGGACGGATAGAAACAGCTCCTTCGTTCTTACACTTCGGCGCGATACATAGCGTTGAACACGGCAAATGAGAAGGGCCGCCGCGGACAGCGGGCCGGGCATGCTTGACCGGGCATTGGCCATGATGGCCCGATGCCACGGGCATCCCGCCCTTCGCCGTTCAGGAAAAGCGCGTGACCCCTTCCACCTTCCCGTGCTCCCGCTCCGGAGAGTGATCGCTCGCCACGATGGAAACCCCGATCGTCCCGCCACCAAGCTGGACAAAGCGGGTCAGGAAGATGTGGAGAAACAACGCCCCCGCCACCATCTCGCCCCCTTCCTCGATGGCAAACAGGAGCGTTGCGGGCCAGGAAAACTCATCAAGTCCCGCATTGGGCAAGATCTGGATTTCGATGACTTCCACGCCCGCGGCCGACACGGCGTAGAGGAGTGCGGCACCGAGCAGGCGTTGCCCCAACGGCCGGGGCAATGTCCGCCACCAGCCAAACAGGTACCAGGCAAGGGTCAGGCCTGCCAGCAAATACAGGCTTACCCCCAACAGTTTGAACGACAGCCGCGGGTCCAGATAGGCCTCAACCCGGTTCAGCTGTTCATGAAGGCTGACACCCTCGTCGACGGCGAGGATAAGGAAAAAGACGCTGATCAGGTTCCAGCCAAGTCTTGCATGCCCCTCGGTCCGCCGCGCGACCGCGCCCGCGACGACACCGGACGCACACAATGCCGCGGCGGAAAACAGCGAGGGGAAATTGGCTTCACCCGATAGCCGGAACAGACGCGACATGCCCAGCAACCCGGCACGGCCCATCGCGGCGAAAATGCCGACAACAATATGGGCCGCGACCAGGATCAGAATGATCTGAAGGTGACGACGCAGGATCCATTCGGGTGAGAATTTCTGCATGTGTAACAAATATAGAGCACAATCTTAACATAACTGAAACCTTTCATGTCCGGCGCACCGTCCCATTCGTGTCCATTCGATGCCGACTTCGCAGGATGGCGGCCCTGACCAAACGCCACTGGCTCAGCGCTGGCGTCCGTGGTCCCGGCTCGTCGAGCAGGCCGGGCGTGCACAGGAAACTTGCGGGGTTGCAGGCAAGCGCCGGGTCAGGGCACGCCGGGCGCGCTTAACCGGGCATTAGCCATGATGGACTAACCCCAGGGGCATTCGTCCGTTGCCGTTCAGGAAATGCGCCTGCCCCCTTCCGCCCCCCTGTCCCCGATCCGAACGGGCCGATCATCCGGGATTGTGCCGGTGCTGGCCGTGCTGCTGCTGGCGCTCGCCCTCGCGGCGATCAATCCGACCGGCTATCTGGGCGGAGGCGGCGATGGATATCATTATCTGGTCGCGGCGCGATGCGCATCGGAACATGGCGCGTGCCTGCCCGTCGATCACTGGTGGCGACGCTGGCCGATCGTGCTGCCGACGGGCCTGTCGCTGCGCCTGCTGGGCGAGGGGCAGCTGGCGCTTGCCGCCGCGCCGCTGGCCTATGCGCTGGCGGCGCTTGCCCTGCTGACCGATCTGGTGCGGCGGGTGGCGGGGGCGCGGGCGGGCATCATCGCCGGGTCGACGCTTGCGCTCACGCCCGTGTTCACCAGCGGGATGACCGAACTCAACATCGACATGCCGGAACTGGCGTTCACGCTGCTTGCCATGGGGTGCGCGGTCCGGCTGATGGACGACCGCCGGCAATGCTGGGCGATCGCCGCCGGGCTGGCCGTCGGGCTGGCCATTCAGGCGCGGCCGACCGCGCTGGCGCTGCTCCCGCTGGCCGGTCTGACGCTGCTGCGCCCCGCCGATCGCCGGTTTTTCCTGCCGCTGATCGGCGCAGCGGCCCTGCCCAGCATGGCAGAAGCCGCCATTTATGGCATCGCCGCCGGCGATCCATTGCTGCCATGGCGGCTGTCGCTCGGCCACACGACCATCCCGTCCACCGAATTGCTGCCGGGCGTCGATCCGTCGCACAGCCCGTTGTTCAACCCGGAATATATCGGGGGATGGCGTCGGCCGCTGGGGATTGAGGTGCACTGGCTGATCGACGGCCTGCTGAACTTCGTGCTGCACCCCGGCGTGTCGATCACCCTGCTGGGCGGGGCTGCGCTGGCGCTGCTTCACCCGGGTTGGCTGCGTGCCTCGGGCCGTGCAGAGTGCGTGCTCAGGCTGTTCGCGGCGATGGCGATCCTGTGGTTCGGCGTGCTGACCTATGGCCTGGCGGTCGATCCCAAGCCGCGGATGTTCCTGCCCGTCGCCGCGACGGCCAGCCTGTTCTTCGGCATCCTCTCCGTCCGGCTCTGGCCCCGCTACCGCAGCCTGACGGTGGTGATCGGCGCGCTGATCCTGCTCAAGGGGCTGGCCGCCGTTCATGACCGGGCGGGGCTGTGGGATCAGGCCGCAGCCGCCCCGCGCTGGATCGAACAGACGCCCGCCCCCCTGTTTGTCGAGGCGCGCACGGCCCGGTTCCTGGCGCTCGTTCCCGCGGTCCGGGCGCTGCCGCTGGCCGATCGGGGTCAGCGACACGGCCGGGTCCTGCTGATCGGCGAACGCGGATGTGCCGCCGCCGCAACAGCCGCCGGTTTCGGCGACTGGCGGGTCGAACGCAGCTGGCTTCAGCAGCGGCAACCAGGCGGTGCGATCGGCTGGCTGCGCCAGCGGCACCTATTCGTGGCACCGCCGCCGGTTTACGCGATGTGCGTGCTCAGCGCAGGTCCGGCGGTGTCGCCTCGCCGCTGAGCAGCGCGACCAGATCATCCAGCGGCATCACCCGCTGCCCCTCGCCGCCCAGCACGCGCAGCGCCACGGTGCGCTCCTCCGCCTCGCGCTTGCCGACCACGACCAGGTTCGGAACCTTGGCCAGCGAGTGTTCGCGCACCTTGTAATTGATCTTTTCGTTGCGCAGGTCGGTATCGGTGCGGATGCCCGCCGCCTTCAGCGCCTCGGCCACCTCGCGCGCATAATCATCGGCATCGGACACGATCGTCGCCACCACCGCCTGAACCGGGGCAAGCCACACCGGCAGACGCCCGGCGAAATGCTCGATCAGGATGCCGATGAACCGTTCATAGCTGCCAAAGATCGCGCGGTGCAGCATCACCGGCCGGTGCCGCTCGCCGTCCTCGGCGACATAGCTGGCGTCCAGCCGTTCGGGCAGCACCCGGTCGGACTGGATCGTACCGACCTGCCAGGTCCGCCCGATCGCGTCGGTCAGGTGCCATTCCAGCTTGGGGGCATAAAACGCCCCCTCGCCCGGCAGTTCCTCCCAGCCATATTGCTCGGTCGCCAGCCCGGCGCGGACCACGGCATCGCGCAGTTCCGCCTCGGCCTTGTCCCACATCTCCTCGCTGCCGAACCGCTTTTCGGGGCGCAGCGCCAGCTTGATGGAATAGGTAAAGCCGAAATCGCGATAGATACGGTCGGCGAGTTCACAGAACGCCTGCACCTCGGCGACGATCTGATCCTCGCGGCAGAAGATATGGGCATCGTCCTGGGTGAACTGGCGCACCCGCATCAGGCCATGCAGCGCGCCGTGCGGCTCGTTACGGTGGCAGCAGCCATTCTCATAAAACCGCATCGGCAGGTCGCGGTACGACTTGATCCCCTGGCGAAAGATCAGGACGTGCGCCGGGCAGTTCATCGGCTTCAGCGCCATCCAGTCCGCATCGTCGGAAACGATCGGCCCTTCGTCATCGACGTTCGGCACCTCGTCGGGGATGACGAACATGTTCTCGCGATACTTGCCCCAATGGCCCGACTGTTCCCACTGGCGCGCGTCCATCACCTGCGGCGTCTTGACCTCGCGGTATCCGGCAGCGTCGATCGCGCGGCGCATATACGCCTCCAGCTCACGCCAGATCAGATATCCCTTGGGGTGCCAGAACACCGACCCGTGCGCCTCCTGCTGCAGATGGAACAGGTCCATCTCCGCGCCCAGCCGGCGATGATCGCGCTTGGCCGCTTCCTCCAGCTTGGTCAGATGCGCGTCGAGCTGCTTCTTGTTCAGCCAGCCGGTGCCATAAATGCGCGTCAGCTGCGCATTCTTCTGATCCCCGCGCCAGTACGCGCCCGACACGCGGGTCAGCTTGAAAGCATCTGCCGCCACCTTGCCCGTGCTGGCCAGATGCGGCCCCCGGCACATGTCCAGCCAGTCGCCGCCGGACCAGTAAACCGTCAGCTCCTCGCCCTCGGGCAGTTCGGCGGCCCATTCCGCCTTGAACGTCTCGCCCTCGGCCCGCCACTTCTCGATCAGCGCCTCTCGGCTCCACACCTCGCGCTTGAGCGGCTTGTCCGCGCGGATGATCTCCCGCATCTTTTCCTCGATGGCGGGCAGGTCGTCCATGCCGAACGGCTCACGCGTCGCGGGTGCCTTCACGTCGTAATAAAAGCCGTCATCCGTCGCCGGACCGAACGTGATCTGCGTGCCGGGATACAGCGCCTGAACCGCCTCGGCCAGGATGTGCGCATAATCGTGCCGCACCAGTTCCAGCGCGTCCGCCTCGTCCTTCGCCGTAATCAGCGCCAGCTGCGCATCGCCCTCGAACGGCCGCATGATATCGCGCACCTCGCCATCGACACGCGCGGCCATCGCCGCCTTGGCAAGGCCAGGCCCGATCGCGGCGGCAATGTCCGCCGGGGTAGTCCCCGGGGCTACCTCACGGACGGAACCGTCGGGCAGCGTAATGCGGAACATCTCGGACACGGGGGAAACCCTTTTCGTTGCACTGTGGATAAATCGCGCGGCTTATGCCCGCGCGCGGGGCAAAGTGGCAAGCAGGCTGTTTGCACCCTTCATTTGTCCGACAAACCTTGCCCGCCGCCGCCCGACACGGCACACTCACGATATGGGAGCGGATTTCATCATGCGGCGCAGGGAGATCCTGGCCGCCGGGCTTGCCCTGCCGGTCGGCATGGGCGCTTCATCCACCGGCGCTGCGGCGGCGCGCAAGGGCGGGGCAGCCAACCCGCTGATCCTGCAACGCGCCGATCCGCACATCCTGCGTCAGGGCGGATGGTATTATTTCACCGGATCGGTGCCCGAATATGACCGGGTCGTCCTGCGCCGCGCGCGCACCATTGCGGGCCTTGCCACCGCGCCAGAGGTCGTGATCTGGCAACGCCCGGCCAGCGGGCGAATGGCCGGGTATATCTGGGCGCCGGAACTGCATTTCTTCGATGGCCGCTGGCACATCTATTTCGCCGCCGGCGACGGGGATCAGAAATTCCGCATCCGCACCTATGTCCTCGCCTCGTCCGACAGCAATCCGACCAACGCCAAATGGTCGCTGCTCGGCCAGCTTGAAACGCCATGGGACAGCTTCACGCTGGACTGCACCAGCTTTGCGCATCGTGGCCGCCGCTATCTGTGCTGGGCACAGACCGAACCGGGCATCGCCACCAACAGCAACCTCTATCTGGCGCCCATCGACACGCCGACCACGCTGGCCGCGCCGCCGGTGCGCCTGACCGTACCGACCCTGGAATGGGAGGTGCAGGGGTACAAGGTGGCGGAGGGACCGGCCGTGCTTGCCCGCAACGGCCGCCTGTTCCTCACCTATTCGGGCAGCGCCACCGATGCGCGCTACTGCATGGGAATGCTCACCGCCCGCGCCGATGCCGACATCATGGACGCGGGCAACTGGGCCAAATCGCCCGTCCCGGTGTTCGCCTCGTCGGATCGGAACAGCGTCTATGGCCCCGGCCATAACAGCTTTGTCGTGGACGAGCGGGGGCGCGACCTCCTCGTCTATCACGGCCGGGACTATCGGGAGATTGCGGGCAATCCCCTGTTCGACCCCAATCGCCATGCGCGGGTGCAACCGATCCGGTACCGCCCCGACGGCACCCCCGATTTCGGCGAACCGGTCGCCAACGGCCCGTTGATCTGAGCACATCGGGGGGCCGCGCCCTGCGATTCGCGCGCATACGTATCCGCGCCGCTCCGGCCTTGCCATCGGTTGTGACCGCTACCATCTGCCGCGATTGTGCATCGCAGCAGAGTTTCGGCCATGACCGCCCCCCGTTCGTCCGCTCCCTCCCCCGTAACGGCCTCGCCCGCCGCCCGCACCGCGCCCGTCGCGCTGGTGATGCTGGCGCTGGGGATGGGCGGCTTTGCCATCGGCACCACCGAATTCGCGGCGATGAGCCTGCTGCCCTATTTCGCCGAAGGGCTGGGGATCGACGCACCGACCGCCGGTCATGTCATCAGCGCCTATGCGCTGGGCGTCGTGGTCGGCGCGCCGGTCATCGCCGTCCTGTCGGCCCGCGTGGCGCGGCGCACCCTGCTGATCGGCCTGATGGCGGTGTTCGCGCTTGCCAACGGCCTGTCCGCCTTTGCCCCCGATTATCACTGGATGCTGGTGTTCCGCTTTCTCAGCGGCCTGCCGCACGGCGCCTATTTCGGTGTTGCCGCGCTGGTCGCCGCCGGCCTTGTCCCCGCCAATCGCCGGGCACAGGCGGTGGCGCTCGTCCTGTCGGGCCTGACCGTCGCGACGATCATCGGCGTGCCCGCCGCCAATCTGCTGGGTCAGTGGCTGGGCTGGCGCTGGGGCTTTGGCATCGTCGCGGTGCTCGCGCTGATCACTGCCGCGATGGTCTGGCGCTTCGCCCCGCAGGATCGGCCGCAGGCGGGGGCCAGCCCGCTGCGCGAACTGGCTGCCCTGCGCAAGCCGCAGGTGTGGCTGACCCTTGGCGTCGGCGCGATCGGCTTTGGCGGCATGTTTGCCGTCTATACCTATGTCGCCTCCACGATGATCGAGGTGACGGGCGTCTCCGCCGCATGGGTGCCGGCCGTGCTCGCGGTGTTTGGCACCGGCATGATGATCGGCAATCTGGGCGCGGCCTGGCTGGCCGACCGGGCGCTGGTGCCGACCGTCATCGGCCTCCTTCTGTGGAGTGCGGCGACGTTGGCGCTCTATCCCTTTGCGGCGGGCGATATCGTCACGCTGTCGCTGTCGGTGTTCCTGATCGGCATGGGCGGCGGCCTGGGCAGCGTGCTGCAGACGCGGCTGATGGACGTGGCGGGTGAGGCGCAGACGCTGGCCGCGGCCCTGCATCACAGCGCGTTCAACGTCGCCAACGCCCTTGGCCCGCTGCTCGGCGGCGCGGCCATCGCGGCGGGCTATGGCTGGACCTCGACCGGCTGGGTCGGCGCAGGCCTGGCGCTTGGCGGCCTTGCCATCTTCGGCCTGTCGCTGTTCCTGGAACGGCGCGGGGCGGCAACTCCCGTCGCCCGCCCGGCAGCACAATGCTGCTAGGCCGCGCTCACCCCTTGTAAGGGAGCAGTGGTGCGATAAGCTGGGCCAATGCGCTCCGCTCTTCGCCTGCTGGCCATGACCATCGCTGTGGGGATCGCCCCCGGCGGCGTCGCTGCCCCGCCGGAACCGGCGGTCCTTTTCGATGGCGCGGTCGATTACGCGCCGGTGCCTGCTGCGGACACCACAGCCGGATTCCAGTTCAGTCTACTGGCGGCAATCGACCCCGCCTTGCCGACCGCAACCGGCCAGAATGGCCAGATGCTGTCGCTGTTCGGTCGAGAAGATCTGATCGCCGCATCCAGCGACGATTACCGCGCCACGCGCTGCGCACCCGCACCGGCCACGGGTCCGGCGCTCGACGCCATCGCCGAACGGGCGCGCAACACGTCCATCGTCATCATCAACGAAAGCCATGAGCGGTCCGAACATCGCGGCTTTTCGGCAGAGGTTGCGGCCCGGCTGCGCCCGCTGGGCTATACGGTGCTGGCGATGGAGGCGCTGGACAATTCGGGCGTCGCCGCGCCGCTCCGGCATCGCGCACCGTTTCTTCGCGAACCGGCGCTGCCCTATTTCAGCAATGAGGACGGGTTTTATCTTGGCGAATCCGGCTTTGGCCGGTTCGGACGGATCGCCAAGCGCCTCGGCTATCGCCTGCTGCCTTACGAGGCCGGATCGCCGCCCTCGGCCCGGCCGATGACGCGCGAACAATCCATCGCCTTTCGCGAGGCGGAACAGGCGCGCACGCTGGCCGCATTCATCGCGGTCAATCCCTCGGTCAAGCTGCTGGTCCATGTCGGTTATTCCCATGCGGGCGAAGTGCCGATGCCCGATGGCACTGTCTGGATGGCCGCCCGGCTGAAACAGCAGACCGGGATCGACCCGCTGACGATATCGCAGACGACGTGTCGCGGCGGCGGCGATGCGACGCGACTGGCCGTCCTGCCGGCGGACGAACCCGCCGGCCGCTTCGATCTGGTGGTCGATCATCCGACCGCGCGGTTCGAACGGGGCCGCCCCGTCTGGCGGCGCGATCTTGGCGATCAATGGGTGGATGTCCCCGCCATGCGTCCCTTTACCGGGTGGCGGGTGATCGAGGCGCGGCTGGCCGGGGAACCCGTGACTGCCGTGCCGATGGACACGGTCGCCGTGCGGCCGGGTGAGGATGTGGCGCTGCTCCTGCCGCCCGGCCGCTACACGCTGCGGGCTATCGACGTGCCTGCCCGCCCGGCCGGCGATCCGCCGCTGCGAACCGGCTAATCCTTCGGCTGACCGGCCTTCATCCCCGAATGGCGGGGCGGCTGGCCTGTCCTACACGCGCCCGGCGGTTTAGCGTGCCGGGGATGCTTCCTCAGCGACCTCACACAGCGCGCCGCACCCCGGCCTTATCCATCGCCGCGCCATCGCCGCGCTGCCGCCACCGTGCGGGCGCTGCGCATTGGCTGACGCCCGAATACCCATCGAATGTGTCAAAACTGTCAACCGTTCACGCCACGCCGAACGGCACCACGCGGTTCAATTCGACATGGCCGATCTCGGCCCGGCCCAGAAACGGCACCTCCATCGCCCGGCACCATCGCTCGACGATCTGCTCCACGCTTTCGCCGAACGGCACGTCATTTTCGACCACCGCCGTCACCGCGCCCAGCCGGATGCCCGCAATCCCCTTCAGCTGGGTTGCGTTGGCGACCTGGAACAGCATCCGGTCGATCCGGTACAGCGGTTCGTCCACCTCCTCGATCATCAGGACATGGTCGGTCAGGTCGGGCAGCCACGGCGTGCCGATCATCGCCGCCAGGATGGCCAGGTTGAACGCCGCCGCCGGCCGCCCGTCGGCCAGGCTCGGCTCCAGCGCGCGCCGATCCCGGTCGATCAGCCAGCCCAGCGCCCATCCGGCGCCCTCGCCCGTATCGTTGCGGCCCAGGCTGCTGGCCATGCTGGCATGAACCGGCCGTCCGATCCGCCGGGCATACAGCGCACCCAGCAGGAACCCCATGTCGGAAAATCCCATATAGGTCTTGGCCCGCGCCGCATCGTTCAATTCGGGGATCACCCGGTCCAGGATGCGGTTCGACCCGTATCCGCCGCGCGCAAACCAGATCGCGTCGATCGACGGATCATTGGCATACTCCAGAAACGCCGCCGCCCGCTGCTCGTCGGTCCCGGCAAAATGCCCGGCCTCCATGAAGCATTGCGGGTGAAAGATCAGGTCATGCGCGGGAAAATGCAGCGCCATGAACGCACGCATCCGCAACGACCCTTCCTCGCTGACCCTTCGCGCAGGTGCAACGACTCCGATCCGCATCTTTTCTCGCTCCAAAACCCATGTCGTCATGCTGAACCTGTTTCAGCATCCACCCCGCCGCAAGCCACTGCATCGCCCGGGGCACGATGGACCCTGAAACAGGTTCAGGGTGACCCGATGGGGGATCGCCATGGCTTGCCCCCCATCCATTCCCCCGATAGCCCGCGATGATGGATAACGGCAAATCATACTATCTGGTCGGCATCGGGGGCAGCGGGATGATGCCGCTCGCCATGATCCTGGCCGGGCGCGGCGCGACAGTGGCGGGATCGGACCGTGGGCTGGATGCCGGCCGCGTGCCCGCCAAGTTCGATGCCCTGCGCACCCTGGGCATCGCACTTCACCCCCAGGATGGCAGCGGGATCGTCTCGCCGGATCAGGTCGTGATTGCCTCCGCCGCGGTCGAGGCGACGGTGCCCGACATGGTGCGCGCCGCCGAACTCGGCTGTGCCCGGATGACCCGCGCCGAACTGCTCAGCCGGTTGTTCAACGACAGCCGCCTTCGCATCGGTGTCGCGGGCACCAGCGGTAAATCGACCGTCACCGGCATGATCGCCCATATTCTGCACAGCACCGGCCGCGATCCGACGGTGATGAACGGCGCGGTTATGAAGAACTTCGCCACCGCTGACGCCCCCTTTGCCAGCGCGCTGGTTGGGCAGGGCGACCCGTTCGTTACCGAAGTGGACGAAAGCGACGGCTCCATCGCGCTTTATCGCCCCGACATCGCGGTGCTCAACAATGTCAGCCATGACCACAAATCGATGGAGGAACTGCGCGTCCTGTTCGGGGATTTCATCGCCGGGGCGGGCACCGCCGTGGTCAATGCCGATGATGCAGAGGCCATGGCACTGCTCGACGCCCGCGCACCCGCAGCGGCCCTGACCTTTGCTATCGAGGGCGAGGCTGACCTGTCGGCACGGAACATCGCCGAACAGCCCTTTGCCATCGCCTTCGATCTGGTTGCGGCGGGGGAAGCGGAGGGCCGCGTCACCCTGTCCGTTCCGGGCCGCCACAACATCGCCAATGCGCTGGCGGCATTGGGGGCAACCCTGGCCGCCGGGGTGCCGCTGGCAGAGGGGATTGCGGCCATTCAGGGCTTTACCGGCCTTCGTCGCCGGTTCGACCGGGTGGGTGAAGCAGGTGGCGTGACCGTGATCGACGATTTCGGGCACAACCCGGAAAAGATCGCCGCGACGCTCGACACGCTGCACGCCTTTCCCGGCCGCCTGCTCGTCCTGTTCCAGCCGCACGGCTATGGCCCGCTGCGGGTGATGCGTGCCGAACTGGTCTCCATGTTCGCCGACCGGCTGTCGCCCGACGATGTGCTCGTCCTGCCCGACCCCGTCTATCAGGGCGGCACCGTGTCGCGCGACGTCACCAGCGCCGACATCGTCGCCGATGTGGCAGCGCACGGCCGCGACGCCCGCCACATTCCCGTCCGCGACGATGCCGCCGCGACGCTGGTCGCGCTCGCCCGCCCCGGCGACCGGATCGTGGTGATGGGCGCCCGCGACGACACGCTCAGCCTGATGGCAGCAGGCATGGTCGCCAGCCTGGACAGCAGGCTTTCCAATATGGAAAGCTGACTTGACATGACGCGGTAGGTAAATGTAAAGCTCCCTTGTCGATTCGGAAAGGGAGGTTTCCACATGGGCCAAGTGCCAGCCGCCACGCGCCGCTATCTGCGCCGCTTCATGCCAACCATGGCCGCCTATATGGCTGCCCTGTTCTTCGCCAACTGGGCGATCCGGCAATGGGACCCGCAGGGCGCGGCCCTTGTCCTGCTGTCGGTGCTGCCCGCCCTGCCCATCGTCGTCCTACTCTGGGTGATCGGGCGGCTGATCGTCGAAACCACGGACGAATATGTCCGCCAGACGATGGTCACCGCGATGCTTGGCGGCACCGGCCTGATGCTGGCGGTGACGACCGTCTGGGGCTTTCTGGAGGATGGCGGCGTCCTGCCGCACCTGCCCGCCTATTGGGCGTTCGTCCTGTGGTGTGCAGGCTGGGGCATCACCCAGGGCGTCCTGGCCCTGCGCGAACGGGCGGGCGGCGAGGCATGAAGAACCGCCTCCGCGTGCTGCGCGCCGAACGCGGCTGGAGCCAGCAGGATCTTGCGGAACGGCTGGAGGTGTCGCGCCAGAGCGTGAACGCCATCGAAACCGGCCGCTACGACCCCTCGCTCCCGCTCGCCTTCAGGATATCCGATCTGTTCGACCTGCCGATCGAATCGATTTTCACCAATCCGTCCAGGGAGGACGCCCAATGATCCGCCACCTCATCACCCTGATGCTCGCCGCATTGCTGCCCGGCCTTGCCATGGCCCAGCCTGCCACGCCCGAAACCCGCATGGACCATATCTCGATCACCAGCATGGGTACGGGCGATCCGGTCATCCTGATCCCCGGCATGGCCAGCCCCCGCGCCGTATGGGACGGCGTTGCCCCCGACCTGGCCAAGACGCACCGCGTCCTGCTGGTTCAGGTGAACGGATTTGCCAATGACGATCCGGGCAAGAACCTGTCCCCCGGCATCATCGACGGCATCGTCGCCGACCTTGCCACCTATGCCGCCCGCGAAAAGCTGAACAAGCCGGCGGTGATCGGTCATTCGCTGGGCGGCCTTGTCGCGATGAAGCTGGCGGCGGATCATCCCGCGTTGCCGGGCCGGATCATGGCGGTCGACACCCTGCCCTTTTTCGGCGCGCTGTTCGGCGCATCCGACGCGGCGACGGCAGAGGGTCAGGCGCAGCGCGTGCGCGCCGCCATTGCCGCCGGGGCGATGCCCGCCGCCTCCACCCCGGTGACCAGCGATCCGGGCGGCATCTGGTCCATCACCCCCGCCGGCCGGATTCAGGTTGCGAACTGGTCGCGCATGGCCGACCCGCGGGTCGTGGCTCAGGCGACGTATGAGGATGTCGTGCTCGACATGCGCCCCCGCCTGTCCGCGATCACGGCGCCCTTCACCGTGCTGTACGCAACCGGGGCGGGACCGATGGCCAAGGCCCTGTGGGAACGCGAATATGCCGGATCGCCCGCCCGGCTGGTGCCCGTGGCGGACAGCTGGCACTTCATCATGCTCGATCAGCCCGCAGCCTTTTCCCGCGAGCTGCAGGCATTCCTGACCAAGTGAACGAACAGGGGTTGCGCCGCCCGGCGCGACCCCGCATCGCTGGCCCATGACCGACGCACGCATCGCCTTTTTCCACCGCCCGGGCACCGGGCCGACCATCGTCTTTCTGCCCGGCTATGCCAGCGACATGACCGGGGCCAAGGCGGTCGCCATCGAACGATGGGCGATGGCGCGGGGTCAGGCGGTGCTGCGGTTCGATTATCGGGGCTGCGGGGCGAGCGAGGGCGCGTTCGAGGATTTCACCCTGGCCGACTGGCGCGACGACGTGCTGATGATGATCGACCGGGTGGCGACCGGCCCGGTGATCCTGGTCGGATCGTCGATGGGCGGATGGCTGGCGCTGCTTGCGGCACGCGAACGGGCCAACCGGGTGGCGGGCATGGTCCTGATCGCGCCTGCGCCGGATTTCACCGACTGGGGCTTTTCACAGGACGAAAAGCTGACCCTGCTTCAGGAAGGGCGCGTCGAACGGCCCTCCCCCTATTCGCCGCAACCCACGGTGTTCACCCGCGCCTTCTGGTCATCGGGCGAGGCGAACCGGATCACCCATGGCACCATTCCCGTCGATTGCCCGGTGCGCATCGTGCAGGGTCAGGCCGATCCCGATGTGCCATGGGAACGCGCCGTGCATCTGGCCGGGCAACTCCGTTCAGCCGAGGTGCAGACCTGGCTGATCAAGAACGGCGACCACCGGCTGTCCCGCGACAGCGACATCGCGATGATCTGCCGCGCGATCGAGGATGTGAGCAACCCCCGATGATCCTGCCCCTGCTGATTGCCATTCAGGCCGCCGCGACGCCCAGCGCAGCGGATCGGGCGCGATATGAACGGTGCGTCGACCTGGCCACCGAACAGCCCGATGCCGCCGAAAAGGAAGCGGTCGACTGGCGGCTGGCGGGCGGCGGTTATCTGGCCCAGCAATGCCTGGGCATGGCGTACAGCAATCGGGGCAATTATCGGGGCGCGGCCGAAACCTTTGAAAGCGCGGCCCGTGCCGCCGAACTGGCGCAGGAGCGGCTGACCGGCAATTACTGGACCCAGGCCGCCAATGCCTGGGCCGCCGCGGGCGATCTGGGTCGCGCGCGATCGGCGATCGACGCTGCGCTGGCGAGCGGCCTGTTGAGCGGATCGGCGCTTGGCGAGGCGCATCTGGACCGGGCGCGGATCCGGGTGGCGCAGGGCGAACCGGAAAGCGCGCGGGCCGATCTTGATCAGGCATTGAAGCTGGCCGACCGCGATCCGCTGGCATGGCTGTTGTCGGCGACGCTTGCGCGGCGGCTGCGCGAAATGCCGATGGCGGTGCAGCACATCAACAAGGCGCTGGAACTGGCGCCCGACGACGCCTCGGTTCAGCTGGAGGCTGGCAATATCTGGGCGGTCACCGGCGATGAGGAAAAGGCCAAGGCCGCCTGGACCGCCGCCGCGACGCTGGGGAGTGGGAAGCCGGCCGGCGATGCTGCGACCAAAGCGCTGTCGCAGTTCGACGAGGGGCAGAACAGCGCCAACACGGCGGTAGCGGGCCAGTAAGCGCCGCCCGGCGTTCAGCCGAGCGCGGCCTGCTTTTCCTCGGCCAGCCGATCGAGTTCCGCCCGGCTCTTCTTTTCCGCCGCGGTCTTCAACTGGCCGCACGCCGCATCAATGTCGCGGCCGCGCGGGGTGCGGGTGGGGGCGGAAATCCCCGCCTCGAAAATGATGTTCGAAAACGCGCGGATGCGCTCCGGGGTCGAACATTCGTAAGGCGCGCCGGGCCAGGGGTTGAACGGGATCAGGTTGACCTTGGCCGGCAGGCGATATTTGCGGATCAGGCGAACCAGTTCGCGCGCATCGGCGTCGCTGTCATTCTTGTCCTTCAGCATCACATATTCGAACGTGATGCGGCGGGCATTGTTGGCGCCCGGATAATCGGCGCACGCCTGAAGCAGTTCCTCGATCCCGAACTTGCGGTTCAGCGGCACGATCTCGTCGCGCACCTCCTTGGTCACGGCGTGCAGCGAAACCGCCAGGTTCACGCCGATTTCCTCGCCAGCCCGCGCCATCATCGGCACGACGCCGCTGGTCGACAGGGTGATCCGCCGCTTGGACAGGGCAAGGCCGTCGCCATCCATGACGATGTGGAGCGCGTCGCGGACATTGTCGAAATTATACAGCGGCTCGCCCATGCCCATCATCACGATGTTGGTCAGCATCCGCCCCTCGGGCTGGCTCGGCCATTCGCCCAGCGCATCGCGCGCCAGCATCACCTGCCCGACAATCTCGCTTGCGGTCAGGTTGCGGACCAGCCGCATGGTTCCGGTGTGGCAGAACCGGCAGTTCAGCGTGCAGCCGACCTGGCTCGACACGCACAGCGTTCCCCGATCGGCATCGGGGATGAACACCATTTCGTAATCCTGCCCGTCATCCGACCGCAGCAGCCATTTGCGCGTGCCGTCGGACGAAACCTGCGCCTCCACCACCTCTGGCCGGGCGATCACGAACCGTTCGGCCAGCCACGGGTGCTGCGCCTTGGCGATGTCGGTCATCTGATCGAACGCGGTTGCGCCGCGATTGTAAATCCAGTGCCAGATCTGCTTCGCGCGCAATTTGGCCTGTTTCGGCTCCAGCCCGGCAGCCTCCAGCGCCGCGCGGATCGCATCGCGCGACTGCCCGACCAGGTCGATACGGCCATCCGTCCGCGCGGCAGGGGCGCGGGGAACGGGCACGGGGTCGATATGCCCCGGAATGGGCATGGGCGGCGATACGGTGTCGAGCATCACCGCCACATAGGCGATTTGGCGCCGGAATGCCAGTTGCGTGACCGGTCGTCAGCGCCGGGGCGCGGTGCCGCAGCCAAGCCGGGCCGCATCGATGGCCGCAGCAGCCCCGTTAAGGGCATAGCTGTCGACGAACGGCCGGCCATTGGCGGCGATGGTTTCGACCGTCATCGACCGGGCCGATCGCATCGCGGTGACGATCGCCTGATCGGTTGCGGCATCGGGCGACCAGGCGTCCGATGGCCCGGCCATCAGTACGAAACGCCGTTCCCCGACGGCCAGCGTCACCGGCGCTCGCTCGCTGCGCGGGCGGCTCAATCGCAGGTGCAGCTGATGCCTGATTCGCTCGCCCGGCCAGTTGGCGATCGCCGCAAATGCCGCCCCGCCCCGTTCCAGCGGACGCGCCATCGCATAGCATCGCCGGGGCATCGCGTCGGAGAATGCACCCCATGCGCCATAGACGCCGATCACGTTCCGGGCAGTCGCCGTGCCACCGGCGGCGAGCACACCGACCAGTATCAGCCCAGAAAAAGCCACGGATTTACGTGTTATTTCAGGCCCAATACGCCCGCGAAATGGCCATTCGGTTGTCTTCATGCCCCACGGTTTCAAGCCCCTGTGGCGAAATTGCAACGGTTAATCGGCGTTTACGTGCGGTTCATGCAACTGACAGCCTCGCTCTGCGCTTAACCCGCCTCTCCGCGCTCTTGCAGCGGAGCTTTTGAGTAGGAGTTGTTATGCGTACCCTTACCCTTTTGGCGCTTGGCGCCGCCACGATCGCAACGCCGGCCATGGCGCAGGATACCGCGCCCAACTGGACGGGCGGACGGATCGCCGTGCTTGGCGGTTACGACAATGTGCGGTCTGGCAGCACCGAGGATTCGGATATCGAGGGCGACGATCAGTCCATCGACGGTTTCCAGTACAGCGCCGAGCTGGGCTATGATTACCAGATCGGTGGCGCCGTGATCGGTGCCGAAGCGGAAATCGGTGATTCGACCGCCAGCGTCGACAACAACAACACCGATCCGAACTATTTCGGCTATGGCCAGGTGAAGACCGGTCGTGACCTGTATGTCGGCGCCCGCGCGGGTATCCTCGCCACGCCGTCCACGCTGGTCTATGCAAAGGCAGGCTATACCAATGCCCGTTTGGACGCGACGGCCAGCGACGGCGTGACCGAGGTCGGCCGCAACTTCAAGCTGGACGGCTATCGTCTGGGCGCAGGCGTTGAGCAGGCCATCGGCACCAACACCTTTGCCAAGGTCGAATATCGCTATTCCAACTATGGCGATGCCCGTCTCGAGTTCAACGAAGGCGGCACGATCGGCAATTTCGACGTCGATACCGACCGTCATCAGGTCGTCGCGGGCGTCGGTCTGCGCTTCTGATCGGCAAGCATCGCCAAATCAGGCGGGAAAGGGTCGGGGCCGCTTGCCCCGGCCCTTTTTGCCGTTAAGGATGAGGCGGTATTACCAGCTGTTAACCGAATCCAGTCCACTCGGAACGGCATCGGAAAACAGGGCGAGAAGCCCCGGGGGATAGAACGGACATGAAGGCCACGATCGAACGCGCGACGCTTCTCAAGGGGCTGAGCCATGTCCATTCGGTGGTGGAGCGGCGGAACACCATTCCCATCCTGTCCAACGTCCTCATCGACGCCACCGGCGACGGTGTCATCCGCCTGATGGCGACCGACCTCGACCTGCAGGTGGACGAGACGCTGAAGGCCGATATCGAAACGTCGGGCGCGATCACGGTGCCCGCGCACATGCTGTTCGACATCGCCCGCAAGCTGCCGGAGGGCGCGCAGGTGCAACTGGCCGCCAGCGACGGCCGACTGACCGTGACGGCCGGCCGCGCCCGGTTCAGCCTGCAAACCCTGCCGCGCGACGATTTCCCGGTGATTGCCGAGGGCGAATTGCCGGTCCAGTTCGAACTGCCCGTCGCCACGCTCAAGCAGATCATCGACAAGACCCGTTTTGCGATCTCGACCGAGGAAACGCGCTATTATCTGAACGGCATCTTCCTGCACGTGACGGATGAGGCGCAGCCGGTGCTGAAGGCCGCGGCGACCGACGGCCACAGGCTGGCCCGCGTCACCGTGCCGCGCCCCGATGGCGCAGAGGAAATGCCCGGCGTGATCGTTCCGCGCAAATGCGTGAACGAACTGCGCAAGCTGCTGGACGAAGTGGACGGATCGGTCGGCGTTTCGCTGTCCACGTCCAAGATCCGCTTTGACCTGGGCCAGGCGATCCTGACGTCCAAGCTGATCGACGGCACTTTCCCGGATTACAGCCGCGTCATCCCGACCGCGAATGACAAGCTGCTCAAGATCGATCCGAAAAGCCTGATGGCCGGTGTCGACCGCGTGTCGACCATCGCCACGGAAAAGGCGCGGCCCGTCAAGCTGGCGCTTGACCGGGACAAGGTCACGCTCTCGGTGACCAGCCCGGAACATGGCACCGCGGCCGAGGAAGTGCCCGGCGATTATGCCGCGATGGGATTCGAAATCGGGTTCAACGCCAAATATCTGCTCGACATTCTGAGCCAGGTGGAGGGCGACGCGATCGAGGTGCATCTGGCCGATGCCGGGGCGCCCACGCTGATCCGCGAAAACGACAAGTCGGCCGCGCTCTACGTCCTGATGCCGATGCGGGTCTGACCGGTATCGGGCGGGCCAGCCCGTCCGCATCCGGCACATCGGTCATCCGCTAGGGCAGCGGCGCAATCCCTGCCCGCAGGACGCGCAGCACATTGCCGCCCATCACCTTTGCGATATCGCGTTCGGACAGGCCGGCATCGATCAGGCCTTGAGTGATCAGCACCAATTCGCCGGTATCGAACCCGGTGGTCACTGCGCCGTCGAAATCCGATCCCAGTCCGACATAGTCGATGCCGACAAGGACGCGGACGTGCAGGATCGACCGGACGATCGCCGATACGTCCACCGAACAGACCGCGCCGTCCCAATAACCGATGCCGACCACCCCGCCGGTGCGGGCAACGCCGCGGATCTCATCATCGGTCAGGTTGCGGTTTTCCCGGCACACCGCCTGGACGCCGCCATGGCTGGACAGGACGGGCCGCCGGGCCATGGCCAGGATTTCGGCCACCGACCGATGGCTGGCGTGGGCAATGTCGACGATCATGCCACGCGCCTCCATCCGCCGGATCACCTGCCGACCCAGCGGGGTCAGCCCGCCCCGCGCCACCCCGTGCATCGACCCGGCGACTTCATTGTCGAAAAAATGGACCAGGCCGGCCATGCGAAACCCGGCGGCGTACAGCCGGTCCACATTGTCCAGCCGCCCCTCCAGATTGTGCAGGCCCTCGACCGACAGCAGTGCGCCGGTCACCTTCACCCCCCGACGGCGATCGGCGAGCAGGCCGTCCAGCGCCGCCGGGCTGTCGATGACGCGCAGCGCGCCCGCCGATCCCGCCTCTGCCACGCGGAGCTTTTCGGCATGGAACAGCGATCGTTCCAGCAACGAACCCCAGGTGCGCGGCGGCTGCATCTGCCCGATGGCAAGCAGGGTGATGTTGTCCGTTTCGCCCGTATTGGCGGCGTAATTCTGATTTTTCGGCGTTTTGGTGACGCTGGAGAACACCTGAAGCGCGACATTGCCAGCGCGCAGCCGCGGCAGATCGACCTGCCCCCGGTCAGAGCGGCTGAGCAGGCTGCGTTTCCACAACAGGGTATCGCCATGCAGGTCCGCCACCGCCAGCCGGCGGTGCAGGGCGCGGGCAACGGGCGTGATTTCAGGCCGCTGCCCGGCAACGACACGGTTCATCCCCCGCTCGGCGATGCCGGGGGCCAGGGTGAAGAAGGCGGTCGCAGCGATCAGGACAAGGGCCAGCACACCCAGCAGCAGCTTGCGGATCATCGCCCCCTCCTTGTCCCGTTTATCGGGCGCGATGCTAACGCGGTTCCCAGCGATGGTCCAAGGCGAACGGCGATTACCCGCGAACGAGCGTCACGAAACTGAACGCCGGGCGATCGCCCTCGGCCGCATGGTCCTCCCGCGCCGCCTCTCGCCATTCCGGGCCAAAGGCGGGAACGCTGGCGTCCCCCTCCGGCTCGGCATGAACCTCGGTCAGTTCGATCCGGTCGGCCATGGGCATGAACAGGGCAAAAACCTCTGCCCCGCCGATGATCGCCACGTCGGGAACATCGCCCGCCAGCGCCAGCGCGGCATCGACGCTGTGCGCCACCTCGGCCCCGGAGGCGGACCAGTTTGCATCGCGGGTCAGCACGATATGGCGGCGGCCGGGCAGCGGACTGGGGAAACTTTCGAACGTCTTGCGACCCATCACCATCGGCTTGCCCATGGTCAGCGCCTTGAACCGCTTCAGATCGGCGGGCAGCCGCCAGGGCAGATCGCCGTCACGGCCGATCACGCCATTGGTCGCCCGGGCAAGGTATAGCGTCATCATACCGCCACCGGTGCCTTGATATGCGGCTGCGCCACATAATCGTGGATCACGAAATCCTCATAGTCATACCCGTCGATGCTGTCCGGGCGGCGCAGGATTTCAAGCCGGGGCAGCGGGCCGGGCGTGCGCGACAGCTGTTCCCGCGCCTGATCCAGGTGGTTCAGGTAAAGGTGGCAATCGCCGCCGGTCCAGATGAATTCCCCAACCTCCAGGTCGCATTGCTGGGCCAGGATATGGGTCAGCAGCGCATAGCTGGCGATGTTGAACGGCACGCCCAGAAAGATGTCGGCCGACCGCTGATACAGCAGCAGCGACAGCTTGCCGTTCGCGACATGGGTCTGGAACAGGCAATGGCACGGTGCCAGCGCCATGCGGTGCAGTTCGCCGGGGTTCCATGCCGACACGATCTGGCGGCGGCTGGCGGGCTGAGTGCGGATCTGCTGCACCAGGTCGGCGATCTGGTCGATCGTTCGGCCATCGGGCGCTTCCCAGTGCCGCCACTGCTTGCCGTACACGGGGCCAAGGTCGCCCGCCTCATCGGCCCATTCGTCCCAGATGCTGACCTTGCGATCCTGCAACCAGCGCACATTGGTATCGCCGCGCAGGAACCAGAGCAGTTCGATGATGATCGATCGTAGATGCAGCTTCTTCGTCGTCAGCACCGGAAAGCCCTTGGCCAGATCAAAGCGCATCTGATGGCCGAACACGCTGAGCGTGCCGACGCCGGTGCGGTCGCGCTGTTCCACCCCGTGGTCGAGCGCGCGCTGCATGAGTTCGAGATAGGGAGGCATGGCCCATGGCGTAGCGGGCGGCGCGCGCCCCGCCAAGGGCCGTCAGTCGATCAGCGACAGCCAGTCGACGGGACGGCCGCGTCGGCGAAGTTCAACGGTCAGTTCCGGCGCGCCGCTGGCCGTCATGCGACCCAGCGGCTGGCCCGCCGCCACCTGCTGCCCCGTCCGGACGCTGATCGTATCCAGGCCGGAAATCAGCGTGGTCCAGCCAGCGCCGTGATCGACGATGACGACCCCGCCATAGCTGCGGAATGCCGCTGCATGGATCACCTGACCCTGTGCCGGGGCGACCACCACCGCCAGCGGCGATGCCGCCAGCGTCGTGCCGCGCGCGCGCACCCCGGCAGAGGTGACGCCGCCATAACCGGCGACGACGCGGCCGATTGCGGGCACGCGGTAACCCGGCGCCGTGCCGCGTACCGCCGTCGTTGCCTCGCTCTTGCCCGGCCGGGGCAGCGGATCGGGCAGCGCCATCAGGTCGCTCAGCACGGCCTGTGCCCGGTCCCCCTCCGCCATCTGGTCGATCAGGTCACGTGCCCGCTCGCCCAGCGCGATGGCCCGGTCGCTTTCGCCCAGCGCCACCCGGCCCAGTCGTTCGGCGCGCAGCCGCTCGGTCGATTCGAGCCGGGCCAGTTCGATCCGCCGCGTCTCCAGTGTGGCGCGGGACCGGGACAGGGCATCGACGGACTGGCTCGCCGCCGCGCGCAGCCGCTGCGATCCCGCAATCTCCCGACGGATGGCTGCCGTGCGCTGGCGGATCACGGGGACCAGCGTGCCCAGCACGGCCCGGGCATGGACGATATCGTCAGTGCTGCCCGGCCGGGCCAGCGCAAGCGCAGCGGGCCGACGGGCCAGCGACTGGATCGCCGCGATCAGCCGCACGATCCCCTGTTGCCGCTCTGCCAGCCGCCGGCGCTGTTCGCCAAGCAGCCGCGCGGCAAGGGCAACGCGCGCCCGCGCGGCGGTCAGCTCAGCCTCCGCTTCCGCAATCCGGGCGACCAGTGCCGCCCGCGCCTGTCCCGCGCGGACCGCCGCATCCCCGGCATCGGCCGCCTGCTGTTCCAGCGCCCGCGCACGTTCGGCCGCAGCGGCGCTGGCCTGCCGCGCCTCGGCCAGGGCGGCGCGCTGGCGGGCAATGTCGGCCGCTGGCGCGGCACCCAGCGTGGCCAGCGCGATCAGGGCAAGGATCGGCCGGGCCGCCATCACCCCTCCCGATGATAGGGATGGCCGGACAGGATGCTGACCGATCGCCACAATTGTTCGGCCAGCATCGCGCGGGCCAGCATATGCGGCCAGGTCAGGCGGCCAAAGGACAGCAGCAGGTCCGCCGATTTCCGCTCGGCATCGTCAAACCCGTCGGCAGCCCCGATCATGAACCGCGCCTCGCGCACGCCGTCGTCGCGCCAGCGACCCAGCGTCGCCGCCAGGTCGACGGATGGCAGGTCGCGGCCCTTTTCATCGAGCAGGACCAGGCGGGTCCCCGGCTCGATAGGGGGGATGCGCCCGCCCTGATCGGGCAATTCGGTGATGCGGACGGGCCAGCTGACCCGTTTCAGATAACGGTCGACCAGCTCCGCCTCCGCCCCCCGGCCGATGCGCCCGCGCGCGACGATGTGCAGCAGCATCAGCCGGGTCGGGCGGGCGGAATCAGGCGGCGCCGCCGGTCGCGGGCGTATCGCCGAACGACCACATCCGCTCGAGATTATAGAAACTGCGCACTTCGGGGCGGAACAGATGGACGATCACGTCGCCGGCATCGATCAGGACCCAGTCGGCCGTTGCCAGCCCCTCGACCCGCGCCGTGCGGCCGCACTGCGCCTTGATCTTTTCCGCCAGCTTGGTCGCCATGGATGCCACCTGCCGCGTCGACTTGCCCGATGCGATCACCATGTAATCGGCGATGCTCGACTTGCCGGCGAGCGGGATGGACACGGTTTCCACCGCCTGGTCATCGTCCAGCGAGGCGAGGACGAGCTGATGCAGCGCCTCCGCTTCCTGCGGGCTGGATGGGGACACGGATTGGGGTCGGGTTGCCAAGGAACCTCCTAGCGGCTGGGGACGGATGGGCGGGTTGGGGATCCCGGTGGCCTGTGCCAGCCGGGGTTGACGGCCCGAATGCGGGTCGCCGAGGTGGGATCGGGGCGGAAGCGCAGCAGCACGAGGGCCGGCAATCTCCACTTCGTCCAGTTCCTGCCCTGGCCTGCGGGGCGGACGAACCGCCGCAGCCAGCTCATCGCGGCACTCGCGCGAGCATCGTCATCATACCCCGGACGGGTCAGAACCGCAATCGGAACCTCCTGCGCGATCCGGCGCCAGCCGCGCCAGCGGTGAAACTGGGCCAGATTGTCCGCCCCCATCAGCCAGATGAAGCTGTGGCGCGGATAGAGTTTCCGGATCGCGCGCACGGTATCCAGCGTGTACCGGGTGCCCAGCCGCGTCTCCAACGCCGATGCCCGGATGGGCGCGCGCCGGGCCATGGCGCGGGCCGATGCCAGCCGCCGGTCGAGCGGCGCCATGTCCGATGCCCCGTCCTTCAGCGGGTTGCCCGGCGACACCAGCCACCACACCTCGTCCAGCCCCAGCGCCCGCATGGCTTCCAGCGAGATATGGCGGTGGCCGCGATGGGCGGGATTGAACGATCCGCCCAGGATGCCGATGCGCTTCAGACGACGCGCCCCCGGTTACGGCCGCACCTGGCCGGTGCCGATCACCTGCCATTTGTACGTCGTCAGCCCTTCCAGCGCGACGGGGCCGCGCGCGTGCAGGCGGCCGGTCGAAATGCCGATTTCCGCGCCCAGCCCGAATTCGCCGCCATCGGCAAACTGGGTAGAGGCATTCCACATCACGATCGCCGAATCGACGCCGTTCAGGAACCGCTCGGCAATTTCGGGATCGCTGGCGATGATCGCGTCCGTGTGCCGGCTGGAATGCCGGTCGATATGCACCATCGCCGCATCGACGCCATCGACCAGCGCCACGGACAGGATCGGTTCCAGATATTCGGTGTCCCAGTCATTGGCGGCGACCGGCACCACGCTGGGTTCGATCGCGCGCACCGAATCGTCCCCGCGCAGTTCGCAACCCGCCTTGGCCAGCGCGGCCAGAATCGGCGCGGGATCGGCGAATGCCCGGTCGATCAGCAGCGTTTCGGTCGCCCCGCAAATGCCCGTCCGGCGCATCTTGGCATTCACGGCAATGGCCAGCGCCATCGCCGGATCGGCCGACCCGTCGATATAGGTGTGACAGATGCCGTCCAGATGGGCGAGCACGGGCACCCGCGCCTCTGTCTGCACCCGCGCGACCAGCGACTTGCCGCCGCGCGGGACGATCAGGTCGATCAGGCCGTCCGCGCCCAGCATCGCGCCCACCGCCGCACGGTCGGTCGTGGGAACCAGCTGGATCGCATCGACCGGCGCACCCGCCGCCGCCAGCCCCTCGACCAGCGCGGCGTGGATCGCGGTGTTGCTCTCGATCGCTTCCGATCCGCCGCGCAGGATCGCGGCATTGCCCGCCATGACGCACAGCGCGCCGGCATCGGCGGTTACATTGGGGCGGCTTTCATAAATGATGCCGATGACGCCGATCGGCACGCGAACGCGCTTCAGCAGCATCCCGTTGGGCTGGGTCGACTGGTCGATCACCTGACCCACCGGATCGGTCAGGGCAGCCACCGCCTCGACCCCTGCCGCCATCCCCTCAACCCGCTTGTCGTCGAGCTTCAGCCGGTCAAGCATGGCCGGCGACAGGCCATTGGCGGCGGCGCGCTCCATGTCGCGGCCATTGGCGGCAATGATCGCCGGGCCGTGCGCACGGATGGCGGCGGCGCAGGCGCGCAGCGCAGCGGCCTTTTCAGCGGTCGGCATTGCCGCCAGCGCGGCGGATGCAGCGCGGGCGGCGCGGGCCATCCCCTCGATCAACGCCTTGGGATCGGCAGCGGAACGGGCGATTTCGACGGTTGCGGTCATCGGCTTTTCTCCGGGGCCCTCTCTCGCATCGCAGCGGAAAAATTGATAGCCCTTCGCACATGACGGGGGGAATCGAGGCGGCAGGGGAACTTGCCACGGGCGCGCTGATGGGTCGTGCGGTGGAACCGCGCGCCGGTGAGGGGCATGGCGATGCGGGCACGCTGTGCCTGAATTGCGGGACGACCCTGATCGGGCCGCATTGCCACCGGTGCGGGCAGGCGGGCCATGTCCATCGCAGCATCGGCGCGATCTGGCACGATCTGCTGCACGGCGTCCTGCATTTCGAAGGCAAGATGTGGGCGACGCTGCCCATGCTGATCACCCGGCCGGGCGAATTGACCCGCCGCTATATCGATGGCGAGCGGGCGCGATTCGTCTCGCCCATGGCGATGTTCCTGTTTTCGATCTTCACCATGTTCGCCGTGCTTCAGATCATGGGCATCCAGGTGCCGACCGACGTGAAGATGGACCCGGCGGCGGCGGCCGAAATGAAGGAGGAGCTTGGCAAGGTCCGCACGCAGCTCAGCACGGAAACGGCCAAGCTGGACGCCATGCCGCAGGATATGCCGGGACGACCCGCTCAGGTGCAGAAGGTCAAGCAGCTGCAGGTGCAGGCAGATATCCTCAAAAACATGGGTCCCTCCTTCGTCATCAACGGTGACGATGGCGAGGGCGCGATCAAGACGGGGTGGAAGCGGCTGGACAAGGGCATTGCCAAGGCACGATCCGATCCCGGCCTGATGCTGTATAAGCTGCAGGCAAATACCTATAAATTCAGCTGGTTGCTGATCCCGCTGTCGATCCCGTTCGTATGGATTCTGTTCGCATGGAAACGGGGCCTGCGCGGGTACGACCATGCGATCTTCGTCACATATTCCATTTCGTTCATGTCCCTGCTGTTCATCACGGTGACGATCGCGCAGGGGCTTGGTGCCTCCTGGGCGTTGATTGGCTGGGTCATCATGCTGGCCCCGCCCTTTCACCTCTATCGCCAGTTGCGCGGCGCCTATCGCCTGTCCCGGTTCAGCGCGCTGTGGCGAACGGCAATGCTGTCGGTGTTCATCACCATCATTCTGACGCTGTTCCTGATGCTGGTGCTTGGCCTGGGGCTGGTCGGATAGCGGCGGCGCGACCGGATTTGACTCATTGCCAGCCCCGCGCCGCCTTGCTATTGGCCGCGGCCTGCCAGCGACCGGATGCCAGCCACCCGGTCCTTCACGTGCGGCCGTGGCGGAACTGGTAGACGCGCAACGTTGAGGTCGTTGTGTCCGAAAGGACGTGGAAGTTCGAGTCTTCTCGGCCGCACCAGAATTGAAAAAGGCGGGGTTTCGGCCCCGCCTTTTTCATTCGTAGCCGGCTCATTGGGTGCCCGGCCGGTCCGCCGCGCCCTTAATCGCGCAGCAGATCGTTGATGCTGGTCTTTGACCGCGTCTGGGCATCGACCCGCTTGACGATCACGGCGCAATACAGCGCCGGCTTGCCGTCCCCGCCGCCGATGCTGCCGGGCACCACCACGGAATAGGGGGGCACGAAGCCGCGATGAACCTCGCCCGTCTCGCGGTCGATGATCTTGGTCGACGCACCCAGATAGACACCCATCGACAGCACCGCGCCCTCACCGACGCGAACGCCCTCTGCCACTTCGGCACGCGCGCCGATGAATGCGCCGTCCTCGATCACCACCGGGCCTGCCTGAAGCGGTTCGAGCACGCCGCCGATCCCGGCACCGCCGGACAGGTGGACATTCCGGCCGATCTGCGCGCAGGAACCGACCGTCGCCCAGGTGTCGACCATCGTCCCCTCACCGACATGGGCGCCGATGTTGACGAAACTGGGCATCAGGATCGCGCCCTTGGCGATGAACGACCCGCGCCGCGCAACCGCGCCGGGCACGACGCGGAACCCCGCCTCGCGGAACCGGGCATCGTCCCATCCGGCAAACTTGCTCGGCACCTTGTCGAATGCAGGCGCCCCGGCCGCACCGCCATCGATGACGACATTGTCGTTCAGGCGGAACGACAGCAGCACCGCCTTTTTCAGCCACTGATTGACGCGCCAGCCCCCCTCGCCATCCGGCTCGGCAACGCGCGCCTCGCCCGCGTCGAGCAGCGCAATCGCCGATTCGACGGCATCGCGCACTTCGCCGGTGGTGGTCAGCGACAGGCTGGCACGATCGTCCCATGCCTGATCGATGGTGGCTTGAAGCGCGTCGGTCATGCGAGTTCCCCATGAAGGTCTGCGAGCCAGTGGCTCAGGTCGTGCGTCGTGAAATCGATATAATCGGGCAGGGCGTCGGCGGGCGGCTGTTCCGATCCGCCGTCGATCCACAAAGTCGCCATGCCGATTGCCTTGGCCGGTGCCAGATTGCGGGCCAGATCCTCGGCAAACAGCGCGGTCTGCGGCTGAACCCGGTGATCGGCGCACAGCGTGGCATAGGCGCGCGGATCGGGTTTGGGCACCAGTCCGGTGGCCAGGATGTCGCACACCCCCTCGAACACGCTGCCCAGCCCGCGCTTGTCCAGCACCCGTTCGGCATAGGCGGTATCGCCGTTGGTAAACACCAGCTTGCGGCCCGGCAGCGCCGCGATGCGCGCAGCCAGCACCGGGTCGGGGTCGATCACGTCCAGTTCGACCGCATGGACATCGTCCAGGAAATGGTGCGGATCGACGCCATGCCGGGCCATCAACCCCGCCAGCGTCGTCCCATGATCGAAATAATACTGTTTTTGCAGGGCATAGGCCTCGTCCTGCGACATGCCGAGCAGCCGGGCGATATAATCGGTCATCCGCGCATCGATCCGGGCGAACAGATTCGACGACGCCGGGTACAGCGTGTTGTCCAGATCAAAGATCCAGGTGTCGATATGGGCGAGCGCGGGCGGCATGGCGCTGCCCCTTACTGTGCATGGGCCGGAAAGGAAATGGCCGGGCCGAGGATGGCGCGGACCATGGCGCGGACCATGGCAGGGACCATGGCCGGTTCAGGCGGACGGCAGGCGCAGCCGGACCAGCAGGCCGCCCAGATCCTCGCTTTCCTCCAGCGCCACGGTGCCTTCGTACAATTCGGCCACGTCGCGCACGATGGCCAGGCCAAGGCCGGTGCCCGGCTTGCCGCTGTCCAGCCGGACGCCGCGGTCAAAGATGCGGATGCGGTCCGCCTCCGGAATGCCGACGCCATCGTCCTCGACCTGGATTTCGACATAGCCGGCTTCGGTCACCACGGTGACGAACACGCTGCCCCCGCCATATTTGGCGGCATTTTCGACCAGATTGCCCAGGATTTCGTCCAGATCCTGCCGCTCGATCCGGGCGATCGGATCGGTTGGCCCGGTCACATCGATGCGGACATTGGGATAGAGCCGCGCGACCGCCCGCTCGACCGCCTCGACCGAGGGCCAGACGGCGGCGCGGCTGTGCGCCGACCCCCGCCTGCCCACTGCGCGGGCGCGGGCCAGATGGTGGTCCACCTGTCGCCGCATCGTGCGCGCTTCCCGAATCACGGTGTCGGCCAGATCGGCCTGACCGGCGGCCGCCCCGTTCATGATCACCGTCAGCGGCGTTTTCAGCGCATGGGCAAGGTTGCCGGCATGGCGGCGCGCCTCTTCCGCCTGACGGTCGTTATGCGCGACCAGGGCGTTCAGCTCCTCGATCATCGGCGCAACCTCGGCCGGCATCGTACCCGCCACCCGCGTCGTCGTCCCGGCGCGCAGATTGGCGATTTCCTTCTGCACCTTGCGCAGCGGCAACAGGCCGTACCAGGTCTGCAGCACCGCCATCACGATCAGGCCGATGCCGAGAATGGCGAAGCTGCGCACGACCGTCTGACGCAGTTCCGCCAGCTGTCCATTCAGCGCCGCCCGGTCCTGTGCCACCTGAAACCGCCAGACGGTCTTTGATCCCGGCAATTGCGCGTCGCGTTCGGCAACCCGCAGTACCTCGTCCCGAAACTGGTTGCTGTCATAGACATGGACGCCGCGATCGAAATGCACGCCGTCGGTGCGCAAGCGCCGGTCCCATAGCGAGCGGGAGGGAAAGGGTTCCACCCCGCCGCCGCTGACCTGCCAGTAAAAGCCGGAGCTTGGCTCCAGAAACCGCTGATCGGCAAGTTCGCGGTTGAACACCACCTGCCCGGTCGAATCGAGTTCGGCCGACAGGATCAGCGTCTTGAGCACATAGGTCAGCTGATCGTCGAACGTGCGGGTGATCGTGCTGGTCAGCACCCGGTCAAGGGCAAAGCCCCCGCCCGCCAGCAACAACAGGATCCAGGCGGTGGCGATGACGATCATCCGCCGGCTGAGCGATCCCGTCACCCGGACATGGCGCGAGGGGGTGGCGTCGTCCGGGGCTGCGGCGCGGCTCGCCTTGTCCCGCGGCCAGGACAGCCGGGGAAACAGGTTGCTCAATGCCATGCCAGCCCGCATCCCGCGCCGCCCCTCAGGCGTCGGCCGGTTCGTCCAGGCTGTAGCCCAGGCCACGGATCGTGGTGATGACATCCGCGCCCAGTTTCTTGCGGATGCGCGTCACGAACACCTCGATCGTGTTCGAGTCGCGGTCGAAATCCTGATCGTAGATGTGCTCGATCAGCTCGGTCCGGCTGACAACCTTGCCCTTGTGATGCAGCAGATAGGACAGCAGCTTGTATTCCTGCGCCGTCAGCTTCACCGGCTCGCCAGCCTTGGTCACCTTGCCCGACCGCGTGTCGAGGCGGATGTCGCCCGCGATCAGTTCGGCCGATGCATTGCCCGACGCACGGCGGATCAGGGCGCGCAGACGGGCAATCAGCTCCTCCGACTGAAACGGCTTGGCGACATAATCATCGGCACCGGCGTCCAGCCCGGCGACCTTGTCCGACCAGCTGTCCCGGGCCGTCAGCACCAGCACGGGGGTCGTCCGCCCTTCGCGCCGCCAGCGGTCAAGGACGGTCAGTCCGTCCACTTCGGGCAGGCCGAGGTCGAGGATGATCGCGTCATAGCTTTCGGTCGAGCCGAGAAAATGCCCTTCTTCGCCATCGGAGGCGGTGTCCACGGCATATCCGGCGCCGACCAGCGTGTTGTGGAGCTGCTGGCGCAGATTGGGCTCATCCTCGACGATCAGAACGCGCATCCGTTGCTCCTCTTTTTTGCGTGTGTACCGCGTCAGCGGCCGGTGCGACCCAGGATGCGACCCGACCGTGCGTCGACATCGACCCAGATCACATTGCCTTCGCGCAGGAATTTCAACGTGTAAATGGCGGTCCCCGAATCGAAGTCGAACCCCAGATATTCCGCGCCCTTCATCTGGGGAACGACGCGGCGCTCGATCTCGCGGGACGGCAGCAATCGCCCTTCGGCACGGCCCTGATGCGCGGCCTGCTGGTCGACGCGCGGGCGCCGCTGCGCCGCCGCTGCGTCGAAGCCTGCACCGCTGACCAGCACAAGCGCCGCCAGAAAGAGGGATTTGCCCGCCATGTTCATGGGCGTTGCCATAAAATTGCCGCGTTGAACAACCCGTGAATGGGACGGTAAGCGCCGCGCAAGGCCGAATCCTTTCCGGTGCTTGCCGCAGCGCCACAGTCCACCTAGGTGGCGCGGCATGGCGGCACCCATTCTGAGCTTTGAAAATCTGGGTCTGGTCCAGGGCAGCGGCTGGCTGTTCCAGGGGCTGAACCTCTATATCGGCGCGCGCGACCGGCTGGCGCTGATCGGGCGGAACGGCGCGGGCAAGACGACGCTGCTCAAGCTGTTGTCGGGCAAGATCGAGGCGGATGAGGGCAAGCGGGTGATCGTGCCGGGCACGCGCGTCATCCTGCTGGAACAGGATCCTTCGGTCGCTGGCCATGCGACGCTGATGGACTTTGCGCTGGCGGGTGCGGATGCGCCGGAGCGGCACGAGGTTGCGGCCATCGCTGACCAGCTGGGCATCGACATGGCGCGCGAGGCGGCGACCGCATCGGGCGGCGAGCGGCGGCGGGCGGCGATCGCCCGCGCGCTGGCGCAGGATCCCGACGTGCTGCTGCTGGACGAACCGACCAACCATCTGGATATCGCCGCCATCGAATGGCTGGAGGACTGGCTGACCCGGTTTCGCGGCGCGTTTGTCGTGATCAGCCACGACCGCACGTTCCTGACGCGCCTGACGCGCCAGACCTTCTGGCTGGACCGGGGGACCATGCGCCGTTCCGAAATCGGCTTTGGCGGGTTCGAGGCATGGACCGAACAGGTCGAGGCCGAGGAACAGCGCGCGGCCGAACGGCTGGATGCGCGGCTGAAGCTGGAGGAACACTGGCTGCAGCGCGGGGTCACCGGACGGCGGCGGCGCAACATGGGGCGGCTGAACAAGCTGATCGAGATGCGCGCCGAACGGGCGGCGATGACCGGGATGCAGGGCACGGCCGCACTTGCCGCATCGTCCGATGACAGCAAGACCAAGGTCGTGATCGACGCCAAGGGCGTGACCAAATCCTATGGCGACCGGGCGATCGTCCGGGATTTCAGCTTTCGGATCACGCGCGGCGACCGGATCGGCATTGTCGGGCGCAATGGCGCGGGCAAGTCCACGCTGATCAAGCTGCTGACCGGCGAAGTCGCGCCCGATGCGGGCGAGATCAAGCTGGCCAAGACCATCGACATGATCGTCATCGACCAGCAGCGCAGCAAGATGGCCCCGGACAAGACGGTGCGGGACGTGCTGGCCGATGGCGGCGAGTGGCTGGACGTGCGGGGCACGCGAAAGCACGTCCATGGCTATCTGAAGGAATTCCTGTTCCCGCCGGAAATGGTGGACGCGAAAGTCGGCACCCTGTCTGGCGGCGAACGGTCGCGTCTGTTGATGGCGCGCGAATTCGCCCGGCCCAGCAACCTTCTGGTGCTGGACGAGCCGACCAACGACCTGGACCTCGAAACGCTGGATCTGTTGCAGGACGTGATCGGCGATTATGAAGGCACCGTCCTGATCGTCAGCCATGACCGCGACTTTCTGGACCGCACGGTAACGGTCACTCTGGGCCTGGACGGCAGCGGCACCATCGATGCCGTGGTCGGTGGCTATGCGGACTGGGAGGCCAAGCGCCGCATCCGGCCAGAGGCGCGGAAGGCAGTGGCCAAGCCGGTCGAGGCCGCGCCGCCAAAACCGAAATCGGCCAAGCTGAGTTACAAGGATCAACGCGACTATGATCTCCTGCCCAAGCGGATCGAGGAACTGGATGCCGCCATCGCACGGGATGAGGCGGCGCTCGCTGATCCCAAGCTCTACACAGCCGATCCAAGGCGGTTTGCCGCGCTGACCGACGCCATCGCCAAGGCGCGGGACGAAAAGGACGCGGCCGAGATGCGGTGGCTGGAACTGGCCGAACAGGTCGAGGCTGCGGGCTGATCCCGCCTTACCGGCAAAAGCCGCGACCGCTCATGTCGAAATGGAAATGGTTGTAGTGCGCGGCATTGTAATCGGGGCTGAGCACCGTGGTGAACCGCTTGCACGCGCTTTCGTGGATCAGGCGCAGGAACCGGCGATCGCGTTCGTCCTGGCTGTTCCAGCCATCGGTCAGCGTCACCCGGCGCCCGTCGGACAGGGTAAAGCCGGCAATGTCGATGGCGTTGGCCAGCCCGTGCTGTGACACCCGTCCGCTGGCCGCAGGGCCATTACCCACGATCCCTCGGCAACTGAACGTGCCATAGGTTTCGATGCGTACTACCGCCTGACCATAAACGATCCGGGCCGCAGGCTGCACCGCATAGCGGGTCCAGGCGACGAACCGCTGGGCCAGCGGGCACCGGATCGCCTTCAGCCCGCTGGTCGGCAGGCCGTAATCGTCGAGCCGCACGGCACCTTCGACCAGGCAGCCGCTGCCGAAATCCTGATCGGGCAAGGGCGTGAAGCGGACGCCCGCCTGCGCCAGTTCGGCATGGCATTGCAGCGTGTCCGCTGTCGCGGGACGCCGCACGGTCACCGGCCCGCCGGCCCGCGGGCGGATGCGCTGTTGCGGGCGATCCTCCTCTCCACCCCCGCCGAACACGCATCCGGCCAGCATCAGGGGCAGGGCGAGCAGGGCGGGCAAGCGGACGCGAAATACCATGGCACCAGTCTAAAGCGGCACTGCGCCCGCGCAACCAGCCGCTTGACGAACCGCCGCCTGCGAGCGCTACCATGCAGCCGGACAGGAGGGGATGAACGATGATCCGATGGATGCTCGCGCTGGTGGCGCTGTTCTGTGGCGCGGCGGCGCTGGCGCAGGGCGCGCCGGCACCGGGCACGCGCATTCCGCTGTGGGAAAAGGGCGCGCCGGGATTCGAGGCTCGCGCCACGCTGCCGGAGGAATCGAAGGATTATTGGACCAAGTCGATCAACGCGCCGTCGGTCACCTATTTTCCCGCCCATCCGGAACGGCGCACCGGCGCGTCCGTCATCATCATGCCGGGCGGCGCGCACGAATTTCTGGTCATCACCACCGAGGGGGACGATGTCGCCCGCTGGTTTGCGCAGCGCGGCGTTGCCGCATTCGTCCTGCGCTACCGCCTGTTCCGGCAGAAGGATTCGCCCTACAGCTTCGCTAATGCGCGCGAGGATGCGGAGCGGGCCGTCCGCCTGGTCCGATCCCGAGCCGCCGAGTATTCCATCGCGCCAGACCGGATCGGCGTGATGGGATTTTCGGCGGGCGGTGAGCTGGCGCGGGTCACGCTGCTCAGCCCGCCGGTTCCCGCTCCAGGCGCAGCGGACGCGATCGACCGGCTGTCGGCACGGCCCGATTACGGCATCCTGGTGTTTCCCGGCCCGCTGAAGGGCGAGGAGGCGATCACCAAAGACGCGCCGCCGCTGCTGCTATCCGCCGCCAGCGACGACGCCTGCTGCTCACAGCCGGTGATTGACATCCTGACCGCCTACCGCGCGGCAGGGGCCTCGGCGGAACTGCACCTGTATGCGGCCGGGGGCCATGCCTATAACATGGGTGAGGCGACGCCGATGGTGTCGCTGCGCCACTGGCCGGAACGGATCACAGACTGGATGACCGACCGCGGGCTGCTTGCACCGCCGCCGCAACAAAAGCGTTGACAGGCAACTCAGTGCCTCTAGGGCGGTCGACGGGCCACGCGGTCCCAACGCCGCGCGTGCTCTCTGCAAGGAGAGACTGACATGACTGACCTGACTGCCGCCGGCGCAACCCTTGCGCCCGCCAAGCCCGCCACCCTTCCGGCGCGCCCCCATTTTTCCTCCGGTCCTTGTGCCAAGCCGCCCGGCTGGTCGCTCGACAAGCTGGCCGTCGATTCGCTCGGCCGTTCGCACCGGTCAAAGCTTGGCAAGCAGCGCCTGCAATACGCCATCGACCTGATGCGCGAGATGCTGCGCCTGCCCGACACCCACCGCATCGGCATCGTACCCGCATCCGACACCGGCGCCTATGAAATGGCGATGTGGACGATGCTGGGCGCACGGCCCGTCACCGCGCTGGCATGGGAAAGCTTTGGCGAAGGCTGGGTGACCGATGCGGTCAAGCAGCTGAAGCTCGATCCCACCGTCATCCGCGCCGATTACGGCCAGCTGCCCGATCTGAACGCGGTCGACTGGTCCACCGACGTCCTGTTCACCTGGAACGGCACGACCAGCGGCGTGCGCGTGCCGAACGCGGACTGGATCCCGGCCGACCGCGAGGGGCTGTCCTTTGCCGATTCGACAAGCGCGGTGTTCGCCTATGACATCGACTGGGACAAGATCGATGTGGCGACGTTCAGCTGGCAGAAGGTGCTGGGCGGTGAGGGCGCGCACGGCGTCCTGATCCTCGGCCCGCGCGCTGTGGAACGGCTGGAAACCTATACCCCCGCCTGGCCGCTGCCCAAGGTGTTCCGCCTGATGGCCAAGGGCAAGCTGGCCGAGGGCGTGTTCAAGGGCGAGACGATCAACACCCCGTCGATGCTGGCCGTCGAGGACGCGATCTTCGCGCTTGAATGGGCGAAATCGCTTGGCGGTCTTGAGGGGCTGATCGCGCGCAGCGATGCCAATGCCGCCGCGCTGGACCGGATCGTCGCGGAACGCGACTGGCTGGGCCATCTCGCCGCCGATTCCGCCACCCGTTCAAAGACCAGCGTCTGCCTGACGGTCGAGGGCGCGGACGAGGCATTCATCAAGCAGATGGCGAGCCTTCTGGAAAAGGAAGGCGCGGCATTCGACATCGCCGGATATCGCGATGCGCCCGCCGGCCTTCGCATCTGGTGCGGCGCCACGGTCGATACCGCCGATATCGAGGCGCTCGGCCCCTGGCTCGACTGGGCCTACGCGGCCGTCAAGGCAGCCTGAAACCCGCCCGCGCTCCCGCGAAAGCGGGGGCCCGGAGCGGCAAAGCCACTCCCTTTGAAACTCTGCGCTTCTGCTTTCGCAGCAGCACGCTCTCTTCCAAGGACCAATCCCATGCCCAAGGTTCTGATTTCCGACAAAATGTCCCCGCTCGCCGCCCAGATTTTCCGCGATCGCGGGGTCGAGGTGGACGAGATCACCGGCAAGACGCCCGATGAGCTTAAAGCGATCATCGGCGAATATGACGGCCTGGCCATCCGCTCCTCGACCAAGGTGACCAAGGACATTCTGGCCCATGCCACCAATCTGAAGGTCGTCGGCCGCGCCGGCATCGGCGTCGACAATGTCGACATTCCCGCCGCCAGCGCCGCCGGTGTCGTGGTGATGAACACGCCGTTCGGCAATTCGATCACCACCGCCGAACACGCCATCGCCCTGATGTTCGCGCTGGCCCGCCAGTTGCCGGAGGCGGACGCCAGCACGCAGGCGGGCAAGTGGGAAAAGAACCGCTTCATGGGCGTCGAGCTGACCGGCAAGACGCTGGGCCTGATCGGTGCGGGCAATATCGGTTCGATCGTCGCCGACCGTGCGCTGGGCCTGAAGATGAAGGTCGCCGCCTTCGATCCCTTCCTGTCGCCCGAGCGCGCGCTGGAAATCGGCGTGGACAAGGTGGAGCTGGACGAGCTGCTCGCCCGCGCCGATTTCATCACGCTGCACACGCCGCTGACCGATCAGACGCGCAACATCCTGTCGGCGGAAAACCTGGCCAAGACCAAGAAGGGCGTGCGGATCATCAACTGCGCGCGCGGCGGCCTGATCGACGAGGCCGCGCTGAAGGCGGGCCTGGATTCGGGCCATATCGCCGGCGCGGCGCTGGACGTGTTCGTCGAGGAACCGGCCAAGGCGCATCCGCTGTTCGGCACGCCCAATTTCGTCGCCACCCCGCATCTGGGCGCATCGACCAATGAGGCGCAGGTTAATGTCGCGTTGCAGGTGGCCGAACAGATGGCCGATTACCTGCTGACCGGCGGCGTCACCAACGCGCTGAACGTGCCCAGCCTGTCGGCGGAGGAAGCGCCCCGGCTGAAACCCTATATGGCGCTGGCCGAGCGGCTGGGCAGCCTGGTCGGCCAGCTGGCCCATGGCGGCGTGCCGCGCGTCTCCGTCCATGCCGAGGGCGCAGCGGCGGAACTGAACCTGAAACCGATGGTGTCGGCGGCGCTGGCCGGGTTCCTGCGCGTCCATTCCGACACGGTGAACATGGTCAATGCGCCGTTCCTGGTAAAGGAACGCGGGATCGAGGTGCGCGAGGTGCGCAACGAACGCGCGGGCGATTACAACAGCCTGGTGCGCGTGTCGGTCAAGACCGATGCCGGCGAGCGGTCGGTGGCGGGCACGTTGTTCAGCAACGCCGCACCGCGCCTGGTTGAGCTGTTCGGCATCAAGATCGAGGCCGATCTGGCCGGCGACATGCTGTACGTCGTCAACGAGGATGCGCCGGGGTTCATCGGTCGTCTGGGTTCGACGCTGGGCGAGGCGGGCGTCAACATCGGCACCTTCCACCTCGGTCGCCGCGAAGCGGGCGGCGAGGCGGTGCTGCTGCTGTCGGTCGACGAGGCAGTGACGCCGGAGCTGATCGCCCGCGTCCGCGCCCTGCCGGGCGTCAAGACGGCGATGGCGCTCAAGTTCTGAACGCAACCTTCGGGGGGCCGCTTGTGATGAGCGGCCCCTTCGACTAGCGGCTTGCAGCCATGACCGGATTGCTGCCCGAAGGATTTCACGACCGCCTGCCGCCGCTGGCCGATGCCGCGGCCCGGCTGGAGCGGCGCATCCTCGATACCGCCTTTGCCCATGGCTATGAGCAGGTCGATCCGCCACTGGCGGAGTTTGCCGACACGCTCGGCCAGCGGCTCAAGGCATCCAGCCTGAAGGACGCGGTCCGCTTCGTCGATCCCGTGTCGCAGCGCACCCTGGCCATCCGTCCCGACATCACGGCACAGGTCGGCCGCATCGCCGCCAGCCGGATGGCGCACCATCCGCGCCCCGTCCGCCTGTCCTATGCCGGGCCGGTGCTGAAGCTGCGCGCGGGTCAACTCGCGCCCGATCGCGCGCTGCGTCAGATCGGTGCAGAGCTGATCGGCCTCGATTCGGTCAGCGCCGCCCGCGAAGTGGTGGGTGTGGCGGTCGAGGCGCTGACGGCCGCCGGGCTGACCGGATTGTCCATCGATTTCACGCTGCCCGACCTGGTCGAGACGCTGGCCGGCGACTGGCTGTCGCCTGCGCAGCTGGCGGCGCTCAACGAGCGGCTGGATGCAAAGGATCACGCGGGCGTCGCGGCGATCGCGCCCGATTATCTGCCGCTGATCGAGGCGGCGGGGCCGTTCGGGCGCGCGATCGAGCGGCTGGCCGCATGGGATGCCACTGGCGCGCTGGCCAGCCGGATCGACGGGCTGCGCGCGCTGGCCGACGGCATTGGCGGGCAGGTTTCCCTGACGCTGGACCCGACTGAGCGGCATGGGTTCGAATATCAAAGCTGGCTGGGCTTTTCGATCTTTGCCGCCGGGGTGCGCGGCGAGATCGGCCGGGGCGGCGCCTATGTCGTGATGCACGATGGCGGCATTGCCGAACCGGCCATCGGCTTTTCGCTCTATGCCGATCCGATCCTTGAGGCGGGACTGGCGGTTGCCGAGCGCCGCCGCCTGTTCCTGCCCATCGGCACCGATGCCGGTCTGGCGGCGCGGTTGCGCGCCGAGGGCTGGGTCACGGTTGCCCAGCTGCACGACGGCGACACGCCGCAGGCGCAGCTGTGCAGCCATGTGCTGACGGACGGGACGCCTCGCCAGATCTGATCAAAGGCGCGTCGCCGCAACCCGGCGGATGGCGGCAAAGAAGCGCGGGACCGGCCCGTTGCGGGTCATCCAGTCGCTATAGGCCTGATAGTCGGGATCGGCGCCCAGGTGCTTTTCCTCGGTTTTCGCGCGCCAGAAATAAACGCCCGTCACCGCCGCCATCAGCACCGTGTTGCGGATCGCATCGGACCAGCTGTTCGTCGTCGTCAGGAATGGCAGCGTGGCGATCCACCAGAACAGGTTCTTGGACACATAGGCGGGATGCCGGGTCCAGGCATAGGGACCGTGGGTCAGGATGCCGCGATGCGTCAGGTTTGAAAACCGGATGCCGAACGCGATCGTCGCCCAGGCATAAATGGCGGTCAGCGCGACCAGCACTGCACCGAACCCGGCCATGACCGCCGGATAATCGCGCAGCCAGAACGTCCATTCCGACGTGCCGGGATGATAGTCCAGCGGCCCGCCATTGCCCATCAGCGCGAACGGGGGATAGCAGATCAGCGCCGACACCCATCCGGCCGTATAGGGCGTGGCCGACCGGATATGCGCGTCCAGCGGCTTCATCGTCAGGATATAGCCCGATGTGGCGAACGCGACGTCGACCATGAACATGACGGTGATCAGAAAGCGCGCCAGCATCACCGGATCGCCCAGCAGCATCGACCGGTCCCATCGGATCACCTCGCCAAATCCGCCCGGCACGATGGCGAGCATGAAGGCCAGGAAAAACCCCTTCACCGCCCATGCCCGCAAATGGCCGTAAATGGCCTCCCGGTCGATCGGCTCATCCAGGTTCATCAGCCACGCGCCAAGGTGCCAGGGGCCGTCGCGCGGTTCGACCAGGTGGCGGTCGATCCACAGGACATAGGGGATGGACAGCGCGAACAGCCACGGCGCCGCCATCTGGAAACACCACATGGCGAACTGGTAATTGCCCTGCCAGTAAAAGCGGGCAACGGCATAGACACCGGCGATCGCGGCCCAGGTGAGCCACAGGCCGACCAGCTTGGTAATGCTGGTGTCGATGCTGTCCTTAAGCGGCCGCTTCAGCGACCAGTCGATCCCGGTCGACGGGTTGCGGTGCACCTTGTCGACCAGCACCGACCACAGGACCATGGGCACGCCCGCCGCCGCGACATTGACCAGCGCAGCGAATGGCCCGTCCATGCCCAGCCACAGGGCCAGCGCCAGCCATGCCGTCATCCCGGCCAGCCCGGCAAGCCCGACGCCGTGCGACACGGCCGATCGCGGCCGCGGATCGGCATCCGTGCGCGGGGCGAGGGCGGCGTCGTGATACATCCACGCCCGATTAGCGCGGCAATGGTAAGCAAGCCGTGAAGGATGATTGCTGATTGGGCTGGACGAGCGGCCGATGCGGCGCTTTACTGCACTGCACCACATCGATTTGCCGAAAGGTCTCCCGCCCGATGAACCGTCCTCTCGCGCTTGGCGCGCTGCTGCTTGCCACCACTGCGCCCGCGCTTGCCCAGAACAGCAAGCCGCAGCCGCTGCCGATCGTCGACAAGGTGCCGGCCGCGCGCGACGTGCAATATCCCGGCACGCTGAAGCTGGAGATCGACGCGACCAACGTGGCGCAGGGGATCTTTACCGTTAAGGAGACGATCCCCGTTGCCAAGGCCGGGCCGATGACCCTGCTGTTCCCCGAATGGCTGCCCGGTGCCCATGCGCCGCGCGGGCAGATCGAAAAGCTGACCGGCCTGGTCTTTACCGGCAATGGCAAGGTGATCCCGTGGAAGCGCGACGTGCTGGACATGAACGCGTTCCACCTGGACATCCCGGCCGGCGTCCGCTCGGTCGAGGCGCGGTTCCAGTTCGCCTCTGCGACGCAGGGCAATCAGGGGCGGATCGTGATGGCGCCCAAGATGCTGAACCTTCAGCCCAATTCGATGAGCCTGTATCCCGCCGGCTATTTCACGCGGAACATCCCGGTCAGCATGACCGTGACCTATCCCGACGGCTGGACCGCGCGGTCCGGCCTGCCCGCCACCAATCGCGGGTCGGTCTACAGCTATCAGACGACCGATTACGACACGCTGGTCGACAGCCCGGTCTTTGCCGGCGCCTATTTCAAGGAATGGGCCTTGTCCGACCGCGTTGACCTCAACGTCTTTGCCGACAATCCCAAGGAGCTGGAGGCCAAGCCGGAGCATATCGAGGCGCACAAGCGGCTGGTGGAACAGGGCGTGAAGCTGTTCGGCGCGCAGCATTACGACAAGTATGAATTCCTGTTCGCCATCACCGACGAAATGGGCGGGATCGGCCTTGAGCATCACCGCAGCTCCGAAAACGGCGTCGGTCCCGGCTATTTCACCGACTGGGACAAGGGGCCGGGCAGCCGCAACCTGTTGCCGCACGAATATACCCATAGCTGGAACGGCAAGTTCCGCCGCGGGGCCGATCTGTGGACACCGGATTTCCGCTATCCGATGCGCGACAGCCTGCTCTGGGTGTATGAAGGGCAGACGCAATTCTGGGGCTATGTCCTTCAGGCGCGCTCCGGCATTGTCGGCAAGCAGGATACGCTGGACATGCTGGCCAACATTGCCGCAACGCTCGACACGCGCGCGGGCCGCACCTGGCGTCCGCTGATCGACACGACGAACGATCCCATCATCTCCGCCCGCCGGCCAAAGGGCTGGACCAGCTGGCAGCGGAGCGAGGATTACTACAATGAAGGCCTGCTGATCTGGCTTGAGGTCGATGCCAAGCTGCGCGAGCTGTCGGGCGGCAGCAAGTCGATGGACGATTTCGCCAAGGCGTTTTTCGGCATCAATGACGGCGACTGGGGCGTCGTCACCTACACGTTCGACGATGTCGTCCGCATCCTGAACGGCATTCAGCCCTTTGACTGGTCAAAGCATCTGAAGGCGCGGACCGAACTGGTCAGCCAGGGCGCGCCGCTGGGCGGGTTCACCGGCAACGGCTACAAGCTGGTGTACAGCGAAGAGCCGACCGCCTTCCTGAAGGGGTCGGAGGCCAAGGCCGGCGGGGTCAACCTCACCTATTCGCTGGGCCTGACCGTCGGCAAGGACGGCACGATCAGCGGCGTCGACTGGGGCAGCCCCGCGTTCAAGGCCGGACTTGCGGTGGGCGGCACCGTGACTGCGGTGGGCGGCGAGGCATATACCCCCGACCAGTTGAAGACGGCGGTGAAGGCTGCGAAGGGCGGACGCGAGCCGATCCGGTTGCTGGTCAAATATGGCACGCATTTCCGGGAGGCCGCCATCGACTATCACGATGGGCTGCGCTATCCGCGCCTCGAAAAGACTGGCGCGGGAGAAAACGGCCTCGACCGGCTGCTCAGCGCCAAATAGCCAAGGGGAAAGAGCAATGCGTATCGACATGGTGCCGGTCGGCAATGATCCGCCGAACAGCCTGAACGTCATCATCGAAGTGCCGACCGGCGGCGAGCCGGTGAAATATGAGTTCGACAAGGCGTCGGGTGCGCTGTTTGTCGATCGCATCCTGCACACGCCGATGCGCTATCCGGCCAATTACGGGTTCGTGCCGCACACGCTGTCGCCGGACGGCGATCCGCTGGACGCGCTGGTCATCGCCCGCTCGCCCTTCGTCCCCGGCTGCGTTGTTGCGGCCCGCCCCATCGCGGTCCTGAACCTGGAAGACGAAGCGGGCGGCGATGAAAAGCTGATCTGCGTGCCGCACGACACCGTCTTTCCCTATTATTCCAACGTGATGGAAAAGGACGATCTGCCCGGTATCGTGATGGAGCAGATCGAGCATTTCTTCACCCACTACAAGGACCTGGAAAAGAAGAAGTGGGTCCGCGTCGGCACCTGGGGCGGGGCGGAAGATGCGCGCCGCATCACGCTTGAAGCCATCGAACGCTACAAGCAGGACAAGGAGGCTGCGGCCGAATCCGTCGATCAGACCGGCGTCGAAACCGCTCAGGGCTGAACCTTTCAAGCGGTTTGAAATGGGGCCGGTGCACCGATGGTGTGCCGGCCCCTTTGCTGTCCGGCCCTATTTGCCCGCCGTCAGCTTCAGCCCGACGATGCAGCCGATCAGCGCGAGCATCAGGAGCAGCCGCACCGGCGTTGCGCTTTCGCCATAGGCAAGGATGCCGACCAGGATCGTGCCGAGCGCGCCGATCCCGACCCAGACGGTATAGGCCGTGCCCATGGGAATCGTGCGCGCCGCGATTTCCAGCAGCAGCATCGACAAAGTGACGCTGACCAGAAAGGCGATCGTCCAGGGGATGCTGCGAAAGCCATCGACGTGGCGAAGGCTGGTGGTGAAGCCCACCTCGAACAATCCGCCCAGGATCAGCCAGACCCATGCCATCCTTCAGCCCCCCGCCGCCAGCCGCGCCAGCGCATCGCCGCTGACCCGCTGCACCGTCCATTCGTCCATGCCGACCGCGCCCATCGCCCGGTAAAAATCGATCGCCGGCTGGTTCCAGTCGAGCACCGCCCATTCAAACCGGGCACAGCCGCGTTCCAGCGCGATCCGCGCACACGCCTTCAGCAGCGCCTTGCCCGCGCCCGATCCGCGCACGGCGGGCGTGACGTACAGGTCCTCAAGATACAGGCCGCGACGCCCCTCCCAGGTCGAGAAATTGTGGAAGAACAGCGCAAAGCCCACCGGCTCGCCAGCCACCTCGGCGATCAGCGCCTCGGCCGCGGGGCGTTCGCCGAACAGCGCATCAGTCATCATCGCATCGTCGGCCTTTACGGCATCGGGCTCACGCTCATATTCGGCAAGTTCGCGCACGAAGCGCAGGATCGTGCCCACATCGCCCGATACTGCCGCACGTACGTTCATATCGCCGCCTCCACGCCTTTGCCGGTCTTGCTGCGCGCCGCCAGGATGCACCCCGCAACGATCAGCCCGGCGCCCGCCACCGTCCATGGCGACACGACCTCTGCGAACACCAGCCAGCCGAGCAGCGCCGCCCAGGCAAAGGCGGTATATTCCACCGGCGCCAGATAGCTGGCATCGGCGCGGGCATAGGCCCAGGCCAGCGCCTGGATCGACACCAGCGCCAGCACGGCCGCTGCCGCGATCCACCCCGTGCCACCCAATCCCGCCATCGGCGTCAGCGCGACGAACGGCGTCGCCGCCAGATAGCAGAGGAAAAAGACGAAATTTGTGGCAAAGGCGACCTCCAGCGGGCTTGCCGACTGGGCCTGCACGCGCAGCATGACATTGGATGCGCCGTACAGCATGGCCGCGATCAGGATGGCAACGGCGCCGCGAAACGCGTCCGGCCCCATTTCCGCCTGCGCCTGTCCGATCAGGATGACGCCGACCCCGGCAAAGGCGGTGACCGAACCGATGATGGCAGCCCGCCCGACCTGTTCCTTCAGCACAAGGGCGGCCAGCCCGATGGCGACCAGCGGCGAGATAAAGGCAAGCGCAATGCCCTGTGCCAGCGGCACCCGCGTCAGGCCCCAGAAAAACAGGACGATGGACAATGCGCCGAAACTGCCCCGGATCAGGTGGAGCCGCATGGCCCGCCATCCGGGCAACCGCCCGCCCCCGCCGAAAAAGATCGCACCGCCCAGGACAGAGCCGAGCAGGGATCGCCAGAACATCGCGCTATAGGCACCGATGGCGATGCTCTGCGCCTTCATGATCGCATCCATGCCGGAAAACAGGGCGATGCCGACACAGCCCATGGCAAAGGCAATGATGGGGGCAGTGGCGGGGCGGGTCATGCCCCGCGCTTGAAGGGGCCCGCCCCCGGCGTCAACCGCCGCGCTCGTCCGCCAGTCGTCTGTCCAGCCGCGCCTCGGCGGCATCGGCAAAGCGGCGGCACGCGCCCGCATCGATCATCGGATGCGGGACCGGCCGTTCCGCAATGCTTTCATCGCCGCCAGCAACCGGTCGTCGGGGGCGTGCGCGGCAACCGGCAGCGCAGCCGCCAGGATCGCCAGCGCAGCAGTAGCACCCCGCAACACAGGGTTATTCCGCAGCAACGGCGGGCGCGCTCGACGCCTCGATCTCCGCTGCCTTTGCCTCGACCAGCTTGACGATATGGTCCAGCATGTCCGCGCTTTCGACCGTGTGGTCGGTGACGCCCGACAGATACACCATATGCTTGCCATTGCCGCCGCCGGTCAGGCCGATGTCGGTTTCCCGCGCCTCGCCCGGTCCGTTGACCACGCAGCCCAGCACCGACAGCGACATGGGCGTGCGGATGTGCTGAAGCCGTTCCTCCAGCGCCTGAACCGTGCGGATCACGTCGAACCCCTGCCGCGCGCAGCTGGGGCAGGACACGACTCGGACACCCCGGTTGCGGATGCCCAGCGCCTTCAGGATCTCGAACCCGACGCGCACTTCGTCCTCCGGCTCGGCCGACAGCGATACGCGAATGGTATCGCCGATCCCGAACCACAGCAGCGAGCCGATGCCGATCGCGCTCTTCACCGTCCCGCCGACGAAGCCGCCCGCCTCGGTAATGCCCAGATGCAGCGGGCAATCCACCGCCTCTGCCAGCTGCTGATAGGCGGCGACGGCCAGAAACACGTCCGACGCCTTCACCGCCACCTTGTAGTCGTGGAAATCATGGTCCTGCAGCAGCTTGATATGATCGAGCGCGCTTTCGACCAGCGCCTCCGGGCACGGCTCGCCATATTTTTCCAGCAGGTCCTTTTCCAGGCTGCCGGCGTTCACGCCGATGCGGATCGCACAGCCATTGGCCTTGGCCGCGTTCACCACTTCGCGCACCCGGTCGGCGCTGCCGATATTGCCGGGATTGATGCGCAGACAGGCTGCCCCTGCATCGGCCGCTTCCAGCGCGCGCTTGTAGTGGAAATGGATGTCCGCGACGATCGGCACGCGGGATGCGCGAACGATCTGTTTCAGCGCGGTGCTGCTTTCCACGTCCGGCACGGACACGCGGATGATGTCCACGCCCGCCTCTTCGCACCGGCGAATCTGATCGACCGTCGCCTTCACATCGGTGGTCGGCGTGTTCGTCATGGTCTGCACCGTTACCGGCGCGTCGCCGCCCACGGGGACATTGCCGACCATGATCTGGCGGCAGGGGCGTCGCGCGATATCGCGCCATGGACGGACAGACATGAAGATTTCCCGGATAAGAAGGCAGCTTTCGTTCGCGCCGCTATACCCGTAAGGCGGGCGGCATGAAAGACGGTGGTGCGGGCGCGGCGCGACGGGCGCGGGTAACGGATCCGGTCGCGCGGCACCATGGCATGGACTGGCTGCGCATCGGCGCGTTCGCCATCCTGATCCTCTATCATATCGGCATGGTCTATGTGCCCTGGGGCTTTCACGTGAAGTCGCCATCGGGTGCGGACTGGACGACCATTCCGATGCTGGCCGTCAACGCATGGCGGCTCGGCCTGTTGTTCGTCGTGTCCGGCTATGCCAGCCGCGCGCTCCTGGAACGGTCGAGCAGCATCGCCAGCTTTACCGGCAACCGGACGTTGCGCCTGATCCTGCCGCTGTTGTTCGGCGTGATCGTCATCGTGCCGCCCCAGCCCTGGGTCGAGCTGGTGACGAAATTCGGCTATCCGCAAGGCTACTGGCATTTCTGGACCACGGACTACTTCCGGTTCGGGAAACTGTTCGGCCTGGTCCTGCCGACCTGGAACCATCTGTGGTTCATCGTCTATCTGTGGGTGTACACGCTGCTGCTGGCGCTGATCGTCCTGCTGCCCGGCGGCGGACGAGCGCAGCGATTGTTCGACCTGGCCATGAGCCTTGGCGGCGGAATGGGTGTCGTGCTGATCCCGCTGGGCTGGCTGCTGTGCGTCCACGTCCTGTGGTTCCCGTTCCGGGGGGAAACGCACGCCCTGTTCGACGATTACATCGCGCATCTGATGTATCTGCCCGGCTTCATGTTCGGTTTTGCTCTGGCGCGGTCCGGCCAGGCGATGGCCGGCATCCGGCGCTGGTGGCCGGTGACGGCGGCGGTCGCTGCGCTGGCCTATGGCTTCAAGGTCTATGCCGAGCTTGCCTGGCCCGGCGACATGCCGGTGCCGGACGCGTTCATCGCCCCCTATGCCGCCGCCCATGCCACCCAGCAATGGTGCGCAATCGTGGCGATGATCGGCATCGCGGAACGGTTCTGGAACCGGGATCATCCCATCCGGCCGATGCTGACCGAGGCTGTTTTCCCCTTTTACCTGATCCATCAGACGATCATCATCGTCGCGATCTTCTGGCTGGTGCCGCTGGCCCTGCCGGGATGGGCGGAGTTTCTGGCGACGGTCGCGGTGACCGTCGCCGGATGCTGGCTTTTCTATGGGGTGGGACGCACGCTGCCTTGGCTGCGTCCGCTGATCGGTCTGCGTCGAAAGCGGCCGCACCTGCCGATGCCCCGCCCGGTGGCCGCAGTCTGATGGAGTGGATGATGCGCCTGTTGTTGCTGATTGGAGTATGGATCATGTCTGCCCCCGCCGCTGCCCAGGAATCGCCCCGCTGGACGATTGTCATCCATGGCGGGGCGGGGGTGATCGAACGCGACAAGATGACGCCCGAGCGCGAGGCGGCGGCTCGTGCCGGGCTGAATGCCGCGCTGGACGCCGGGTCCAAAGTGCTGGATGCGGGCGGCAGCGCGCTGGACGCGGTGGAGGCCGCCGTCCGCGTGCTGGAGGATGACCCGAACTTCAACGCCGGGCGCGGGGCCGTGTTCACCTACGAGGGCACGAACGAGCTGGACGCGGCGATCATGGACGGCGCGACCCGCGCGGCAGGCGCGGTCGCCGGCGTCACCGCGACGAAAAACCCCATCGGTCTTGCCCGCCGCGTCATGGAGGCCAGCCCCCATGTCATGCTGGCGGGCAAGGGGGCCGATACCTTCAGCCGCGAACAGGGGCTGGAACAGGCCGGACCCGAATGGTTCGCCACCGACGAACGACGCCAGCAGCTTGAAAAGATGAAGGCGCAAAAGACCAGCTGGTTCGATGTCGACATGAAATACGGCACCGTCGGCGCGGTCGCCCGCGACGCCCAGGGCCATGTCGCCGCCGCCACCTCGACCGGCGGGGTGACCGGCAAGCGATGGGGCCGGGTCGGCGATTCACCGCTGATCGGCGCAGGTACCTATGCCGACGATCGCGCCTGCGCCGTATCGGCCACCGGGGCGGGCGAGTTTTTCATCCGTGAAGGCGTTGCCCATGAAATCTGTGCGCGCGTCCGATTCGCCGGAGATACGCTGAAACAGGCCGCCGACACCGTGATGGCCGAAACGCGCGCGCTGGGCGGCACCGGCGGGGTGATCGTCACCGGCCCGTCGGGCGAGATCGCCTGGAGCTTCAACACCCCCGGCATGTATCGCGGCAGCGCGGCGGCTGGCGGCGAACGGACAGTCGCAATTTATGGCGACGAGCGATAAGGGGGCGGCCATGATTCGCGCCCTCGCCTCGCTCATCCTCGCCATTGCGCTCGTGCTGCCGCAATCAGCGGACGCCTATGGCTTTTACGCTCATGGCCGCATTTCGCGGCTGGCCATGCTGAACGTAAAGCCGCAGACGCGAGCGGCGGTGATGGCCATGCTTCGGCAACAGGCGCTGATCGAAACGCCCGAATGCCGGGTTGATTCGGTCGAGGAAGCGGGGGCCTGGGCCGATTGCGCCCGCGGGCTGGGCGCGCGGTTTCAGTACACCGCGTCCTGGCACTATCAGAATGTCGATGTCTGCAAGCCCTTCGACCTCGCTTCGGCGTGCAAGGACGGCAACTGCGTCTCGGCTCAGGTCGACCGCAACGTCAAACTGCTTCAGGACCGCGCGACGCCCCGGCGCGAAAAGATCATGGCGCTGCTCTTCCTCATGCATTTCGTCGAGGATCTGCACATGCCGCTGCACGCCGGCGACCGTGCGGACCGGGGCGGCAACGATGTCCGCTCCAGCTATGGCGACTATGTCAGCGAACGGCTGAACCTGCACAGCATCTGGGACGGGGCGCTGGCTGAACGCGCGATCACAACTCCGCCAGAAATCATCCGCCCCTATTCGCCGCGGGAACGCGCCGCGCTCAGCGGCGGGACGACGCTGGACTGGAGCCGGGAGGCGTGGGCCGTCAGCCGCGACGTCGCCTATGCCGGCGCGCTGGGCGACCCATGCGGGGCAAAGCCGGACGGCCGGGTCACGCTGACCAGCGAAGCCATCGCCGCCGCCGTTCCGGCCGCGCAGCTTCAGGCCCAGCGGGCTGGCCTGCGCCTTGCCCGCCTGCTCGATGAATCCTTTGATCCCGCCAACGCGTTCGACAGCGCCGCCCAGCGCCGCGAACGGCGTCGGCCCCGCGACTGACGCAGCCTAGTCCGCGTCTTTTGGCGGCCTGCCGCGCCGGGCGCGTTCCGGTTCGGCCAGCTTGATGCCGCGCCGCGCCAGCGCCTCGCGCAGCAGGCACTCGACCTGCGCGTTGACGCTGCGCAGGTCGCCCGCCGCCGATCGCTCGATCGCGGCGTACAGCACCGGATCGAGCCGAAGCGGAAAGGCTTTTTTCGGCGGCGCCATCGCCCGTGCTTACTGGTACAGCGACCCGGCGTTGACCACCGGCTGCGTATCGCGTTCGGCGCACAGCACGACCATCAGGTTCGATACCATCGCCGCTCGCCGTTCGTCGTCCAGCTCGACCACATTCTTGGCCGACAGCTGTTCCAGCGCGAGTTCGACCATGCCGACCGCGCCCTCGACCAGCTTCATGCGGGCGGCGATCACTGCCTCTGCCTGTTGCCGACGCAGCATGGCCTGGGCGATTTCCTGCGCATAGGCCAGGTGGGTCAGGCGGCATTCGTCGATGCGCACGCCGGCCATCGCCACCCGGTCCTGCAATTCGACCTGCAATTCGTTGCTGATCGTGTCGGCATCGCCGCGCAGCGTCACCTGTTCCGATTCGAAATCGTCATAGGGATAGCGGCTGCCGATCGCGCGGACCGCGCTTTCGATCTGCACGTTCACGAACACCTTGTAATCATCCACATCGAACAGCGCCTGCGCCGTATCGGCCACGCGCCAGACGACGTTGGATGCAATCTCGATCGGATTGCCACGCTGATCGTTCACCTTGATCCGCTCGGACGTGACATTGTGAATGCGAACCGACACCTTTTTCTTGGTCATCCACGGCCATGTCCAGCGCAGGCCCGTTGTACGATCGGTGCCCTTGTAATCGCCGAACAACAGGATCGCCGCCGCCTGATTTGGTTGCAGCAGATAGAAGCCGCATGCCCAGAACAGGAACAGCGTCGCACCGATCGCAACGATCAGCACCCGTGCGCCCTTTGCCTCCACCGCGGCGATGCCCAGCACCGTCGCGGTCGCCAGCACCAGCAGCACGAGCAGATGGACGTATCCGCTCATCGTCTGCGCCGGCCGCTCCAGACTGCGGTTCAGCGCGCCCACCCCTTGATCAACCATCACGACCTCCCGATAAATTATGATATCACTTTAATATCATCTTTGAAGGTCGGCAAGCGGATTCGGAACCGCAACGAAAAGGGGGCGTCCCGATCCCGGAACGCCCCCCAGATCCTGCAATTGGACCGCCGCGTTATTGCAGCGTGATCGTCACCGCGCGGCGGTTCTGCGCCCAGCTGGTGTCGTCCGACCCCAGTGCCAGGGGCCGTTCCTTGCCATAGCTGATCGTCGTGATGCGCGAGGGCGCGATGCCGCGCGCCGCCAGGTAATTGGCGGCTGCATTGGCGCGGCGGTCCCCCAGTGCCAGATTGTATTCGCGCGTGCCGCGTTCGTCGCAATGCCCCTCGATGGTGATGCGGACATTGGGATAGCGCTGCAGCCACTGGGCCTGGCTGTCCAGGATCTGGGCCGCACGCGAATCGATCTGATAACGGTCCAGATCGAAATTGACCGTGTCGGATGCCACGCTGGCCATGAAATCCTCACGCGATCCGGGGACGGGACCGGTCGAGGGCGTGGGCGTCACGGCGCCTGCGCCGGTATCGCCGGGGCCAGGCGGCAGCACTTCGGGGCGCTTCTTGGCGCAACCGGCGGTCGCGATCAGCGCCGCGGATACCAGGATCGTGGCGGTCAGACGGGCCATATCGTTCTCCTTTGTTCGCAGATTGGTTTGATCGTGTAACGGATGAAGCGGACGAATTGATCCCGGCGATCAGGGGCGCAGCGCCCCCCAATCGGGGTCGGATCCGTCCAGCGGCGTCGGCACGCGGCGTTCATTGACTCCGGTCAGGTCGACGATCCACACATCGCCCCGGCCCGACCCCTGGGCCGATCGGAAATAGGTGAGGACGCGGCCATTGGGTGCCCAGTTCGGCCCTTCATCGCCCCATGCCTCGGTCAACAGCTTTTCGCCGCCACCGGACGGGGACATGACGCCGATGCGGAATGCGCCGCCGCCGATCTTGGTGAACGCGATCTGGTCGCCGCGCGGGCTCCATGCCGGGGTGGCATAGCGGCCGCCGCCAAAGCTGATGCGCTGCTGGTTCGATCCGTCGGCATTCATGACATAAAGCTGCTGCGTGCCCGACCGGTCACTTTCGAAAACGATGCGGTTGCCGTCGGGCGAATAGCTGCCGCCGGTGTCGATGCCGGGTGCCGTGGTCAGCTGTTCCGGCCGGCCGCCCTGGGTAGACACGCGGTACAGGTCGGTGTTGCCGTTGACCGCCATCGAAAACAGCACCCAGCGCGCATCGGGCGAAAAGCGCGGCGCAAAGGCCAGGCTGACATTGCTGACCAGCGCCCGCTGACGCCCGTTCTCCAGATCGTAGACATACAGCGTCGGTTTATCGTTCAGATAGCTCATGTACACGATCTGCCGGTTGTCCCGCGACAGGCGCGGGGTCAGCACGATCGACTGGCCATTGGTCAGAAACCGGTGATTTTCCCCGTCCTGATCCATAATCGCCAACCGCTTGATCCGCTTCCCCTTGGGGCCGGTTTCGCTGATGTAGACGATGCGGCTGTCGAAATACGGGCCTTCGCCGGTCAGCCGGGTGTAAATGGCGTCGGAGCATTTATGCGCCGCGCGCCGCCAGTCGGCGGGCGTCACGACAAAGCCCTGCCGCGTCAGTTCGGTGCGGGCGAACACGTCATACAGGTAGCAGCCGACCGTCAGCGTGCCGTTGCCATTGGCGCGGACATATCCCTGAACCAGCGTCTGTGCGCCGGTGCCGCCCCAATAGGCGAAATCGGGCGCCGTCACCTGCGCAAAGTCGGGGGCGCGCAGCTGGCCGGGGCCAAGCGGCTTGAACAGGCCGGAATTGGTGAGGTTGGTGGTGATGATCTGCGCCACCTTGCGCCCCAGCTCGTCCGTCGATCCGGCCGGCGTCGCGGCGACCTGAGGCGTCGGCATGGCGGGGACGGCGATGGGGGCCGGCGCCGAAATGCCGCCGACGATATCCACCTCGACCTGCGCCAGCGCGGGCGCGGCGCCAAGGCCGAGCATCATCGCTGCGGCAGCAGCGCGGATCAGCGGGTTCAGCCAGTTACTCATCACATCTCCTCGTCCGGCACGGGCCGGCGGCATGGCATTGAAACGGTCAATCAAGGCGGAAGGAAGGCGCATCACGGCAGCCGGTAATTGATGATGATATCCTCCCAACCCCCGGCATACAGATCGGCGGGCAGTTCATAGGGCGCGCACTGGATGAACGCGGCAATCGCCAGTTCGGCGACACGCTGGGAATAGCGGCGGTTTTCGTCGGTCACGCCGGTCTGCCCGCGCAGCTGCGGCCGGGCGGCCATGGTGCCGTCGGGCGACAGCTGAAGCCGGATGCGCGAGCGGATTTCGTTGGCGCCCGGCCCGGGATTAGGAATGCGGTTGGCACAAGGCTGCACCTGACGCTGGATCGCCTGGGCCAGATTGGCCACGGCCTGCGCGCCGACCTGTTCGCCGCGCGGGGTCGCCCCCTTGCCAGGGCTTTCATTGGCGACGATGCCCTTCAGGAAATTGTCGCCCAGCCGGCCGCCGGTGGGCCGGGCCTGATTGCTGCTCTTGGCCGTTCCCGCCTGCTTGCTTGCCGCCTGGGCGGATTTCGGCGCGGGCCGGGCGGGCGTTTCGGGGCGGGGCGATCGATCCGCCTTGGCCGCAGGCGGTTTTGGCTGCGCCTTTGGCGGCACCGGCTTTGGCACGGGCTTAGGCGCTGGCGCTTCCGTCTTTGCAACGGGCGCGGGGGCGGGCGTTTCCGGCACCGGCTCGGGTGCGGCGGCGTCTTCCGGCGGGCCGAAATCGGGGGCGACAGCGGTGGCCGGCGCCTCGGTCGTCGGCGGCGCCTGAGAAATCAGGGCCACATCGTCGACGAGCGACACGTCCATCGGCGCGCTGACCCGTTCATTGGTGGCTGGCCGGGACAGGAACACCGACAACAGGGCGAACAGCGTCAGATGCGCCAGCACTGCGACGCCAAAGCCGATCCATTCGCTGCGGTCCGCCCGGGCCATGCCGCGTCAGCGCCCCTCGCCCTGCGTGGTGACCAACGCCACGCGGGTCAGACCCACGCGGTTCAGCTCGCCCATCACCGCCATCACCCGGCCGTAATCGAGGCTGCGGTCGGCGCGCAGCAGGATCTGCGGCGGACGGCCATCGACGGCGCGCGCGGCAATCGCCTGAAGCTGGCCGGGCAGCGCATCGGTCGACACCGCCTGTTCCCCGACGAACACCGCACCGGTTTCGTCGATGGAAATCGCAACGGGTTCCTGATCCTGATCCACCGCCTTGGCCCGGCTGTCGGGCAGGTTCACCGACACCCCGGCGGTCAGCAGCGGCGCGGTGACCATGAAGATGATGAGCAGGACCAGCATGACGTCGACCAGCGGCGTCACGTTGATTTCCGCCATCGGCGCGCGGCGGCCCTTGGCACGGGCAGAGGGCAGGTTCATCGCCATCGCCGCTTATCCTTCCAGCTGGCGCGACAGCTGAAGATGAAAGCGGTCGGCAAAGCGCATCAGCCGGGATTCGACGCCGTTGATGCGGTGGCCAAAGCGGTTGTAGGCGATCACCGCCGGAATGGCCGCAAACAGGCCGATCGCGGTCGCGAACAGCGCCTCTGCAATGCCCGGCGCGACGACGGCGAGGGCGGTATTCTGTTCAGCCGCAATCGCGGTAAAGCTGCGCATGATGCCCCAGACGGTGCCGAACAGGCCGACAAAGGGGGCGACCGATCCGATCGTCGCCAGCCAGTTGAGGCGATCCGACAGCTTTTCCACCTCCAGGGCCACACGGCCCGCCATTGCGGTGGCCAGGCGTTCGCGCGTCCCTTCGCGGTCGATGCGGTGACCGGCCGTCGACTTTCGCCATTCATCGACACCAGCGGCAAAGACGCGCTCGATCGCGGTGTCGCCATCGGCGCGCTGACGATAGAGCAGGTCGATATCCTGTGCCCGGTCGAAATCCCGTTCGAACCGGGCGATGGACCGGTGGACCCCGCCCAGCCGCAGGACGAACGCAATGATGATCGACCAGGTCCACAGGCTGGCAGCCGCCAAGCCGATCATCACAATCTTGACGACAATATCCGCCTGCAGAAACAGCGCCAGCGGCGATAGCGACGCGGGATCGGTGGCGAGATTCAATTCCATGATGTTTCCTGTTTCCCCTGCCAGATCAGCGGCGCGAACCGGACCAGCCAGTCCGCCGGCTGACGCCGTGGCCGACCGGCGGGCGTGACGAACACCGCCTCGACCGTTGCATCGACCAGTAAGTCAGTGCCGCGCATGACCCGTTGATGAATGGTGACCGCCGCGGCGCGGACCGCGATCACGCGGCTGACGATCAGCAGCGCATCGTCGAGCCGTGCCGGTGCGACATAGCGCAGCGTGACGTCGCGAATGGCATAGACGCCCTCGCCCGCTTCATGCGCCGCGCGCTGATCGATCCCAGCGGTGCGCAGCATATCCGATCGTGCCCGTTCCATGAACCGCAGATAGTTGGCGTGATAGACGATGCCGGACAGGTCCGTATCCTCGAAATAGACGCGCAGCGGGAACCGGTGTTCCAGCCCGTCAAAGCGGCCTTGTGCCGGTAGATCGTCGCCAGGTCCGTCCATGCCGCACCGCTGCTACCCATGAACGCGCGCGGGGGAAACCCCATAAGCAGCGATCCGCCGCGCTTTCGGGCGGTCTGACGTCAGTCGAACAAGCCGTCCTGGCTGCCCTGCGGCGGTTCTAGGCCCAGATGCCGCCACGCTGCCCCGTTCAGGCAACGGCCCCGTGCGGTGCGGGCGATCATGCCGATCTGGATCAGATAGGGCTCGATCACCTCTTCCACCGTGTCGCGCGGTTCGGACAGGCCCGCGGCCAGCGTTTCCACCCCCACCGGCCCGCCGCGATAGACATCGGCGATCATGGTCAGATAGCGCCGGTCCATCGCGTCCAGGCCCAGGGCGTCGACCTCCAGCCGGTTGAGTGCCGCATCGGCTACAGCCGCATCAACAATAGCCGCGCCCGCGACATTGGCAAAATCGCGCACCCGCCGCAGCAGCCGCCCGGCGATGCGCGGCGTGCCCCGCGAGCGGCGCGCAACCTCGCGCGCGCCATCGGGGGCGATGGCCAGATCGAGCAACCCGGCGGCGCGGGTGACGACCCGTTCCAGTTCGTCCACCGTATAGAATTGCAGGCGCACCGGGATGCCGAACCGGTCGCGCAGCGGCGTCGTCAGCAATCCCTGCCGCGTCGTTGCGCCAACCAGGGTAAAGCGCGGCAGGTCGATGCGCACCGAGCGGGCCGACGGCCCCTCCCCGATCATCAGGTCGAGCGCGCGGTCCTCCATCGCGGGATAGAGCACCTCCTCCACCGCCGGATTCAGCCGGTGAATCTCGTCGATGAACAGGACGTCGCCATCCTCCAGATTGGTCAGCAGCGCGGCAAGATCGCCCGACTTGGCGATGACCGGGCCGGAGGTCGCGCGAAAGCCGACGCCCAGTTCGCGGGCGATGATCTGCGCCAGCGTGGTCTTGCCAAGGCCCGGCGGGCCAAAGAACAACACATGATCCAGGGCATCACCGCGCCCGCGCGCGGCATCGATGAACACGCGCAGATTTTCGCGCGCCGCCCGCTGGCCGACAAATTCGTCCAGCGATTTCGGCCGCAGCGCGGCGTCCACATCCTCCGGGCGGCGGGCGGCAGTCAGGATGCGGTCGGGATCGGTCACCGCCGTTCCTTATCCGTTCGCATCCGCGAAGCCAAGCGCCCCGCTGTGCCTCAGGTGGCGGTGCGGGTCGTCGTCGCGCTGAAGGCGTTGGCAATGGCGCTGTAAAGCGGTTTCGGCTGCGCGTTGGCGTCATAGGGACAGGGCCGGACCGGCAGGCCGTCGGTTCGCGGATTGAAGCTTTGCAGCCAGCTATATTTGTCGTTCATGCCCCAGACGAGCACGTCCTTGAGCTGCGGATAGCTGAACAGCAGGTCGAGCCACGCGCGGCCATAGGTCGCGACATCGGCGTCGCGCTGGGCGATGCTGCCCGACCGGTTCTGATCGCTGACATCAAACTCCGTGATGATCAGCTTGTAGCCGAGCGCAACCACCTGATCGAGCCAGGCGCGCATCTGCGGGATCTGGGCATTGGCGATGTCCTGCGCAGTGCCGGAGGAATAAAAGCCGATATGCGACTGGATGCCGAGGGTATCGATCGGCACGTTGCGATCGCGAAAGCCGCGCAGCAGGTTGAGCACGCCATTGCGGTGCGTGGTCGAGCCCCAGTCCATATAGTCGTTATAGACCAGCTCTGCCGTCGGCAGTTCCGCCCGCGCCGTGCGAAAGGCAAGGTCGAGGATCGAATTGTCGCCGCCCACCGCGTTGTGCAGGATGTTGGTGCGGACGGCACCGGTATTCGGCTGAACAGCCTCGTTCACCACATCCCAGCTCTTGATCCGGTTGCCGAAATGCCGGGCGACATTCTGAACATGGGTGCGCACCAGCCGTTCGGCAGTGGCGCGGGGATTGGTGCCCATATCGTAATTGCGCAGCCAAGCAGGAAAGCGTTCCTGAATGTACCAGAGCATCACATGGCCACGCATTTCCATGCCCTTGCTTTCGGCATAGGCAAGCATTTCGTCGGCGCGGCGCCAGTCGTACACATTTTCGGCGCTGGACTGATATTCCCACTTCATCTCGTTTTCGGGGACCAGCAGCTTGCAATCCCGCTCCAGCAACGCGGCATAGGCAGGGTTGTTGAACGATGCGGCATCGGCCCCGGGCGCGGCCCAGGCCAGCGTCGATCCGAAGCGCATGCCGCGCGCGGCGGCAGCGGCGGCAAGGGTCGTGGTGGGCGTCGGTGTCGGCGCGGGGGGAGCGGGCGGGGGCGGAGGTGGAGCCGGGGTCGGGGCCGGCGGAGGCGCGGAAATGCTGCCACCGCCACCACTACTGCCGCTGCTGCCCCCGCCACAGGCAGTCAGGCCAAGCGCACCGGCAAGCGCGATCGTTTCCCGTCGAGTATAGGGCTTCATCATCCATCTCCCACCCGGCCGCGGGTGCGGCCCACAGCATCGCCGGATTGATCATCCGGTCTGATGGGATCGATGGTATCGCTATCAATCCAGCAGGCAAGCAAAATATGATATCGCTACCATCGGCTTATCGTGCCGCGCGCTTCAACGCTTCCCGCACCAGGGCGTCCAGCGTCGCGGCGGGGCCGATCCCGTCCTCTGCCGCGCGGACGGCGGCGCTGGCCTCTGCCGGGCGGAAGCCGAGGTTGAGCAGCGCGGAGACGGCATCCGCGCCATGCCCGGCCACGGGCGCAGCGCCGATGGCGGCCGGCCCGGCGGCAAGCGGCGCGCCCCCGGCCCGGTCCTTCAACTCGCGCACGATGCGCTCAGCCAGTTTCGGGCCGACACCGTTCGCCCGCGCCACCATCGCCTTGTCCTGACCCGCAATGGCGCGGTGCAGATCGGCGGGCGGCAGGATGGAGAGAATCGCCAGTGCAACCTTTGCCCCCACCCCCTGCACCCCGGTCAGCAGGCGGAACCAATCGCGTTCATCCGCCGTGGCAAAGCCGACCAGCCGGATAAAATCCTCTCCCACCAGCATTTCAGTGTGCAGTTTGACCGTGCCGCCAACCGGGCCGATCGCCTCCAGCGTGCGCGACGATGCCCCGACCAGATAGCCGACGCCGTTTACGTCGATCACCGCATGGTCGGCGGCAGTGGCGACCAGCTCCCCCTTCAGATGCGCGATCATTGCAGGACGTCCATGGTCAACCGGCTGACAGTTTTGACACAATGACAGGGTTTCAGAACGGGCCCCTGCAGAAAATCGGGCTTCAACGTGCAGCGAGCAGGAGAGACAGGCCGGGTCATACCGCCAGCTAACAGCAGCAGGGGCGGGTAGGAAAGGGGCGGCCGTTATGCCCGGCCGCTAACCGCCCGCGCGCTGGCGGCGTGATGGGCGTGGCAGATGGCAACGGCCAGCGCATCGGCCGCGTCCGTGCCCGCAATCTTCACGCCCGGCAGCAGGCGGGCGACCATGGCATGAACCTGCGCCTTTTCGGCATTGCCGATGCCGACCACCGCCTTCTTCACCAGCCGGGCGGCATATTCGCCGACATCGATGCCCGACCGGGCAGCAGCGCACAGGACCACGCCGCGCGCCTGCCCCAGTTTCAGCGTGGATTGCGGGTTGGCGTTGACGAACACCTCCTCCACCGCCGCCGCATCGGGCGCATGGTCCACGATCAGCGCAGCAAGCATGGCGTCCAGATGGGCCAGGCGTCGGGGCAGCGGCGCGCCGGCGTCGGTCTTGAGCTGCCCGTTGGCAAGGTGCGACAGGCGATTGCCCTCTGCCCGGATCAGCCCCCAGCCGGTCGTGCCAAGGCCCGGATCGAGGCCGAGGATCAGCATGAGGGATTGCCGCTGGCCCGGTCGCCTGGTTCCCCCACCCCAACCCCTCCCCTGAAGGGGAGGGGCTTTGCTTGCGGCACTGTTGGCCCCTCCCCTTCAGGGGAGGAGTCGGGGTGGGGATGACCCGGCCAGCGATCGGGCGTCCGGGCGAGGGTGGTGACGATGGTCTGGAGCACGCCTTCGATATTGTCGCGCACATCGGCGTTCGTGAAGCGCATCGTTCGATAGCCCTGCCCGGCAAGCATTTGGTCGCGGCGCGCATCAGCGGCGGGATCGTGGGTATCGCCGTCGATCTCGACGATCAGCGCCTTTGCCGGACAGAAGAAGTCGCAGATGAAGGGGGCGATGACAGCCTGGCGACGAAATTTGTGGCCGGTCTGGCTGTTCGACAGGCGACGCCACAGGCGTTTTTCCCATTCTGTCGGGTTGAGGCGCATTTCACGTGCGCGATTGCGAAGGTCGTGCACCGTGACCACTGCCCCACCCCAACCCCTCCCCTGAAGGGGAGGGGCTTTTTGCTGTCTTAACCCAGCTTCTCCATCACCTCGTCGGAGACTTCGTAATTGCCCCAGACGGTCTGGACGTCGTCATCGTCGTCGAGCGCGTCGATCAGCTTGAACAGCGTCGCGGCGTCGCCTTCGCTGACGGCGACCATGGTCTGCGGACGCCAGGCGAGCTTTGCCCCTTCATATTCGCCGAGCACGGGTTCAAGGGCCTTGGCCACTTCGTGCAGGCTGTCCTGCGCGGTCCAGATTTCGTGGCCTTCATCGCTGCTGGTCACATCTTCTGCGCCCGCTTCCAGTGCGGCCTCGAACACCGTGTCCGCATCGCCCGCGCTGGCGGGATAGGTGATGAGGCCCATCCGGTCGAACGCATGGCTGACCGAGCCGGCGGTGCCGAGGTTGCCGCCATTCTTGGAGACGGCCGTGCGCACATTGGTGGCGGTGCGGTTGCGGTTGTCGGACAATGCCTCGATGATCAGGGAGACGCCGCCGGGGCCGAAGCCTTCGTACCGGATTTCCTCGTAATTCTCGGTATCGCCCTTCGACGCCTTGTCGATCGCGCGCTGGATATTGTCCTTTGGCATGGACTGGGCCTTGGCCGCGTTGACCGCGGCGCGCAGGCGCGGGTTCATGTCGGGATCGGGCAGGCCCATCTTGGCCGCGACGGTGATTTCGCGGGAAAGCTTGGAAAACATGCCCGAGCGCTTCTTATCCTGAGCGCCCTTGCGGTGCATGATGTTCTTGAATTTCGAATGGCCTGCCATGGGTTCGTTTCTTGGTCTGTTGAACGGACGAGCGCCGGGGACGCCCTTTCCCCCTGCCCTAGAAGAAAGAACGATGGTTCGACAAGGTGGGGGTAAACGCGAAAGCAGTCCTCCCCCGCCAGGGGGAGGTGCCGCAATCAGCGGCGGAGGGGGCGGCATCCCCCTCCTCTATGGGGCCTCCTCCCCCTCCGTCAGCGCTTCGCGCCGCCACCTCCCCCTGGCGGGGGAGGATTTCGGACGTGTTCAGGCCAGCGTGACGGCGGTGCCGGAGACGGAAACCATCAGCATCGACCCCTTGTCGCCCACCACCTCGTAATCGATGTCGATGCCGACCACGGCGTTGGCGCCCAGTCGCGCCGCCTCTGCCTGCACTTCGGCGAATGCGCCGTCGCGGGCTTCGCGGAACACGCGTTCATAGCTGCCCGACCGGCCACCGACGATATCGCGGATATTGGCGAAGAGATCGCGGAACAGGTTGGCGCCGACGATCACTTCGCCAGCGACGACGCCGTGATATTCCCGGATTTCGCGGCCCTGAATGGTGGGGGTGGTCGAAAGGATCACGGCGTCTCTCCCTGTCGGTGGCGGCGGCCCTTAGACCAGGCCCAGCGCCTGCTTGTATGTTTCGAGCAGCATTTCCGCCTCTTCGCGGTGATGCTTTTCCATCTTCCTCAGCCGGACGATGGACCGCATCGTCTTGACGTCGAAGCCGGTGGCCTTTGCCTCGCCATACACGTCCTTGATGTCGTCGGCGATGCCCTTCTTTTCCTCTTCCAGCCGCTCGATTCGTTCGATGAGCAGGCGGAGCTGTTCGGCGGAGATGTTGTCGCTCATGGATGATTCCCGGTTGGGGTGAGAGGTTGGCCAGCGCGTTTAGGCAATGACGCCTGCCGCCTCAACCGGGATCGTCGGCGCTGCCCTCAATCCTTGTGGACAACCCCGTCGGCCATCACGAAAGCGACGGTTTCAAGGCGTTTGACGTCAGCCAGCGGATCGCCGTCGACCGCGATCAGATCCGCCTGCTTGCCCGGCGCGATGGTGCCGATCACGGCCGACTGGCCCAGCACTTCGGCGGCGCTGACCGTGGCGGCGCGAATCGCCTGGGCCGGGGTCATCCCCGCCTCGACCATCAGGGCGAATTCCTGTGCATTGTCGCCATGCGGCGAAACGCCGGTGTCGGTGCCGAACGCGACCTTGACGCCGGAGGCGATGGCCCGGCGATGGCTTTCGATGGCGGCGGCGGCGGCCTCCTCTGCCTTGGGGATCGTCGCGGGGGGCAGCTGGCCGCCCCGCGCCTGCGCCAGCGCGGCACGCGGGGCCATCATGGTGGGGACGAGCCAGGTGCCCTTTGCCTTCATCAGGCGGATCGTTTCGTCATCCAGGAACGTGCCATGATCGATGGTGTCCACGCCCGCCTCGACCGCCGCACGCGTTCCTTCGGCCGCATGGCTGTGTGCAGCGACGCGGCGGCCCAGGGCATGGGCGGTATCGATGATCGCGCGCATCTCCTCCGGCTGCATGGCGCGGCCCAGCCCGCCCGACACGTTGGACAGGACGCCGCCGGTTGCCGCGAACTTGATCACCTGTGCGCCAAGGCCAACCTGTTGCCGGACGGCGCGGCGGCAATCGTCGACCCCGTCGCAGACATTGACCTGCGTATCCTTGATCATATCGGCGATATCCTCCCGCACCCCGTTCGCGCCGTCGCCATGGCCGCCGGTGACCGAGATCATCGTACCGGCATTGACGATCGCCGGGCCGGCAATGTCGCCGCGCGCAATCCCGTCGCGCAGGGCGCGGATGCCGCGCGGATTGCCGCCAAGGTCGCGGACGGTGGTGAAACCGGCCGACAGCGTTTTCTTCGCATTGGCGGCGGCATAGATGAGGTCGTCGGAGACATCGCGGTTGATCGCCGTCGCCCGCGTCTGGATGGGATCGCCGCGAAAGCCCCAGAGATGGACGTGGAGGTCGATCAGGCCGGGCAGCACCGTCTTGTCGCGAAGGTCGATGACGCTGGCCCCCGAATCGGGCGCGACATGGCCATCGCGCAGTTCCGCCACCTTGCCATCGCGCACGATGATCGTGGTGGGGCCAAGCGGCGCCTTGCCCGGTTCGGCGATGACGCGGCCGGCATGGATGAAGGTGGCCGGCGAGGGTGCCCCTTGCGCAACGGCAGCGGCTGGGCCCAGCAGCAGGGCAGCGGCGATCAGACGGTTCATGGCAATCCCCTTGTTCCTTGTTGCCGCCAGCCTAACGCGGCCGGCGGGCAAGGAAAGGGATTAGCGCGACGGATCCTGAAGCGCGGTCGGATCGCTGGCCGGAAAGGTGTCGGCAAGCGCATCGTCCAGCGCGGCCTCAGCCTCCGGCACCGGGTTCTTCAGCATGGACAGGCGCATCCGTTCCAGCTGTTCCGGGGTGGCATCGCCCTGATGCCTTGCCTTCCATTCGGCGGCGGGCATTCCGTAGATGAGGTGCCGGGCGGCGTCCCGGTCCAGCGGCGTATTCGTATTCTCGGACGCCTCCTGAACCCAGTCGGCCAGGCAGTTGCGGCAAAAGCCGGCAAGGCCCATCAGCTCGATATTCTCGGCATCCGTGCGGTGGCGCAGATGGCGGACCAGCCGCCGGAATGCCGCCGCCGCAACCGCATCATCCAGATCGGCAAGCGTCGTCATTGTCATCCCTCCTGTTGATCCAGATCGAATATGAGTTAGAGCCACGGCAGCACAAGCCAAGGATTATCCAGTTCCATGACCATGGCCATCAGCCCCCGTTCGCGTAAGGTCCGCGTGTTGGCGACCCTGGGCCCGGCAAGCAGCACGCCGGAAATGATTGCCAGACTCTACGCAGCAGGCGCCGATGCGTTCCGCGTCAACATGAGTCACGGCGATCAGGCATCGAAGATCCCGTTGATCGAGGCGATCCGCAGCCTGGAAAAGCAGTTCGGCCGGCCGACTACGATCCTGGCCGACCTGCAGGGCCCGAAGCTGCGCGTCGGCAAGTTCACCGACGGTCGCGTCATCCTGGAAACCGGGCAGCGGTTCGTGCTGGACCGGTCGGCAGAGCCGGGCGATTCGACCCGGGTGGAATTGCCCCACCGCGAGATTTTCCAGGCGATCGAAACGGGTGCGCACCTGTTGTTGGATGACGGCAAGCTGCGGCTGCGCGTGCTGGAACATGACGAAACCCGCATCGTCACCGAAGTGCAGGTCGGCGGGCCGCTGTCCAATTCCAAGGGGCTGAACGTCCCCGACGTGGTGCTGCCGATGGCGGCGCTGACCGACAAGGACCGCAGCGATCTGGCCTTTGCCGTCGAACAGGGTGTCGACTGGATCGCGCTCAGCTTTGTCCAGCGGCCGGACGATCTGGCCGAGGCGCGCCGGCTGATCCAGGGGCGCGCCGCGCTGCTGGCCAAGATCGAAAAGCCGAGCGCGGTGGCGCGGCTGGACGAGATTGTGGAACAGTGCGACGGCGTGATGGTGGCCCGCGGCGACCTGGGCGTCGAGCTGCCACCCGAAACCGTGCCGCCGATGCAGAAGCGGATCGTGGAGACCGCCCGGCGCATGGGCCGCCCGGTCATCGTGGCGACGCAGATGCTGGAATCGATGATCACCGCGCCGACGCCGACCCGCGCCGAAGTGTCGGACGTCGCCACCGCCGTTTACGACGGGGCGGACGCGATCATGCTGTCGGCGGAAAGCGCCGCCGGTGCCTGGCCCGTCGAATCGGTGGCGATGATGGATGCCATCGCCCAGGCGGTCGAGCGCGACCCGGCGCATGGCGACCGCGTGCATTTCACCGTCACCACCCCCGATCCCACCACCGCCGACGCGCTGGCCGAGGCGGCGAAGAACATCGCCCAGACGACCAGTGCAAAGGCGATCATCTGTTTCACCATTTCCGGTTCGACCGCACGGCGCATGGCGCGCGAGCGGCCGTCCGTCCCGGTCATGGTGCTGACCCCGAAACAGGAAACCGCCCGGCGGCTGGGCCTGTTGTGGGGCGTGCACGCCGTGCAGACCAAGGATGTCGCCAGTTTCGAGGAAATGGTGGCCAAGGCAAAGCGCATGGCGCTGCGCCACGGCATTGCCCAGGCGGGCGACCGCGTCGTCGTATGCGCGGGCGTGCCGTTCGGAACGCCGGGGTCGACCAACCTGGTCCATGTCGTGCGCATCACCGGCGACGAGCTGAAGGGATATCACGGCGCCTGAACGCGGCATCGGGGGATGATCGGCCGGCAAGTCCCGCGGTGAGCGGGCTCAGGCGATGATCCCCCCCGCTGCCCCCGCGGGCGGTGGACGTCAGGCGAGCAGGCCGACCTGAACCAGATGCGCGCGGAAGGCGGGCGCAGTGGTGAACAGCACCGAATCGATGCCCATCGCGCTGGAGGCTGCGATGTTGGCCGGGTTGTCGTCCACGAACACCGCCTGCTGCGGCGTCAGGCCGAACCGGTCGAGCGCGAGGCGGTAGATCGCCGGATCGGGTTTGACCAACCGTTCCTCGCCCGACACCACGATGTCGCGGAACCGGTCGAAAATCTCTGCCTGGGTATCGCGGAACGGCGGGAAAAACTCGGCGGAGAAATTGGTGATCGCGAACAGCGGCACGCCGGCTGCGTCCAGTTCGCGCACGATATCCAGCATTCCGTCGACCGGGCCGGACAGGCTTTCGTTGAAGCGCGGCCCCCAGGCGGCGATCAGATCGGCGTGCTGCGGAAAGCGTTCGGTCAGTTCGACCGCGGTTTCGGCAAAGCTGCGCCCGGCGTCATGCTGAAAATGCCATTCTTCATTCACGACATCGCGCACAAACGCCTCGAGCGCCTGATCATCGTCGATCAGGCGCCGGTAGAGGTTACGCGGGTGCCAATGGTACAGCACGTTGCCGACATCGAAAATGACGGCAGACGCGTGTGCCATGACCGGCCTTTAGCCCTGGCGGGCCTTGAAGCGGGCCTGGGTCTTGTTGATGACGTAGATGCGGCCGCGACGGCGGATCACGCGGTTGTCCCGGTGGCGATCCTTGAGCGACTTCAGAGAATTGACGATCTTCATGACCGGCTGACCTTGCAATCCAGAATGAACAGGGGTTCCGGATTTGGGCCCGGAAAGAGGCGCTCGCCTAATCGAGGGGGGGCATCAAGTCAAGGGATGCAGGGCCAAAGCGGGCCAAAACCGGCGGGGATGGACACTGGCGCGGCCCGAGGCGTTAAGGCATGGTGCCGCCGGGCGCCGCGATGGCCGCCCGCGTATCAAGAGGGAACAGGTTACCCATGCCGCAAAATGCCGTTTCCCGCCCCCTGCTGGCGCTGAGCGCCGCGCTGATGCTGGGCGCGTGTGCCACCACCCCGTCGCTGCCGCCGGCGAGCGCGATCCGATATCATCTGAACACGCCGATCGAGCCGGGCACGGTGGCGATCGAGGCAGTGACCAGCGGCGGCGAGCCGAGCTTGGCCTATCGCGCCTATCTGGATGCGGTTGCGGCGGAGCTGGGCGATCTGGGCTTTACCATCCTGCCGGACGGACAGGCGGCCAGCAGCCGGTACGTCGTCGCCGTGTCGTTCAGCCGCGCGGCGGCGGGTTCGGTGCGCAGCCAGTCGCCGGTGTCGATCGGCCTGGGCGGCGTTTCGGGCGGCATGGGCGGCGCGGTTGGCGGCGGCCTCAATCTGGGCCTGGGCGGCCGGACGCGGCAGATTTCGGCAACGCAGCTGAGCGTGCAGATCCGCCAGCGGTCGGACAGCACCACCATCTGGGAAGGCCGGGCCGAGGGCGAGACGGTAAACGGCACCCCGGCCGGCGAACCGGCGGCGGTCGCGCAGCGGCTGGCCGATGGCCTGTTCGCGCGATTCCCCGGCGAATCAGGCATCACGACGACGATCCGATGAGCATTTCCATCAACGCCGCGTTCGACAGCGGCAATATCGACCTGACCATGATCGAGGGCGACCGGGTGGACCTGACCATCCGGGCGGATCATCTGTCGGAATTCTATCAATGGTTTCATTTCCGCGTGGCGGGGGCAAAGGGGCGGACGCTGACGTTCCGCATCCTGAACGCGGGCAACGCGGCCTATGCCTTTGGCTGGCCCGGCTATCGTACGCGGGTCAGCACCGACCGGGCGCACTGGCGGCTGGCACCGACGGACTATGCCGATGGCGTCCTGTCCTTTACCCACAGTTTTGACAGCGACGTCGCCTGGTTCGCCTATTTCGCGCCCTATTCGATGGAGCGGCATCAGGACCTGATCGCGCGCATGGCGGCGATGCCGGGGGTTCAGCACCGCGAATTGGGCACCACGCTGGACGGACAGGCGATCGATTGCCTGACGCTGGGCACCGGGCCGAAACAGGTGTGGCTCTATGCCCGCCAGCATCCGGGCGAGAGCATGGCGGAATGGTGGATGGAAGGCGCGCTGGAAAAGCTGACCGATCCGTCGGATGTGCAGGCGCGCGCCCTGCGCGACAAGGCGACGTTCCACATCGTGCCGAACATGAACCCGGATGGTTCACGCCGTGGCCATTTGCGAACCAATGCGGCTGGCGTCAATCTGAACCGCGAATGGCACGCGCCGACGCCGGAGCGCAGCCCCGAAGTGCTCTGCGTGCGCAATGCGATGGACGAAACCGGCGTCGATTTTGCGATGGACGTGCATGGCGACGAGGCGATTCCGGCCAATTTCCTGGCCGGGTTCGAGGGGATCCCGAGCTGGACCGACGCGCAGGGCGAGAAATATTACGCTTATGGCCGAGCGCTGGCCGCCAATACGCCGCTGTTCCAGACCGAGCGGGGATATGAAAAGGCAAAGCCCGGCCGGGCCAACCTGTCCATGTCGACCAATCAGCTGGCCGAACGGTTCGGCGCGGTGGCGATGACGCTGGAAATGCCGTTCAAGGATCATGACCCGTCGCCGGACCCGGAATATGGCTGGTCGCCCGATCGCTGCAAGGCGCTGGCCCATGCGTGCCTGGACACGCTGGCGGGGTTCGTCGACGGGTTGTGACACCGGCGACGGCTCTGGCGATCCGGGAGGGCGAGCTGGACGATCCGGCGGTCATTGCCCTGCTGAGGGTTCACGCAGAGGGGATGCTGGCCGCGTCCCCGCCCGGCAGTTGTCATTTCCTGGACCTGTCCGGCCTGAAACAGCCGGAAGTGCGGTTCTTTTCCGCCTGGATCGGCGACCGGTTGGCCGGGATCGGCGCGCTGAAGCGGCTGGATGCCGGGCATGGCGAGCTGAAGTCGATGCGGGTGGCCGAGGCGTTTCTGGGTCAGGGGGTTGGGCGGGCGATGCTGGAACACCTGATCGCGACGGCGCGGGCGATGGGCATGACGCAGCTGAGCCTGGAGACGGGCAGCACCGCGCCCTTTGCCCCCGCATTGGCGATGTATGCGGCCCATGGGTTCGAACCGTGCGGCGCATTCGGCGATTATCGGGATGGCGACCCGTTCAGCCGCTTTCTCACCCGCGCGATCTAGGCTAGCGGCACGGCGAAACCCAATCATTCCCGAAAGGAAGCCCATGCCCAGCCTCGTCCTGATCCGCCACGGCCAGTCCGCCTGGAACCTGGAAAACCGGTTCACCGGATGGTGGGACGTCAACTTGACCGAGCAGGGGATCGAGGAGGCAAAGGCGGCCGGGCGGATGCTGGCCGACAAGGGGTTCGATTTCGACCTGGCGTTCACCAGCATGCAGACGCGCGCGATCAAGACGCTGAATCTCGCGCTGGAGGAGATGGGCCGGCTGTGGCTGCCGGTGGTCAAGGACTGGCGGCTGAACGAGCGGCATTATGGCGGCCTGACCGGGCTGAACAAGGCGGAGACGGCGGCGCGCCACGGCGAGGAACAGGTCCATGTGTGGCGGCGCAGTTTCGACGTGCCGCCCCCGCCGATGGAGGCTGGCAGCGCGTTCGACCTGGGCACCGACCGCCGTTATGCCGGGATCGCCATTCCGTCGACCGAAAGCCTGAAGGACACGATCGCCCGTGTCCTGCCTTATTGGGAACAGGTGATCGCGCCGGAACTGCGCGCGGGCAAGCGGGTGGTGATTTCGGCGCATGGCAATTCGCTGCGCGCGCTGGTCAAGCACCTGTCCGGCATTTCGGATGCGGATATCGCGGCGCTGGAAATCCCGACGGGACAGCCGATCGTCTATGAACTCGACGACGCGCTAGGCGCGACGGATCGCTATTATCTGAGCGAACGCTGATCGGCGGCGGCCCCGAACCGTCATCCCGGCAAGGGAGGAAGCGCCGGGATGACGGGGGACGAACGGACGATCCCCAGGGGGATGGAAGGGGACCGTCCGGCGACCTGCGTGAAGCGTGGGTTCAGGCCGTGGCGGGTGACGCTGCGGGCCGCAGGAAATTGAACACCGAATCGATGAACTGAAGCGCGCGATCGGTCAGCTCGATCCGCGGCGCGCCCTCTCCGCCCGTGACCAGGGCGATCATGCCGTCATCGACCAGCCGGTCGAGCACCAGCGCAAAGGCACCCTCCGGCACGGCGATTTCGTCGCGCACCTGTGCCGCGGTCATCGGCGTCGCCTGTTCGCGCGCGATCGACAGCCGCAGCAGGATATCCCAGCCGGGCTCACCGAAATAGCCGCCGGGCGCATGGGCATCGCGCCAGCGGCGGAACTGATAGACCTCGGCCGGGGTCGAAATGGGCTGACCCACCTCGCCCGCGCCATGCGCGTGCATAAGTTTCAATGCTCTCGTCCTGATGGATGGCGACAGGGTGCCGCAGTGCCGATCCGTAGTGCCGGCCGGTTTCTCGCTGGAAACAGGGTGCGCTTAGCGGATGCGGGCGCCGCCGTCATGTCCCGTAGGTGCGGGACATTAACCCTGTTCGACCTGGGTTTTTGCGGGTTGGGGCCACAGGCCGGGCCAATCCCCGTTGCTCTTGGCCGGAAGCCCGGCTAACCCGCCGCCAGTCAGGCGTTTCCTGCCGCGGTGAGGGGAAGACAGATGGCCGATCGCCAGCCGCTGGTCGGCATCATCATGGGCAGCACATCCGATTGGGAAACGATGCGCCATGCCGCCGACGCGCTGGCTGCGCTGGCGGTGCCGCACGAGGTAAAGGTGGTTTCCGCGCATCGCACGCCGCAGCGATTGTACGATTATGCCCAATCCGCCGCCGACCGGGGACTGAAGGTGATCGTGGCCGGCGCGGGCGGGGCGGCGCACCTGCCCGGCATGGCGGCGGCGATGACGCACCTGCCCGTGCTGGGCGTGCCGGTGGAATCCAAGGCGCTGTCGGGCATGGATAGCCTGTTGTCGATCGTGCAGATGCCGGGCGGGATTCCGGTAGGCACGCTGGCCATCGGCAAGGCGGGGGCGACCAATGCCGGCCTGCTGGCCGCAGCGATCCTGGCGACGCAGGACGAGGCGCTGGCCGAGCGGTTGAAGGCATGGCGCGCGGCGCAGACCGACAGCGTGGCGGACGCACCGCAATGAACGGCGCGCTTCCACCCGGATCGACCATCGGCATCATCGGTGCGGGACAGCTGGGCCGGATGCTGGGCGTGGCGGCGGCGCAGCTTGGCTATCGCGTGCATGTGTTCGCGCCCGCCAGCGGCCCGGCCAACGACATCTGCAACGCGTTTACCAAGGCCGCCTATGACGATGCCGACGCGCTGGCCGGATTCGCCCGCGCGGTGGATGTCGTCACGTACGAATTCGAGAATATCGAGGCGGGGCCGATCGCGGCGCTGGCCGACAGCGTGCCCGTGCGCCCCGGCGTCGAGGCGCTGCGCACCGCGCAGGACCGGGTGCTGGAAAAGCGATTTGTCGAGGCGCTGGGCGGGCGCGCCGCCCCCTGGAGGATTGTCGTGGATCGCGCGGCGCTGGACCGGGCGATTGCCGAAATCGGGACGCCCGCGATCCTGAAGACCAGCCGCTTCGGCTATGACGGCAAGGGTCAGGCGCGGCTGATGTCCCCCGCCGATGCGGACGCGGCGTGGGCGGCGATTGGCGGACAGCCCGCGATCCTGGAGGGGTTTGTCCGGTTCGAGCACGAGTTTTCGATCCTGCTGGCGCGCGGTGCGGATGGTGCGGTGCAGGGGTATCCCCCGCCGCTGAACACGCACCGGGACGGCATTCTGGCAACATCCGCCGTGCCCGCGCCCGCGCCGGTCGCGGCGCAGTGGACCGAGGCGGCGGCGCTGGCCGGACGGGTGGCGGAGCGGCTGGGTTATATCGGCGTGCTGACGCTGGAATTCTTTTGCGGGCCGGACGGGCCGGTGTTCAACGAAATGGCGCCGCGTGTGCACAATAGCGGGCACTGGACGATCGAGGGCGCGGAAACATCGCAGTTCGAAAACCATGTCCGCGCGATCTGTGGCCTGCCGCTGGGGCCGACGGGCCTGACCGGCCAGGGCGTGGCCATGGAAAACCTGATCGGCGAGGATGCGCGCCGCTGGCCCGACCTGATGGCAGAGCCGGGCGCGCACCTGCACCTGTATGGAAAGGTGGAGATCCGTCCGGGCCGCAAGATGGGCCATGTGACGCGCGTGACACGCTGATCAGTGGCCGCGCTGATCAGCGGCCGAGGGCTTCCACGGCGCGGTCGCGCAGCCGCTCGATTGCAGCGGCATGGATGCCCGGCGCGGCGGCGATGACGCCGAACGCCTGACCGCGGGGCGTGTTGAACCGCAATTTCCGCCCCAGCGCATCGGTGACCAGCGCGCCGGCCTCTCGCGCGATCAGAACGGCGGCGGCGATATCCCATTCATGGCCCCAGCGGATCGTGGCGAGCAGATCGGCATCGCCGCCCGCAACCATCGCGATGCGCAGCGCGATGCTGTTCGGCTTTGCCACCGCGACCAGATCGCGGTCGGCGCTGGGCAGCGTGTCGGCGGGAACCCGCGCGCCGGGCAGGTCGGTGCGATCCGAAGCGCGCACCGGCACGTCGTTCAGCATCGTGCCGCGGCCCGCGCGGGCCAGCCACAACTGGCCAGTGACCGGGGCATAGAGCGCGGCGACCAGCGGCTGCTCCCCCTCGACCAGCGCGACCGACACCGCCCAGCCGGGGCGGCGGCGGATGAAATCGCGGGTCCCGTCAATCGGATCGACCACCCAGACCCGCCGCCGCATCAGCCGGTCGGACCGGTCCAGCGTTTCTTCGGACAGCCATCCGGCATCGCCGTCGATTGCCGCCAGCGACCGCTTGAGATGATCATCCACCTCAAGATCCACGTCGCATACCGGCTGGCCCGGCGATTTTTCCCAGGCATTGAATGCGCCCTGCCAGCGATCATGCGCCAGATCGCCGGCCGTGCGGACGGCATCGGCGACCGCGCGGGTCAGGGCATCGCCGCCGCCGTCAGCCACTCGCCACCGTCATCCCGTCGATGCGCAGGGTGGGGACGTTGATGCCATAGCGAAATTCAAGGTCGTTCGCCGGGGTCAGCGCCAGGAACATCTGTTTCAGATTGCCCGCAATCGTGATTTCCTGAACCGCTGGGCCGATCTGCCCATCCTCGATCAGGAAGCCGGAAGCGCCGCGACTGTAATCGCCGGTGATGCCGTTCACCCCCTGACCGATCAGTTCGGTGACATAGATGCCGCGCCGCACATCGCCGATCAGCGTTTCGGGCGGGATGGTGCCCCCTTCCAGATGCACGTTGCTGGCCGTGACGCCCGGCGGACCGGACAGGCCGCGCGTGGCATGGCCGGTGGGTTCACGGCCAAGTTGACGGGCGGAGGCGGAATCCATCAGCCATGTCTGAAGCACCCCGTGATGGACGATGGCCAGCGGCGACACCGGCAGCCCTTCGCCATCGAACGGGCGGGAGCGCAGGCCATGCGGGCGATGGGGATCGTCCATGATCGTGATCCCGGCGGGCAGGATGGCGGTGCCCAGCGCGTCGATCAGGAAACTGGTGCGCCGGGCAATGGCCGACCCGGCAATCGCGCCGATCAGATGACCGATCAGGCTGGACCCGACGCGCGGATCGAACAGCACCGGCATGGGTCCGCTGTCGATGCGAACCGGCGCGCGGCGCGCCACCGCCCGTTCGCCCGCGCGCGCGCCGACCAGCGCCGGTGGTTCCAGCATCGATTGGTGCCGGGCGGTGTGATGCGCGTAATCGCGGTGCATCCCGGCATCGTCGGCGGCCAGCACGCTGGCCGATACGGAATAGCCGGTGGCGGCATAGCCGGCGGCAAAGCCGTGACTGGTGGCAAGGGCGGTGATCCCGCGGCTGGCGCTGGCCCCCGCCCCTTCGCTGTTGGTGACGCCCGAAACCGCGCGGGCCGCATCCTCTGCCGCAAGCGCGCGGTCCTTGAGCACCGCCGGGTCGGCATCGCCGCCATCGTCCAGGTCGAGCAGCGGGGCATCCCCGTGCATCAGCCGCTCTGCCGGCGCAAGGCCGGCCCAGTCATCCTCTGGCGCCAGCCGCGCCATTGCCACGGCGCGTTCGGCCATGGTGCGCAGCGCATCGGGGCCGAAATCGCTGGTCGAAACGCTGGCCGACCGCTTGCCGACAAAGACGCGCAGGCCAAGTTCCGCGCCCTCCGACCGGTCGACATCCTCCAGCACGCCAAGGCGCACTGACGCGCCGATCGCGGTATCGGCGGCGATCAGCGCATCGGCGGCATCGGCGCCCGCGCGGCGGGCGGCATCGACGGCGGCGCTGGCCTGCGCCACGGCCTGTTCAATCGTCAGCATCGGTTCGACATAGGGCGCTGCGGCCCATCCGCCAATGGTTCAGCCGCGCTTGCGCGCCTGGGTATAGGTGCCGAGCAGCCGGACCCATTTGGAATGGAAACGCAGTTCATCCAGCGCGCGATCGACGGCGGCATCGCCCGGCCGCCCTTCGATGTCGCAATAGAATTGCGTGGCGGCAAAGCTGGCCCCGGTCTGATAGCTTTCCAGCTTGGTCATGTTGACGCCGTTGGTGGCGAAACCGCCCATCGCCTTGTACAGCGCGGCGGGCACGTTCTTCACCTCGAACACCAGGGTCGTCATGTGCGGACCGGCGGGCTGCGCATCCGGTGCCTGACGCGCCAGCACGACGAAGCGCGTGGTGTTGTGATCGGCATCCGCGATATCGCTGGCCAGCACCTCAAGCCCATAGAGCGCGGCGGCCCCCGGCGGGGCGAGCGCGGCCAGCGCGGGATCGCCGGATGCCGCGACCAGCGCGGCCGCCCCGGCGGTGTCGGCATAGACTTCCGGTTCGATGTCGTGGCTGCGCAGCCAGTGGCGGCACTGGCCCAGCGCCTGTTCATGGCTGATCGCGCGGCGCACGCCTGCCACGGGGCCACGGCCGAGCAGCGCGTGGCGGATCGGCAGGAAATGTTCGCCGGTGATGACCAGACCGGATTCGGGGAGCAGGAAATGGATGTCGGCAACGCGGCCGTGCAGCGAGTTTTCGATGGGGATGATCGCGCAATCCGCGCGCCCGTCGCGCACTGCGTCGATCGCCTCCAGAAAGCTGAAACAGGGCAGCGGCGCGCAATCCGGAAACGCTTCCAGCGCGGCGACATGGCTGTTCGCGCCGGGTGCGCCCTGAAACGCGACGGCGCGCGCCGGATCGGCCAGGGCGGCGGCGGTCATGCGCTGAACCAGCGGACGGGCGGGGGCGGCGAATTGCTGCATCGACGGCGCGATTAGCCCCCGCCCCCCGCCGGCGCAAGACGCGGGCCGGATCGCGGGCCGGCGCGGCAAAGCCACGGCTTGCGGTGCTGCACCTGCGTCGGTAAGGGATCAGCCGACCTAATTTTCTTCATGCGGGACAACGCACGGAACATGGACAATCAGACGAACACGATCGCGGGTTGGGTGCTGGCGGGATGCGCGGCTGCGCTGGGCCTGTCGATCGCGAGCGGCATGATCTTTCACGGTGAAGCCCCGGAAAAGCAGGGCTATCCGGTTGCAGCGGCCGAGGATGCCGGTGGCGGCGGCGGCGGCGGTGCGGCCGAACCGCCGATCGCGGCGCTGCTCCAGACGGCCGATGCTGCCGCGGGTGCCGAGGTGTTCAAGAAGTGCGCGGCGTGCCATTCGGTGAATCAGGGCGGTGCCAACGGCATCGGTCCCAATCTGTGGGGCATCCTGGGCAAGCCGCATGCGGCGGTTGCCGGCTTTGCCTATTCCGACGCGCTGAAGGCGGTTGGCGGCAACTGGGACTTCGATTCGATGAACCAGTGGCTGAAGAGCCCGCGCAAATATGCCGAGGGCACCAAGATGACCTTTGCCGGCCTGTCCAAGCCGGAAGACCGCGCCAATGTCATCGCCTATCTGAATTCGCAGGGGTCGAACCTGCCGCTTCCCGCCGCCCCGGCAGAGGGCGCTGCGGCCCCGGCTGCCGATGCGGCCGCTGCTGAGGCAGCGCCTGCCGACGCGATGGCCAACGCCGCCCAGTAAAGCGCGATCCCGTTTCCCTGTCACCGCCACACGCGTGGCGATGACAGGGACGGTCGATGTCATTGCGCGGCCTGGGCCATTTTTTCGCGCATCGCATAATAGCCCTGGATGTAATCCCATCCTTCCTGCGCCGTTTCGACATAATGGAACAGGTCGAGGTCACGCGGCGAGATCACGCCTTCTTCGCACAAAGCCTCGAAATTGATGACCCGTTCCCAGAATTCGCGGCCATAGAACAGAACGGGCATCCGCTCGACCTTGCCGGTCTGCATCAGAGTCAGCAGCTCGAACGCCTCGTCAAAGGTGCCAAATCCGCCGGGGAACACCGCGACGGCGCGCGCGCGCAGCAGGAAGTGCATCTTGCGCAGCGCGAAATAGTGGAACTGCATCGACAAGGCCGGCGTCACATAGGGGTTGGGCGCCTGTTCATGCGGCAGGACGATGTTAAGGCCGATGGATTCGGCCCCCGCCTCGCACGCGCCGCGATTGGCCGCTTCCATGATCGACGGGCCGCCGCCGGAGCAGACGACGAACTGGCGCGTGCCGTCGGGGTCCACCGGATAGGCGCTGGCCAGGGTGGCGAGCGCCTTTGCCTCGTCATAATAACGGGATTTGGCGACCAGCCGCTCCGCGATGCGCCGCGCCTGATCGTCGCTGGCCAGATCGAGCAGCGCCTGCGCCTTGGCCGGTTCGGGAATCCGGGCCGAGCCATAGATGACGAGGGTGGAGCCGATCTTTGCCTCGTCCATCACCAGCTGCGGCTTGAGCAGCTCAAGCTGGAAGCGGATGGGGCGCAGATCCTCGCGCAACAGGAAATCCATGTCCTGAAAGGCGAGGCGATAGGAGGGATGCTCCGTCTGCGGCGTATGGGTGCCGCAACGGGCGGTTTCGGCGTCTTCTTCAGCGCGGCGAAACACGCGCTTTGGCAGTTGGCTTTCAGTCATTGCCTTTAGCTAGGCGATCGTTCCGCCCGCCGCCAGCCATCCCGCCCGATTTTCAGGCGACCGGCACCCCGGCCCGCCCGGCCAGATCCACGACATAATGCCACGCGACCCGGCCCGACCGCGCGCCGCGCTGCGTCGCCCAGCGGATCGCATCGGCATCGTCGGCAACCAGGCCCAGCGCGGCGGCATGGGCATGGACCACCGCCAGATACTGATCCTGATCCACGGCATGAAAGCCGAGCGACAGGCCGAACCGGTCGGCCAGCGCAAGCTGATCGTCGGCGGTGTCGCGCGGATTGATCGCATCGGCCTCTGCCGCGAAATCGCGGGGGACGAGGTGGCGGCGGTTGGACGTGACGACCAGCCGGGCATTGTCCGGCCGGGCAGCGGCCCCGCCCTCCAGCAGCGAGCGAAAGGCGCGGCCCTCGCCCGGCGCGTCAAAGCCCAGATCGTCGATGAACAGCACAAACGCGCGCGGCACCGCGCCGATCAGCGCGAACAGCCGGGGCAGGGTGGCGATGCGCGCCGCGCCGACATCGATCATGGCGATATCGGCCCCCGTGCCCTGAAGTTCGGCGACGACGGATTTGACCAGCGCCGATTTTCCCGTGCCGCGCGCACCCCAGAGCAGCACATCCTGCGCCGCGGCACCATCGGCCAGCCGGCGAAGATTGGCGAGCAGCAGATCGCGCTGACGATTCACCCCGACCAGCCGGGCGAGCGGCAACGGCCGGAACGCAGCGATCGCCGACAGCGACGCACCGTCCCAGCCATAGGCGGGATGCGCAGCCGGATCGGCCATCGGCGCGGGCGGCGGGCTCAGCCGTTCAAGCGCGGCAGCGATGCGGGCGATCGGATCGGTCATGACGGCCGCCCTCCTAACCCGCGTTCGCCGAACCCTCAAGCAAGCCCGGCGAGCAGCGCCTCTGCCTCTGGCCGGTCGACAAAGCGGGGATCAGCGATCAGCGCGCGCAGCAGGGTCGCGGCCTCTGTCCGGCGGCCCGCCCCGGCATAGGCCTGAGCCAGCCGCCAGCGCAGCACCGCCTGATCCGGGGCAAGCGCCACCGCCTTTTCCAGGATCGGCACCGCACCGGCCGCATCGCCCGCAACCAGGCGCGATAGGCCAAAGGCATGGACGGCGACGGCATTGGCCGGGGCAAGGGCATAGGCCCCCTCGCCATAGCGGCGGGCGGCATCGGCATCGTCCAGCCCGGCATAACCCTGTGCCAGCGCGGCGAGCAGGGCGGCGTCGCGATTGCCGATGCGGAACCGGATATCCTCCAGCGCGTCGACCGCATCGTCATAGCGCCCGGCAGCAAGCTGACGATCGGCAAGCAGGCGCAGCGCCATCAGGTTGCGCGGATTTTGCGCGACGAAGCCCGCCAGCACCCCGGATGCACCAGCGGCATCGCCGGTCCGCTCCATCCCCTCGATCAGGCGGAGGAGCACGGGCTGATCGAACCGGATGGCGGCGGCGCGGCGATAGGGCGTCAGCGCATCGGCCGGCCGGTTCAGCGTCATCAGCACGTCGCCGACCAACAGGAACGCGCCCGGCGCGCCGGGATTGTCCGCCGCCACCCGCTGTGCCCGGGCAAGCGCATCGGCCGGTCGTCCAGCCTCGATCAGCGCGCGGATATAGGGGATGGCGACATCGGGCCGGCCGGGCGCTTCATCGGCTGCGGCCTGAAGCACCGCCAGCCCGGCATCGCTGGAAAAGGGCGCAGGCGCAGCGCGCACCGGCCAGGCGGCGCGATCCAGAAAGGCGCCCGCCTCTGCCCGCTCACCAATCCGTTCAAGGCCGCGACCGACCAGTTCCAGCGCATAGCTGTCGGCATCGGCACGAAGGACCAGCGGGCGCAGGACGCGGACGGCGTTGCGCGCGGCATCGACCCGCAACAGGCTGGCCGCGAACAGGCGACGGACGTTGAGGTTCATCGGCTGCTGATCGATCAGCTGGCCCAGCTTGGTCGCGGCCTGTTCATTGGCGCCCGCCTGCATATCCAGCGTCGCGGCCAGCAGCAGCCCGCCGGGCATGGCCAGCACGCCGGGACCGCCCCGTTCCAGCACCGAACGGGCCAGCGCATAGCGCCCGGCACGGGCGGCCAGCAGCGCCTGAAGATAGAACACGCGGGGACTGGTCGGGCGCGCCTCTGCCGCGCGGCGGGTCATCGCCAGCATCTCGACACTGTGCCCCGTATCGCCCAGCGTCGCGGCCAGTTCGATCAGCGCATCGTGATGATAGCCATCGATCGCCACCGCCCGGCGGAACCAGGGGATGGATGCGACCAGCCCGGCCTGTTGGCGGACAAGTTCGCCGCGCAGGACCAGCGCGTTCACATTCTGCGGCCGCAACGTGACGGACCGGTCGGACGCGGCGATGGCACCGACCAGATCGCCGGCGACAAAGCGGAACCGGCCAAGGTCGGTCCACGCATCACCGTCCCGCGGGGCAGCGGCCACTGCCTGTTCGAGGTTGGCGCGCGCCGCCGCCAGATCGCCCAGCGCCAGCATGGCCAGCCCGCGCATCCGCAAGGCATAGACGCGGTGGTCGGGCAGCGCCTGACCCACCGCCTGCAACGCAGCGCGGCCATCGCCCTGCAGCACGATGGCATGGGCGCGCAGATGCTGCACCCCGGCAAGCGGCGTCCCGGCGGCAACGGCGCGTTCCAGTTCGCCCTCTGCCTGTGCGCCCTCGCCCAGCGCCAGATGGGCACGGGCCAGCGCCAGATGCGCCGCCGCCATATCGGGATTGGCGCGAACGGCCTTCCATGCCCAGGCGCGTGCGCCCGTGGCATTGCCCGCCGCCATCAGCCGGGCGGAACGGGCCAGCTGATCGCCGGCCGCGCCGTCATCGGCGCTGGCGGACGCGACCGGCACGGCCAGCAGCATGGCGAGCGGGGCAAGAACCCTAGGGCTGAAGGTCATAGGCCTTGATCAGGTCATAGAGGGTCGGGCGGCTGATCCCCAGCAGCTTGGCACTGCCGGAGATGTTGCCGTTGGTGCGGGCAAGCGCGCGGCGGATCGCCCGGCGGTCGGCGATTTCGCGCATCGCCTTCAGGTTGATGGCGTCATCGCCTTCGCCCGGTTCGGCAAGGTCGAGATCGGCGGCGGTGACGCGCGCGCCATCGGCCATGATCACCGCCCGCTTTACCCGGTTTTCCAGTTCGCGGACATTGCCGGGCCAGCCCCATGCGTCGATCGCGGCCAGAGCATCGGGCGTGAACCCCTTGACCGCTGCATTCATCGACGCGGCGTGTTTGCGCAGGAAATGGCGGGCGAGCAGGCCGGCATCGCCGGTGCGTTCGGCCAGCGCCGGGATGGGCACGACGATTTCGGCCAGCCGGTAATACAGATCCTCGCGGAACCGGCCATCGGCGACCATCGCATCGACATCCTGATGCGTGGCGCACACGATGCGCGTATCGACCGGGATTGCGCGGCGGCCGCCGATGCGTTCGATCACCCGTTCCTGCAAAAAGCGCAGCAGCTTGACCTGAAGCGGCAGGGGAATGTCGCCGACCTCGTCCAGGAACAGGGTGCCGCCATGCGCCTGTTCGATCTTGCCCTCCGTCGTCTTGACCGCGCCGGTGAACGCGCCCTTTTCATGGCCGAACAGCTCGCTTTCCAGCAGCGTTTCGGGGATGGCGGCACAGTTGATGGCAACGAACGCGCCCTTTGCCCGGCGGCTGACATCGTGCAGGCCGCGCGCCAGTAATTCCTTGCCCGTGCCGCTGGCCCCCAGCAGCATGACCGAGACATCGGCCGCGGCGACGCGCTCGATGGTGCGCGTCACCTTCTGCATTTCGGGCGCGGCGGTGATGATGCCGCCGATCGAGGCCCGGTCGCCGCCGGGCCGTTCGCGCAGGCGACGGTTTTCCGCCTCCAGCGCATGAACGTGAAAGGCGCGCGCGACGATCAGGCCAAGCGCGTCGATATCGATCGGCTTGGCGTAGAAATCGAATGCGCCCATGTCGATCGCCCGCAGCGCGCTTTCCCGTGCGCCATGGCCGGACGCCACGATCACCTTTGCATCGGGTTTCAGGGCCAGGATATCGGCCAGCAGGGCAAATCCCTCTGTCGTGCCGTCCGGGTCGGGCGGCAGGCCGAGATCGAGGGTGATGACGGCCGGTTCGTCCGCCCGCAACGCGGCAAGCGCGCTGTCCCGGTCGCCGGCAACCGTGACCTGATAGCCGTCATAGGCCCAGCGCAGCTGCCGCTGCAGGCCCAGATCGTCCTCGACGATCAAGAGACGGGGGGCGTCGGCGCTCATGCCGCTTTCTCCATGCTGGGCGTGTCGGTGATGGCGGCGGGAACGGCATCGGCACGGGCCAGCCGCACGCGAAAGCGGCTGCCGATGCCGGGGGTGCTGTCCACATCGATCCGGCCGCCCATCGCCTCGGCCAGCTGGCGCGCCTCGAACGCGCCGATGCCGAAGCCGGTCGGCTTGGACGAGACAAAGGGCCGGAACAGCGATTCGCGGATGAAGGCGGCGGTCATCCCCGCACCGCAATCGATGACGTCGATCCACACATGATCCTGCGCCTCGCCCGGCCGCACGGTGACGGGCGTGCCGGGTGCGCTTGCCTCGACCGCATTCTGGACCAGATGGGCGAGCAATTGTTCCAGCCGCTGCGGATCGGCCAGCGCGACCGGGTGGCTGTCGCCGTCCATCACGATGGGCTGACCCGGACGGCGGGCGATCACCGCATCGATGACCGGGCGCAGCGAGACCGCGCCCATCACCTCTGCCCCGCCGCCGCGCTGCTGATGCGACAGCCGGGCGATCAGATCGGTCATCCGGCCCGCCGAATCGCGCAGCGTGGCGATCATGTCGGCGCGGAATTCGGGGTTGTCGGCATGGCGTTCGGCGTTGCGGGCCACCAGGCTGAGCTGGCTGACCAGATTTTTGATGTCATGCAGGATGAAGGCGAAGCGGCGGTTGAATTCGTCGAACCGGCGCGCCTCGGCAAGCGCGTCCTGGGCGCGCGCCTCGGCCAGGTAACTTGCCGCCTGACGCCCGGCGACGCGGAGCAGGTCGAAATCCTCCCAATCCAGCGCCCGGTCGAGCGGCGGCCGGGCGAGCAGGATCGCGCCTGCCAGCGTGCCGACATGCGGCAGCGGCACAATGATCCAGGCATCGGTTTCGGCAAGGATCCAGGCCGGAACGGACGGGTCGCCGCCCGCGCGGCGCACCGCGTCCAGTTCGACGATCCGTTCATGCGTATCCGGGGGCACGATCATCGGCGCATGGTCGGCCACCGGCAGCGACCAGCGCCAGCCCGATGCGACGGACAGGCCATCGCCCGCCGGCAGCAGCAGCAGCCCGGCCGGGGCATCGACCAGATCGGCCACAGCCTTGACCACCCGTTCGTCGAGGGTGGCGCCGCTGTCCGGCTGGCCCAGCGTTTCGGTGAACCGCTGCCATTCGACGCGATAGTCATAGCGGTGGCGAAACAGGTGCTTGGCCAGCTTGACCCGCACCCAGGCGCGCAGCCACGGGCTGGACAGGAAGACGAGCGTTGCGGCCGTGGTGCCGAACACGAACGCCGCCTGACCCAGCCGGGCATAGTCGCCGCCCAGCACCGCGATCAGGCTGAGCGCGGAAAGAAGCAGCGTCAGATAGACGATCGCGCCAAGCAGCCAGAGCGACTGCATCAGCGCGGTGCGCGACACCTGAACCCGCCGGTCGGTGCGCGCGATCAGCGACAGGGCAAGCGCGGCGGCAATCATGCCCATGGCGATGCCGCGCGCCGCCAGCAATTCGTCCGAAACGCCGCCCGCCGCCAGATGGAGCAGCGCGCCGTTCGCCTCGATCAGCCACAACACCGATGCCGCCGCGATCACGGCGCGGCCCCGTCCCATCGTCGCGGCGCGATAGCCATTGAGGAGGAGGACCAGCGCCGCCACCGACACCATCAGATTCAGCGCCGCCGACGCATTCAGATAGGCATCGGCCGTGGCGGGCGCGGCAGCGGTGGCGGCCAGCGCGACCATCATCTGCGTCCCCTGTATCAGCAGGACGACCAGATAGACGAGGCCAAGCGCGGCCGGGGGACGCGTCAGCGCAAGGCGATGGACCAGCGCGGCGAGCAACAACCAGGCCATGCCGCGCGCACCGGCCGCAAGCCGGGTGCCCAGTTCCACCGGGCCGACCCCCGCCACCGCCAGCGCCCAGAGCGCGGTCAGGGCAAGCGCGGCGACCAGCGCGGGCCGCGGGACGCCGGGCACGGGCCGGCGCAGCGTTGCCAGCGCCAGGGCAGCAAACAACACCGCTGCACTGGCATGACCCCAAAGGATGATCGCGGCCATCATGCCGGCGTTACCGCGCCCCTTCCGGCCACAGGACGACGCGCACCGTCTGAATCAGGATCAACAGGTCGAGAAAGGGCGAATAATTCTTGGCGTAATACAGGTCGTATTCCAGCTTTTCGCGGGCATCCTCGACCGACGCGCCATAGGGGAAATTGATCTGCGCCCAGCCGGTGATGCCCGGTTTCACCATATGGCGTTCGGCATAATAGGGCAGTTGCTGTTCCAGGTCGGACACGAATTGCGGCCGTTCGGGGCGCGGGCCGACAAAGCTCATTTCGCCCTTCAGCACGCTCCAGCACTGGGGCAGTTCATCCAGGCGGGTCTTGCGGATGAAGCGGCCGACACGGGTGATGCGGGGGTCGTCCTTTTCCGCCCAGACGGCGTTGCCTGCCACTTCGGCATCGACGCGCATCGAGCGCAGTTTCAGGATGTTGAACGGCTGTCCGAACAGGCCGACCCGGCGCTGGCGGTAAAAGGCCGGACCCTTGCTGTCGAGTTTGACGAGGATCGCGGTCAAGAGGATCACCGGCCCGGCCAGCGTCAGCAACAACAGGCTGGCCGTCACGTCGAACAATCGCTTGAACAGGCTGGACAGCATCCGGCCCGATGAAAAGCCGTCGGAAAAGATCAGCCAGCTGGGATTGACGCTGTCCAGATCGACCCGGCCGGTTTCGCGTTCCAGAAAGCTGGAAATGTCGTTCACATGGACGCCGGTCGTCTTGATGCGCAACAGGTCCTTGAGCGGCAGGGCGTTGCGACGTTCCTCCAGCGCCAGCACGACTTCGGCGGCGTTGAGCAGCACGACATGATCGGCCAGGTTGTAGATCGCATCGCGCGCGATCGCTTCGGGAATGACGCGGTTCGTCTCGCTCATCGCGACATAGCCGACGACGACGAAGCCCGCACCGCGCGAGGCGGCGAGCCGTTTCAGCCGCTGGGCGCGCGGCCCGGCACCCAGCACGACGACCCGGCGCTTGAACACCTGTCCGCCCAGCGTCTTGCCCAGCAGGATGCGCATCAGCGTCAGCATCACCACCGCCGCCGACATCGCGTAGAGCAGGTTGGAGCGCCAGAAGGTCAGCACCGGCACCAGAAAGAAGATCACCGACAGAAAGATGATGCCGAGCGATACGGCGACGATCAGCCGGGCGACCGCCACGCGCAGCGATTGCAGCGCATCCGCGCCATAGACGCCGACCGCGATCATCGCGACCTGAAGCGACAGGGCAAAGCTGAACAGTTGCGGCAGGCGGGTGTGCAGCGGTTCGACCAGCATGTCGATCTGACCCGCGCGAACGACCCAGCCGATTTCCGCTGCAATCAACAGCAGGATGAGATCGAACAGGCCAAGCAACAGCACGGCATAGGGAACGTAATGCTTGAACAGTCTGATCATCGACCCGTCCGATGCGCTTCACTGTCAAATCCGCCGACAGTCGATCCGGCTGTCGCAGAAATTGACAAAGAAAAGCTGAATCGGCGCAGATCGGCCGGCAGACGGCGTCAGGCGATGCGGCGGCTCCGCCATTGATCGGCGGTCTGGCCCCAGGCATCGACCTGGACCGCCTCATGCGGCGGGGGCAGCGAAACCGGGCCGCCATTGGTCGACCCCAGCCGCCGGGCAAGCGCGATGGAGCGCAGATTGTCGGGGGCGATGGTGTGGATCACCCGTGTCCAGCCCAGCACATCGACGGCATAGTCCATGCACGCCATCGCGGCTTCATGGGCATAGCCGCGACCAGCGAAGCCGGGATGGACGCCCCAGCCCACCTCTGTGCCCGGCCAGCCTTCGGGCTGCCAGGGGCCGATCCGGCCGACCCAGCGCCCGGTGTCGCGTTCGATGACCGAGAACATCGCAAAGCCGCGAATGTCCCATGCCCCGCGCATCGTGCATAGTTCCCGCCACGTCACTGCACGCGATTTGACCCCGCCCAGAAAGCGCATGGCGTCGGCATCGGCATTCATTTCCGCCCAGCCATCCAGGTCCGACGCCTCCGGCAGGCGGAGGATCAGTCGCTGGGTGGCAAGGACGGGCGCGGTCACCGGCCGAAACGGTCGCGCAGCGCGAGCATGGCCAGCGCCGCCTTGGCCGCTTCGCCGCCCTTGTCCTTTTGCGCGGGATCGGCGCGGACCAGCGCCTGCGCCTCATTCTCCACGGTCAGGATGCCGTTGCCGATGGCGACCCCGTCCATGGTCAGCGCCATGATGCCGCGCGCGCTTTCGCCCGCCACGATTTCGAAGTGATAGGTTTCGCCCCGGATAACGACGCCGATCGCGACATAGCCGTCATAATCGCCCGACTGATCCGCCAGCGCGATGGCACCGGGGATTTCGAGCGCGCCGGGGACGGTGACCGTTTCATGGTCATGACCGGCCGCCTTGATCGCAGCACGGGCGCCGGCGAGCAGCAGATCGTTGAGATGATCGTAGAACCGCGCCTCGACGATCAGAAACTTGGCCATGGGATGCTCCTGCAACAATAAGGTTGGTTCCGGCCGGTCCGGGCCGACCGGACAGTGGCGTCAGGGTTCGACGTCGATCGGCCGTTCGCCGACGATGGACAGGCCATAGCCGTCAAGGCCGACCAGCGTGTGATGCGTATTGCTGAGCAGCACCATTTCCTCGACCCCCAGTTCGGTCAGGATCATCGCGCCGACGCCGTAATCGCGCAACTCCTCCATATCCACCTCGGTCCGCGTGCCCGCGCGGCGCTCCACCGCCATGGTGAAGGCATCGTTGCGCGGTTTGTTGATGACCACGACGACGCCGGCCCCGGCCTCTCCGATGATCTGCATCGACCGTTCGAGCAGGCCGCCCCGGTCCCCCGCCTCTCCGAACAGGTCGCCAAAGGGGGACAGGGCGTGCATCCGCACCAGCGTGGGGGTGGCCGGATCCACCTTGCCCTTCAGCAGCGCGACCTGTTCGGTGCCCGCCGCCTTGTTCCAGAAGGTGATGACGCGCCATTCGCCGCCCCAGCGGCTGGTGAAGCTGGTTTCCGCGCGCCGTTCGACCAGATGGTCGTGGCGACGGCGATAGGCGATCAGATCGCGGATCGTGCCGATCTTCAGCTTGTGCAGCCGGGCAAAGGCGACCAGGTCGTCCATGCGGGCCATGGTCCCGTCATCCTTCATGATCTCGCAGATCACCCCGGAGGGGTTGAGCCCGGCCAGGCGGGAGACATCGACCGCCGCCTCGGTATGGCCGGCGCGGACCAGCACGCCGCCCGGCCGCGCGACCAGCGGAAAGACATGGCCCGGCGTCACGATTTCGTCCGCGCCCTTCGACGCGTCGATGGCGACAGAGATGGTGCGCGCCCGGTCCGCCGCCGAAATGCCGGTGGTGACGCCGGTCTTTGCCTCAATCGACACGGTAAAGGCGGTTTCGTGGCGGGTGCCGTTGGCGCGGCTCATCAGATCGAGGCCAAGCTGATCCACCCGGTCCTTGGTCAACGACAGGCAGATCAGCCCCCGGCCGTGCGTTGCCATGAAATTGATCGCGGCGGGCGTCGCCATCTGGGCCGGGATGACCAGATCGCCCTCATTCTCCCGGTCCTCATCATCGACTAGGATGAACATCCGGCCATTGCGCGCCTCGTCGATGATCTCCTCGATCGGGACCAGGACGGGCGTGTCGTCATTCGCAAAGACAAAGGATTCGAGCTTGCGCAGCGTGTCCGCGGTGGGATTCCAGTCGGGCTGTTCCAGGTCGCGCAGGGTGTTGGCATGAAGCCCGGCCGCGCGGGCAAGGCCGGAGCGGGACATGCCCCCCTCCACCACCAGTTTGCGGACACGGGCAATCAGATCAGTGGACATCGGACGTCGCTCCAGAACAGAAGCCGCGCCCCTATCACATCGCAGTGTGACGTTCCAGAATAGATTCACATTGCCGGGTGAAGGCGATCCTTCATCCGCGCCAGATAGCGGGCCAGTACGTCAATCTCGACGTTCACCGCATCGCCCGCGCTCAGCGTCCCCAGCGTGGTGACCGACCAAGTATGGGGAATGATGTTCACCGACACGTCCGAACCATCGGCCGTGTCCGCAACCTCGTTCACGGTCAGCGACACGCCGTCGATGGTGATCGATCCCTTTGGCGCGACAAAGGGGGCAAGCGGTTCGGGTAGGCGAAAGCGGACGCGGTGCGATTCGCCATCGGGGGTGACGTCGATGACGCTGGCCACGCCATCGACATGACCGGTCACGATATGCCCGCCCAGTTCGTCGCCCAGCCGCAGGGCGCGCTCAAGATTGAGGCGGCGGCCGGCGCTCCACATTCCGGATGCCGTCTTGCTGACCGTTTCGCCGGACACGTCGAACCGCACCCGGCCCGGTGCCTTGTCCACCACGGTCAGGCACACGCCCGAACAGGCGATGGATGCGCCCAGATCGATGCCTGCCACGTCATAGCCGGTTGCCACGGTGACGTGCAGGTCGCCCGTCGCCTCAACCGATTCGATCGTGCCGATATCCGTGACGATGCCCGTGAACATGGCTGCACTCTCTCCGTTATCGCGCCCGCTGGTATAGCTGCATGGTGTCGCTGCCAAGCATCCGCTGTTCGAGCAGGTGCCACCGGCCGTGCGCGGCGGACAGATCGCCCAGCCCCAGATCGGGCAGGGTCCGGCCCCCGCCGATCAGGATGGGCGCCCGATAGAGGAGCAGGCGGTCGACCAGGTCGGCCGACAGGAATGTTGCCGCTGTCTGCATCCCCCCTTCGACCAGCAGATGATTGACCGGCAGGCCGGCGATCGCCCCGGGCGATGCCAGCGTTTCCACGCCCTCCAGCGCCGCGCCGGTCAGCACGTAACGGGCGGGCGAACGGTCGTGCAGTCCCGGCAGCCGGACGTCGAGCGCCGGGCGATCCGCCAGCCATGTGCCGCGCCCGACCAGGATCGCGCCGTGCCGCGCGCGTTCCAGATGGGTGTGCGCCCGCGCCTGTGGCCCGGTGATCCAGCGGCTGCTGCCATCCGCCATTGCGGCGGCTCCATCCAGCGACAGGGCGAGTTTCAGCGTGACCAGCGGGCGACCCAGCACCTGACGCGTCAGGAACCCCGCCATCGTCTGTGCCGCCGCCACCGCGCCGGTGCCGATATCAAGGGCGATGCCCGCATCGCGCAGCCGGGCATGGCCGCCCCCACTCACCCGCGGGTCCGGATCGCCCATCGCCGCAACGACACGGGCGATGCCGGCGGCCAGGATCAGGTCCGCACAGGCCGGGCCGCGGGGGGAGAGATGGCAGCACGGCTCCAGCGTGGTGTAGAGCGTGCCGCCGCGCGCGGCATCGCCCGCCTGCGCCAGCGCCATCGCCTCTGCATGGGGCCGCCCGCCCGGCTGCGTCCAGCCGCGCCCGACGACCCGGCCATCGGGGGCAAGGACGATGCAGCCGACATTGGGGTTGGGATCGCTGAGCCCACGGGTTCGCTCGGCCAGCGCAATGGCGGCCGCCATCGCCCGCTCATCGACCGCGCCCCCCGGCACCCGGTTCAGAGCCCGAACCGACTGAGGCCGTCGTCGATCTTTTGCCACTCGCGGCGGCGCTTTTCCTTTTCGGCGTTGATCTTTTTCAACCGTTCCAGCTTTTCCGCCTCGTCCACCTTTTGCTGGGCGGTGATTTCGGCATCGGACCGGTCAAGCCGCCAGTCGTTCACATAGACGATCTCGCGCTTGTACGGTTTTTCCCATTTGCTGTCCTGAACGAACCCGAACACGACCAGACCGGTCAGTGTGGCGGCCAGGCCCAGAAAGCCCCATTTGTGTGGAGCGGGACGGATCAGCATGTCATAGGCGTCGCGAAGGGCGCTGCGCGGTCGCACCTGTCGCATCATCCGGAAATGGTTGGGCGAAAGCATGGACAAAACATAGGGGCAGAGGCCGGCCACGACCAGCCCCCGCCCCCAAAACGGCCCGGATCAGTTGATCCGGAAGCGGACCGTCATCTGTTTCCACACCTCCTGCGGCACGCCGTCGCGGGTCGCGGGGCGGAACCGCCAGCGGGCAAGCGCGTGGCGGCGCGTTGCCTGAAAGAAGCCGTCGCTATCGGCAGAGACGCGCTCCACCGCCTTTACCCGGCCATCGACGCCGATCAGTACGCGGACGGTGACGATCCCTTCTTCGCCAAGGCCAAGTTCGCGGCCCGGATAATCGGGCTGAAACGTCCCGGCATAGCGGGGATCGACGGTTGCCCCGATCAGCACGGGGGCGGGCGGATCGACGATGGTACCCGTGCCGGCCCCCGTACCTGTGCCGCCCGGCGTGCCAGTGGTCGGGCCGGATGGCACAGGCGTGGGTTCGGTGGGGCCGGTGATGACCGGGCCGGTCGGCGGCGCGTCGATCACGGGGCGGACAATGTCGATGGTCGATGAACGCGGGGGCGTTTCCACCGTCGGCTTCACCGGTGCCTGCTTTTCGACCGGCAGGGGCGAAGGCGGCGTTTCGATGGGGACGCGATAGGTTTCGATGGTGTCGTCCCCGGGCGGGATTACAGTGACTGCACCCAATGTGGCGAGCGCGGCGATGATCGCGCCATTCACCAGCAATGCGGAACCCAGCGCCGCCGGGTTCAATCCCTTGTTACGGTCTGCATACATGGCTTCGTCTCCTCTCCAGTGGAGACGAGTGATGGTACAACATCACAATTTGCTGTCAAAGGCTTTCGCTATGGCCATCCAAAGGCGCAATCAATGGGCGGTCAGGCGGGCCAGCGCGCGTGTGCGGCCGATCAGCGGCAGCAGCGCGGCCATGTCCGGGCCATGGTCCCGGCCGGTCAGCGCAAGGCGCAGCGGCAGGAACAGGGCCCGGCCCTTTCGGCCTGTAGACCCCTTCAGCACACCCGTCAGCTGACCCCAGGGATCCTGGCTCCAGTCCAGTGCCTCAGTGACGGCAGCCGCCTCGGCCAGGAACCCCGCCTCGTCCGGTTGGACCGGGACGGCGATGTCGCCTGCGATCACCGGCCACCAGTCCGCCGCCTCCGCCACCACCGACAGGTTGGGCCGCACCGCATCCCATGCGGCGGCATCCATGCCGGCGGGCAGGCGATGGACGACGGCATCAAAGGGTAGCTGATGCACGATACGGGCATTGACCTGTGCCAGTTCCTGTTCGTCGAACCGGGCCGGGGCACGGCCGAAACGCGCAAAATCAAAGCTGGCGAGGAGCGGCGCTGGATCGGCAAAGGGCTCGACCGGATCGCTGGTGCCGATGCGGGCCAGCAGCGACAGGATCGCCGCAGGTTCGATGCCCGCGTCGCGGAAATGATCGCAGCCGAGCGAGCCGAGCCGCTTGGACAGCTTGCCCTCCGCCCCGGTCAGCAGCGCGGCATGGGCGAAGCGCGGCGGGGCAGCGCCCAGCGCGTCGAACATCTGTACCTGTGCTGCGGTATTGGTGACATGATCCTCGCCCCGCGCGACCAGCGTGATGCCAAGGTCGATATCGTCGATCACCGAGGGGAGGAGGTACAGCCAGCTGCCATCCGCGCGGCGCACCACGGGATCGCTCATCGACGCGGCATCGAACTGCTGCGGCCCGCGCACCGCATCGTCCCATTCGATCGCGCCATCGGCCAGACGAAAGCGCCAGTGCGGCCGCCGCCCCTCGCCCTCGAACGCCGCGCGCTGATCATCGGTCAGGCGAAGCGCCGCGCGGTCATAGACGGGGGGCAGGCCCCGCCCCAGCAGGATCTTGCGGCGAAGGTCCAGCTCCTCCGGCGTTTCGTAACAGGGATAGACCCGGCCCGCCGCCTTCAGCCGATCGAACTCCCGCTCATACAGGGCAAAGCGGTCGGACTGGCGCACCTCTGCATCCGGGGTCAGGCCCAGCCAGGCCAGGTCGGCGCGGATCGCATCGACATATTCGGCGCGGGAGCGTTCGGCATCGGTATCATCGATGCGCAGCAGGAACCGCCCGCCGCCCGCGCGCGCCGCCAGCCAATTGTGGATGGCCGTGCGCAGATTGCCGACGTGCAGGCGGCCGGTGGGGCTGGGGGCGAAACGGGTCACGATGGTCATGATGCGCCCAGCGTCTAGGCCGCAGCGGCCCGTGCCGCAATCGCCACTTGCCGGGGGGGCCACCCGCCGCCTAAAGGGCCGCTGTCAAAATTCCTTCATCAACTGCGTGGGGCGCGACATGAAGCTGTTGGCGGGCAATTCCAATCTTCCGCTCGCGCGGGCCATCGCGCACTATCTCGAAATTCCGCTGACCCAGGCGAATGTGCGCCGGTTCGCCGATGAAGAGATCTTTGTCGAAATCCTGGAAAATGTGCGGGGCGAGGACGTGTTCGTCCTGCAATCCACCGCCTATCCGGCCAATGACAATCTGATGGAGATGCTGATCATGATCGATGCGCTGAAGCGCGCATCGGCCAAGCGCATCACCGCCGTCCTCCCCTATTTCGGCTATGCCCGCCAGGACCGCAAACCCGGCCCGCGCACGCCGATTTCCGCCAAGCTGGTCGCAAACCTGATCACCACCGCCGGCGCCGACCGCGTCCTGTCGGTGGACTTGCACGCCGGGCAGATTCAGGGGTTTTTCGACATCCCGACCGACAATCTGGTCGCCGCGCCGGTGATGTCGGCCGACATCCATACCCGGTTCGGGGACAAGAACCTGATGGTCGTGTCGCCCGACGTCGGCGGCGTCGTGCGCGCCCGGTCGCTGGCCAAGCGGCTGGACAATGCCCCGCTGGCGATTGTCGACAAGCGCCGCGAGCGGGCGGGCGAATCGGAAGTGATGAACATCATCGGCGAGGTGGAAGGCCGGTTCTGCATCCTGATCGACGATATCGTCGATTCGGCTGGCACGCTGTGCAATGCCGCCGCCGCGCTGAAGGCGGCAGGGGCGGAAGGGGTCGTTGCCTATTGCACGCACGGTGTCCTGTCGGGCGGGGCGGTCGCGCGGGTCGAGGCATCGTCGCTGGAAGAGCTGGTGATCACCGATTCGATCGGCAATCACAGCATCATCGCCGATGCCAAGCATATCCGCCACCTGACCATCGCCCCGCTGCTGGCCGAGGCCATCCGGCGGATCGCGGAAGAAGCGAGCGTTTCCAGCCTGTTCGATTAATCCGCGCCGGCAGGCACCAGAGGCGCCGGTTCGTCCAGCGCATCGTCGGGCCGGGCGGGCCGGACGGCCGGCTTGCCGCCCGCCGAGCGGATCAACAGGTAGCCGCCGATCGCGGACAGGATCGACCCGGCGAGCACGCCGATCTTCACCTCGTTGACGAACAGCTCGTTGCCCGGAAACGCAAGGCCGCCGATGAACAGGCTCATGGTAAAGCCGATGCCGGCCAGCATCGCGACGCCATAGATCTGCTGCCAGCTGGCGCCGCCCGGCACTTCGGCAAAGCCGGTCCGGCAGCTGATCCAGATGCTGCCGAAAATGCCGAACTGCTTGCCCAGGAACAGGCCGAGCGCGATGGCCAGCGGCAGCGGCTCAAACAGGATTTCCGGCCCCAGTCCCATCAGCGGCACCCCGGCATTGGCAAAGCCGAACAGCGGGACGATCAGGAACGCGACCGGTTTGTGAAGCGCGTGTTCCAGCCGGTGCAGCGGCGAATCCTGTGCATCGGGCGCGCCCGGCGTCGGCTTTACCGGGATCATGAAGGCGGTGAGCACGCCAGCGATGGTCGCATGAACGCCGGACAGAAAGACCAGATACCAGAGCAACGCGCCCAGCAGCAGATAGGGCCAGAGCCGCTGAACATTCGATTTGTTGAGGAAATACATCCCGCCAAGGACCAGCCCGGCCGCAGCCAGCGCCAGCGAGGACAGCCCGGCGGTGTAGACAAAGGCGATGATCGCCACCGCGCCCATATCGTCGACGATCGCAACGGTGGTCAGGAACAGCTTGAGCGAGGCAGGCGCATGGCGGCCGAGGATCGCCAGCACGCCGATGGCAAAGGCGATGTCGGTGGCGGCCGGAATCGCCCAGCCATTGGTCAGCGCCGGATCAAAGCCGGTGACGAACAGATAGACCGCCGCCGGCGCGGCCATTCCCGCCGCAGCCGCGATGAAGGGCAGCCGCCGGTCCGACCAGCGGGCGAGGCGGCCATCGGTAAACTCCCGCTTGATCTCCAGCCCGACCAGCAGGAAGAAAATCGCCATCAGCGCATCGTTGATCCACAGATGAACGGTCATCGACCCGTATTTGGGCGACAGGACAGGGCCGGTGTCGAGGTGCAGGAAATGCTGATACCCCTCTGCCGTTGCGGGCAGATTGGCGGCAAGCATGGCCAGCACGGCAGCAACGATCAGGACGATTCCGCCCGTCGCCTCGCTCTTGAGGAATTGCCGCAGGGCTGATGGAGCCCGGGTGCCGGTAGCCATTGAAACCTCCTGTTGCCGCTCCCCTGCAACGTCCTAACTGCTGGTCATCGGGCCGCAAACCCCATATCCGGTGGCCATGGCGAGTTCCTATGAGCCCCATCGAACCAATCCATTGATCCAATGGTGGCGACAGCACGCCGTCGTCGATGTCGATCATGTCGATGTCGTTGAACGGGTGCGGGACGCATCTGTCGCCGCAGCACGCGCTGGTGCAGACCGTCCTGCTGTTGGCGGTATTCGCTGCGCTGGCGGTCCCGCTGGGGCTGACCTTGCGGCAGATTGCATGGGAGGCATCCGCATCGCGGCAGGTTCGGGAGGTGGTGGCGAGCCAGTTTCCGAACGATGCGCGGATCAGCCAGATCGAGGTCAGTTATGCCGGTGAGACGGTACGGGTCACGGCCACGATGCTGACCCCGGAATTGCGGGGACGGGCGGAGCCGACGGCGGCGGCGACGTTGACGCGGCTGTTGAACCGGCCGGTGGCTGTGGCACTGGAACAGGTTCAGGTTGCGGGCGGCGAGGCGGAGGCGGCGCAGCTGGCGGCGGCGAGTGCGACGGCGCGCAACCGGGAAGAGACGATTTCGGCAATGACCGACCGGCTGGCGCTGGTCGCGGGGGTCGAGCGGGGCGCGGTGCTGATCGACCGGGAGGCGCGGCGGGCGATGGTGCGGGCGGTGGTGCTGCCGGGCGCCGGCCTGGCGACCTATCGCGGGCTGGAACAGCGGATCGCGAGCACCGCCGAGGGGTGGCGGGTCGAGCTGGTGCCGCCGGCGCTTGCCCTGCCCGACATCCCCTATCGCGAGGACGAGCCGGATGCCGCGGCGCTGGCGCTGGCAGCATGGGCGGGCCAGCGGGTTGCGGCGCCCATGGGCGTTTCCGGCCCGGCCCAGCGGGCGGAGGCGGTGGTCGCCCGACTGACATCGGCCGGGGTCCAGGCCCGGGTGACGGAGCGCGCCGCAACCGGCGATGCCGTCACCCTGAGCTGGCTGGCACCGGACAGCGAATAGCCGTCAGGCCTTTGCCAGCGCCTCCGCGATCAGGGTGCGGCTGTTGTCGATCCCGTAAAGCGCAATGAAGCTGCCCATGCGCGGTCCCTGGCTGGAGCCGAGCAGGGTTTCGTACAGCGCCTTGAACCAGTCGCGCAGGTTTTCGAAGCCGCCGGTCTTGCCGATTTCATAGACCTCGTTCTGGATATCCTCGGCACTGGCATCGGCGGGCAGCGTGGCGAGCACCGCGTCGAGACGGCGCAGGGCGTCCACCTCCACCCCCTCTGGCGCGCGGCGGACCAGGGTAGGGGCAACGAAGTCGCGGTTATAGGCCAGCGCCTTGCCGATCAGTTCGTCCAGCGCCGGGTGGCTTTCGGGCGTGGCGTCGGCGACGTAGTTGCCGAGATAGCCCCAGACCTGTTCCCGCGTCGCGCCCGCGCCCATCACGCCGACCAGATTGAGGATCAGGCCAAAGGTGACGGGCAGCGCCGCGACCGGCGGCGGGCCGTTGTGAATGTGGTGCACCGGATTGCCGAGCCGCTGTTCGACCGGCTGGGCATCATAATTGCCCGCAAACTGCCAGTAATCGTCCACTGCGCGGGGGATGACGCCCATGTGCAGCGCCTTGGCCTTTTTCGGTTCGCGATAGATGTAGAAGGCGAGGCTTTCGTCCGAGCCATAAGTCAGCCATTGTTCCAGGCTGAGGCCATTGCCCTTGGACTTCGAGATCTTTTCCCCCTTTTCATCCAGGAACATCTCGTAATTGAAGCCTTCGGGCGGGCGGGCGCCAAGGACGCGGGCGATCTTTGACGACTGGGTGACCGAATCGATCAGATCCTTGCCCGCCATTTCATAATCGACGCCCAGCGCGACCCAGCGCATGGCCCAATCGACCTTCCATTGCAGTTTCGCCCCGCCGGACAGGATCGATTGTTCGATCACATCCCCGTCGTCGGTGAAGCGGACGATCCCCGCCTCTGCATCCACGACCTCGACCGGCACCTGCAGCACCACGCCCGATTTCGGGCTGATCGGCAGGACGGGGGAATAGGTCGCCTGACGTTCGGCGCGCAGCGTCGGCAGCATCACGCCCATGATCGCGTCATACTGGCGCAGTACCTGGCGCAGGGCATCGTCGAACCGGCCGGAGGTGTAGTAATCGGTGGAGGAGGCGAATTCGTAATCAAAGCCGAAGCGGTCGAGAAATTCGCGCAGCATCGCATTGTTGTGATGGGCGAAGCTTTCGTACTTTTCGAACGGATCGGGCACCTTGGTCAGCGGATGGCCGATATAGGCCCGGAGCATCTCCTGATTGGGCACATTGTCCGGCACCTTGCGCAAACCGTCCATGTCGTCCGAAAACGCGATCAGGCGCGTCGGCTGATCCGACAGGGTTTCGAAGGCGCGGCGGACCATGGTGGTGCGCAGCACTTCGTTGAACGTGCCGATATGCGGCAGGCCCGACGGACCATAGCCGGTTTCGAACAGCACCGGTGCGCCCTTTTCCGCCGGATAGCGTTTCAGAAGCTTGCGCGCCTCTTCATAGGGCCATGCCTTTGAAACGAGCGCGGCGTCGCGCAGTGCCTGATCGATGCTGGTCATAGTGGCTGAGCCTTTGCCGCGTTGGGGCGCGAATCGCAAATCGCATCGGCGGCGGGCCGCGGCGGCGGTTGACAGTTTGGACACAAAAAGAGGGTTTTCGCGGCGGAAGCGCCAGCGACGCGACAGGGAAGCGACAGCCGGGCGACTCGCGCGGTGGGCGGCATGGGCATGCCGCAGGAGGGAAAAGGACATGTACCTGGCATGGCGGCGAGCATGACGATCCTGTGCCGTGTAGGACAGGCGCAAAGGAACCTATGTCAAGATCACGGATTGTTGCGCGGCGCCAATGACCGACGGACCCAGCGACCATGATCATTTCCAGCACCCCGCGCTTCAGCCGCATCGTCCGCGACGTGTGGAAGCCGCTGACCGTGCTGGCGGTGTGGGACATCATCGTCACCGTCACCTATTTCGTGCTGCCGTTCCGAGCGCCCGAATTGCCGTTGACCATTTTCGGTACCGTGCTGGGCCTGTTCATCGGGTTTCGCGACAATTCCGCCTATCAGCGATGGTGGGAGGGGCGCATTTTGTGGGGGGCGATGATCAACGCATCGCGCAGCCTGTCGCGCAGCGTCATCGCGTTCCTGCCCGACGAACCGGAGGCGGCGCGCGAATTGAAGCGGTCGATCGTGCTGCGCCACATCGCCTATGTCCACGCGCTGCGCGGGCAATTGCGGCGGTTGCCCGAAAATCCCGATATCGACCGCATCCTGGGGCCGGAGGAAGCGGCCGAGGCGCGGTCCTTTGCCAACCCCGCCAACGCGCTGCTGACCGGCAATGGCCGCCGGATCGAGGAGGCGCGCCGCAACGGATGGATCGACACCATCCAGCAGACGCAGATCGAGCGGGTGATGGTCGATATCTCCAACGCGCAAGGCGGGATGGAGCGGATCAAGAACACCCCGCTGCCGATGCAGTACCGGTTTTTCCCGGCGTTTTTCACGCGCCTGTTCTGTGTCCTGTTGCCCATCGGCCTGGTCGAGACGCTGGGCTGGGCAACGCCCGTCGGATCGACGCTGGCGGGCCTGATGTTCCTGGCCGCGCTGCGCATCGGCGATGACCTGACCGATCCGTTCAGCAATACCGAGCATGACGTGCCGATGACCGCGATGTGTACGACGATCGAAATCGACCTGAAGCAATCCATCGGCGACGAGCCCCCCCCGCCGGTCACGCCGGTCAAGAATGTGCTGTGGTAAGCGTTTCCATAATGTTCCCGCTGGGCTAGACCCCCGCGGGTGACCATCGCCCTGCCCCACCCTGCCCTGCACGCCAGCCATTCCGGTGCCTGGATCAGCGATGGCGACGGCACGCGCGCCGTCGGCCGGGGCGAGGCGATCCGGCTGGCCGCCGATACCCCGGTGCTGATGCTGAACGCGCCGCTGGTGGCCGCGCGGCTGGGCTATGCCGACCTGTCCGGGCTGGACGTGCTGGAGCTGTTCGCATTCCTGCACCCGGCCCGGTTCCTGGTGCCGACCCCGGCGGGGCTGGCGCGGGCGGTCGGCCTGACCGTCCCCGAACAGGATGCGGACATTGCCGCGATGCTGCGTCAGGCGGCGGCGGCGATGATCGAGCGGATCGGCACCGAATGGCCGGAGCGGGAGGGGGCGTGGCACGCACTAGAATCGCTGGCCCGCGCCCGCTGGCCCTGGGCCCCGGTGCTGGCCCCCCATGTCCGAAAGCCGAAAACGGCCGAACGCTGGCTGTTCAGCCGCCTGCCCGAATGGGAGGAAGGGCCGCCCCGCCCCGCGCCGCGCACCATTGCCATCGAACCGGAGGAAGCGGTCGCCCGGCTGCGCCAGCTGACCGGCGCAGGGGCGGAACAGCGCGAGGGGCAGCGCGCCTATGCCGCGGCCGCCGCCCGCGCCTTTGCCCCGCGCGACCGGCGCGATGCGCCCAACATGGTGCTGGCCGAGGCGGGGACCGGCATCGGCAAGACGCTGGGCTATCTGGCCCCGTCTGCCCTGTGGGCCGAACGGGCGGGCGGCGCGGTGTGGATTTCGACCTTTACCAAGGCGCTGCAGCGGCAATTGTCGGCAGAGGGCGAGCGGTTGTTCCCCGACCCCGCGGTGCGGCGGCAGCGGATCGTGACGCGCAAGGGGCGGGAAAATTACCTGTGCCTGCTGAACCTTGAGGACGCATTGCAGGGCGGGTTTGCCGGGCGGGCGGCGATCCTGGCGCAGCTGGTGGCGCGATGGGCCGCCTACACCGCCGATGGCGACATGGTGGGCGGCGACCTGCCCGGATGGTTGCCCACCTTGTTCCGGCGCAACGGGGCGACTGCGCTGACCGACCGGCGGGGCGAGTGCATCTATGCCGGGTGCCCGCATTACCGGAAATGCTTCATCGAGCGCGCGGCGCGCGATTCGGCCCATGCCGATCTGGTCATCGCCAATCACGCGCTGGTGATGGTCAATGCCGCGCGGGGGCGAGAGGCGACGAGCCGGCCGACCCGATATGTGTTCGACGAGGGCCATCACCTGTTCGATGCCGCCGACGCGATGTTTTCCGCCGCGCTGACGGGGCAGGAGGCGATCGAGCTGCGCCGGTGGGTGATGGGGCCGGAGGGGACGAGCCGGGGGCGGCGCCGGGGGCTGGCCGCGCGATTGTCCGATGTCGCCAGTTACGATGCGGAGGGCGCGCGGGCGATTGCCGATGCGGTGCAGGCGGCACAATCGCTGCCCGGCGATGGATGGTTGCAGCGATTGAACGAGGGCGAGCCGTTCGGCCCGGTCGAGCGGTTGCTCGCCGAGGTGCGCGGCCTGGTTTATGCCCGCGCCGAAAAGAATGTGGAGGCGGGATATGGCCTGGAAACCGACTTGGCCGAGCCGTCGCCCGCGCTGATCGAGGCGGCAGGCCCGGCGGCCGATGCGCTGGAGGCGCTGATGCGGCCGCTGATGGTGCTGGGCCGGCGGCTGGAGGCACTGATTGAGGAAGGGCCGGACTGGCTGGACGGGCCGGCACGGGCGCGGATCGAGGGGGCGGTCGCCTCGCTTGGCTGGCGCGTCGATCTGGTCCGTGCCTGGGCCGCGCTGAACGCCCGGATCGGCGGGCCGGCGGATCCACAGTTCGTCGACTGGCTGGCGGTCGACCGGATCGACGGGCGCGAGGTGGATGTCGGGCTGCACCGGCACTGGCTGGACCCGACGGTGCCGCTGGCCAGTACGGTGCTGGAACCCGCGCATGGCGTGCTGGTGACGTCCGCCACGCTGCGCGCGGGCGGCGACTGGCCGGTGGCGGAGGCGCGGAGCGGCGCGGTGCACCTGCCCCGCGCGGCCGAGCGGTTCGAAGCGGCAAGCCCGTTCGATTATGCGCGCCAGGCCGAGGTGATGATCGTCACCGACGTGCCAAAGGGCGATATGGCGGCGCTGGCCAATGCCTATGGCAAGCTGATCCTGGCATCGGGGGGCGGCGCGCTGGGCCTGTTTACCGCGATCCGGCGGCTGCGCGCGGTTCATGCGCGGATCGCCGACCGGCTGGCGCGCGAGGGGCTGCCCCTGCTGGCGCAGCATATCGACCCGATCGACACCGGCACGCTGGTCGATATTTTCCGCGACGATCCCCATGCCAGCCTGATCGGGACCGATGCCCTGCGCGACGGGGTGGACGTGGCCGGCCATTCGCTGCGGCTGGTGGTGATGGAGGGGGTGCCGTGGCCACGGCCCGGCGTGCTGCACGCCGCGCGCAGGCTGGCCGGCGGGGGCAGCGCCTATGACGACCGGATCGTGCGCGCGCGGCTGGCCCAGGCGTTCGGGCGGATGATCCGGCGGGCGGACGACCGGGGGCTGTTCGTCCTCTTGTCCGCGGCGATGCCGTCGCGCCTGCTCAGCGCCTTTCCCCACGGGACGCCGGTGCGCCGGGTCACGCTGGATGAGGCGGTGGCTGCGGCGAGGCGGCTTTCCTTTACGGAACGGCTGGGGCATGAGGCGGACGAGGCGGCGGCCGTGGATCGCCGCGAGGATGCCCGGCCGGAGCCCGAATGAAGACGCTGATCCTGCTGCGCCATGCCAAGTCCGGCTGGGACGATCCCGTCGCACGGGATTTCGACCGGCCGCTGAATGCCAAGGGGATGCGCGCGGCAGAGGCGATGGGCCGGCACGCGCGCGCCATCGGCCTGACCTTCGACCGGATCGTCGCATCGCCCGCACGGCGCGTGCAGGAAACGATGATCCATTTCGGCGAGGGTTACGGGACGGCGCTGACCCCGGAATGGGACCGGCGGGCCTATCTCGCCTCACCCGGCACGCTGCTCGACCTTGTGCGCGAACAGCCGGAAACGGCGGACCGGGTGCTGATTGCGGGACATAATCCGGGGCTGGAGGAGCTGGTGCTCGACCTGGTGCCGGAGGGGGCGGACGAGCGGCTGCGCGTGCTGGTCGAACAGAAATATCCGACCGCGGCGATCGCGGTGATGACGCTGGGCGAGACATGGGCCGAGGTGGCGAGCGGCGGCGGCCGGCTGGCGCGGTTCATCCGGCCGCGCGATGTGGACCCCAGCCTGGGGCCGGACCGGGACTGAACGTCAGCGGTGCCGCGCGCCGGGGCGGGTTAGTCCCGTTCGAGCAGCGCGGCGAGGCGGTTGCGAAGCGCGGTCAGGTCGGACAGCGTGGCCCCGGCCTGTGCGGCAGGTGGCGGGGCAGGCGCGGCGGGACGACCCTCTGTCGCCAGCAGCTGTTGCACCCCGCGGATCGTATACCCCTCCCGCTCCAGCAGGTGATGGATGCGCCGGGCGAGCGCCACATCCTCTGGCCGGTAATAGCGGCGCTGGCCGGCACGCTGGACCGGGCGAAGCTGGCTGAACCGGCTTTCCCAGAAGCGCAGGCGATGTTGCGGCACCCCCAGATCGGCCGCCAGTTCGCCGATGGTGCGAAAGGCCGTGTCCGATTTCGTCCCCATCGGCAGGGTCAGCAGGCCGGAAGCGCGACGGTCACCGCGGCCCTTATTCCGCGTCGGCCAGCGTGTCGCGCATCATCTGGCTGGGCCGGAAGGTAAGCACGCGGCGCGGGGCGATGGGCACTTCGACCCCCGTCTTGGGATTGCGGCCGATGCGTTCGCCCTTGTCCCGCAGGATGAAGCTGCCAAAGCCGGAAATCTTCACATTTTCGCCCTGCGCCAGGGCATCGCACATATGCGACAGAATCTGTTCGACCAGTTTGCCCGAATCCGCGCGGGACAGGCCGACCTCCTGATGCACCGCCTCTGCGATGTCGGCGCGCGTGAGCGTCCCCCCAGAATTCATGTCATGTTCCTTGATGACGATATGTATTGGTTACGCGACTTGGCGATGTCGTAACATATTGGGATGGGAACACAAAGCGCAGCCATGACGGGGCCGTATCGACCGTCCGGGCCTGGCGAAAATCCGTACCGGAACGGGACACCGCCACCGGATCAGTAGCGGACGACCGCCGCACCCCAGGTAAAGCCGCCGCCCATCGCCTCCAGCACAAGAAGGTCGCCGCGCTGGATGCGGCCGTCGCGCACGGCGGTGTCCAGGGCCAGCGGTACCGAGGCGGCAGAGGTGTTGGCATGGCGATCGACGGTGACGATTACCTTTTCCGGCGCCAGGTCGAGCTTGCGCGCGGTGGCATCGAGGATGCGGGCATTCGCCTGATGCGGGACGACCCAGTCGACATCGGCGGCGGTCAGACCGGCGGCGGCCAGCGCCTCGCCCATCACGGTCGCCAGGTTGACGACGGCGTGGCGAAACACCTCCCGCCCCTTCATCCGCACATGGCCGACCGTCTGCGTCGTCGACGGGCCGCCATCGACATAGAGCAGGCCGTTGTGACGGCCATCGGCGTGCAGGCGGGTGGAAAGGATGCCGTTTTCGGGTCCAGCCTGTCCTTCCAGCACGATCGCGCCCGCGCCGTCGCCAAACAGCACGCAGGTTGCGCGATCCTGCCAATCGAGGATGCGGCTGAAGGTTTCGGCCCCGATGACCAGTGCGCGGTTGGCCGCGCCCGCCCGGATCATGCTGTCGGCGACCTGCACCGCATAGAGAAAGCCGGAGCAGACGGCGGCGACATCGAACGCCACGCAGTCGGGAATGCCCAACGCGGCCTGAACCAGCGTGGCGGTGGCCGGAAACGTCTGATCCGGGGTGGCGGTGGCCAGCACGATCAGGTCAATCGCACCGGCATCGATTCCTGCGGCGGCAAGCGCGGCGCGGGCGGCATCGGTGGCCAGGGTGGACGTCGTCTCCCCCTCCCCCGCGATATGGCGGAAGCGGATGCCGGTGCGTTCGACGATCCATTCATCGCTGGTGTCGACGGTTTCGGACAATTCGGCATTGGACACGCGCCGCGCGGGAAGCGCGGAGCCGGTGCCCAGGATCACGGAACGGCGCATCTCCATCCGATCAGGCCGCGCGCGCTTCGAAATTGCCGAGATCCTCGGCAATCCGGCGAGCCAGATCGTCGCGCACCATCTTGGCCGCGACCGCGATGGCATTGGCCACGCCCGCTTCGTTCGCGCCGCCATGGCTTTTCACGACCAGGCCATTGAGGCCCAGGAAAACCGCGCCATTGTGATTATTGGGATCGAGATGATGGCGCAGCAATTCGGTTGCCGGGCGCGAGATGAGGAACCCGATCTTTGACCGGGTCGAGGAGCGGAAGGCGCGTTTCAGAAGGTCGCCGACGAACCGGGCCGTCCCCTCCGCCGTCTTGAGCGCGATATTGCCGGTAAAGCCGTCGCAGACGATCACGTCCACCTCGCCCCGCGACAGCCGGTCCCCCTCGATATAGCCGCAAAAGTCGAGCGGCAGGTGCGGCGCGGCGCGCAGCGCGGCAGCAGCATCGCGGACCACGTCGTTGCCCTTCAGCTCCTCGGTCCCGATGTTGAGCAGCGCGACTCGCGGACGGGAAAGATCAAGCGCGGTGCGGGCATAGGCCGCGCCCATTACCGCGAACTGAACCAGGTTGCGCGCATCCGATTCGGCATTGGCGCCAAGATCGAGCATCACCGTGTCGGTTTCGCCAAGGCTGGGCAGCAGCGCGGCAAGCGCGGGCCGCTCGATCCCCGGCATGGTGCGCAGCGCCAGTTTCGCCATGGCCATCAGCGCGCCGGTATTGCCCGACGAGATGGCAGCGCCCGCCCGGCCCTGTTTCACCAGATCGATGGCAATGCCCATCGAACTGGTCTTGGCACGGCGAATCGCCTGGCTCGGCTTGTCGTGCCCGCCGATCACAACGGGCGCGTGCACGATTTCGGATGCAGCCGACAGGGTGGGATGATCGGCAAGCCCGGCGCGAATCGCCGCCTCGTCCCCCACAAGGAAGAAGCGCAGGTCCTGCGCCCTGCTGCGTGCAGCGGCAACGCCGGCCAGCATGACTTCAAGGCCCTTGTCACCGCCCATCGCATCGATGGCGAGCCAGGAGCCTTGCGTCATCGTTCAGAAAACCCCGTTGACCGGACGGACGTCAGCCTTCGACCGACACCACTTCACGGCCGTTGTAATGCCCGCAGGCATTGCACAGATTGTGCGGGCGCTTCAACTCGCCACAGTTCGGGCATTCCTGGAACGCCTCGACAGTCAGAGCGTCATGCGCGCGGCGCATGCCCCGGCGGGAGGGCGAAGTCTTTCTCTTGGGAACGGCCATCTCGGCACCTTCTATTCGGAACAGCAGCTTGGATTCAGGCCGCGATACGCCCAACCCATGAACCGGGCAAGCCGCGCGCCGAACGCGCCACATGCCCGACCGGCGGACAGGCAGGTCGCGAAACGAGCGTGGGCCTATAGCGATTTTCGCCGTGGTTGCAAGCGCGCCGCCGATATGGAAGGGCCGGCCGTGACCGATAACCGGTTTTTCGGGGGACGGATCCGATGACGATTGCCCTGCCAGTGGCGCTGACCACCGTCGCCGCCTGTGCGCTGATCAATTTCTGGCTGGCGATGCGCATCGTCAAGATTCGCATGAGCCAGGGGATCGTCCATGGCGATGGCGGCGATTCGCGGATGGCGGCGCGGATGCGGGCCCATGCCAATTTCGCCGAATATACGCCCATTGTGCTGATCCTGATCGCGCTGATCGAACTGGCGATGGGCACCAGCCTGTGGCTGTGGCTGGCGGGGGGCACCTATGTCGTTGCCCGCATCCTTCACCCCATCGGCATGGACGGATGGTTGCCGGAGCGACAGGTGGGCACCATCGGCACCTTTACCGCCATGCTGCTGCTGGCCGTCGCCGGGCTGGCCGTGCCGTGGATGACCAGCGCCGAGTCGCGGACCGTGGTGATCGAACAGCCGCGCTAGCCCCGCGCCAGCACCGAATCGGCGACGATCGGGTTGGTGCGCCGTTCATGCCCGAAACTGCTGGTCGGGCCATGGCCGGGCACGAAATGCGTCTGATCCCCCAGCGGCCAGAGCCGGCCGGTGATCGACGCGATCAGATCGTCGAAATTGCCCAGCGGGAAATCCCAGCGGCCGACCGACCCCTGAAACAGCACGTCGCCGACCACCGCCAGGTCGGACGGGGCGTGGTGGAACACCACATGGCCGGGCGTGTGGCCGGGGCAGTGATAGACATCGAGCACGAGGTCGCCGACCGTCACCTGATCCCCGTTCACCAGCCAGCGATCGGGTTCGAACGATTCGCCGCGCACGCCATAGCCGGGGCCGTCATCCTTCAGCCGGGCGATCCAGAACCGGTCCGCCTCGTGCGGCCCCTCGATCGGCACGCCCAGCTGCCTGGCCAGCGTCCCCGCCTCTCCGCAATGGTCGATATGGCCATGGGTGATCAGGATCTTTTCGATGGTCACGCCCAGACGGTCGGCAATCGCCGTCAGCTTTTCGATTTCCGCACCCGGATCGGTGAACGCACCGCGCATGGTGCGGGTGCACCACAGGATCGTGGCATTCTGTTGCAACGGAGAGACGGGCACGATCTGGACGCGCATCGGGGGCTGGGTCATGGGCAAAGACGTAAGGCCTTGCGCCGCGGCGGACAACCGGGGCTTGCCCTTCGCAGCGCAGGCGGCCAAGCGGGAGCGGATGATGGTTGATCGCACCCAGCCCTTCGTCCTTGCCGACGACGCGCGACCGGGCGGCCGGACCGTGCTGTACCGGCGGCCGGTGCAGACCGTGACGGCGCGGGATGCGGACGGGATGGCCGCGGCGCTGGATGCGCTGAGCACCGCCGGCGCCAGCGGGCTGCATGCCGCCGGGTTCATCAGTTACGAGGCGGGCCATGCGCTGGAGCCGCGGCTGGCCCCGCTGATGCGCGCGCCTGCGGGCGGGCTGCCGCTGATGTGGTTCGGGCTGTTCGAGGCGGCGGAGCCGGTCGATCCCGGTGCATGGCTGCCCGATCCGGCCGGTGCGTGGATCGGCGCGGCCCGGCCGGGGATTTCGCGCGCCGCCTATCTGACCGCGTTCGACACGGTGCAGGCCGCGATCCGCGCGGGCGACATCTATCAGGCGAACCTGACCTTTCCCGCCACGGTGCCGGTCGCGGGGGATCCGATGACGATCTATGCCAAGCTGCGCGCCCGGTCGCTGGCCGGGCATGGCGCATTGGTGTGGACCGGCACCGACTGGCTGATCAGCCTGTCGCCGGAGCTGTTCTTTGCCAGCGAGGGCACGTCGATCACCGTCCGCCCGATGAAGGGCACCGCCCCGCGCGGGGCCGATGCGGATGCGGACCGGGCGGCAGCGGCGGCATTGCAGGCCGATGCCAAGCAGCGGGCCGAAAACCTGATGATCGTCGATCTGATGCGCAACGACCTGTCGCGGGTGGCGGTGGCCGGATCGGTGCAGGTCCCCGCCCTGTACACCGTCGAGCCCTATCCGACGGTGCATCAGATGGTGTCCACCGTCACCGCGACGCTGGATGCGGGGACGGATGCGGCCGGGGTGCTGCGTGCGCTGTTTCCCTGCGGATCGGTGACCGGCGCGCCCAAGATCCGGGCGATGGAGGTTATCCATGGCGTGGAGGCGGGTCCGCGCGGCGCCTATACCGGGGCGATCGGCAGCATTGCGCCGGACGGCGATGCGACGTTCAACGTGGCGATCCGCACCCTGCACCTGAAACCCGGCGAGGGGGCGGCCAGCCTGGGCCTGGGGTCGGGGATCGTCGCCGATTCGGTGGGCGGCGAGGAATGGGACGAATGCCTGACCAAGGCACGGTTCCTGACGGCGGGCGAGCGGCCGGTGGACCTGATCGAGACGATGGCGTTCCTGCCCGAACATGGCATTTTGCGGCTGGACCACCATCTGCAACGGATGCGGGAAAGCGCGCGGGCGCTGGGCCATGCGTTCGACCGGCACGAGGCGCGCAACGCGTTGCAGGCGGCGACCTTTCGCCTGGACGGGCCGGCGCGGGTGCGGCTGGTCCTGGGCGCAAGCGGGGCGATCGCCATCGAAACCGGGCCCATGCCCCCTGCCCCGGCCGAGCCGGTCGGCGTTGCCATCGTGCCGCGCAAAGTCGCGCCAGACGACTTTCGGTTGCGGCACAAGACCAGCGACCGGGCGCTGTACGACGATCCGCGCCGCGCGGCGGGCACGTTCGAGGTGCTGTTCGCCGATGCCGATGGCCAGTTGAGCGAGGGCAGTTTCACCAGCCTGTTCGTGCCGATGCCGGACGGCCGCTATGCCACGCCGCCGCTGGCCGCCGGGCTGTTGCCGGGCGTGTTGCGGACCGCGATGATCGAGGCGGGCGAGGCGGTGGAACGGCCGCTGACCGCCGCTGATCTGGCGCAAGGATTTTGCGTCGGAAACAGCCTGCGCGGCCTAATTGTTGCGCGGCTGGTTGCGGAAGCGGGCCGCGGCTGATAAGCGCGCGCCGCCCTGTTCCCTCTTGATCAACGTCAGGCCAGACCGATGAAGCCCTCTGCCGCGCTCAACCGCATCCAGCCCTCGCCCACGCTCGCCGTCACCTCGCGCGTGCTGGAGCTGAAGCGCGAAGGCGTGGACGTGATCGGCCTGGGCGCGGGCGAGCCGGATTTCGACACCCCCGACTTCATCAAGGAAGCCGGGATGGAGGCGATCCGCCAGAACAAGACCCGGTACACCAATGTCGACGGCACCGCCGAACTGAAGGACGCGATCGTCGCCAAGTTCAAGCGCGACAACGGCCTGACCTATGCGCCCAATCAGATCAGCGTGAACGTGGGCGGCAAGCATACGCTGTTCAACGCGCTGGTCGCGACGATCGATGCCGGCGACGAGGTGGTGATTCCGGCGCCCTATTGGGTCAGCTATCCCGATGTCGTGCAGTTTGCGGGCGGCACGCCGGTGTTCGTGTCCGCCGGTGCCGACCAGCAGTACAAGATGAAGCCGGAACAGCTGGACGCGGCGATCACGCAGAAGACCAAGTGGGTCATCCTGAATTCCCCGTCCAACCCGACGGGCGCGGGCTATACCGCCGATGAGCTGCGCGCGCTGGGTCAGGTGCTGGACCGGCATCCCCATGTCTGGATCCTGGCTGACGATATGTACGAGCACATCGTTTATGACGGATTCCAGTTTGCGACGATCGCTGAGGTGTGTCCGCAGCTGTATGACCGGACGCTGATCCTGAACGGGTGTTCCAAGGCCTATTCGATGACCGGATGGCGCATCGGATTTGCAGCGGGTGCGCCGTGGCTGATCAAGGCGATGGCCAAGCTGCAGTCGCAATCGACCAGCAATCCCTGTTCCATCGCCCAGGCGGCAGCGACGGCGGCGCTGACCGGGGACCAGTCGTTCCTGGCCGAACGCAATGCCGCGTTTCAGAAGCGCCGCGACCTGGTGGTCGCCATGCTGAACGACACGCCCGGCTTCACCTGTCCGGTGCCGGAAGGTGCATTCTATGTCTATCCCGACATTTCGGGCGTGATCGGCAAGTCGACGCCGGGCGGCTTGCGGATCGAGACGGACGAACAGTTCATCGCCTATCTGCTCGACGATTACCGGGTGGCGGCGGTGCAGGGCGCGGCATTCGGCCTGTCGCCGGCATTCCGCATCAGCTATGCCACGTCGGACGATGTGCTGAAGGAAGCGTGCAGCCGGATTCAGGACGCGGTGTCCAAGCTGCGCTGATCCGGCCCGCGCGAAACGCTTTGTTTCGCACCCGAAAGACGAAATTCGCGCAAATCTGACTTGTCCGTACATCCGGCAGTCACGATGTGCCGTATATCCGGTCAGTGCTGGCGCCACGGTGTGCGCAGCAGCCGAAGAAAACAGAGAATAGGTGAGTTATGCGCCGCTTGCTGGCCAGTGGGTTCACGCACAAGTTTCTTGCCGGCTTTGCGCTGGGCGCGGTGCTCGTGCTGGGCGTACAGCAGGGCATCGATCTGGACCCGTCGATCCCGCAGGCCGCGGCTGAAACCACAAGCGCGCGCTGAACGAACCTGTTGTCGACAGGATCGGGCGTTGCAATGATGCCGCCGATCCGCCGGAGACAGGCATGATGAACCGCTGGACCCTTCCCCTCGCCCTGTCCGGGGCAGCCATTGCCGCCGTGACGCTGATCCCCGTTGCCGGGCATGCCGAACGCGCCGTGCCGATCCCGGCCCCGGCGACGGACGTACCGCGCGCCGCGGGATTGCAGACGGCGGTGCTGGCCGGCGGCTGCTTTTGGGGCATGGAAGCGGTGTTCGAACAGGTGAAGGGCGTGAAGGATGTCGTCAGCGGCTATGCCGGCGGCACAAAGGCGACCGCGACCTATAACCAGGTGCTGACCGAGACGACGGGCCATGCCGAGGCGATCCGCATCACCTATGATCCGGCGGTGGTCAGTTACGGCACGTTGCTGCGCGTCTATTTTTCGGTCGCGCATGATCCGACGCAGCTGAACCGGCAGGGACCGGATGCCGGGCCAAGCTATCGCAGCGCGATCTTTCCGCAGAACGCCCAGCAGCAGCGCGTTGCCGCCGCCTATATCCAGCAACTGGGCAAGACCAATGCCTGGGGCAAGCCGATCGTGACCAAGATCGAGCGCGGGCAATTCTATCCGGCCGAGGCCTATCACCAGGATTTCGCCCGGCGGAACCCCGGTCACGGCTATATCGTGCGGTGGGACAAGCCCAAGGTGGCCGCGTTCAAGGCCGGGTTCCCGTCGCTGGCGCGGTAACGCCCGCTGACGATCAGATCAGGCCGAGGCCCGCCAGTTCGCCGACCAGCGTGGTGGGCATCGCGTCCAGCCCCGCCGCATTGCCGCCGCCCATGTCGGGCGGGGCATCCGCCCCCTCCAGATAGCGCCAGCCCTGATGCGCGCGTTTCGGCGCGGGCTGGATGCGGACCAGCGGCAGGCCGATCAGGATGTTGACGCGCCCGCCCTCTGCCTCAGCAAAGCCCAGGATCGGATTGCGGGCGACAAGCTGATGCTTGATGATCCAGAACAGCGATCCCTGGCCCGCAATCTCTTCGTGCCGTTTGGGCAGATAGCGCGTGGTGAGGCCAATGGGGCTGGCACCGCGCACGTTCAGCCGGTCGATCAGATGGTCAAGGCTGGCCGCGCCGAACGCGACCTTGGTCAGGTGAAGGGGCATGGCCGCCATCTGGGGATGCCGGGGGCGGCCGATCAAGTCCCCAGCGGCAACAGCGCGGTGGCAAGGCCAAGAAAGACGAGAAAGCCCATCGAATCGGTCGTCATCGTGACAAAGATCGACGAGGCGATGGCCGGATCGGCCCGGTACCGTTCCAGCGTCAGCGGCACGATCACGCCCGCCGCCCCGGCAATGACGATGTTGCCCAGCATCGCCATGGCGATGACGACGCCCAGCAGGCTGTTGTGGAACAGGATGGCGACGGCAAAGCCGATGATCCCGGCCACGCTGGCCCCGTTCAGCACGGCGATGGACATTTCCCGCTTTACCGCGCGCCAGGTGTTGGACGAGGTGAGCTGATTCATCGCCAGCGCGCGCACCGTCACGGCCAGCGTCTGGGTGCCCGCATTGCCGCCCAGCCCGGCGACGATGGGCATCAGCACGGCAAGTTGCCACATCCCGTCGATCGCATCGCCGAACAAATAGATGATCGTGGACGCGACGCTGGCGGTGACCAGATTGGCGAGCAGCCAGCGCACGCGGCCGCGATAGCTGTCCAGCACCGGCTGGTTGATGTCGCCCTCGCCCGCGCCGGACAGACGCAGGATATCCTCGCCCGCCTCTTCGGAAATGATGTGGACCACATCGTCGACGGTAATCATCCCGACCAGCCGGCCGCTGCCATCCACCACGGCGGCGGAGATGAGGCCATATTTCTGAAACCGGAGCGCGACCTCTTCCTGATCCATGTCCACGGGAATCAGCGTCTGTTCGCGCTTCATCACGTCAGCGATCGAGACGGATCGCGGGGCGCGCAGCACCCAGGACAGGTGACAGGTGCCGACCGGGTGATGCGCAGGATCGACAACGAACACTTCCCAGAAATCGGTGGTGAGATGCTCGTCCGCGCGCAGGAAATCCAGGACATTGCCGACCGACCAGTGTTCCGGCACCGCGATCAGTTCGCGCTGCATCAGGCGTCCGGCGGATTCCTCGGGATAGGACAGCGCCTCTTCGATGGCGGCGCGGTCATCGGGATCCAGCGCGCGCAGCACGGCGCGCTGATCCTCTTCCGTCATGTCCTCGATGATCGCGACTGCGTCGTCGGTATCGAGTTCGGCGGCCAGATCGGCGACTTGCGATGCGGTCAGCGCCTCGATCAGTTCGTCGCGGACCCAGTCGTTGAGTTCGGCCAGCACGTCGCCGTCGATCAGCCCGTGAATGGCCGAGGCCAGCGCCGCGCGCTGATCCGCAGGGGTCAGTTCAATGAGGTCGGCAATGTCGGCGGGGTGAAGCGGTTCAACCCGTTCGCGCGCGGTTTCCTCGTCCCCCGCCTCGACCGCGTCCAGCACGGCGCGGACGAATTCGGGTTTCAGCCGGTCATCCTCGTCCAGTTCCCGGCCATCGGTTTCGATGCCGTCGGGAAGTTCGGTCTCGCTCATGCCGGCCTCCCTTGCTGTCCGTGCCCTGCCGACCCCTAGCTGTTGCAGTGCACTGTGCCAATCGCGCTGATCGCCCCTGCGGTAACGCCCCTTTCCCGTATTTGCCAGCATGGCGGACGGGCGGTATGGCCACAGCCATCAGCCACCCCCCTTTCTGTAGCAGGAGTATCCCCGTTCATGTCCGAAACCTTTTCCAAGCTCGTCCTGACGCTCGACACGGGCGAAGTGACGATCCGTCTGCGCCCCGACCTGGCCCCGGCCCATGTCCAGCAGATCGGCGAGCTGGCCAATGAAGGGTTTTATGACGGGGTGGTGTTCCACCGCGTGATCGCCGATTTCATGGCGCAGGGCGGCGATCCGTCCGGCCGCGGCATCGGCGGGTCGAGCCGGCCGAACCTGAAGGCGGAATTCAACGCCGAACCGCATGTGCGCGGCACCTGTTCGATGGCGCGCACCGCCGATCCGAACAGCGCGAACAGCCAGTTCTTCATCTGCTTCACCGACCTGCCGTTCCTGGACCGGCAGTATACCGTGTGGGGCGAGGTGACCGACGGCATGGACGCGGTCGATGCGCTGCCCAAGGGCGAGCCGCCGGCCAATCCGGGCAAGATCGTCACCGCCCGCGCGAGCTAAGTGTTTTGCGGCACCGGCCCGCGCGCCCGCTCCACCCATTTCGGAATATCCTGACCATGGGTGGGGCAGCGGGCCGGTGCCGCAACCCGATCAGACCGCGCCCAGCGCCTCGATCAGCCAGTCGTGGAAAATCCGCACCGGCCGCTGATTGAGTGCGCGCGGGCGACACACGAACCAGTAGCTGTACGCACTGTCGACATCGAGATCGAACAGCTTGACCAGCCGATCATCGCGCGCATCGGCATAATGGCTTTCCAGCATGAAGGCGACGCCGATGCCCTGGGCCGCGGCCTCCAGCATCAGCGAGCCTGAATCGAAATGATCGACCGCCATCGGCACCAGTTCGTCCAGCCCCGCCGCCTGGCGCCATTCGACAAAGGTATCCGGCATGTCGCGATGGACCAGCACGGTATGCCGTGACAGCTGGCGCGGTTCGACCAGCGGGTTCGGCCCGTCGACCAGACTGCGCGCGCCGATGACGTGCACCTTGTTCCGGTCCAGCCGGCGGGCGTAAAAGGCTGGTTCCACCATCGGAGCCAGGATGATCGCCACGTCGATCCCGTCGCCCAGCCGCGCCAGGCTGTGCCCGCCGGTATCCACATCCAGATGCAGTTGCGGGTGACGGGCGCGCAGAGCGGGCATTTTCGGGATCAACCGCTGTGCGGCGAACAGGGGCAGGACGTTGAGGCGCAGGCGCATCACCTCTGTCCCGCTCATCATCGTTTCGACGGCATCGGACAATCGGTCGATGGCAGGCGCGATCTGCGCCAGCAGGCGTTCGCCGTCGTCGTTCAGCCGCAGCGCCTGATGCCGTCGTTCGAACAGTGGCCGGCCGACAAAGCGTTCCAGCGCCTGGACCCGGCGGCTGAGCGCGGGCGAGGACAGCGACAATTCCTCTGCCGCCGCCTTCAGCGAACCCAGCCGCGCGACCTGCACAAAGGCTTCGATCGCGGTCAAGGGCGGCAGGCGTCGCATTGCATCATATTGCGGTGCATCATAGCGGCTTGCAAGAGGCAGAAGCCGGGCGATCGTTACGGGATCAACCGCGCAATCCCGCGGTTCCCGGTATCAGTTGCAGAAAATGCAATAAAGCGTGATCATTTCGCACTTGCACAATCGCGTGCTGCATTGCACACAGGACAGGCCTTTCAGGCATCCTCTCCTAAACTTTTCCGGCCGATCCGCATGACGGGTCGGCCATTTTTTTTGCCCTGCCCTCCCGGTACGCCGGCGCTTTTCCTATCTGGACCGTTCTATAGGCGAACGGAGGACAATCGCGCATGGCCGATGAGGAAAAGCCGGTTCACCGGTTGCAGGTGGCGCACGCCCGTGCGGAGGATAGCGGCCGTGGCCTGGCCCACCTGCCCCGCGCACTGATGGCGACGCTGGCCCTGGCCGAAGGCGATGTGATCGAGATTGTCGGCAAGCGCGCGACCCCGGCCCGCGCCGTCTATCCCTATCCCGAGGATGAGGGGCTGGCGATCCTGCGCATCGACGGGTTGCAGCGCGCCAATGCGGGCGTCGGTTCGGGCGATTTCGTCGAGATCCGCAAGGCCGAGAGCAAGGCCGCGACTCGTGTCGTGCTGGCCCCCGCGCAGCAGAATCTGCGGCTGCAGGGGTCGAGCCAGGCGCTGAAGCGCACCTTTTTCGGGCGGCCGCTGTGCCAGGGTGACATCGTGGCGACGGTCGGCCAGCAGCGCGTGTCCGACATTCCGCCGCAGGTGGCGCAGCATCTGCGCGCGCCCGCCTATGCGCTTCAGGAAATCCGCCTGTCGGTGATCGCGACCACGCCGCGCGGCGTGGTGCATATCGATCAGGATACGGAAATCGAGCTGCGCCCCGATTATGAGGAGCCGGCGGACGCCCGCCGGGCCGACGTCACCTATGACGATATCGGCGGCATGGGACCGACCATCGACCAGCTGCGCGAGATGGTCGAGCTGCCCCTGCGATATCCGGAGCTGTTCCAGCGGCTGGGCGTCGATCCGCCCAAGGGCGTGCTGCTGCACGGGCCGCCGGGAACGGGCAAGACGCGGCTGGCCCGCGCCGTCGCCAACGAATCGGATGCGCAATTCTTTCTGATCAACGGGCCGGAGATCATGGGTTCGGCCTATGGCGAATCGGAAAGCCGGCTGCGTCAGGTGTTCGAGGAAGCGGCCAAGGCATCGCCCAGCATCGTGTTCATCGACGAGATCGATTCGATCGCGCCCAAGCGGGACCGCGTGTCGGGCGAGGCGGAAAAGCGGCTGGTCGCGCAGCTGCTGACCCTGATGGACGGGCTGGAGGCGCGGGCAAATGTCGTCGTGATCGCGGCCACCAACCGGCCCGATGCGATTGACGAGGCGCTGCGCCGGCCGGGCCGGTTCGACCGCGAGATCATCATCGGCGTGCCGGACGAGCCGGGGCGGCGGGAGATTTTCGGCATCCATACCCGCGGGATGCCGCTGGATACCAATGTCGACCTGGACGAGCTGGCGCGCACGACGTTCGGCTTTGTCGGGGCGGACATTGCCGCGCTGACACGGGAAGCGGCGATCGAGGCGGTGCGGCGGATCATGCCGCGCCTGAACCTGGCCGAACAGACCATCCCGCCCGAGGTGCTGGACAGCCTATGCGTCGAGCGGCGCGATTTCGTCGAGGCGCTGAAGCGCGTGCAGCCAAGCGCGATGCGCGAGGTGATGGTGCAGGCGCCGACCATCCGCTGGGACGATATCGGCGGGCTGGACGATGCGCAGATGCGGTTGAAGGAGGGGGTCGAGCTGCCGATGCGCGATCCCATGGCGTTCCGGCGGCTGGGCATCCGGCCGGCCAAGGGATTCCTGCTCTATGGCCCGCCCGGCACCGGCAAGACATTGCTGGCCAAGGCGGTGGCGCGGGAGGCCGAGGCGAATTTCATCGCGACCAAATCCAGCGACCTGCTGAGCAAATGGTATGGCGAGAGCGAGCAGCAGATCGCCCGGCTGTTCGCGCGGGCGCGGCAGGTGGCGCCATGCGTCATCTTTATCGACGAGCTCGATTCGCTGGTCCCCGCGCGCGGCGGCGGCATGGGCGAGCCGCAGGTGACGGAGCGGGTGGTCAACACCATCCTGGCCGAGATGGACGGGCTGGAGGAATTGCAGTCGGTCGTCCTGATCGGCGCGACGAACCGGCCCAACCTGATCGATCCCGCGCTGCTGCGGCCGGGGCGGTTCGACGAGCTGATCTATGTCGGCGTGCCGGATCAGGCGGGGCGGGCACGCATCCTGAAAATCCAGACGGAAAAGATGCCGCTGGCCGATGACGTTGACCTGGACGACATTGCCCGGCGGACGCCGCAATATACTGGCGCGGACCTGGAGGATGTGGTGCGGCGTGCGGGCCTGATCGCGCTGCGCGAGCGGCTGGATGCGGTGGCGGTGACGGCGGCGCATTTCGATGCCGCCATCGGCGAATCGCGCGCATCGGTGACGCCGGACATGGAGGAGGAATATCGCGCCATGTCCGACCGGCTGAAACAGGGGGCGATGGCGATCCAGCCGATCGGGTTCATCGCACCCGGCATGGTCGAGGGGCGCGGGCCGAAGGGATAGGCGCTAGGCCCGGCGGAACTGGATGAGCGCATAGCCGAGCAGCAGGAGCAGCGCGGCGGCCGCAACGCCATAGGGCAGCGGCCGCCATAGCTCGTACATCGCCACCCCGATCGATGGGCCAAGGACAAAGGCCGCGCCGTTGATCGACGTGACCTTGCCAGCCACTGATCCCTGTGCCGATGCGCCCACCGCCAGCGAGGCACCGGCGGTGAAGCCCGGCCGGACAAAACCGAATCCCATCGAGGCGAGGGCAAAGCCGGTGGCGATGGGATAAAGGCCATTGGCCAGCGCGATCCACGCACAGCCAATGGCGGCCAGCAGGCTGCCCCACAGCACCAGCGCGCGGGGCGACAGGTTGAGGATGGGGATGATCCCCCATTGCACCAGCAGCGCAGCCCCCGCCCCCATCATCAGGACGATGCCGGTCGGTTCCAGCGCCGCCGAGGGCGCCAGCGCCAGCCGGTCGATGATCAGGAAGCCGATGGCCTGTCCGGCCATGGCCTGGGCATGGCCGGCGACCAGGCCGATGATCGTCCAGATGCGGATGCGCGGATCGAAATAGCCGAGCTGTTCCCCCGCATCGGCCAGCGCGGCGGTGACGGCCGCGCCCGAGCTTTGTCCGCCGATGCTGGGATAGCTGTTGGCCGCGCCCTTTGCCGCGGGATCGCCCATCCCCTGAACCGGCAGCAGGCGCATGACCGTCAGCCCGACGACCGCGCCGACCAGCGCGAACATGAAGGCCGGACCGGAAAGGCCGATTTCCACGCCGCCGACGGACCCGAGGACGAGATAGGGCGCAAAGGCCGGGCCAAGGATGGTGCCAAGGCCAAAGGCGGAACCGATCAGGGCGAGCGCGCGGGTGCGATCCGCGCGGCTGGTGCGCGCGGCGACGATGGCCTGCACCGCCGGCGGGGCCGCCGCGCCGAACATCCCGTAGATCAGCCGCCCGCCGACAAAGAAGACAAAGGCAGTGACCGGCGCGATCCAGCCGTTGATCCCGGCCATCAGGAACAGGCCGCAGACGAGGATCGAGGCGGTAAAGCCCCAGATGCCGAGCAGCACCATCGCCCGGCGCCCCTGCCGGTCGGCCCGCCGCGCCCAGAACGGCGCCGCCACCACCCAGAGCAGCGCCGAGACGGAAAAGGCCGCCGCAACCGCGCTGTCCGCCACACCCAGCGAGCGGCCGAGCGCGGGCAACACCGATTGCAGCGCGGTATTGCCCGCCGCGATGACCAGCATCACGGCGAACAGCAGCGCGAAATCGCGGTCGATCTGCCCCTTTCGGCTGTGCATGACCCTGTCGATGAACCGCCGAGCGTGCGAATACAAGCGCGGCGGACGATTGACGATCCACGTGCGGCACCACACATCGCCCCTATGGAAAAACTGATCCTGTCCGATGCCGAATGGCGCGATCGCCTGTCCCCCGCCGCCTATCAGGTGCTGCGTCAGGCGGGGACCGAGCGGGCCTTTGCCGGCGCGCTGACCGACAACAAGGGCGATGGCATCTATGTCTGTGCCGGGTGCGGCCAGCCCTTGTTCGACAGCGCCGACAAATATGACAGCGGATCGGGCTGGCCCAGCTTTACCCAGCCGATCACCGAGGACGCGCTGACCAATCATCGCGACACCAGCCATGGCATGGTGCGGGTGGAATGTGTCTGTGCGCGGTGCGACGGGCATCAGGGCCATGTGTTCCCCGACGGCCCGCCGCCCACGGGCCTGCGTTATTGCATCAACTCCGTCGCACTGGAATTCCGGCCGCGCGACGCGGACTGACGTCATGGTGCCCGAAAGGGCGCTTGTTTGCCGCCCGCGCGCGGCCTATTCACCGCGTCATCCATGGTAAAGCGCAAGACATCGGCAAATCCTTCCCGCTGGCGGCGCATCTTGCTGTGGGCGGTCGGCATCGGTGCGGCCATCGGCATCGCCGCGCTGATCGCGCTGATCATCGCCGTTTATTCCGCGCGGGCATCGCTGCCGAGTTACGAGGCGCTGAAATCATCGCCCAATGGCCAGATGATCCGCGTGCGCGCGGCGGACGGATCGGTGATCCTGTCGCTTGGCCCCAGCTATGGCGAATGGATCCCGCACGACCAGATCCCGCGCCCGATGCGCGAGGCGATGATTGCGGTGGAGGATCGCCGGTTCGAAAACCATCCCGGCGTCGATCCGGTCGCACTGGCGCGCATCGCCAAATTCGCCTGGGACAATTGGGGCAATGGCCGCCGGTTGCAGGGCGCGTCCACCATCACGCAGCAGGTGGCGCGGACGATATTCCTGTCCAACAAATATGATGTCAGCCGCAAACTGCAGGAAATGGTGCTGGCGCTGGCGCTGGAGCGCAAGTTCAGCAAGGAACAGATCCTGGAGCTGTACCTGAACAAGGTCTATTTCGGCGGCGGCGCCTATGGCATCGATGCGGCGTCGCGGCGGTTCTTTGGCCATCCCGCCACCGAATTGTCGCTGGGCGAGGCGGCGGTGATCGCCGGGCTGGTCAAGGCGCCGTCCCGTTATTCCCCGTCCGCCGATGCAGAGGCGGCGGTGGGCCGGGCCGGGGTTGTCCTGGACCTGATGGTCGAAACCGGCGCGATCAGTCAGGCAGAGGCCAATGCGACCACGCCCAGCGAGGTGCGGCTGATCCCGCAGCCGCGCGAGAACAGCGTGCGTTATTTCACCGACTGGGCGTTGCCGCAGCTGGAACTGCTGATCGACGAACGCGAGGCGCCGCTGGAGGTGTGGACGACCATCGACCTGAACATGCAGCGCGCGGCGGACGAAGCGATCGACCGCAACGTGCCCCGCGGGGCGCAGGGTGCACTGGTTTCGCTCGATTCGGACGGCGCGGTGCGGGCCATGGTGGGCGGCACCGATTACGTCACCTCCATCTACAACCGCGCGACCCAGGCGCAGCGGCAATCGGGGTCGGCGTTCAAGCTGTTCGTCTATCTTGCCGCGCTGGAGGCGGGGTACAAGCCCGACGACATGGTGGTGGACGAACCCGTCACCATCAACGGATGGAGCCCGCGCAACAGCAATGGCCGGTTTGTGGGCGACGTGACGCTGCGCACCGCCTTTGCCTATTCACTGAACACCATCGCCGCCAAGCTGGGCGAGGAAGTCGGCTTTGGCACCGTCGCGGACATGGCCCGCCGGTTCGGGGTCACGTCGCCGATCAATACCCAGCCCGCCATGGTGCTGGGCACCGCCGACGTGCGCCTGATCGACATGACGCGCGCCTTTGCATCGGTGGCGCAGAACGGCGTGGCCGTCGCCCCATATGGCATCACGCGCGTGACCGCGAACGGCGTCACCATCTATTCCCAGGAAGTGGATACGTCGCGCGTGCTGGTCGCCCCGTTCGTCGCGGCGCAGATGACCGACCTGTTGCAGACCGCGGTCAACACCGGCACCGGCAAGGCAGCGCAGATCGGCCGGCCGGTGGCCGGCAAGACCGGGACGACCAGTTCCAACAAGGATGGATGGTTCCTGGGCTTTTCCAGCGGGCTGACGACCGGGGTATGGATGGGCCGCGACGATGCGCGCGCCGTCAACGGGTTGCAGGGGGGGACGGCGCCCGCCCGCGCCTTTGCCTCGTTCATGAAGCCCGCCGTTGCCAACCGGCCCGTCGTCCCCTTTGCCACCGAAGTCACGCTGCCCGAATGGCAGACCGAACCGGATGCCGAATCCTATTACGGATCGCCGGACAATGGCAGTTTCGTGGATGAGGACGGTAATCCGGTGGGCGAGGGGGCCGGGTCCGGCTATCCCGGCGACGACCGGCAGCCCGGCCCGCAGCAGGACGAGAGTTTCGACGATTTCCTGGACCGGGCGACCAAGGGGACGGGCGGGGAACAGCGGCCAGCGCGCGAACCCGCGCCGGGTCCGCAGCGCATCATCACGACCGTGCCGACACCCCAGCCGCAGCCCCGATATCGCGAGCCGCCGCCGGTCGCCCGCCCGACGCAGCGCCCGCCGACCGGCGAGGAATGACGATCAGGCCGTAATCCGGTGCAGGTGCCGCCCGTTGCGGCGCAGCCAGGCCATGGCAGGGGCGGGATCGGTGCCGTACAGCGCCTCCCACGCCCGGTGAAAGGCCGGGCCGTGGTTCATGTGCAGGCGATGCGCCACCTCGTGCGCGGCAACCGCGCGGCGCACATCGGGCGGGGCAAGGATCAGCCGCCAGCTATAGCGGATCATGCCGCTGGACGCACAGCTGCCCCAGCGGCGGCGGGGATCGCCGATGCCGACCCCGGCGACATGGACGCCCGCGCGAGCGGCATAATTGGCAGTATCCTCGCTGAGCCGAAGCAGAGCCCGATCCTGTAGCCAGCGGAGCACGCGCGCGCCCGTTCGTTCGGGCGGGCCGCCACAGCCGAGCACGCCATCGGCCAGTTCCGGGGCATGACGGCGCGGGCCGGTCCAGCGGATGGTGACCTCTGCCCCCTCAAGCGACAGGCGCGTGCCGTCGGCGATGGCCAGCGTCCCCTGTACCCGCGCCTGTTGCGCGGCGATCCAGCCCTGTTGCCCCTGTGCCCAGGCGAGCGCCGGGGCCAGGGCCGCGCGGGGCGGCAGGGTGAGGGTGACGGTGCCGTCGAGCGGATCGACCGCCAGCTTCATGCGCCGGGCACGGGGATGGCGCCGCACCTGAATGGCGGCGGTCACAGTTCGCGATCGACCAGATGATGTTCGAGATCGCCGACATCCAGTTCGGATACCGTCCAGCCGCGCGTCGATTCGCCGGCGCGGTGCACCGCTTCCCGATCGCCGCAGACCAGATAATGCCATTCGGGCAGCGGTTCGCCCGCCGCGCGCAGGCGATAGGCGCAGGTGCGGGGCAGCCATTCGATGCGATCGACATTGGCCGCGCTGAGCCGGACACATTCGGGCACATAAGCGCGGCGATTGCGATAATCGGTGCACTGTCCCTGTTTGCGGTCGAGCAATTTGCACGCGACATTGGTGGCGTAGAGGACACCGCTATCCTCGTCCTCCAGCTTGTGCAGGCAGCATTTGCCGCAACCGTCGCACAGCGCCTCCCACTGCGCGCGGTCAAGCTGGTCGAGCGGCCGGTCTTCCCAGAAGCGGTCGCCGGTCATTTCACCCATTTGCCCAGCTCGTCCGCTACGGCCTGCCCCGATTGTTCGGCGGGCAGGAGCGCGATCGGCTTGCCATCCGGGCCCATCAGATAGGCGATGTTGGTGTGGCTCATCAGATAATCCTTCGCCTTGGGATCGCCTTCCTTGGAATAGATGGCGGCATAGCTTTTGGCGACGGCGGCGATCTGTTCCGGCGTCCCTGTCAGCCCGACGACGGTGTCGCCGAAATTGGCGGCGAATTTGCCGACCACTTCGGGCGTATCGCGGGCGGGGTCGATCGAGATGAAGATCGGCACGACGCGCGATGCGGCATCCGGATCAGACTTTGCCAACAGCTTCACCCCCTGACCGATATTGGCCATGTCGACCGGGCAGACATCGGGGCAATAGGTATAGCCGAAATAGACGATGCGGTATTTGCCCGCGAAATCAGTGTCGCGCACGGTGCGGCCGTCAGCGCCGGTCAGGGCGAAGGGGCCGCCGATCCTGGCCCCTTCCAGCGGGGGGGACTGGCTGGGCTGGCTGCACGCGGCAAGGCCGAGCGCGAGGGCGAACAGGGCGGTGCGAAACGGGGCTTGATTCATGGTGCGATCAGCCATGATCTGATAGGGACGCGAACTCAAGGTCATCGGTTGAGAGTCTGAATAGATGCGTTGGATCCATTTCGCCGCCCCGGTCATGGTGGCGATCGCGGCTGCCGCCCCCGTTGCCGCACAGCAAACGTCGAAAAGCCATCAGTTTCTGGAAGCCGTTCGGGATGGCGAGCTGGGCAAGGTCCGCGAAATCCTGGGCCAGCCGGGGCAGCGCATCATCGACACGCGCGACCGGTCGACGGGTGAGGCCGGGCTGCACATCGCGGTCAAGAAGCGCAACCTGCTGTTCGTCCGGCTGTTGCTCGCGAATGGCGGCAATCCGAACGTGCAGGACGGGCAGGGCAATACGGCCGCGATGCTGGCGGTGGAGCAGAACTTTCCCGAGGCGATCGACGTGCTGGTCCGGTACAAGGCCAATTTCAATCAGGGCAATGCCCGCGGCGAAACGCCGCTGATCCGGGCGGTGCAGCTGCGCAATGTCGACATGGTTCGCACGTTGCTGGCAGCGGGGGCCGATCCGGACAAGACCGACAACATGTCGGGCAGTTCTGCGCGCGATTATGCCAAGAGCGATTCGCGCAACCCGGTGCTGTTGCGGCTGATCGAAACGGCGCCCAAGCCCAAGGCGGCGGCGGTTTCCGGCCCCACCGGCTGATCGGGCAAGGGCAGGGGCGATCACCCCAGCGTTTCGACGGCCGGGGCGTCGGGGTCGATCAGCGCGGTGACCCGCCGGGCGGCCCGGCGGGCAAAGCCGAGCGTCAGTTTCCTGCGCGTGGCAGCGGCCAGGGGGACGCTGTGCGCCTCTCTGACAATCGCCGCGCCATAGCGGTCGGCCACGATGATGCCGGTGCGTTCCGGCAGGAACGCATCGCCCATCAGCGGCGACAGATCGAAACCGGCAGGCACGGCCCAGTAGAAGCGGTCGCAACAGCAGAGGTAATCCGGCCATTTTCCGTCGCCGAGCAGATCGGCCCGGCTGACCTTGATCTCGACAATCACGATGCCGCCCCGCGAATCGACCGCCATCAGATCGGCACGCCGCCCGCCGGGCAACGAAACCTCGCCCAGCGTCGCCAGATCGTGATTGAGGAACAGCCGCGTCACACCGCGAGCAACCCCGGCCGCCAACGGGGGGTCGGCGGCCGGAGTGTCTGTCAGGGGCGACGATACGCTACGCATCGCCCATGACTAGAACAAAATTGGAACACTGACCAGAGGTCAGCAACGCCTTAGCGATAAAAGACGTGATTGCCGACCGCGCCGAGCCGCGCCAGACGCCAGCCCGGCGAGACGGTGCGGGCATGGAAATAGAGCGCGCCGGGCATCGGGTTCGCCCAATGATCGTCGGTCGCCACCTGTGCCACGGCGACGGCGGTGCGCCAGCTGCGGCTGTCAGTGTTGACGCTGGGCATCCGGCCGCCGCGCACGAACGAAAACTGGCCCGGCTGGGTCAGCACGCTGCACACATTGCGGGGGAACCGGCCCGATTCGGTGCGGTTCAGGATGACCTTGGCAACGGCAAGCTGGCCGGACAGCGGCTCGCCCTTTGCCTCGAAATAGATGCCGGTGGCGAGGCAGCGCAGCTCTTCGTCCAGATCGCGGGGCGTTTCCTGCGCCTCGACGGCTGCGGCCAGCGTGTCGAAGGACAGATCGTCGGCGCCGTCGGTGGCATCATCGGCATCCGGAGCGGGCGTTTCGGCCGGCAGCGGCTGCACGATTTCGGCAGAAGGGCCCATCATGGGCACGGCTTCGCGGGAAAGACTGCCCGTCACGGGCAGGGGTTTGTCCACGACGGCTTCAGGGGTGACGGCCCGGCCGGGGACTGAGGCACCACCCAGAATTGCGGTGCCGAGGAGGAGCGCGGACGAGATCGCCGCGCGGGCAGAAAAGGACATTCGAAACTGTCAATGTGCGGTGAGAGCGCGTGCTTCGCATTGTTCCGTTCACCGGAACCACGAAACCGGGCAACCCCCCGACTGCGTCACTGGCGGGATCGCACCCCGGCCAGCACAACGCGAATTCATTGCGCGGGCCTATCCATTTCGCACTGCGGAATGTCAACCCGACAGGATCGTTTCAGCGGCGAACCGTTCCGCCTGCGCGACATCCACCTCGACCACCCAGAGGTCAGGATCGTTTCGCCGCCGTCGCTGCCAATATTCGGCAAGCGCAGAATCGTCGGCATCGGCCGGGCCGCTGGCGATGGCAGCGGGATGGCCCGTGGCATCGAGGCCGCGTTCGAAACATTGCCAGCCCGTGCCGCGATCGCCCGCGATGATCAGCAGCGCGCCGGCCGTTTCATCCCCGCGCGCCAGCACCATCGCCGATCCGCCAGCGGCATGGACCCGGCGGACCAGCGCCTGGACGCGGAACTGGGCGGTCAGCCGGGCCATGTCAGTCGGCAAGGCGATAGCCGGGAAGGGTGGCCAGCGCGATCTGCGACCGCATGAACGTGCCGGTGCCCCGCGCCGCTTCCTCGCCATCAGCGTCAATCAGGCGGGCGTCGGCAACATAGACGCGCCGTTCGCCGCTGATCCAGCGGCCCTCGGCAATCACCGGCCCCTTTCGCAACGGCCGGGTGAAGAACAGGTTGAAGCTGGTGGTCAGCAGGAAGCGGTCGCTGACCCGGCTGTTCGCGGCATAGAAGGCGGCGTCGTCCAGCATCTTGAAATAGCTGGTGCCGTGCGCTGCGCCGGCTGCGTGGAAATAGCGTTCGTCCAGTTCGAAATGGATGCGCGCCACGCCCAGTTCCGGGATTTCCAGCCGCGACAGGAACAACCGGTTGATGGGTGCGGCGGCATAGAGCGATTCGAGCGCACGAAAATGCGCCGCCGCCCCATGTTGTCCCCCGGCGGCCGGATCAGGCGGCGTCGCGGGCATCAATCGCGTTCAGAAGGGCAAGCATCGCATCGCGCGACTGGGCGCCGCGCAGCTGTTCGCGCACCGTGCGGTCGCGAAAGGTGCGCGACACCAGCGCCAGCGCCTTCAGGTGCCGGGCACCCGATTGTTCGGGGGACAGAAGGGCACAGACCAGATCGACGCCCAGATCGTCCACCGCGCCGAAATCGATCGGCGCGGCAAGCTGAACGAACAGGCCGCGCACCCGGCCGACCTGGGGCAGGCGGGCGTGCGGCATGGCAAAGCCGCCCCCAAAGCCCGTCGAGCCCAGCTTTTCCCGGTCACCCAGAGCATCGGTCACCAGCCGGGCGTTCAGGCCGAACTGCTGTTCAGCCTGAGTGCCCAGAAACTGGAACAGCGCCTTTCGTGTCGGAATATGGACCCCGGCAAAGACGCAGCCGGGGTCGATCAGATCGGACAGGTTGTGCATGGCGTTAAACTGGTTCTTCCGTCGTTCGGTCAGGCCCGGTTCGGTTCGACCCAGCCGATGGTGCCGTCGTGGCGGCGATACACCATGTTGAACGCGCCCGTCCCCACATTCTTGAACAACAGGGCGTTGGTATTGCGCAGGTCGAGCATCATCACCGCGTCCGACACGCTGGCATCGGGCACATCGACCCGGGTTTCGGCGATGATGACCGGCGCATCGGCGGGTTCCGGCGCCTCTTCCACATCGTCGGCCGGCACGGTGAACACGGTGTAGCCGGCATTGTCATAGGCAAAGGTTTCGGCCGCTGCGATCGCATCGCTGGCATGGCGGTCGTTCAGGCGGCGCATGTATCGGCGCAGCTGCTTTTCGATCTTGTCGGCGGCACCATCGAACGACAGATGCGCCTCCATCGCCATGTTCGATGCCTTGAGGATCAGCCCCTGCATCACATGGGCGACGACATCACAGGTAAATCCGTTGTCATGCGGCCCGCGGCCGAAGGTGACCTGAGCCGATAGCGCGCGCGAGAAATATTTGTCGGCAATTCCCTGAAGCCGGGTCGCGACATGTTCCTTAAGGGCGGCGCCGGTATCGACCTGATGGCCCGAGACACGGATTTCCATGGCATTCTCCAATGATTTTGGACGCTGAACCAGGCGCGACAAGCGGCCCGGAGACAGCCTCTAGTGAACGGTTTCCTCCCCCCAGAGAGGCGAGGTGAGATCGGCGACGAAGCGCCGATGGCGCGCCAGCTCCTCCTCAGAAGGCGCGAAATGACGGGGCGGCCGGACAACCTGTTCGACCAAGGCATCAGAAACGGCGATCGCGTCGCTGCGTTCCTCGGAAAGGCCAAGGCCGATCTGTCGCCCGCCGGACAGTTCGACATAAACCTGGGCCAGAAGCTGCGCATCGAGCAGCGCGCCGTGAAAGGTCCGCCGGCTTTGATCGATGCCGTACCGGGCGCACAGCGCATCCAGGCTGTGCTTGGCCCCGGGATGGCGGACGCGGGCAATCGCCTGGGTATCCACCATCCGGTCGAGCGGGACGATGGGGCGGCCGCACAGCCCAAGTTCGCCGTTCAGAAAGCCGAAGTCGAACGAGGCGTTATGGGCGACCAGCGGCGCATCGCCGTCGATAAAGGCGAGGAGATCGTCGACAATGTCGGTGAACAGCGGCTTGTCGGCCAGAAAGGCATCGGACAGGCCGTGAACCGCCTGTGCCGCGGCGGGCATGGGGCGCTCCGGGTTCACATAGGCGTGAAAGACCCGGCCGGTTTCGACCCGGTTGATCATTTCGACGCACCCGATTTCCACCAGCCGGTCCCCGGCCGAAAAGCTGAGTCCCGTGGTTTCGGTGTCGAAGATGATTTCCCTCATCCCGCAGATTATTCACCCGTCCGGCCCGACAGGCAAGCGATCAGGGCACGCACGGCGTCGCTTGTTTCGGCCAACGTGCCGCCCGTCGGGATAAGATGATCGGCCCGCACCCTTTTTTCCGCATCCGGCATCTGACGCGACAGGATGGCATCGAATTTTTCGGGCGTCATGCCGGGCCGGGCAAGCACGCGCGCGCGCTGAACGGGGGCCGGGGCAGAGACGACGGCGACCAGATCCACCTGCGACTCGCCGCCGGTTTCGAACAGGAGCGGGATATCCAGCACGACCAGGGGCGCATGGGCATGGGCGGCCAGAAAGGCGCGGCGCTCCGCCGCTACGGCCGGATGGACGATCCCCTCCAGCCGCCGCATCGCATCGTCGTTGCCGAACACCGTTGCGCCGAGCAATGCCCGGTCGACGCCGCCCGGACCAGTGGTGCCGGGAAACGCCGCCTCGATCGCGGGCAGGATCGCGCCGCCCGGCCCCTGAAGCACATGAACGGCGGCATCGGCATCGAACACCGGCACGCCCTGGTCGCGGAACATCGCGGCCACGGTGGATTTGCCCATGCCGATCGAGCCGGTCAGGCCAAGGATCAGCGGGCCGGGGCGCCGCGATGACGTCATGCGGTCAACAGGGCGCGCAGTTCATCGTCCCGGTCGCGCGGCGGCACAGCGCCGAAAAACAGTTCGAACGCGATCGCCGCCTGGCCGATCAGCATTTCGAGGCCATCCACCGTTTCCAGGTCGCGCGCCCGCGCCGCCGCCAGCAGGCCGGTTTCAAGCGGCGCATACACCGCGTCATAGACGAGCGCATCGTCGGGCAGGGCGCCCAAATCGACGGACAGGGGCGGCTGACCGGTCATCCCCAGCGAACTGGCGTTGACCAGCAGCGCGACGGGCGGCACCGGCGCATCCAGCGGCAGCACCTGACCCCGCAGGCCGAAGACGGAAAGCAGGCCCATCGCCTTGAGCGGGGAACGGTTGAGCATCGTCACATCGCCCACGCCCGCCTGTTTGAGGGCATAGAGCACGGCCCGCGCCGCGCCGCCCGCGCCGATCACGGCAACGGGCGCGCCCTCAAGGTCGAAATCGGCGATGGGGGCATAGAATCCGGCGGCATCGGTGTTGGTGCCGATCACGCCGCCATCCGGCTGACGCAGCAGGGTGTTCATCGCGCCGATGGTGCCGCGAATGTCGCCGGGATCATCTACATGATCCATGATCGCCAGCTTGTGCGGGATGGTGACGTTGCACCCGCGCCAGTCGGGATCGGCCAGCGCGGCGGACAGATAATCGCCCAGCCGGTCCGGCGTCACATGGACGGCGCGATAATCGGCATCGAGGCCAAGGGCGTCGATCCAGAACCGGTGGATCATCGGCGATTTCGAATGCGCGATGGGATCGCCGATCACTTCGGCACGGACAGTCATGACGTCATTTCCCCGCGAGTGCGCAGATAATCCAGAATTTGCAGCATCGGCATGCCCAGGATGGTAAAATGGCTGCCCTGCACCCGGGCGAACAGTTGAACCCCCGGCCCCTCCATCCGGTAACAGCCGACACATCCCGCGATGGCGGGCCATTCGGCATCCAGATAGCCCTGAATGAACACCTCGCTGAGCGGACGCATGGTCAGGCGGGCGCGATCGACGAAGCGCCACACCGCGCGCCCCTGTTCAGCGATCACGGCGGCGGACCACAGATCATGGGTGCGGCCCGACAGCATCCGCAGATGCTCCGCCGCCTGTTCCCGGCTTTCCGGTTTGTCGAGCAACCGGCCATCGTCGAGCGCGACGACCGAATCCCCGCCCAGCACCAGGGCAGGCGGGATCATCAGGCTGACCTTCACCGCCTTCAGCTCGGCCAGCGCATCGGCGATGTCGCGGTGCGGCGCGCCGCGGGCGATCAGCGCCTGCTTGACGGGATCTTCGTCCACGCCGCTGGCCAGCGCCTCATGCGGCACGCCCGCCGCGGTCAGCATGGCGCGGCGGGACTGGCTGGTCGATGCAAGGACGAGCGTCACGACGGGTTCTGGCGATCCTGATAGAGGGTGACGATGGCGGCGGCCGTTTCCTCGATCGAACGGCGGGTGACGTCGATGACCGGCCAGCCATTGTCAGCGAACATCCGCCGGGCATAGGCGACCTCCCGGTTCACCGCATCCTGATCGACATAGGCGGTTTCCGGGGCCTGATTGAGCGACAGCAGGCGGTTGCGCCGCACCTGGATCAGCCGTTCCGCACTGGTCGTCAGGCCGACGATCAGCGGCCGGTGCAGGGTGAACAGGGCAGGGGGCGGCGGGCTTTCGATCACGATGGGAATGTTCGCCGTCTTGTACCCGCGATTGGCCAGATAGATGCTGGTCGGCGTTTTTGACGATCGGGACACGCCGGCCAGAAGGATGTCGGCATCCTCCCAATCGTCCCATCCGACGCCGTCGTCATGCGCGATGGTCCACTGGATCGCATCGACGCGCGCGAAATAGGCCGCGTCCAGCGCGTGCTGACGCCCCGGCCGCGCCTTCATTTCCTGACCCAGCAGGCTGGTCAGCGCGTCGTTGACCGCATCGAGCGGCGCGACCAGCGGCAGGCCGAGCGCCATGCAGCGGGTTTCCAGCATCCGGCGAATGTCGCGGTTCACCAGCGTGAACAGCACCAAGCCCGGTTTCTGGGCGATTTCCTGAAGAATGCGCTCAAGATGCGTTTCGGAGCGCACCATCGGCCAGAAATGGCGGATCGTCTCGACATCGTCGAACTGCGCAAGCGCGGCCTTTGCGATATTCTCCAGCGTCTCGCCGGTCGAGTCCGAGAGCAGGTGGAGATGCAGTTGCACGGGCGCTGTCGATGCTCCTGTGGATAAGCGGGCGAACAAGCGCTAGCGCAACCCCGCCCTTCCGCCAAGCCGCATCGAGGCGTGGATAAGCGGGCGATTGTCCACATCCCCGTCGACAGGGGGATGATGTTATCCACAGAATGTGGACGATGTGGACAGAGCGGGTGAATCGCCGCGTTCTCGCCGTCCGCCAACGTCAAGCTGTTGGCATTTCCGGCACGAGCGGCTAATTCCGCCCTGTCCACGGACCAACCATCACTTCAACCAGATTCTATTTCTTTTACTTTTATAGATGGGAGAGCCCGCTCTGTCCGATTCCCCGACCGACAAGTCCCTGCTGGCCGTTCTGCGCGGCGAGCGGCGTGATCCTCCCCCCGTCTGGTTCATGCGGCAGGCCGGCCGCTATCTGCCGGAATATCGGGCGTTGCGGGCGGAGAAGGGCGGCTTCCTGGCACTGGCCATGGATCCGGAGGCGGCGACGGAAATCACCATTCAGCCGATCCGCCGGTTCGGGTTCGACGGTGCGATCCTGTTTTCCGACATTCTGGTCGTGCCGATGGCCCTGGGCCAGAAGCTGTGGTTCGAAACCGGGGAAGGTCCCCGCCTGGCCCCCACCATTACCGATGGCGCGACGCTGGACACGCTGATCGAGGACGCATCGGCGCTGGACCCCGTTTATGCCACCGTGCGCGGCGTGCGGGCGGCATTGCCGGCCAGCACGACCTTTCTGGGCTTTGCGGGCAGCCCGTGGACCGTTGCGACCTATATGATCGCCGGACAGGGCAGCCGCGAACAGGCCGAGGCGCGGCGGCTGGCCCATGCCGATCCCGGATTGATGCAGGCGCTGGTCGACCGGATCGAGGCGATGACCATCGCTTATCTGGCCAAGCAGATCGAGGCGGGCGTCGATGCGGTGCAATTGTTCGACAGCTGGGCCGGATCGCTGAGCCCCGCACAGTTCGAACGATGGGTCATCGCGCCGACCGCGCGGATCGTCGCGGGGCTGAAGGCGCTGCATCCCGACGCGCCGATTATCGCCTTTCCCAAGGGGGCGGGTGGCAAGCTGGCCGCCTATGCCCGCGAAACCGGGGCCGATGCGGTCGGGCTGGACGAGACGGTCGATCCGCGCTGGGCCGCCGCTGCGTTGCCCGCCGGGATGCCGGTGCAGGGGAACCTGGATCCGCTGGCGCTGATTGCGGGCGGCGCGGTGCTGGACGATGCGATTGACGGGATTGTCGATGCGCTGGGCGACCGGCCGCATGTGTTCAACCTGGGCCATGGCATCCAGCAGGATACGCCGATCGCTCATGTCGAGCAGGCGCTGGCCAGACTGCGTGGAGGAAAGACGTCGTGACGGGATTTCTGGGCCTTGCCTATCCATGGGTGAAGGCAGCGCATCTGATCTTCGTCATTTTCTGGATGGCCGGGCTGTTCATCCTGCCGCGTTATCTGGTCCATCATCAGGAAGGGCTGGGCGATCCGGCGGAACCCGCGCGCTGGATCGAGCGCGAGGCAAAGCTGCGCAAGATGATCCTGACGCCCAGCCTGATCCTGGTGTGGGTGCTGGGGCTGGTCCTGGCGGCGCATCTGGGCCTGTTCGACGGGCAGCCGGGGCTGGGATGGCTGCATGCCAAGCTGCTGATCGTCGTCCTGCTGTCCGGATATCATGGCTGGGCGGTCGCCTATGCCAAGGGCCTGGCCAAGGGGCGGGCGTCGTTGAAACCCCGCCAGCTGCGGATGCTGAACGAGGTGCCGGCGCTGGCTGTCACGCTGATCGTCATTCTGGCCATCGTTCAGCCCTTCTGATCCGCTTGACGGGGCAGGGCGGGCCGCTTACCTGAAGGGATAGCGGGTGGCGGCCATTCACCGCCCCTGTCCCGCTTTCTTGCCCGCCCAGTGCGCGTTCGTCCTGAACTGCGCCGGCATTTCCCCCCAAGCTCCTACGGATTCATCCGATGCACCTTAAAGATTTGAAAAAGACACCGCCGGCCGAACTGGTCGGCATGGCCGAAGCGCTGGGCGTGGAAAGCGCCTCGACGCTGCGCAAGCAGGACCTGATGTTCGCCATCCTGAAGGCGCAGGCCGATAACGGCGAACAGATCATGGGCGAAGGCACCATCGAAGTGCTGCAGGACGGCTTTGGCTTTCTGCGCTCGCCCGAGGCCAATTACCTGGCCGGTCCCGACGACATCTATGTCAGCCCGAATCAGGTCCGCAAATTCGGCCTGCGCACCGGCGATACCGTGGAGGGCGAGGTTCGCGCGCCCAAGGACGGCGAACGCTATTTCGCGCTGACCAAGCTGAACAAGGTCAATTTCGACGATCCCGATGCGGTGCGCCACCGCGTCAATTTCGACAACCTGACCCCGCTTTATCCCGACCAGAAGCTGAAGCTGGACCCGTTCGACCCGACGCAGAAGGACAAGTCCGCCCGCGTCATCGATATCGTCAGCCCGCAGGGCAAGGGTCAGCGCACGCTGATCGTCGCGCCGCCGCGCGTCGGCAAGACGGTGATGCTGCAGAACATCGCCAAGGCGATCACCGACAATCACCCCGAGGTGTTCCTGCTGGTCCTGCTGATCGACGAGCGGCCCGAGGAAGTGACCGACATGCAGCGCAGCGTGAAGGGCGAGGTGGTCAGCTCCACCTTTGACGAGCCCGCCACGCGTCACGTGCAGGTCGCCGAAATGGTCATCGAAAAGGCCAAGCGCCTGGTCGAGCACAAGAAGGATGTCGTCATCCTGCTGGATTCGATCACCCGGCTTGGCCGCGCGTACAACACCGTCGTCCCGTCATCGGGCAAGGTGCTGACCGGCGGTGTCGATGCCAATGCGCTGCAGCGGCCCAAGCGGTTCTTTGGTGCCGCCCGCAACATCGAAGAGGGCGGTTCGCTGTCCATCATCGCCACCGCGCTGATCGATACCGGGTCCAAGATGGACGAAGTGATCTTTGAAGAGTTCAAGGGCACGGGCAATTCGGAAATCGTGCTGGACCGCAAGGTTGCCGACAAGCGCATTTTCCCGGCGATGGACGTCGGCAAGTCCGGCACCCGCAAGGAAGAGCTGCTGGTCGACAAGTCCAAGCTGTCCAAGATGTGGGTCCTGCGCCGCATCCTGATGCAGATGGGCACGACCGACGCCATGGACTTCCTGCTCGACAAGATGAAGGATTCCAAGTCGAACGACGATTTCTTCGATTCCATGAATCAGTGATGCGTTTTGCAGGCGGTGGCACCATCGCCTGCAACCCATAGAAGCCAGCAATGTTCAGACGATGGCGGTTCCGCTTGGCGGTGGCCGCCATCGTCATTAGGAGCGCGGAATGCTCGATCTGTTCTATCATGCTGCCGTTGCCGCCCAGGGGCTGGGGTCGCCCGCCGACATCTGGGCCAACATCGTCAAGGATTTTTCCAACCTGGGTGAGCCGGCGGCGCTGGCTGCATTCGGTTCGGTGCTGATGATCGACCTGGTGCTGGCCGGCGACAATGCGATCGTCGTCGGTGCGCTGGCCGCCGGATTGCCCGCGGATCAGCGCAAGAAGGTGATCCTGATCGGCATTGGCGCGGCGCTGGTGCTGCGCATCGCCTTTGCGCTGATCGTCAGCTGGCTGATGGGCATTGTCGGCCTGATCTTTGCCGGCGGCCTTTTGCTGTTGTGGGTCAGCTGGAAATTCTGGCGGGAAATCCGGGAGGGTGCGGGGCAGAGCGCCGGATCGCCGGAAGTTTCGGGAGACGAGGATTCCGGCCTGAAGCCCGCCAAGAGCTTTGTCGGCGCGGCATGGGCCGTGGCGGTTGCTGATGTGTCGATGAGCCTGGACAATGTGCTGGCCGTCGCCGGTGCGGCGCGCGAGCATCCGGGCATCCTGGTCGTCGGCCTGTTGCTGTCGGTGGCGCTGATGGGCCTGGCCGCCAATGCCATCGCCCAGTTGATCGACCGGTATCGCTGGATCGCCTATATCGGCCTGGCGGTGATCGTGTTCGTGGCGTTCCGCATGATCTATGAAGGATGGGTCGGCGGCGGTGAAACGCCGGGTATCCTGAGCCTGTTCGCCTGAGGCACCGGCATGGAATGGGGCGGCGGATGATCCCGCCGCCCTTCTCATTGGGTCAGCCGATATGGCTGGCGAAGAATTCGGCGGTCCGCTGATCCGCCATCTGCGCCGCGCTTTCCGAACGACGCTTGCCCATTTCGGTGGCAAAGCCGTGATCCTCGCCCGGATAGTCGTGCAGGATGACCTGCGAATGATCGCCAAGGCCCGCGTGCATTGCGGCCTGAACATCGGCGGGAACGAACCCGTCATTGCCGGCGATGTGCAGCATCAGCGGCCGTGAAATCGCCTGGCTTTCGTTCAGCAGATTGTCGATGCCGACCGCATAATAGCCGACGGTTGCATCCACGTCCGTCCGTGCCGCGGTCATATAGGCAAGCCGCCCGCCAAGACAGTAGCCGACGGCGCCGACCTTGCCGCCGCCAATCCGTTCGCGCGCCGCGTCGATCGTCGCCTTGATATCGTGAATGCCGCGATCCTGATCGAACTGACCCATCAGGTCGAGCGCGCGCTGAAATTCCGGTTCGACATCGGGATCCAGCTCGATCCCCGGTTCCAGCCGCCAGAACAGATCCGGCGCGATGGCCAGATACCCGGCCTCTGCCAGCCGATCGCATTTGCGGCGGATACCGGCATTGACGCCGAAAATCTCCTGAATCACCACGATCGCGCCGCGCGGCGTGCCCGCCGGTTCGGCAAGATAGGCATTGAAGCTGCCCGTGCCGTCCAGCGGCTGAATGGCGATCGTTCCTGTCATGAGCATACTCCGATTGGGATGCCGCTCGCCTGGGGGGCGGCGGTCGGGGGGAAGACGCCAACGACTATGGGAAGCGGCATGGAGCCAGACAATGGCGGGCGCGTCGATGGCGCCGGATTTTGCGGCGGGGCCATGCGCGGGGGCTGTGGATAAGCTGTGGACACCATAAGGACAGGTGTCGGACAGTCCTGTGTAAAGGCGGATCAAGTTATTGAGGCATAATGGTTTTGTCTTGAATAGAAACGGGATCGGGTATTGGCATTGCGGAGAGGCTCGTTTCCCGCGCATAGTCGGCGTTCATCGCCGGGTTCGTCCGGCGCAGATGCTGTTCCGAAAGGCCGCCGATGAAGATCAATGTCGAGGTCGATTGCACGCCCGAGGAAGCCCGGCGCGCCATGGGCCTTCCCGATTTCACCCCCGTCCATGATCGATACATCGCGATGATGGTCGACACGCTGGAAAAGGGGGCGAGCCCCGAACTGATGGAACAGATGATGCGCAGCTGGAGCCCGATGGGCGAGGCGGGCCTGAATTTCTGGCGCGGGATGTTCGAGGCGGGCATGGGTGGAAAGCGCGACGGCTGAATTCGCATCATCGTGCCGATCGGCTAAGGCCAGCGCATGACGGACACCATTTTCGCCCTGTCGAGCGGGATGCCGCCCGCGGCCATCGGGGTTATCCGGATCAGCGGTCCCGATGCGATGGCGTCGGTGGCTGCGCTGACCACGCGCCTGCCCGAGGCGCGCCGGGCGGCGCTGCGCCGGTTGACCGATCCGGCGGATGGATCGCCGCTGGACGATGCGCTGATCCTGCTCTTTCCCGGACCAGCGACAGCAACGGGCGAGGATCTGGCCGAGTTGCACGTTCATGGCGGGCGCGCGGTGGTGGCCCGGATCGAGGCGGTGCTGGCGGCCATGCCCGGATTGCGGCGAGCGGAGCCGGGCGAGTTTACCCGGCGGGCGCTGGCCAATGGCCGCATTGACCTGACCGAAGCGGAAGGGCTGGGCGATCTGCTCTCTGCCGAGACGGAGAGCCAGCGGCGGGCCGCGCTGGCCAGTGCCGAGGGCGCGGTGCGTCGGCGGGTGGAGGGGTGGCAGGCACGGCTGCTGACCCTGTCCGCTGGGATCGAGGCCGTACTGGATCACGGGGACGAGGGCGATGTGGATGCCGACCCGGCGGCGCTGGATGCGATCCGGACCGGTGCGGCATCGCTGGCGGACGAGATGGCAGCGGTGCTGGCCAACCCGCCGGTCGAACGATTGCGCGACGGCATCCGGGTCGTGCTGGCCGGGCCGCCCAATGCCGGCAAATCGACGCTGATCAATGCCCTGACCCAGCGGGACGCTGCCATTGTTTCCCCGATTGCCGGCACGACGCGAGACCGGATCGAGGTGCCGGTGCAGCAGGGCGGGCTGGCCTGGCTGTTCACCGATACCGCCGGACTGGCAGAGGCGACCGAGGATGCGATCGAAGCCATCGGCATCGAACGGTCGTTGAGCGCGATGGCGGCGGCGGACATCCTGTTGTGGTTGGGGGATGCGCCGTCGCCGGTTGCGGACGCGGTGCTGATCCACGCCCGGTGCGATGTGCCGGAACGGGCAGAGGTGCCGGAAGGGCGCATCCCCCTGTCCGCCGCGCGGGGCGAGGGGTTGGATACGCTATGGTCCGAGCTGGACCGACGGGCCAGGGCACTGGTGCCGAGGCTGGACGAGACGGTGCTGAACCGGCGGCAGGCGGCGTTGATCGCGGGTGCGGCCGATCATGTGCGCTCGGCAAGTAGCGCGTTCGACCCGCTGATCCTGGCGGAGGAGCTTCGCGCGGCGCGGCTCGCCTTTGACCGGGTAACGGGGCGGGCGGATACGGAGGCGATGCTGGACATGTTGTTCAGCCGGTTCTGCATCGGCAAGTGATGTTTCACGTGAAACACTCAACCCGATTTTGACCCGACCGCCAAGCTGCGATAACGGCGGTGGCATGAGCACATTCGACGTGATCGTGATCGGTGGCGGCCATGCCGGAACCGAGGCGGCGGCCATGGCCGCCCGTCGCGGTGCGCGCACGGCGCTGGTCAGTTTCGACCTGTCGAAACTGGGTGCGATGTCGTGCAACCCCGCGATCGGCGGCTTGGGCAAGGGGCATCTGGTCCGGGAAGTCGATGCGCTGGACGGCCTGATCGCCCGGGCGGCGGACCTGGCGGCGATCCATTACCGTTTGCTCAACCGCAGCAAGGGTGCCGCGGTTCAGGGGCCGCGCGTACAGGCCGACCGAGTGCGCTATGCCGCCGCCATCCAGTCCATGCTGAGGGCTCAGCGCGGGCTGACCCTGATCGAGGGGGAGGCCGAGGCGCTGATCCGGCATCCGGATGGCGCGGCGGCCGGTATCCGACTTGCCGACGGGCGCGAACTGCTGGCCCCGGCGATCGTGCTGGCCACGGGCACCTTTCTGGGCGGGCGAATCTTTCGCGGCGAGGAGCGGGGCACCGGCGGGCGCGTCGATGAACGGTCGGCCATCGAGCTGGGCCGACAGCTGCGCGAACAGGGCCTGCCGCTCGCCCGGTTAAAGACCGGAACGCCGCCGCGCCTGGACGGGCGGACGATCGACTGGGCGGTGCTGGACGAACAGCCGTCGGATGATGACCATTGGACGATGTCGCCGATGACCCGGGGCGGGCGGCCGCTGCCCCAGCTGTTCTGTGCGATGACGCGGACCACGGCGCACAGCCATGAGATCATCCGCGCGTCGCTGGATCGATCGCCCTTGTTCACGGGCGCCATCGGGGCGGCGGGTCCGCGGTACTGCCCGTCGATCGAGGACAAGATTCACCGCTTTGGCGATCGCGACGGGCATCAGGTGTTTCTGGAGCCGGAGGGGCTGGACAGCCATCTGGTCTATCCCAACGGCATTTCGACATCGCTGCCCACCGATGTTCAGCTGGCGATGGTGCGATCCATGCCCGGCCTGTCGCGGGCCGAGATCGTGACGCCGGGATATGCGGTGGAATATGACTATGTCGATCCGCGCGCGCTGGATCACCGGTTGGCGTTGCAGGCGATCCCGGGGCTGTTCTGTGCCGGGCAGATCAATGGCACGACGGGGTATGAGGAAGCGGCGGGGCAGGGGCTGATCGCGGGGGCAAATGCGGCGGCCCATGCGCTGAACATCGAACCGCTGCTGCTGGACCGGGCGACCAGTTACCTGGCTGTGATGATCGACGATCTGGTGATTCAGGGGGTGACCGAACCCTATCGGATGCTGACCGCGCGGGCCGAATACCGGTTGCGCCTGCGGGCGGATAATGCGGAGGCGCGGCTTGGCGCGATCGGTCGGGCGCTGGGGTGCCTGTCGCCGGAGCGTATCCGTCACCTGGATGCGCGCGAAGCGGCGCTGACAGATATCAGGGCGGCGTTCGATACGCGGATGACGGCGGCTCAGCTGGCCGCGCTGGGGCTGGCGGTGGCACAGGATGGTGCGCGAAAGCCGGTCAGCGAATGGCTGCGGCTGAATGACGTCACCATCGATCAATTGCTGCCGGGGTGCCGCGAGCAGCATGATCCGGCGCTATTGTCCGAAGCAGTCGAGGATGCGCGCTACGCCCCCTATCTGGAGCGGCAGGAGGCGGAGATTGCCGCGCTGAGGGCAAGCGAGAACGAGCCGCTGGCCGCGACGTTCGATTTTGCTGCAGTGCCCGGCCTGTCGCTGGAAATGATTGAGCGATTGGGCAAGGCGCGGCCGCAGACCATGGGCGAGGCATCGCGCATCCGCGGCATCACCCCCGCCGCGCTGGCGGCGATCCATCTGCACGCACGACGCAGAGCGGCGGCGTAGCGCGATGGACGAAGCACAGGCCCGGCAATGGCTGAGTGACCGATTCGGTGTTTCACGTGAAACAATGCTGAGCCGGTTCGTCGAGATGTTGCGCGACGAGGCGGGTCGTCAGAACCTGATCGCGCGGTCCACGCTGGATCAGCTGTGGCACCGCCATATTGTCGATTCGGCGCAGTTGCTGGACCATGCCAGCGGTGTCGATGGCCTGTGGATCGACATTGGCACCGGGGCAGGGCTGCCCGGAATGGTCATCGCCATCCTGCGCGACGGGCCGATCCGGATGGTCGAGCCGCGCCGCCGCCGGGTCGAGTTTCTGAACCAGGTGGTCGATTCGCTTGGCCTGAACAATGCCGAGGTGGTGCTGGGCCGGATCGAGACGGCGCCGCGGACTAGCCCCGCCGCGATCATTTCTGCGCGTGCCGTCGCCGGGTTGCCGGAACTGTTCGCCGGGGCGCAGGGCCATGCCGATCAATCCACCCTATGGGTGCTGCCAAAGGGACAAAGCGCGCAATCCGAGGTGGCGGCCGCGCGCGGCACATGGCAAGGTGTGTTCCACGTGGAACCAAGCATCACTGATCCTCAATCCGGCATCGTGATCGCCAACAAGGTCAGGCCCCGATGATCTGCATCACCATCGCCAATCAAAAGGGCGGCGTTGGCAAGACAACGACAGCGATCAATGTCGGTACCGCATTGGCGGCAACCGGATCGCGGGTGCTGCTGATCGATCTGGACCCACAGGGCAATGCCTCCACCGGCCTTGGCGTGCCCAAGGCGGAGCGCGAATATTCGACCTATGACCTGTTGATCGGAGAGGCGACGCTGGATCAGGCGGCGGTGGCGACCAAGGTGCCGCGGCTGGATATTGTCCCGGCAACGGTCGACCTGTCCGGTGCGGAAATCGAGCTGATCGATTTCGAGGCGCGCACGCATCGGCTGGATCAGGCGATTGCCCGCAGTGCCGATCGCTGGGACGTGGCATTGATCGATTGCCCGCCCTCGCTTGGCCTGTTGACGATCAACGCGATGGTCGCTGCCCATGCGTTGCTGGTGCCGTTGCAGTGCGAATTCTTTGCGCTTGAGGGGTTGAGCCAGCTGCTCAGCACGGTCGAGCGCATCCGGGCCCGGTTCAATCCGGGGCTGTCGATCCTGGGCGTCGTGCTGACCATGTACGACCGGCGCAACCGCCTGACCGAACAGGTGTCGGACGATGTGCGGCAGGTGCTGGGCAAGGTGGTGTTCGACACGGTGATCCCGCGTAACGTCCGCCTGTCCGAAGCGCCGAGCCATGGGCTGCCCGCGCTGATCTATGATTATCGCTGTGCCGGGTCAGAGGCGTATATCGCGCTGGCTCGCGAACTGATTGCCCGTCTTCCCAAACCCGCAAAGGCCGCATGACCGATCCCGACACCACGCCCGCACCGCCCCGCAAACCCCGTACCGGCCTGGGCCGTGGACTGGGTGCCCTGCTGGGTGAGGCGCCGACCCCGGAAAAGCCGGAAGTCCCCGGCAGTCCGCGGGCCGGAGGCGGTGTGCGGATGCTGCCGGTCAGCGCGCTGTCGCCGCATCCCGAACAGCCGCGCCGTCATTTCGACGAATCGGCGCTGGACGAACTGGCCCAGTCGATCGCCGCGCGCGGGATCGTTCAGCCGATCGTGGTCCGCCCGCATGGCAAGGATTATCAGATCGTCGCCGGGGAACGCCGCTGGCGTGCGGCCCAGCGGGCCAGGCTGCACGAGGTGCCGGTCATCGTCCGCGATCTGGACGATGCGGCCACGCTGGAAATCGCGCTGGTCGAGAATATTCAGCGCCAGGATCTGAACGCGATCGAAGAGGCGGATGCCTATGCCAAGCTGATCGAACAGTTCGGCCATACCCAGGATGCGCTGGCCAAGATCGTCCACAAATCGCGCAGCCATGTCGCCAATCTGCTCCGCCTGCTCGACCTGCCGGCAGAGGTGCAGCGCCATGTGATCGAGGGACGGTTGAGCATGGGCCATGCCCGTGCGCTGCTGGCGGCGGAGGATGCCGAAACGCTGGCATCTGACGTGATCGCGCGCGGCCTGTCGGTTCGCGACACCGAAAAGCTGGTCAAGGGCGGCAAGACCGGCGGCGACGGCAAAGGTGGCAGCGCGAGCGGCGGAGTGCGCGGCGAGCCGGGGGGCATGAACGCCGATCTTGCCGCGCTGGAGCAGCATCTGGGCGATGCGCTGGGCCTGAAGGTGCGGATCGTGCACGGGCAGGGTGGCGGCACGCTGACCATCGATTATGCGACGCTGGATCAGCTGGACATGGTTTGCCAGCGACTGACGGGCGATAAATTCTAATCTTTACAAGGGATTAAGCGCAGGTCAGCGCAGCTGGGTGCCGTCCGCGGCGATTCGGATCATCGCCTCTGCGCCAAGCAGATCTCCGACATTGCCGCTGCTTTTCATTGCGCGTTCCGCCGATTGAAGCCGGACGATGGCTTCGGCGATGCGGGGTGAGGTCCAGCGGCGCAGCTGGCGCGTCACCTTTTCCTGTTCCTTGAAATGGATGCGCGCTGCCTCGACCGCGTCCTTGACGCCGGCACCGCGATCCACCTGTTGCCGCATCTGGGCCAAGTCGGTCAGCCGGCGCACGGCAGCGCGCGTGACGGCGATACCGCTGATCCCCTCTGCCTCGAACCGGGTCAGATCCGCGCCAAGGACGGGCAGATTGCCGTCCAGCATCGCATCGACCAGATGCCCGACCTCATGCTCTTCAAGGTCCGCGCCGATCGCGGCAAGCGCGTCCAGCCGGGCATCGACCGGATGATCGGGGCTCGCGTCCAGATACAAGGCGAGCTTTTCAATCTCCCGCGCCATGACGGACCGGTCGCCGCCACTGGCGACCGCAAGGCGCTGTGCCGCGCGCGGATCGAGGCGAAGGCCCTCTGCCTTTGCCAGATCGGCGGCAATCCGCGTCGCCGCCGCCGCATCCGGGATGTAGCAGCCATAGGCGACCGCCTTGCCATGCGTCTGACACAGCTTGACCAGCTTGCCCGACGTTTTGACGCCAGGTGCGATCATCACTGCGGGATTCCCGGCCTTTTCGATGCTGAGCAGCTGTTCGGCAGCGGCCAGCGATTCCTCGCCCGCGCCAGTCACGCGGATCCAGCGACGGTCCCCGAACAGGGAGAGGGAGGCCGCTTCCTCTGCCAGTCGGCCGGGATTGGAGCGCAGGGTCGGCCCGTCCAGATCGACCCGTTCGGCCTGTTCACCCATTGCGCGGCGCAGCCGGTCGACCAGCGCGGCGGCCCCCGCCTCGTCCGGGCCGTGCAGCAGGAACAGCCGGACCTGATCGTCCGGCCGGTCGAGCCGGGCTGCAATCTCGGCAGGCTTGGTGAGTTTCACTCGCCCTTTGCCTGGCGCTGGGCGAACAGGGCCAGCCGCGCCACCATCTGATCCGCGACGATGCCGGACAGCCGCTCAAGCGCCGTCCGCTCCGCCGCAATGGTGGCATATTCCGATCCGACCACGTCGATGCCCGCATCCGAACCCGCTGTGGCGTCCAGCACCACCTGACCCGTCGACAGGTCGACCAGCTGATAGCGGGCGCGCAGCGTGCGGCGTTCGCGCGCCACACTGTCGTCGCCGCGCACGCCCAGACCGATGATCTGATCGTCCAGCGTCACGTCGAGTCGATAGGCGGGGGCGCCGCCCGCCTCTGTCGCGGCCATCCGGTCGCGCAGGGCATTGGCGACCAGCCAGCCGGATTGCCCCTCAATCGGGGCAACCTGGATTCCCGACAGCAGCGTGCGGGTCGGGCTGTTCATCCCGCCACCATAAAGCGGGCGAAGGCCGCACCCGCCCGTCAGGGCAAGCATCAGCAGCGGGGCGATTACGCGGATCATGCGACGATGTTGACCAGGCGATCAGGCACCACAATCACTTTTTTCGGGGTTGCCCCTTCAAGGATGCGCTGAACCTTTTCCGACGCGAGCGCCGCGGCCTCTGCAACATCCTTTGCGGTACCCTTTGGCAGGGTCAGCGTATCGCGCAGCTTGCCGTTCACTTGCACCGCGACGGTAACCTCGTCGTCGACCAGCAGGGCGGGATCGACCGTCGGCCAATCGGCATCTGCGATCAAGCCCGAATGGCCCCAGCCGGCCCAGGCTTCCTCTGCGATATGCGGGGCCATGGGCGCGACGATGCGGGCAAGGGCGCGGATGGCGGCGGTGCGCGACGCCGATGGCGCTGCCTTTTCGATGGCGCTGACCAGTTCATAGAGTTTGGCAACGGCCTTGTTGAAGGCGAGCGCTTCCACATCCTCTGCCACGCCGGCGATGGTGCGGTGCAGCTTGCGGTCGAGCGGCTTGTCCTCGCCGCCCATTTCCTCTTTTGGGGCATCCTCAAGCCCATCGAACAGGCGCCACAGCCGCTGAATGAAGCGCCAGGCACCCTCGATGCCGTTTTCCGACCATTCCAGATCGCGTTCCGGCGGCGAATCCGACAGCATGAACCAGCGGACGGCGTCCGCCCCGTACTGATCGACGATTTCGGTCGGATCGACGGTGTTCTTCTTTGATTTCGACATTTTTTCGACGCGGCCGACCGTCACCGGCTGACCAGAGGCGATTTCGACGCCGTCGCGAATATCGTCGGGCGACAGCCAGCGGCCATCCGCCGACTTGTACGTCTCGTGCGTCACCATGCCTTGCGTGAACAGGCCGGCGAACGGCTCCGCCACGTTCAGCTTGCCGATATGGTTGAGCGCGCGCGTCCAGAACCGGGCGTAGAGCAGGTGCAGGATCGCGTGTTCCACCCCGCCGATATATTGCGCGACGGGCAGCCAGCTTTCCGCCACGTCCTTGTCGAACGGCTGGTCCGATGGCTGGCTGGCGAAGCGGATGAAATACCAGCTGGAATCGACGAACGTGTCGAGCGTGTCGGTTTCCCGCCGCGCGGGCTTGCCGCAGGACGGGCAGTCGACGTGACGCCAGGTCGGGTGCCGATCCAGCGGATTGCCGGGAATGTCGAAACTGACGTCATCGGGCAGCGTGACGGGCAACTGCTCCTTTGGCACCGGTACCGCGCCGCAGGTCTCGCAATGGATGATCGGGATCGGCGTGCCCCAGTAACGCTGGCGCGAGACGCCCCAGTCGCGCAGCCGCCATACCGTGGTGCCCTTGCCCCATCCTTCCGCCTCGGCCCGGTCGATCACCGTGCGCTTGGCCGCATCGACCGACAGGCCGTCGAGGAAGCGCGAGTTCACCAGAGCGCCGGTGCCGGTATAGGCGGTGTTGCCATCGAACACTGGGTCGGTCGCATCGCCATCGCTGACCACGCGGCGGACGGGCAGGGCGTATTTGCGGGCGAAATCCAGGTCGCGCTGATCATGCGCGGGCACGCCGAACACCGCGCCGGTGCCATAATCCATCAGCACGAAATTGGCGATGTAAACCGGCAATTGCCATTCGGAATCAAAGGGATGCGTGGCACGCAGGCCCGTGTCGAGGCCCAGCTTCTCCTGCGTCTCGATCTCGGCCGCTGTCGTGCCGCCCAGCTTGCACTGGTCGATGAATGCCTGAACCGCCGGATCCTTCGCGGCCAACCGCTGGGCGATCGGGTGATCGGCAGCGATCGCGACAAAGCTGGATCCGAAGATCGTGTCCGGCCGGGTGGTGAACACCTCGACCGAGCCGCCGTCCGACAGCGCGAAGCGGAATTGCAGGCCGACCGATTTGCCGATCCAGTTTTCCTGCATCAACTTTACCTTGTCGGGCCAGTGTTCAAGCCCGTCCAGCCCGGCCAGCAAGTCCTCGGCAAAGTCGGTGATCTTGAGGAACCACTGGGAGAGCTTGCGCTTTTCAACCAGCGCGCCGGAACGCCAGCCGCGCCCGTCGATCACCTGTTCATTGGCCAGCACGGTCATGTCGACCGGATCCCAGTTGACCGCGCTTTCCTTGCGATAGACGAGGCCGGCGGCATAGAGATCGAGGAACAGCGCCTGTTCCTGCCCGTAATAGGCGGGATCGCACGTCGCCAGTTCGCGCGACCAGTCCAATGCAAAGCCCAGCCGCTTCAGCTGTGCGCGCATCGTGGCGATGTTGTCGTATGTCCAGGCGCCGGGATGCACCTTGCGCTCCATCGCGGCATTTTCGGCCGGCATCCCGAACGCGTCCCAGCCCATGGGGTGGAGCACCTCCATCCCCTGCATCCGGCGGAACCGGGCGAGCACGTCGCCCATCGTGTAGTTCCGCACATGGCCCATATGGATTTTCCCCGACGGATAGGGAAACATCTCAAGCACATAGCTTTTGGGCTTGGGGGATGTGTCGCGCGCGGCAAAGGTCTGGCGCTCGTCCCAGACCGATTGCCAGTGCGCGTCAGCTTTCAGCGCGTTGAAGCGTGACGCCATGAGGGGGTGTGCCTGACCTTTAATTGACGACGGCGGCGCGGCGCAGATCGCGCGCGCGGGTGAGGATGATGTCCTCAAGCTTCTGGACCGTGGCGGCCTGAACCGGGGCATCGACCCACTGGCCGGCGCGGTTCACCTGACGCTGGGCGGCGATGCGCAGCGCATCGGCCCGCAGATCGCGATCCAGGATCGACACCGTGACCTTGCTCCGCTCGGTCGGGGTGTTGGGGTTCACATACCAGTCGGTCACGATGACGCCGCCGTTCGAATCGGTCTGCAGCAGCGGCATAAAGCCCAGCGTGTCGAGGCTGGCCCGCCACAGATAGCTGTTGACGCCGATGGTCGTCACCTGAGACGCGGCCAGATCGGCCTTGGGACGGTCCCGACCGCCACAGGCGGCAAGCGCCAGCACGGCAGGAGCCAGGATCAACAGACGCGACAGGCGGATCATCGGCATTTCCCTTGAACAAACGGGCGGCGCCGCGAAGGCGCGCGCCATCGGCTTCTATAGATGCTGGCGCACAAGCCGCAAGCCGGGCGCCATTCATCGCCCCTATGTGGATAACGCGCAACAGGTTGGCGGGAAAGCGACTCTGGCAGTGGAACTTGCACCGTCGTTCGTGGTAGCGCTTTCAGTGGGAAGGACGAACCGATGACATTGGGTCGGATCATGGCCGGGACGGGAATAGTCGCGCTTTTGCTCGGCACCATCGTCGCGCCTGCGATCAGCGCCCGTGAAACCGCGATCGACCGTGCACCCGTCCGCTTTACCAACAGCGTTGCGACCCCGCTGGGCAGCTTTACGCCGGCGACCGCCGACCCGCGACTCGCGGCGCTGATCGCCCGCACGGGGATGAGCGCGACGGGGTTCCGCTTTACGCCCGCCAGTGATTCGGTTGATCGGCGAAAGCCGGTGACGGTTGCCGTGCGCGCCCGTTCCAGCCGGATGCCGGTTCTGTCCGACCGGACGGCCGCCGCTGCCCCGTCGGGTGTGGCGCTTGCCCCCATTGCCTATGACCTGGGCGTTTCGGTCGGCTGGAAGCGGTTTGCCGTTTCCGGTGCGATGACGCGCGTCGACCTGGCCGGTGCGCCGGGCAGCCAGGAACGCGTCGACTTGGGCCTTGGCTATCGCGGCAAGCGGGCCAGTGCGGCGGTCAATGCCGGCACCACCCGCCCGCTGACCGACGCGCCGGTCGCGATCACCGATCTGCCCAGCTATTCGGTCGACCTGACCAGTTCCTATTCGCTGACCCGCAACCTCGATGTGACGGCGGGCGTGCGGTACAAGGCAGAGCGGGATCGCCTGCCCCAGATTCAGGACAATCGCCGCGATAGCCAGGCGGTTTATGTGGGCACTGCCTTCCGCTTCTGATCGCTGAGCGCCGTTCCGCTCAGCCGCGGGCGATGCTGCCCGAAAACGCCTCGATCCCTGCCCAGCCGTGAATTCCGCGCCAGTTGAGGCCGCGCGCCCGCCGCGCATTCATACCGCCCAGCAGGACGACCGGGGCCGGTGCGCCAATCACGAGTCGCCGCAGCCGTGATCGATCCAGCGGCGGCGCGCCCGGATGCGACCGGGTGGCAAAGACCGGTGACAGAAACACCAGGTCCGCCCGCGCCCGCCGGGCCAGGCGAAGTTCCGCCGGGTCATGGACGGGCATGGTCCGGATCGCCGGGCGGCCGCGCTCGGCATGGCGGCCATGCACGCCCGCTTCCCCGGCCGCCAGCCGCAGCCGGCCGGCACGCAGTACGAGCAGGTGCCGCGATCGTGCAATCTGCAACACCCGGTTGAACAACCGCCGCCGCTCTGCCGTCGGGGTGGCGTAATGGCGCAGGACGATGCCAGTGCCGGGGGGCAGGCGTCGGACGATATCCAGCAATCGATCGCCCAGCCGCTCGTCGGTCATCAGCCATATGCGGGGCAGCAGGGAGGGGTGGCGGCGGGGCATTGCCCTGCCTATAGCGCGGGCCATGTCCGAACTCGATCCCAAGACGCGGCTGGCCGACGTGCACCAGCAGATTGATCGCGCCGCCCGGCTGGCGGGGCGAAAGGCCGATGCGGTGACTCTGATCGCCATCAGCAAGACGCATGAGGCCGATGCGATCCGCCCGCTGATCGATGCCGGGCAGCGGGTGTTTGGCGAAAACCGGGTGCAGGAGGCGCAGGGCAAGTGGCCCGCGCTGATCGAGGCGACGCCAGACCTGACGCTGCATCTGGTCGGGCAATTGCAGTCGAACAAGGCGGAGGATGCCGTCCGCCTGTTCGATGCCATTCATTCGGTCGACCGCCCGTCGCTGGTCAGCGCGCTGGCAAAGGCGATGGATCGCACCGGGCGGCGGCCGGACTGTTTCATCCAGGTGAATATCGGGGACGAGCCGCAAAAGGGCGGTTGTGCGGTGGCGGAACTGCCCGCGCTGCTGGCCGAGGCGCAATCCGCCGCTCTGCCGGTCGCCGGGCTGATGGCGGTGCCGCCGCTGGAGGTGGATCCTGCCCCCTATTTCGCGCTGCTGGCCAAGCTGGCGCGCGATCATGGGCTGACCGGCCTTAGCATGGGGATGTCGGGAGATTACCCGACCGCCGTCACGATTGGCGCAACCCATGTCCGGGTCGGCAGCGCCCTGTTCGGCGCTCGGGGATGAGCATGATCCAGCGCCTGTTCGGGCTGGTGTTGCCCAAGGCATGGATGCGCGGGCTAGAGCGCGAATCCCGGCAGTGGATCATGCGGTGTGTCGCATGCGGCCACGGTCGATCGGTGTGGGATGCAGGCGGCATCCGCTATGGCGCGACTGGAACCCCGCGCATGCGGATCCGCTGCCGTCAGTGTGGCGGCAGACTTGGACAATTGCGACGCGAGGTAGATGATGCGTTTTGACGGTATCCTGTTCGATTTCGACGGCGTGGTCATCGAAAGCGAATATGAGGGCAATGCCCATATCGCGGATTACCTGTCGCGGATCGGCCATGCGACCAGCGTCGAACACGCGATGACGCATTTCATGGGCCTGTCGGGGCGTCAGTTCATCGACGCGATCGAGGGATGGATCGGCCGCCCGCTGCCCGAGGATTTCTATGCCGAGCGCGCGGCGGAGGACGCCCGTGCGATGCGCGAGGGGGTGGGGCCGGTCAACGGCGCGATTGCGTTTATCCGGTCGCTGCCCGCCGATCTGCCGATCGCCATCGCATCGTCGTCCAGCCATGCGTGGATCCGCCGGCACCTGGACCATAATGGCCTGCTCGACCGGTTCGACGGCCGCATCTTCAGCGGGAAAGAGGATGTGCCGCCCGGCCGGGGCAAGCCTGAGCCGGACCTGTATCTGTACGCCGCCCGGTCCATCGGGCTGGACATCGGGCGCGCGGTCATTCTGGAAGATTCGCCGGTGGGCGTCACGGGCGCACTGAAAACCGGGGCGACGGTGATCGGGGTGACGGCGGCCAATCACTGCGTGAACGGTCATGCCGACCGTCTGCGCGCGCTGGGCGTCACGCATATCGCCCCGGATTATGACGCGGTGCGCGACCTGATCGGTCTGACGACCGCCTGACGGGTTTGTGGGAAAGGTGCCAGGGGTTCTGTTGCCCGGCCCCCTGGCGGCCGCTGGTGTCCACTTCTGTTGCCCGGTGTGGCCCGTACCGCGCTTTTGTCTGACTAACCTAGTCCGTGAGGACTTGGGTTAGGCCGCAATCGCGAGCGCCTCGTTATCGTTGGCACTTGTAAAATGGGCCGTCGCGGTGGTCCCATTCCGAGCGAAAGCTGCGCCTTTCAACACACGTCGATCCTAGTTCGGCCCCAATAGCTGAGCCGCTCGGTCGGCACGCTTCACACGTGTCGACCAACCGGCTCAGGTGGTGGAGCCGCCGGGTACTGCCCCCGGGTCCGCTGCGCCTACTTGATACGCCGCAGTTTATCGCCATAGCCGGGCGAACCCGGCCCGACCGATATAGGCAGCGCGCCGAATAATGCCAAGTCCGATCGGAATTCGCCATTTCCCCGCCACAATGCGGGCGTTATAGGACAGTCATGCTCACCCAGCGTTCCCGCTATGCCCTGCGCGCAATGCTGTTCCTGGCGACTCAGCCGGTCGATGGCGCGCCGACGCCGATGAACCGGATCGCGGCCAATGCCAATGTGCCGCGCAAGTTCCTTGAGCTGATCCTGGCGGACCTGCGCGAGGCGGGGTTCATCCATTCGATGCGCGGCAAGGCGGGCGGCTATCACCTGTCGCGTCCTGCGCACCTGATTTCGCTGGGCGAGGTGATCCGCGTGATCGAAGGGCCGCTGGCGCTCGTCCCCTGTGTCAGCCGCACCGCCTATCGCCCATGCAAGGATTGCGCGGACGAAGCGACCTGCGCCATCCGCATCGCCATGGCGCGCGTGCGGGACGAAACCGCCCGCATTCTGGATGGCACCAGCCTGGCCGACGCCACCGCCAAGGAACTCGCCGCGGCCTGAACCGCGCGCTAGAAGCCCAGCCGCTTCGCCGCCGCCATCAACCGCGCCTCCCGATCCGGGGCAAGCCGGTCGGCTCGTGCGCGGTAATCGGCAACCGTTTCAGCCATCGCACGATCGGGCGACCCGCTGTCAAAGGGCGGGGCGGGATCATATTCCAGCGCCAGCTGAATCAGCCGGGCATGATCCTCTCCCTGGATCGCGGCGGTCAGCGCCAGGGCAAAGTCGATGCCCGCCGTCACGCCGCCGCCCGTTGCCCGGTTGCGGTCGATCACGGTGCGCGCGCGCACCGGCTCTGCACCGAAACGGGCAAGATGGTGGTGCCACATCCAGTGCGTGGTCGCGCGATAGCCGCGCAGCAGCCCCGCGGCGCCGAGGATCAGGGCGCCGGTGCAGACACTGGTGACCCATTGCGCCTGTTCGCCGACCCGTTGCACCCAGGCCAGGCTTTCAGGATCGTCGATCACGTCCTCCACCGCCATGCCGCCGGGCACCATCAGGATATCGGCCGCGGTTACATCACTCATCCGCGCGGTGGGCAGGATGGCAAAGCCGCTGTCGGTCGGTACCGGATCCAGCGTTCGCGCGACATAGTGCACCGGTCCGGTGCCCAGCCGCGAGAGCACCTGAGCCGGGCCGGTCAGGTCAAGCTGCGTCATGCCGGGAAACAGCAGGAAAGCGATGCGGGGAGCGCCGTCCATCGTCATTCCGCCGCCATCAGATCGCTGGCCCCGCCCAGATCGACGCTGACCAGCCGGCTGACGCCGCGTTCCACCATCGTGACGCCGAACAGGCGGTGCATCCGGCTCATCGTCGCGGCGTTGTGCGTGACGATCAGGTAGCGGGTGCGGGTTTCGCGCGTCATTGCATCCAGCAGGTCGCAGAACCTGTCGATATTGGCATCGTCCAGCGGCGCATCCACTTCATCCAGCACGCAGATCGGCGCGGGGTTGGTCAGGAACAGCGCAAAGATCAGCGCAACGGCGGTCAGCGCCTGTTCGCCGCCCGACAACAGGGTCAGCGATTGCAGTTTCTTGCCCGGCGGCTGGGCCATGATTTCCAGCCCCGCCTCCAGCGGATCATCCGAATCGATCAGCTCCAGATGCGCCTGTCCGCCATCGAACAGGGTGGTGAACAGCCGCCGGAAATGCCGGTCCACCGCCTCGAACGCAGCGGTCAGCCGCTGGCGCCCCTCCCGGTTCAGCGTGCCGATGCTGCCGCGCAGCCCGGCCACCGCCTCGGCCAGTTCGGCGGCTTCTGCGGCGCTTGTCTCACGCGCGCCTTCCAGTTCGGCCAGCTCGCTTTCCGCGACCAGATTGACCGGCCCGATGCGTTCCCGGTCCAGCATCAGCCGTTCATGCGCCGCCGACTCGCTGGCCGGATCGCGCACCGCTGCGCCGTCGAAGCCCGCGCGTTCGGGCAGCAGCGGCGGCGGACATTCGAACCGCTCGCCCGACAGCCGGCCCATTTCGACCCGGCGCAGGTCCTGATTTTCGGCACGCGCGGCGGCGCCCGCCCGCGCCTCCCGCGCCTCGGCCAGCGCCTCGGCGGCGATCCGGCTGGCCTGTTCCATCGCGGCCAGCGCCTGTTCGGCGTCGCGTTCATGCTGACGGGCGTGAACGGCGGCCGATTCGATCCCGAGATAGGCGTCGGCCAGCGCGTCGATCTCTGCCGTCAGGGCATCGGGCCGGTCGGCAATCGCGGTGCGTTCGTCGGCCAGCGCCGCCGCACGTGCATCCATATCAGTGATGCGGCGCGCCGCTTCGCCTGCACGGGCGTTCCAGCCCTGTCGCTCGGCACTGGCGGCGGCAATCCGATTCCGGTCGGTGGCCATCGCCTGATCCAGCGTGGCGCGTTCCGCGCGCCGCAGGGCCACGTCGGCGCGGCGTGCCTCTGCCTCACCGGACAGCAGGGCCACCTGAGCGGCCGTGGCGCTGCCATCGGGCAGGGCGTCCAGCGCAGCGGCGGCGCGATCACGCTCGGCACGGGCATCGCCATGCTCGGCCGCCACCCGTTGTTGCCGGGCGGCAAGGTCGGCGCGCTGGGCCGCCAGCCGCTCGATCTGCGCGCTCAGCCGGTCTTCGGTCCGGGTTGCGTCGCGCAGCTCGATTTCCCCCGATTCCATGTCGCGCCGCGCCGATGCGATGGCCGTGCGACACGCAGCCAGCCGTTGATCGATCGCCACCAGCGCGGCATCGGCAGCGGCCAGCGCCGCCTCTGCCGCCGGCCGCTGCGCCTCGATCGCGCGCAGCCGGTTGACCCGGATCAGCCGCTCCGCCGCCGCAGCGCCGCCGCCGCGCGTGACATAGCCATCCCATCGCCGCACGGCCCCGGCCAGCGTGACGAGGCGTTGACCCACGGCCAGCGGCTGACCCGCATCCTCATCCACCACCAGTATCTGTGCCAGCCGCCGGGCAAGCGCAGCCGGCGCATCGACATGCCGGGCAAGCGGCGTCGCCCCGGCGGGCGGGGGCGGATCGCCGGGCAGGGGGTCGGCCCCGGCCCAGTGCCTGTCGGCCGCGGGATCCAGCCCAGCCTCAAGATCATCGCCCATCGCCGCTGCCAGCGCGCGTTCGAACCCGTCCGCAACGGTCAGCCGGTCAAGCAGCCGGTCGTTCGTGGCCGCCGCCGTCGCCTTGCGCAGCGCCGCCGCCTCTCCGTCCAGCATCGACAGGTCGGCATGGGCATGGGCGCGCACGCCCTGTGCCTGTTCCCGCGCGGCATGGACGGCGCGTTCCTCCGCCTCTGCATTGGCGAGCTGTGTCCGGGCCGCATCGATGCGGGTCGCCGCCGCCTCGCGCCGCTGCGCCGCGCTGGTCCGTTCGGCCTCAAGCGGGGCGGCATCGCTGAGGGCGGAAAGCTCCGCAGTGGCGCGGGCAACGTCGCGCTCGGCCCGTTCCAGCCGCTGTCCAGCGGCGGCCAGCGCGGCGCGGGCGACGCGGATATCCGCAGCCTCGCTTGCCTGTGCCGCCAGGATCTGGGCCAGCGCGACTTCGGCATCGCGGGCAGTCCGCTCCGCCTCGGCCAGGGTGCTGTCCATGGCGGGCAGCCGGGCCGACGCCTCGCGCACCTGCTGTTCCAGCGCCTTGACCTCACCGGTCAGCCGGGCAATCGCTTCTGCCGCATCGCTGGCCAGCGCGCCTTCGCGCGCGCGGTCGGCGGCCAGCCGTTCTTCTGCAGCCCGGATTTCGGCCAGCCGCCGTGCGGCGCTGCCCTGTTCGGAGCGGAGCGTTTCCAGCCGGTGGCGCGTTTCCGCCGCCCGGTCATGCGCGGCAAGGGCATTGGCGCGGGTCGTTGCCAGTGCATCGGTGGCCGCGCGGGCGTGGGCGGCGGCGGCATCCAGCGCGGCCATCCGTTCGGCGACCAGCGCCTCGGCGGCCTTTGCCTCGGTCCGCGCCGCATCGGCAGCGGCGGCGGCATCGCGCCACCGGGCATAGATCATCCGCGCCTCTGCCACGCGGATCTGATCGGAGAGGGTGCGATATTTCTCCGCCTGTCGCGCCTGACGACGCAGCTGTGCGATCCGCCCCTCCTGATCGGCGATCAGTTCGCCAAGCCGGGTCAGGTTCGCCTCGGTCGCGCGCAGTTTCTGTTCGGCGTCCCTGCGCCGCACGTGCAGCCCGGCGATGCCGGCCGCTTCCTCCAGCATCTGGCGACGTTCGGCCGGTTTTGCGGCGATGATCGCGCCGATGCGGTTCTGGCTGACCAGTGCGGGGGAATGCGCGCCCGTCGCCGAATCGGCAAAGAGCAGCGCGACATCCTTTGCCCGGACGTCGCGGCCATTGATCCGATAGGCGGAACCGGCACCGCGTTCGATGCGGCGCACCACCTCCATCTCCTCGCCGCCGTCCAGATCGGCGACCAGCGAGACTTCGGCAAATTCGCGGGCAGGGCGCGATGCCGTGCCCGCGAAGATCACATCCTCCATCCCCGAACCGCGCATGGACCGGGGGCTGTTTTCCCCCATGGTCCAGCGCAGCGCCTCAAGCAGATTGGATTTGCCGCACCCATTGGGGCCGACGATCCCGGTCAGCCCCGGTTCGATCCGGAGATCGGCGGGATCGACGAAGCTCTTGAAGCCGGTAAGGCGCAGCCGCTTGATCTGCACGGGTGGTTGCGGCCCTCCCGCTTCAGGCTGCGCCGCCGGTCATCAGGCGCCGGCAGCCTTTAGCGCGGCTTCGACCTGGCTCCATGCCGAAGCGTCGATGGAACGGCCGTTCAGCAGGAAGGCAGGCGTGCCGTTGACCTTGAACTCGGTCGTCGCGGCCTGGGTCTGCTTGGTCAGCCGCTCGATCGCCGCCTTGTCGGCCAGGCACGCCTTGGCCTTTGCCTCCGGCACGCCGCGCTGCTTGATGAAATCCACATAGCCCATCGTTTCGCCGATATAGGCGGCAAGGGCGTTGGGATCGTTCTGCAACGCCTGGGCGCGCTGTTCGGAAATTGTCGACTGCTTGGCGATGAATGCCGACTGGTTGGCCATCATCTGGTCGAGCACCGGGAAGAACGCGGTGTCGGGCACGCAATTGCCCAGCAGGATCGGCGCCAGATCGACGACGCCGTGCACCGGAAATTCGCGGAATTCAAAGCTGACCTTACCGGTGGAGATGTAGTTGGCCTTGAGCGGCTCCATCCCCTCCAGCGCAAAGCGGGCGCAGGTCGGGCAGGTGCGCGATCCATATTCCACCAGCTTCAGCGGCGCATTGGGGTTGCCCAGGCGAACGCCGCCCTCCGGCGTGCGGGCGACCGTTGTCGTCCAGTTCTGGCCCGCGGGCGGGGGCGCTGCCTCCACCGGGCCTTCGGCAACGACATTGCCCTCTGCACCGCCGCCACAGGCGACCAGAACCAGAGGCAGGGCGAGGATGAGCTTACGCATCGTCAACGACGGTCTCCTGACAAGATATTTCGGGCGTTCTGGCCGGTTCCGCGCGCGGGATCAACTGATCTTGGCAATCGGCAGCGGCAGGGGCGGGCTATCCTCGATCCCGGCGGCCAGCGCCTCCAGCACCCGGAGCAATTCGGGATCGGCAACGGCGCGGACATTCTCGCCCACCTGCACCGGATTGGGTGGCGGGGCCGGGCGGGGCGGGGCGGGGGCGCGGCGGGGCGGCGCGGCCTGCCGGAACACGATCCGGGCGACGGCGGCATAGCCGAAGAACCGGTTCACCCGGTCCATGATCTCTGGCGAGATGTGCTGCATCATCGTGCCATAGGCAGGCGATACCTGTAGCGTCAGCACGCCATTGTCCCGCTGTCCGTGCGGAAAGCGCAGCGATTCGGGTTGCGACACCCGGGCATAGCGTTCGCCGACGATTTCGGGCCAGCGCGTGACGATCGCGCTTTGCACGAACCCGAACCGGCGAAATGCCGCGCGGCCGACATCGGGCAGCAGATCGGCGACCGACCGCGTGCCGCCGACGCGCTGGCGCGGCAGATCATGAGTCGGTGCAGGTTGCCGGGATTTGGCCATGGCCGCTTTCATGCCATAGGGCGGCCGTGCCCGCCAGTCCGTCAGACCCCGTAGCGATCGCGCCCGCCCTGCTCGGCTGGTATGATCGCAGCGCGCGCACCCTGCCCTGGCGTGCGCCGCCGGGCGCGCCGGCCATGGACCCCTATCGCGTATGGCTGTCCGAGGTGATGCTGCAACAGACGCAGGTCGCCACCGTCATCCCTTATTTCCACGCCTTCACCACGCGCTGGCCCGGCTTTGCCGCGCTGGCTGCGGCGGACGAGGGTGACGTCATGGCGGCATGGGCGGGGCTTGGCTATTATTCCCGCGCGCGCAACCTGATCGCCTGTGCCCGCGTGGTGGCGCAGGCGCATGGCGGGCGGTTGCCGGAGACGGAGGCGGCGCTGCTGACCCTGCCCGGGATCGGTGCCTATACCGCCGCTGCCATTGCCGCCATCGCGTTCGGCCGGCGCGCGGTGGTGGTGGACGGCAATGTCGAACGGGTGGTCGCGCGGCTGTTCGCCATCGGCCAGCCGCTGCCCGCCGCACGGCCGCTGATCCGTGCGCAGACCGATGCGATCACGCCGGACGACCGTCCGGGCGATTTCGCGCAGGCGATGATGGACCTGGGCGCGACCGTCTGTACGCCGCGCAATCCCCAATGCCTGATCTGTCCGCTGCGGGGCGGTTGCCGCGCGGCCATGGCCGGCAATCCGACGGAGTATCCGGTCAAGGCGCCGCGCAAGGCAAAGCCGGTGCGCCATGCGACCATGTTCTGGGTGGAACGGGATGGCCACGTCCTTTTGGAGCGGCGGCCGGATCGCGGGTTGCTGGGCGGGATGCTGGCGCTGCCCACCGGGCCATGGGCGGATACGCCGCCGGACCTTGCCGATGCGCCGGTATCGGGGGACTGGCGCTGGGCCGATGGCACGGTGCGCCATGTGTTTACGCATTTCGAACTGCATTGCCGCCTTGCGACCGTCACATTGCCGATGCACATCCACAGCAATGGCCATTGGTGGCCGGTGGATCAGCTGGACCGGGCAGGGCTGCCGACGCTGTTCGCCAAGGTCGCCGGATTGCGAAGGAACGGATGATGAAGCGGTTGATCCTGATGCTGGCGCTGAGCAGCATTGCCTGTGCCCCGGTGATGTCGGAACCGGCCGCGCCCCCCGTTGCACCGGCCAGTGCATCGGCTGACCTGTCCGGTCTGGACGCCCTGGCGCGCCGGTATGTCGCGGAAAACAAGACGCCGGGCATCGCGATGGCGATCGGGGTCGGCAATGCGCCGACGACGTTCATCAGCGCGGGCAAGCTTGCCGACGATCCCAATGCGCCGGCGGCAACGCCCGACAGCCTGTGGCGCGTTTATTCCATGACCAAGCCGGTAACGGCGATGGCGGCGATGATCCTGATCGAGGAAGGCAAGCTGCGCCTGGATCAGCCGATTGCCGAGGTGCTGCCCGAATTCGCGCAGATGAAGGTGCTGACCGATCCGGCCAAGAGCCTGGACAGCCGGCCGGCAAAGACGCCGATCACCGTGCGTCACCTGCTGACCCACACCGCCGGGCTGGGCTATTCCATCGTCACCACCGGCCCGTTGCTGAACGAATATAACCGGCTGGGGCTGCTGCCTGCGGCGGTCAATGTGCAGATGGAAGCGCAGATGGCCGCCGCCCGGCCCGACAGCCTTCAGGAATTCGCCCGCCGCGTTGCCAGCGCGCCGCTGATCGCTGAACCGGGGACGGTGTGGAGCTATTCGATCAGCCTGGATGTGCTGGGCGCGGTGATCGAAAAGGCGAGCGGGATGCCGTTCGACCGCTTTGTCCAGACGCGATTGTTCGATCCGCTGAAGATGACGTCAAGCTTCTGGACGGTCCCGGAAAGCGCGGCGTCGCGGCTGGCCACCAACTACACCTTTGTCGGGGACAACCGGATTCCGGTCGATCCGGGCATTGGATCGCTGTGGACCCGTGCGCCGGAATTTCCCTATGGCGGCGCGGGCCTGGTCATGTCGGCGCGCGATTATGACCGGTTCCTGCATATGCTGCAGAACAAGGGCGAGCTGGACGGTGCCCGCGTGATGAAGCGCGAGACGGCGGAACTGGCGATGTCCAATCTGTTGCCGCCGGGCGTCGATTACGAACGGGCAGCGGCCAATACCGGGGGCGACCGCGCGGCGGCGACCATGGGCTATGGCGCGGGCGGCAGCGTCTATCTGGCCGACAAGGCGGGCGGCGCGGGCGCCGGCACTTATGGCTGGGGCGGGGCGGCGGGCACCGTTGCCTGGGTCGATCCGAAGAACGGCGTGCGCGGCACGATCATGGTCAATTATTTCCCCAGCGACAAATGGCCGCTGCGCGATGAAGCGACCAAGGCTGTTTACGCCGACATCGCCGCCAAGTGATTCCGCAGCCCGGATTTAGCGGCGGCTGGCTGGACCGCGCCGATGCCCTGCGCCAGCAGCCGGAGCGGGTGGCCGCGATGCTGGCCGATCCCGCATCGCGCCTGTTGCGGCTGACCGCGCTGGAGCCGGAACTGGACGGGGCGGGGCGGCTGGTCTGGGACGGGATTGCCACGCTGGCGGCGGATGCGCAGCCGCTGCTGCTGGGGATCCGCGACGGCATTGCGCACTTTGCCGCCGCGCGCACCGACGATCCGGCGGCGTTCGGCCGGTCGCCCACGCTGACCGCATTGCTGGGCGAGATGCGGCATGAGGAAGCGGCGGTCTATGCCGTCGCCCGCAGCCTGATCGACTGGCATCGGCGGCACGGGTTCTGCGCCAATTGCGGGCAGGCGAACGATATGGCGCGGGCGGGATGGATGCGCGCCTGTTCCGCTTGCGGGGCGGAACATTATCCGCGCACCGATCCCGTCGTCATCATGCTGGCCGAACGCGGCGACCGGGTGCTGCTTGGCCGCCAGCCCAGCTGGCCCCCGGGCCGGTGGTCGGCGCTGGCCGGATTTGTCGAGGTGGGCGAGACGATCGAGGAAGCGGTGCGGCGCGAAACGATGGAGGAAGCGGGCATCAGCGTCGGCGCGGTCCGCTATATCGCCAGCCAGCCCTGGCCGTTCCCGTCATCGCTGATGATCGCGTGCATCGGCAAGGCGCTGGACGAGGCAATCACGATCGACGCCAACGAGCTGGAACAGGCGCGCTGGTTCACCCGGGACGAGGTTTCCGCCGCGCTGGCGGGAGCCGATGATGCTGCGTTCATCCCCGCGCCGCCCTATGCCATCGCGCACACGCTGATGACCGCCTGGATTGCCGGGGCCTAGCGCCGCAACAGGAACACCGCGTGCTGCGCCGTCCAGTTCGCCGCCCAGGGCGAACGCAGCTGACCGTCAGTCAGATACCAGGCGCCCTCGATCGTGATCTGCCGCTCGTCCAGAAAAGCGCGGAAATCATCGACCGACAAATGGTGGATATTGGGCGTGTCATACCATTGCGCGGGCAGCGCCCGCGTCACCGGCATCCGGCCATGGCGAAGCAGGAACAGGCGCATCCGCCAATGCGCGAAATTGGGAAAGCTGACGAAAGCGCGCGCACCGATGCGCAGCAGTTCGTCCAGCACCCGGTCGGGCCGGCGCGTCGTCTGCAATGTCTGGCTGAGGATCGCGTAATCGAAACTCTGGTCGGGATAGCCGGCAAGGTCGGTATCGGCATCGCCCTGTACCACCGACAGGCCGCGGCCGATCGCGGCGGCGACATTGGCGGCATCCAGTTCAAGCCCGCGCGCGTTGACCCCGCGCGCATCGCGCATCGCCGCCATCAACTGTCCGTCGCCGCACCCGACATCCAACACACGGGCACCCGGCGCCACATTGTCGGCGATGACGGCAAGGTCGGGGCGCAGCGCCGTCATCGGCCATTCCCCAGAAAGCCCGCCACCACCTGGTTCATTTCCGGCGCATCCAGCAGGAATGCGTCATGGCCGAACGGGCTGGACAGCTCGACAAAGCTGGCCTCTGCCCCGGCGGCGTGCAGGGCATGGACGATCGCGCGGGATTCGGCGGTGGGATACAGCCAGTCGGTATCGAAACTGACCACGCAGAACCGGGTCCGCGTCCCCTTGAACGCATTGGCGAGCAGGCCGCCATGTTCCTCGGCCAGGTCGAAATAATCCAGCGCACGGGTGATGTAGAGATAGCTGTTGGCATCGAACCGGTCGGTAAAGGCCAGGCCCTGATGCCGCAGATAGCTTTCCACCTGAAAATCCGCGTCGAAGCCGAAGGTCTTGCTTTCCCGCGCCTGCAGCTTGCGGCCGAATTTTGCGGTCAGCCCCGCTTCCGACAGATAGGTGATGTGCGCCGCCATCCGCGCCACGGCCAGGCCGGCGGCGGGCGGCTGACCCGCGCCATAATAATCGCCGCCGCGCCAGTTGGGATCGGCCATGATCGCCTGTCGCCCGACCTCGTGAAACGCGATGTTCTGGGCCGAATGGCGCGCGGTCGATGCGATGATGACGGCCGAGCGGACCCGGTCGGGGAACGTCGCGGCCCAGCTCAACGCCTGCATCCCGCCCATCGACCCGCCGACCACGGCCTTCAGCGTGCCGATGCCCAGATGATCGAGCAGCATCGCCTGTGCCCGCACCATGTCGCGGATGGTGATGACCGGAAAGCCCATGCCCCAGGGGCGGCCCGTTGCCGGATTGATCGTCGCCGGACCGGACGAGCCCATGCAACTGCCCAGCACATTGGTGCAGATGACGAAATGATGCGCGGGATCAATCGGCTTGCCCGGCCCGATCATCCGCGTCCACCAACCGGGCTTGCCGGTGACGGGGTGGGTCGATGCAACATGATGATCACCGGTCAGCGCATGGCAGATCAGAATGGCGTTGGAACGATCGGCGTTCAGCGTGCCATAGGTCTGATACGCGATTTCGACGGGCGCCAGCTGCGCACCCGAATCGAGCACGAGCGGTCCGGGCAGGATCGCAGTTGGGCTGGAGCCGGGCCGTGCATCGTCTGACATCGGTCGCGGAAGTAGGGCCAGCCAGTGCGCGGCGCAAGCAGGACGGCGCGCCTTGCCATCCCGGCCAAGCTGCGCCATGGCCCCCGGCCATGAACGCTCCCATGCCCAAACCGTGGATCATGGACATCGCCCCCTATGTGCCGGGCAAGTCCAAGACCGACAGCGGCACCGTTGCCGCCAAACTTTCGTCCAACGAAAATCCGCTGGGCTGTTCGCCCCATGCGGAGGTGGCGTTCGAGGCGGGGCGGACCAGCCTGGCCCGCTATCCCGACGCCAGCGCCGCCGGGTTGCGCGAGGCGATTGCCGAGGCCCATGGCCTCGACCCCGCCCGCGTCATCTATGGCACCGGGTCGGACGAGGTGCTGCATCTGGTTGCCGGGGCCTATGCCGGGCCCGGGGATGAGGTGATTTTCGTCCGCTACGGATTTTCCGTCTATGAAATCGCCGCCCGGCGCGTGGGCGCAACGCCCGTCATCGCACCGGACAAGGATTATGCGACTGATGTGGACGCGATCCTGGCCTGTGTCAGCCCGCGCACCCGCATCGTCTATATCGCCAACCCCAACAACCCGACCGGCACTTTTGCCCCGCGCGAGGAAATCGCCCGGCTGCACGCAGGCCTGCCCGGTGACGTGATGCTGGTGATCGATCAGGCCTATGCCGAATATCTGTCGGCGGAGGAGGACGATCTGGGCCTGGAAATGGCCCGGACGCTGCCCAATGTCATCGTCACGCGGACCTTTTCCAAGATTTACGGCCTGGCCGCGGAACGCATCGGCTGGGGCTATGGTTCGGCCGAGGCGATCGGCGCGATGCACCGCATCCGGGCACCGTTCAACGTGACCACGGCGGGCCAGATGGCCGCCATCGCCGCGCTGAAGGATCAGGATTTCGTCGCGCACAGCCGCGATCACAATGCCCGGTGGCGCAGCTGGCTGGAGGGAGAGATTGCGGCGATGGGCAATCACGGCCTTCGCCTGGTGCCAAGCTGGTGCAACTTCATCCTGGTTCTGTTCGAAGGCGCGGTGACGGCAGAGGTCGCGTATCACGCGCTGATGGAGCGGGGCTATATCGTCCGCTGGCTGCCCGGCCAGGGGCTGCCCCATGGCCTGCGCATCTCGATCGGGACCGAGGATGAGACGCGCGGCGTGGCCGCTGCGCTGCGCGAGATCGTGACGGCGGGATGAGCGCGGTCCGTTCGGTCGCCATCATCGGGCTGGGTCTGATCGGCGCGTCCATCGCGCGGGCGACGGCCGCGATGCTGCCGGACGTGCGGGTGACCGGGCATGACAGGGATGCGGGCGTGCGCGACCGGGCACGGGCCATCGGCCTGTGCGATGTGATCGACGATCCGGCCGAAGCGGTGGCGGGCGCGGACCTGATCGTGCTGTGCGTGCCGGTCGGCGCGATGGGCGATGCGGCGCGGGCGCTGGCCCCCGGCCTGTCGCCCGGCGCGATCGTCAGCGATGTGGGATCGTGCAAGGCGAGCGTCGCGGCCGCGCTGGTCGACGCATTGCCGGATGCCATCGTCATCCCCGCGCACCCGGTGGCGGGGACCGAACAGAGCGGCCCGGAGGCCGGATTTGCCACCCTGTTCCGGGGGCGGTGGTGCATCCTGACCCCGGCCGAGGGCACCGATCCGACGGCGGTCGAGCGGCTGGCGGCCTTCTGGCGCGGTATCGGCGCCGATGTCGAGACGATGGATGCCGAACATCATGACCGGGTGCTGGCGATCACCAGCCATCTGCCGCACCTGATCGCCTATACCATCGTCGGCACGGCGTCGGACATGGAGGCGGTGACGCGTAGCGAGGTGATCAAATATTCCGCCGGGGGCTTTCGCGACTTTACCCGCATCGCGGCCAGCGACCCCACCATGTGGCGCGACGTGTTCCTGGCCAATCGCGAGGCGGTGCTGGAAATGCTGCAGCGTTTTTCAGAGGACCTGTCGGCGCTGCAGCGCGCCATACGCTGGGGCAAGGGCGACGAGCTGTTCGAACTGTTCAGCCGCACCCGCGATATCCGGCGCGGCATCGTGGAACAGGGTCAGGACGATGCCCGCCCCGATTTCGGACGGGTCCACGACTAGTGTGAAAGGGTTCCGGGGCGGTCGAGCAGGTTGATCGCCCGGTGCACCTCAACCTCGATCGCGTCCCTTGAACGGCCGGCCGGAATGGTATCGCCGATCCGCATCGTCACGGTGCCTGCGCGCAGCGGGCCGGTGCGCGGCCAGGCATAGCCGCTGTCCACCGCGATCGGCACGACGGGCAGGTCGAGCAGTTTGTACAACCCGGCGAAACCCGATTTCAGCGGCGGTTGCTCGCCCGGCTGTACCCGCGTCCCTTCCGGGAAAATCGCGATGGACCGGCCGCGCGCGGCGGCGGCGCGCCCTTCCTTCATGATGTGGCGCAGCGCCCGCGCCGATGCGTCGCGGTCGGCGACGATGCAGCCATAGCGGACGGCCAGCCATCCCCAGACGGGGATTTCGGCCAGTTCGCGTTTCAGGATGATCGCCGGGCCACCGAAATGCGCGGCCATGACCAGCGTTTCCAGCATCGACTGGTGCTTGATGGCATAGAGCACCGGTCCCTCGGGCCGCGTCCCTTCGATCCGGATGCGGACGCCGGCACAGATCCGCGCGATCGCCAGCGCCATCGCCGCCCAGCGCCCGGCATAGACGATCAGGCCGCGTTGCCCCCAGATCAGGCTGACCGGCGCGGCCAGCACGACCGGCACGGACAGGGCGACGAAAACCAGCTGGAACAGGCGGTGGCGCAACCAGATCGTCATGGGTCAGCCGCCAATGCCCAGCAACAGTGCCAGCCGCCGCACCGCATATTTGTGATATTCGCGCAGCAGCGCCCGGAACGGCGCATTGGTTGCCACCGGATCCTCGACCACGCGAATATCGGGGCCAAGCGAATTGCGCAGTTCCAGGCTGGCGCGGGCCATATGCCAGTCGGACGTCACCAGCCGGACCGACCGGTAGCGGCGCGAGAGCACCCAGGCGCGGGTTTCATCGGCATTCGACCGGGTATCCACCGCCTCATGCCCCAGATCGACGCAGCAGCGGAACAGCGTGGTCGGCGCGCCATATTGCACGGCCAGCTCGACCGGGCGGACATCGGGATCGACACCTGAAATCAGCATCCGCTTCGCCTCGCCCGCCCGCATCAGGGCAAGGCCACGGTCGATCCGTCCGGCGGCGCCTGTGACCACGACGATCGCGTCGGTCCGCTCGTCCGTTGCCGGCTGTCCGAACGACACGAGGAACCATGCAAGGCCGCCGATCCACAGGATGAACGCCAGCGCGATCAGGCGTGCGGCCCAGCGAAGGAGCATCATGGCACCTGCTCCAGCGCGCGCATCACCGCAATCCGCGCCGCGATCAGGGCGGCAAGGCCAAAGGCAACGGGCAGCGCGATCAGCGCCAGCGCATCGCGCGGACCCAGCAAGCCGCCCTCGATCATCGCGGAATCCATCGCCGCTGCCTGCCACTGCACGACGATCAGCACCAGTGCCGCCGCGCCCGAACCGATCAGCCCGCCGATCAGCGTGTCGAGCGCGATCCGCGCCTCGAACAACCGGGCGACCTGCTTGTCCATCGCTCCCAGCAGGTGCAGCACGTCGATCGTCAGCCGGTGGGTGTCCAGCCCCGACCGGACGGCCAGCACCACGACCAGCGTGGTTGCCAGCACCATCAGCACGACGATGCCCAGCGCCAGCCAGCCGAGCAGCCGGAACATCGACCGCACCGGCGCCAGCCAGCGGGCATGGCGTTCCACCTGCGCGCCGGGCGACAGCCTGCGCACCGCCAGTTCAACCGCGGCCATTGACGCTGCATCGCCGCCCGCCACGTCCACATCGATCATCGCGGGCAATGGCAGATCGGGGTCCAGCCCGGCATCGCCCAGCCATGGCTGAAGCAGCTGCGCCATCGCCGCGCGCTCGACCGGCCGGACGCCGGCGACCTGGGGCACGGTGCGCAGCCGACGGGCAAGGTCCGCCGCCGCCCGGTCCCGTACCGCCGCATCCCCCTCGATCAGCTGCACCGTCAACCGGCCGGCCAGCTGCCGGTCGAGCGACTGGCCCGCGCGCGCCAGCATCAGGCCGGCGGCGGCCGCCAGCGTGGTCAGGAACAGCATGATCGCCATGGTCCACAGCATCGCGCGGGTGCGGTGCCGTTCGTCCAGCAGGCGACGGTCGGCGGGCGAGGGGAGCCACAGGTCGGGCCGTTTCACAGGCCGCGCCCCGGCGGATGGCGCAACAGGCCGGACGGATCGACCAGCCGCCCCTTGTCGATGCGCAGCATTTCGGCGCGCGGGATCCGGCCGATCAGGTGGAAGTCGTGCGTCGCAACGACCACGGTGGTGCCCATCTGGTTCAGGCTTTCGAACAGGTAGAGCAGCCGTTCGGCCATGTCTGGATCGACATTGCCGGTCGGTTCGTCCGCGATCAGGATTTCGGGGCGTGAAATCACCGCGCGGGCGATTGCCACGCGCTGCTGCTCGCCGCCCGACAGGGTTTCCGGCGTCGCCCGGTCAAGCTGGGCCAGCCCGACCCAGGCCAGCATTTCCCGTACCGGCGCCTCGATCTCCGTCTCGCGCATCCCGGCAACGCGCAGCGGCAGGGCGATATTGTCATAGGCGGACAGGTGCGGGACCAGCCGGAAATCCTGAAACACCACGCCGATGCGCCGCCGGAATCCGGGCAGCCGGTCGCGGCGCAGCGCGCTCACATCCTCTCCGAACAGGCGGATGGCGCCGCGCGTCGGCCGCTGTGCCAGATAGAGCAGGCGCAGCAGCGACGTCTTGCCCGCGCCGGACGCCCCGGTAACAAAGGTGAACGCGCCTTCCGACAGGGCGAAACTGATGTCGCTGAGCGTTTCCGCGCCCGTGCCGTAACGAAGGCCGACCTGCTCGAACTGAACGATCTTGGCCATTCGCGCGCTGTCCCGCCGCTCCCCGTTTTCGTGCCACAATGCGACACGCCATCGCACGGTTGCTGGAATGGCTCAAGCCGGGCGTCTTTCGCTTGCCTTCACCATCGGACAACGCCTAGATTCGCGCATTCGCCGCCGTGTCGGTGTCTGACTGTTTCCGGGCCTGTCCATGATCATTGAATGCACCGAATGCCAGACCCGCTATCTCGTTCCCGATGCCGCCATCGGTGCGGAAGGGCGCACGGTCCGGTGCGCGAAATGCCGGCATAGCTGGTTTCAGCCGCCGACCATGACGCAGCCAGCACCCGCCGCCGCACCGCAGCCCGCAATCGCGGCTCCGGCGGCACAACCGGCGATGCCGGCGGCGACGGCGGTGGCTGCTGCCGCAGCGGCAGTCGCTGCGCCATCCCGTGCAGCGGGGCCGGGGATCGATGCCTTTGCCCATCGCGCGCCGTTTCGTCCCCGCCGCAATCCGGCCAAGCGCTGGACCGCCATGGCGGTGGGCGCGGGTGCGCTGATGCTGTTGGCCACAATCGGCATCCTGTTTGTCGATACGCCGGGCATTGCGCGTCAGATGGGGCTGGATTTCGTGTCGGCCGAAACGCCGCTTGGTCTGGTCAGCGATCCGGTCGACCGGCGCGCGCTGTCGGGCGGCAGCGAACTGTTCGCCGTTTCGGGCCGCGTCACCAACCCGACGGGCAGCGTGCAGCGCGTTCCCGATATCCGGGCGGACCTGCGCGATGGGCAGGGTCGGCTGGTCTATAGCTGGACGATCGCCCCGCCGCAGCGGAGCATCGAGCCGAATGGCGAAGTGCGGTTCAACACGGTCAAGCTGAACCTGCCTGCCAATGGCAAGCGCGTGGAATTGAGCTTTACCGGCCCGATCTAACGGCCAGCCTGCGCGCCACGACCCATAGCCGCGCACCGTTGAGCGCGGCGGCGGCGACCATGCCCAGCCCCGATGCCAGCGCAAGGCCGGTGCCGCCCCATCCCGCCGCATAAAATGCCCAGCCAAGGCCCCCTGTGATCACGAAATAGGCAAGGATCGAGTTGACCCCTGCCATCACCTGATCGCCCAGCGAGCGCAGCGCATAGACCAGCACCACCTGAATCCCGTCGAACAGGATGAAGGGCGCCCAGAGCATCAGCATCGCCGCCGCGACCGTCCAGGTTTCCGCCTCTGCCGGAAACAGGCTCGCCACGCTGCCCGGTGCAAGGATCATCGGCAGGGCAAGCAGGGCAGTGACCGCTGCCGCGAGTGCGACCGCGATCAGCGTGCGGGGGATCGCCGCTGCCGCCATGCCCTCGCCCACCGCATTGCCTGCCCGGACCCCCGCGGCCGAGCCAAGCCCGATGGCAAAGGAAAAGGTGACGTTGTGGGCGGAAAACACGATCTGGAACCCGTGCGCCACCTGATCCCCCAGCCGGGTGGACAGGGCGATCAGGATCGAAAACCCGGCAAGTTCAAGCGCAGAGGCAAGTGCAGGCACGAACCCAAAGCGCAGCAGGGCGGCGACGTCGCGCCACTGGATCGCCCAGCGGCTGCCCGCCAGACCGCGCTCGGCCGCGTCCGGCATTCGCCACGCCGCGATCAGCATCGCGCCAGCGCCGACCGCCGATGCGGTGACCGTTGCCGCAGCCGCGCCGACCGCACCCAGCAGGGGCAGGCCCAGATGCCCGCCGGACAGCGCCCAGGCGAGCAGCGCGTTGAGCGGCAGGATCGCCAGATTGATGACCATCGCGATGCGCGGCCGGCTGATCCCTTCGAAAAAGAAGCTGCAGGCCAGGATCACCAGCTGAAACGGCGCAGCCAGCGCCATCACCTGAACCACGCGGGCAGCGGCGGGCAGGATGTGGGGATCGACGCCGATCACGGTCAGGATCGGCGCCGCGAACAGCGCCAGGATGGCAGTGACGATCGCGGCCAGGCCTAGCGCGGCGACCAGCCCGTGGCGCAATGTCCGCCCGGTCGCCGCCCGGTCGCCCGCCCCATCGGCCTGCGCCGCATGGACCAGGATGCCCGACAGCCAGCCGACCGCCATGACGATGCTGATGAACGTAACAGCGCGGCTCGCCCCCAGCGCCGCCGCCTCCTGCGTCCCCGTCAGGCCGACGACGATGATGTCGGTGACGTGCAGGATCGTCCAGTTGAGGCTGGTCAGCACCACGGGCCAAGCCAGCGCCAAAAGGCGACGGGCCTCGGTACGGGCAGGCTGGGCGGCGGGGAATGACATGACGGGCGGCGTGTAGCGCGCCGCCCGTCGGAAGGGAAATCAGGGTCGCACGGCGATCAGGCGGCTTCCACCTCGGCCAGGGTCGGATAGTCGGTATAGCCCTCTGCCCCGCGCGAATACCATGTCGCCATGACGTCAGGGGCAAGATCCGCCCCGGTCTTCAGCCGTTCGACAAGGTCCGGGTTCGAAATGAACGGCCGGCCAAAGGCGATGCCGTCGGCATGGCCGCTTTCCACTTCGGGTGCGGCATTATGCGCACGATAATCCTGGTTCAGGATCAGCGGACGGGTGAACACGCGGCGGATGGCGGGCGACAGCTTTGGCTGATCCGTCTGGCCGAACGTGCCGTCCGGGCCGACCTCGCGCAGTTCGAGGAACGCGATCCCCTGATCGTTCAGCCATTGTGCGGCGGGCACGAACACCGCCTCCGGGTTGCTGTCGATCACGCCCTGCGTGTCGCCATTCGGGCTGAAGCGCACGGCCACGCGATCGGCACCCACGGCGCCAATCAGCCGCTCGACCGCCTCGCGCAGCAATCGGGTGCGGTTCTCCGGGCTGCCGCCATAATCGTCGTCGCGATGGTTGCTGCCGTCGCGCATGAACTGATCGATCAGATAGCCATTGGCGGCGTGGAGCTGAACCCCGTCGAAGCCGGCGGCGCGGGCATTGCGTGCGGCCCGCTCATAATCGTCGAGCACCCGGGCAATATCGTCCAGCGTGGCGGCCCGCGCCTCGCCATAGGGGCGCTTTGCCGTCTCGCTTTCCTTCAGGCTTTCATAAGTGCGCACCGCGCCGGGCGCCGTGGTGGCGGATGCCGACAGCGGGGCTGCCCCGCCCAGGAAATCGGGATGGACCAGTCGGCCCATATGCCAGAGCTGGGCAAAGATGCGGCCACCAGCGCGCTTGACCTGCTCGATCACCGGCTTCCATCCCTCGACCTGTTCATCGGTCCAGAGACCGGGGGTATAGGCCCAGCCCAGCCCTTCGCGACTGATCCCGGTCGCTTCGGAAATCAGCAGGCCGGCGGTGGCGCGCTGCGCATAATAATCGCCCATGATCGGCGTGGGGACGTGCGCCTCGGTCGCGCGGCCGCGGGTCAGCGGCGCCATCAGGACGCGGTTGGGCGCGGCGACGGCGCCAAGCTGGATCGGATCGAACAGGCTGGGCATGAAAAACTCCCGAAAAAGTCATTGCGTTGCGGCAAAGATAGGGGTGAAGCGGATCGATGCATCCCCAGCCGCCGGCCGAAAGCGTTTCAGCGCCCCAAGAAGAAATTGCTGCACCTGCTGCCTCGCCCGGCGCGGGGCCGCTGCTGGCGCTGATCGCGTCGAACATCCTGCTCGCCTTCGGGCCGCTGTTCGTGCGGCTGGCCGATACCGGGCCGGTGGCATCGGCGTTCTGGCGCATCAGCCTGGCCGTGCCGGTGCTGTTTGCCATTGCCGCCTGGCGCGGGCGCGGCTGGCTGGGCGAAGTGCCGCGGCTGTGGCCGATCCTGATGGTGTCCGGCATCGCCTTTGCCGCCGATCTGGCGGCCTGGCACCTTGGCATCCTGAAAACCTTCATGGCCAATGCCACGTTGTTCGGCAATTCGACGACGCTGTTCTTTCCGATTTACGGGTTCATCGTCCTGCGCGCCTGGCCCAGCCGGGCGCAGGCGGCGGCATTGGCGATGGCGATGGTGGGGGCCGCGCTGCTGCTTGGCCGGTCGGCACAGCTCAGCGCCGACAATATTCTGGGCGATCTGCTCTGCCTGCTCGCCGGGCTGCTCTACACCGTCTATTTCATCCTGATGGCGCGAGTGCGCGAGCGGCTGGACGCGGTACCTGCACTGGCGCTGTCCAGCCTGATGAGCGCCGCGCCACTGCTGATCTTTGCCATCCTGCTGGGCGAGCGGATCTGGCCGGGGGACTGGACGCCGCTGATCGCTTTGGCGCTGTGCAGCCAGATTCTGGGGCAGAGCCTGATCATCTATGCGCTGCATCACGTCTCGCCGCTGGTCGTCGGCATCGCCCTGCTGACCCAGCCGGTGGTGGGCGGGGTGACCGGATGGCTGTTGTTCGGCGAGCGGCTGGGCGTGCTCGACCTGATCGGCGCGCTGCTGGTTGCCGCCGCGCTCGTTCTGGTCCGGCGCGGCCCGGCGCTTGCGAAGTAGCGCCGCCGATCTAGATAAGACGTCAGGAGACTGAGCATGGCCGATCTGTCCGACGCGACCCTGGATGAACTGCGTGAGGCGCTGGCAGCGGAATTGCCCGCGCAGGCGGCGTTTGATGGTTGGAAACCGGCCGCGGTCGATGCCGCCGCCGACGCGCTGGGTGTCGACCGCGATGTCGCGCGGCTCGCCTTTCCGGGCGGCGCGGTCGACATGATCGATGCCTGGTTCGCGCAGGTGGACCGGGAAATGGAGGCACGGCTGCCCGCCGAGCAACTGTCCAACCTGAAAATCCGGGATCGCATCACCCGCCTGCTCGAAACGCGGCTGGATATCCTGGCCCCGGACCGGGAGGCGCTGCGCCGGGCGCTGGCCATTCTGGCGATGCCGCAAAACGCGCCGCGCGCGGTAAAGCTGGGCTGGCGATCGGCCGACCTGATGTGGCGGATGGCGGGCGATACCGCGACCGATTTCAACCATTATACCAAGCGGGTGACGCTGAGCCTCGTCTATTCCAGCACGATCATGGCGTTTCTGGACGATGAGAGCGACGATTTCGCCGACACGCGCGCGTTCCTGGCCCGCCGCATCGACAATGTGATGCAGTTCGAAAAGGTAAAGGCCAAATGGCGCGGGGCGGGCGGGGAACGCCCCAGCCTGACCCGGTTCATCGGCCGCCTGCGCTATCCCGCAATCTAATTGATAATCAGTCGCAGCAACGCTAAGGCGGGCAGGTGATGTCATCTCATTCGCTTGCCCAGCTTCGCGCGCGCGACCGCGCCATGGTGACTGCTATCGACTGGCAACGCCTGTCCGAGCCGGAGGCGCGCCGTCTGCGCGAGCTTGGCATGGATGAGGGGGTCGAGGTCGAGATGGTGCGCCGGGGCGGCATCCTGGGCGGGCCGCTTGCCTGCCGGATCGGACGGATGACGGTGGCGCTGCGCCGCCATGTCGCCCTGGCGGTTACGGTCGAGCCGGCGGCATGAGCACCATTCCCATGATCGCGGTCGTCGGCAATCCCAATGCCGGCAAGACCGCGTTGTTCAACGCGCTGACCGGTGCCCGGCAAAAGGTCGGCAATTATCCCGGCGTGACGGTGGAGCGGCATTCGGGCCGCATCGCGCTGGCCGATGGCCGCCCGGCCGAACTGGTCGATCTGCCCGGCACCTATAGCCTGAACCCCGCCAGCCCGGACGAGGCGGTGACCCGCGACGTGGTGATGGGCCGTTTCGCCGGCGAGCGGCGGCCCGATGCCATTCTGGTCGTGGTCGATGCCGGCAATCTGGACAATCATCTGCGGTTCGCGTTGCAGCTGATCGCGCTGGGCCTGCCCGTTGTCGTTGCGCTGAACATGGTCGATCTGGCCGAGCGCGACGGCCTGACGCTGGACGCCGCGCGCCTGTCCGCCGAACTTGGCGTGCCGGTGGTGCCGACCGTGGCGGTGCGGCGGCGCGGGCTGGATGACCTGCGCGATCAGCTGAGCGAAGCATTGCGGACAAGGGCGGTCGTCGCCCCGGTGGCGGACGTGCCGGAGTTTTCCGATGTGCAGCGGCGGGCCCGCGCCATCGCACGCGCCGCGACGCTGAACGAAACGATGACGCGCCGCTGGACGCACCGGATCGATGCCGTGGCGCTGCATCCCGTGTTCGGCCTGATCCTCCTGCTTGGCCTGTTGTTCGTCATGTTCCAGGCGGTGTTCGCGTGGTCCGAAGCGCCGATCGGCTGGATCGAGGACGGGATCGCCGCGCTGGGCGGGGTGGTGGGCGAAACGCTGCCGCCGGGCATCCTGCACGACCTGATCGTCGATGGCATCATTGCCGGCGTAGGCGCAGTGATCGTGTTCCTGCCCCAGATCCTGATCCTGTTCGGCTTTATCCTGGTGCTTGAGGCATCGGGATACATGACGCGAGCGGCGTTCATGATGGACCGACTGCTGGCCGGGGTCGGCCTGTCCGGTCGCGCGTTCATCCCGCTGCTGTCCTCCTTTGCCTGTGCCATTCCCGGCATCATGGCAACGCGGACGATTGCGGACGAAAAGGAGCGGCTGTCGACCATCCTGATCGCCCCGCTGATGACGTGTTCCGCGCGGCTGCCCGTCTATACGATCATCATCGGCGCGTTCATTCCCGCGCGCGCCGTGCTGCCGGGTGTGGGGCTGCAGGGGCTGGTGCTGTTCATCCTGTACATTGCGGGCATTCTGGGCGCGCTGGCGGCGTCCTTGTTGCTGCGCCGGACGGTGACCAAGGGCGCGTCCTCGGGATTCATGATGGAGCTGCCGCGCTATCAATGGCCCAATGTGCGCGATCTGCTGCTCGGCCTGTGGCAGCGGGCGAGCGCGTTCCTGAAGCGCGCGGGGACGATCATCCTGGTCACCACAGTCTTGCTATGGGCGCTCCTCGCCTATCCCAAGGCGCCGGAGGGGCAGGCGCAGGTGGAATACAGCTATGCCGGGCGGATCGGCGCGGCGATCGAGGTGGTCGTGGCCCCCATCGGGTTCAACCGCGACATCGCGCTTGCCCTGTTGCCTGCCATGGCGGCGCGCGAGGTTGCCGTGGCGGCGATCGGAACCGTCTATGCCGTCGAGGATTCGGAAAGCGCCGATGGACAGACGACGATCCGCGACAATCTGCGCACCCGGTGGAGCCTGCCCACCGCGCTCGCCTTTCTCGCCTGGTTCGTGTTCGCGCCGCAATGCATCTCGACCATCGCGGTTGCGCGGCGGGAAACGAATGGTTGGAAATGGCCGCTGTTCATGGTTGGCTATCTGTTCCTGCTGGCCTATGCCTCGGCCGGCATCGTTTATTGGGGCGCGATCGCCCTGGGGCTTTAGGGACAGATCATGGCAGGCAGCGTCAACAAGGTCATTCTGGTCGGCAATCTGGGCAAGGACCCGGAAGTGCGCAGCTTTTCCAATGGCGGCAAGGTCGTTGAACTGCGCATCGCCACGTCCGAAAACTGGAAGGACCGCCAGACCGGCGAGCGCAAGGAAAAGACCGAGTGGCATACGGTCAAGATCTTCAATGACGGCCTGGCCGGCGTTGCCGAACGCTATCTGAAAAAGGGCAGCAAGGTTTACATCGAAGGCGCGCTGACCACCCGCAAGTGGCAGGATCAGAACGGGCAGGACCGGTATTCGACCGAAGTCGTGCTGCAGGGGCTGAACGGCAATCTGACGATGCTGGATGGCGCGCCCGGCGGCGGTGGCGGCGTGGGCGGCGGCGGATCACGCGGCGGCGGCGGCGACTGGGATCAGGGTGGCGGCAACGACTTTGCCGGCCAGTCTTCGCGCGGCGGAAATGGCGGCGGCGGTCGTGGCTTCAACGACTTTGGCGGCGGCTCGGGTGGCGGCGGCGGCTTTCCCGACGATCTGGACGACGACGTTCCGTTCTGATCGGCGCCTATAGCGTCGAAATCTCCGCAATGCCGAACCGGCCCGCCTGATAATCGCGATAGGCGGCGTGGATTTCCTCTACGCTGTTCATCACGAACGGGCCGTGCGCGACCACCGGCTCGCCGATCGGATCGGCATGGCACAGCAGGAACGAAGCTCCCGACGGGGAGGCCAGGGTCAGCCGGTCGCCCGGCCCGAACCGGCCCAGATGATGTTCCGGTAGCGCCCGTCCGCCAATGTCGAGCGCGCCGCGCACCGCATAGACGAACAGATCGCGGCCGGTAACGCCGTCCAGGCTGAGCGAAGCACCCGCATCCAGCGTGCCGAAACTGGCGAACACGCCGGTCAGCGATTCGACCGGCCCGGTTGCGCCATCGAAGGTGCCGGACACCAGATGCAGGCGCGCGCCATCGCGGGAGATCACCGGGATGGCCGCGGCGCTGACCCCGACATAGCGGGGCTGCGTCATCTTGAGCCGTGCGGGCAGGTTTACCCATAGCTGCAGGATTTCCATGGGTCCGCCGTCGCGCTTGAATGCCGCCGGGCTGACTTCCGCATGGACGATGCCGCGCCCCGCCGTCATCCACTGGATGCCGCCTGCATCGACGATGCTTTCGTGGCCCGCCGAATCGGTATGCGCCAATGACCCGTCGAGGACGAAGGTGACGGTTTCAAATCCGCGATGCGGGTGCGGACCGAATGGCAGGCCGTGATTGCCCGGCGGATAGGTTTGCGGGCCGTGATGGTTCAGGAACAGGAACGCGCCGATCCGGTCCAGCCCGATTCCCGGCACCGGCCGCCGGGTGACCAGATCGCCGATATCGTCCCGATGGGCGGGGTGGACGGACAGCAGCGCGATGTCGGCCATCGACCAGCCGGAGGTCAGTATGCGCGGGCGACGGCGAACTCGACCGCTTCGACCATCGCGTCCTTGGCCTTGCCATTGGCGAACGCGCCAAGCGCGTCGATCGCGCGCTGGCCGTAATGGCGGGCGCGGGCCAGGGTGTCGTCCACGCTGCGACTCGCCTGAACCAGGCGCACCGCCTCGGCAAAATCGGCGTCCGATGCGCGGCGGCCGGCGATGGCGTCGCGCCAGAACCGGCGGGCTTCCTCGTCCCCGCGGGCATAAGCGAGGATGACGGGCAGGGTCATCTTTCCCTCGCGGAAATCGTCGCCCGCATCCTTGCCCATCGTGCCGGCGTCCGACGTATAATCGATGGCGTCGTCGACCAGCTGGAATGCAATGCCCAGATTGCGGCCATAGGCGTCGAGCGCGGCTTCCTCGCCCTCTGGCCGTTCGGCCACGACGGCGGCAATGCGGCACGCGGCGGCGAACAGCGCGGCGGTTTTTGCGCCGATGATGTCGAGATAGCGGTCCTCGCCCAGCTCGACCTGCCGCGTCGCCGTCAGCTGGTTGACCTCACCCTCGGCGATCACCGCGCTGGCGTGGCTCAGGATCTTGAGCACCTTGAGGCTGCCATCCTCGACCATCAGTTCGAACGAGCGCGAGAACAGGAAATCGCCCACCAGCACGCTGGCCGGATTGCCCCAGATGATGTTGGCAGTACGCTTGCCCCGACGCAGATCGGACCCGTCGACCACGTCGTCGTGCAACAGGGTGGCGGTGTGGATGAATTCGACCGCGGCGGCCAGCTTGTGATGGCGGTTGCCGCCGTAATCGAGCAGCCGGGCGCTGGCCAGGGTCAGCATCGGCCGCATCCGCTTGCCGCCGCCGGCAATCAGATGCCCGGCCAGTTCGGGGATCAGCGGGATTTCCGACTGCATCCGGTCCAGGATCACCTGGTTCACGGCGTTCATGTCGGCCGCGACAAGCGCGATCATGGGATTGAGCGAGGGCTCGGCCCCGGTGCGCAGGCGGTGGATCGTCGCGGTCATCAGCAGGGGATGTGGCGGCTCGACGCGCCAAAGGCAAGGCTTTGCCCTTGCCTTTGCGTAACGTCACCGCGAAAGCAGCGTTAACGAAACGGGACCGGGCCGGGGACGCAGAATGACGGATGCTACGCTCGCACGCTATCGCCAGAGCATCGACAATATCGATGCCGCGCTGATCCATATGCTGGCCGAACGGTTCAAGATCACTCAGGCGGTCGGGCTGTACAAGGCGCAGGCCGGATTGCCCCCCGCCGATCCGGGGCGCGAGGAACGGCAGATCGAACGGCTGCGCCAGTTGGCCGATCAGGCTGGGCTGGACCCCGAATTTTCGGAAAAGTTCCTGCGCTTCGTCATTGACGAGGTGATCCGCCATCATGAGCGGTTTCAGGAACGCTGATCCCCCGCGTTTCCGCCGACCCTAGCGCCGGCAATCCTCGACCACGCGCAGAAATTCGGGCCAGGCGGGGATGACCAGCGTCTGGCCGCCGCCGGTCACGACGAACCGCCCGCGACTGAATCCGATCGCGTCGAACAGGCGGTCATTGGCCGGACGGACGAACCCGGCCATGCCCGGCTGACCCGGCAATGGCGACAGGACGACGGGCGCGGCCATCGAACTGGTCTGCACCTCTGCCGAGGCGGTTCCCGGCGGCAGGCGAAAGCCAAGGGTCAACTGACGCGACTGGCATCCCGCGCTGACCAGCGGCAGGGCGCCGGCGGTGCCATAGGTCGCGATTCCCGGCCGCCACTGCCAATCCCCGGGCGTGACCGGCCAGTCGCGCCAGTCGGCGGAGCTGCTGGGCACAGGGGCTGGGGCGGGTGCCGGCGCGGGGCTGGGCGCCGGGCGCGGGGCGGGGGCCGGAGCCGGCGGATCGACCCGCGGCACACAGGCGGCGATAGACAGGCCGAGCAGGATCAGCGGCGTGCGGGAAAAACGGACCATGGCCCGCTTATGGGCGATGCACGCCGCCGCCTCAACCGCCGATCACCGCGACATGCGGGGAAAGCGGAACGGGTCAGCGCCCGGCGCGGCCACCCCCGAATTTGCGCTGCGTCTTTCCGTAGCGGGTCTTGCGCGTGCCGGGTTTCCCCTCGTTCGACCTTCCCATGACTGGCGCCTTGCGCTCGCCCTCCGGCAGGCCCAGCTCCTCCGCCTCCAGCGAGCGGATTTCGTCGCGGATGCGGCCGGCCTCCTCGAACTCCAGATTGGCCGCTGCCTCGCGCATCTTCTTTTCCAGATCCTGGATATAGGCGCGCAGATTGTGGCCGACCATGTGGGGCCGGTCCTCGATCCCGGTATCGACCGTCACCTGATCCTTGCTGGCGACATGGGCGATGATGTCGCCGATATTGCGCTTGATCGTGGTCGGCGTGATGCCGTGCAGCGTGTTGTAGGCGACCTGTTTTTCGCGCCGCCGGTTCGTTTCGTTGATCGCGCGTTCCATGCTGCCGGTCATCCGGTCAGCATAGAGGATCACGCGGCCCTCGACGTTGCGCGCGGCGCGGCCGATCGTCTGGATCAGCGAGGTTTCCGAACGCAGGAACCCTTCCTTGTCCGCATCAAGGATGGCGACCAGGCCACATTCGGGAATATCCAGCCCCTCTCGCAGCAGGTTGATGCCGACCAGAACGTCGTACACGCCCAGCCGCAGGTCGCGGATCAGCTCGATACGCTCCAGCGTTTCGACGTCCGAATGCATGTAGCGGACCTTGATCCCCGCCTCGTGCATATATTCGGTCAGATCCTCGGCCATCCGCTTGGTCAGCGTGGTGACGAGGGTGCGGTATCCCTTGGCCGCCGTCGCCTTTGCCTCGACGATCAGGTCCTGGACCTGTTCCTCGACCGGCTTGATCTCGACGGGCGGGTCGATGAGGCCGGTTGGCCGGATGACCTGTTCGACGAACACGCCGCCGGTCTGTTCCATTTCCCACCCGCCGGGCGTGGCCGAAACGCTGACCGTCTGCGGCCGCATCGCATCCCATTCGTTGAAGCGCAGCGGGCGATTGTCGATGCAGCTGGGCAGGCGGAAGCCATATTCGGCCAGCGTGATCTTTCGCCGATGGTCGCCGCGCGCCATCGCGCCGATCTGCGGCACCGTCTGGTGGCTTTCATCGACGAACAGCAGCGCGTTTTCGGGCAGATATTCGAACAGGGTCGGCGGCGGTTCGCCGGGCAGACGGCCGGTCAAGAACCGGCTGTAATTTTCGATCCCAGCGCAGGAGCCGGTGGCGGCAATCATTTCCAGGTCGAAATTGGTCCGCTGTTCCAGCCGCTGCGCCTCCAGGAGCTTGCCCTCGATCTGCAGCTCCTTAAGCCGCTCGGCCAGCTCGAACTTGATCGCTTCCATCGCCTGTTTCAGCGTCGGGCCGGGCGTCACATAGTGCGAATTGGCATAGACGCGGATGCTGTTCAGGCTGGCGACCTTGGCCCCGGTCAGCGGATCGAACTCGGTAATCTCCTCGATCTCGTCGCCAAAGAAGCTGACGCGCCAGGCGGTGTCTTCATAATGCGAGGGGAAGATTTCGAGGTTGTCGCCGCGCACGCGGAATGCGCCGCGGGTAAAGGCCGCGTCGTTGCGCTTATACTGAAGCGCGACGAGCTTTCGGATGATCTCTCGCTGATCGACCGACTGACCTTTCTTGAGGTCGAAGATCATCGCCGAATAGGTTTCAACCGAGCCGATACCGTAGAGGCAGGAGACGGAGGCGACGATGATCACATCGTCCCGTTCCAGCAGCGACCGGGTGGCCGAATGGCGCATCCGGTCGATCGCTTCGTTGATGCTCGATTCCTTTTCGATATAGGTATCGCTGCGCGGCACATAGGCTTCGGGCTGGTAGTAATCGTAATAGCTGACGAAATATTCGACGGCGTTTTCGGGAAAGAAACTCTTGAATTCGCCATATAGCTGCGCGGCCAGGATCTTGTTGGGGGCAAGGATCAGCGCGGGGCGCTGCATCCCCTCGATCACCTTGGCCATGGTGAACGTCTTGCCGGAACCGGTGACGCCCAGCAGCACCTGATCCTTTTCGCCCGCGCGGGCCTGTGCCACCAGTTCCTCGATCGCCTGGGGCTGATCGCCGGACGGGGTATAGTCCGACACGATGCGGAACGGCCGCCCGCCCTCGCTCTTTTCCGGCCGCGCCGGGCGGTGCGGAATGAAGCTTTCTCCGGTTTCGGGTTCGTCCAGCCGCGTGCGAATCTGAATTGCCATGGGGTCAATATGGGGGGAGGATGCCGCATTGACAAAGGCCGGGGAGGACCAATTCCATGATCGGGTACACGATTGCCGGCACCAATGACGTCGAGCGTGCGCGGGGCTTCTACGATGCCCTGTTCGGCGCGATCGGCGTGGGGCGGTTGATGGAGTTCGGCCCGCGCGGTTCGGCATGGGGCGTCAGCTGGGGACAGCCGATGTTCGGCATCCTGACCCCGCATGACGGCGAACCGGCCAGTGTCGGTAACGGCATGATGATCGCGCTGGCCGCCGACGAGCGGGCCAAGGTGGACGCGCTTCATGCCAAGGCGATCGAACTGGGCGGCACCTGCGAAGGCCCGCCGGGATTGCGCGGGCCAGAGGGGCCGCAGGCCTTTTACGCCGCCTATTTCCGCGATCTCGATGGAAACAAGCTGGCGGCGTTCCGGGTCGGTCCGGCCTAACGCAGCGCGCGCACCGCCGGGGTATCGAGACAGCGGAGCAGCGCATCCCGGCTCATGGCGGGTCCGCCCGGCGTGGCTGCCCCCATTGCCGCAATGGGCGTCACCGCACCCAGCGCAATGGTGTCGAACTGTCCCGGCTGGCGGGTACAGGCCATGGCAGCGGCCAGCAGCTTTGGCGGGGTGTCATACCCTTCATAGGACAGGCGATAGGTGCCCCAGTGGATGCCGATGCCGCGTCCGGCGCCAAGGCGGCGGAATATCTCGACTGCATCAACAGGGCCGATATGGCTGCCCGTGCCCATTTGACCGGGGGTAAAGCGGAAGGCGCCGATCGGCAGGATGGCCAGCCGAACCGGGCCGTGGCGCGCGGCCTCATTTGCCCAGTTGCCATCGCCGAATCCAGTGTCGCCGGCAAAGAACAGGTTACCGCCCGATGGCAGCGTGACGACGAAGCTGGACCAGAGCGCCCGGTTGCGATCGGCGAACCAGCGGCTGCCCCAGTGATGGTTGCGGTTGACGATCACCTCCACGCCGGGCCGCACTGTCACACGCCCGCCCCAGTCGGCGGTGCGGGCTGGCACCCCCGCCTGGCCGATGACGCTGTCATTGCCCAGGCTGGTGACGATCAGCGGCCGGTCCCGATCCCACAGCCGTTTCAGCGTGGCGAGGTCCATATGGTCATAATGATTGTGGCTGACGACGATCAGGTCGATACGGGGCAGGTCGTCGAATGCCACGCCGGGCACTGCAACCCGCGCCGGACCGACGCCAAACGGGCCGGCGGTGTCCGCATAGATCGGATCGGTCAGGATGTTCAGCCCCTGCGTCTGCACCAGCACGGTGGCATGGCCGATCCAGGTGGCGAGCATCGCCTCGCCCGCGACGCGCGCGGGCGGCTTGCCCTGCTGCACGTCGACCCGGTCCGGCCAGGGCGGCCGGTCATCGGTCAGCATCCGGGTGAAAAAGCCCGCACGGCCCCCGCCACCCGGCGGGGCAGCGGTATCCTCTCCATCCGGATTGAAAAACCGCGCCCCGTCATAATGGCCGCTTTCCGGCCCGTCATAATAAAGGCGGTCCAGAAAGCGCGGCACGATGGTCACCGCGAGCAGGGCAGCGATGACCAGCCAGAGCAGCCCGGTGCCAAGCCAGCGGAACAGGGCGATCATGCGCCCTGCAGCAACCGTTCTTTGGCGATCCTGTCGCGCCATACCAGCGGGGCGAGCTGGTGGACATTGTTGCCCTCGCTATCCACCGCCACGGTCACCGGGAAATCCTCGACCTCGAACTCGTAGATGGCTTCCATGCCCAGGTCCTCGAACCCGACGACCTTGCTGCCCTTGATCGCGCGGGCGACCAGATAGGCCGCGCCGCCGACTGCCATCAGATAGGCGGATTTGGCGTCCCGGATCGCCTCGGTCGCGGCCGGGCCGCGCTCTGCCTTGCCGACGCAGGCCAGGAGGCCCTGATCCAGCATCATGCGCATGAACTTGTCCATGCGGGTTGCTGTGGTGGGGCCAGCGGGGCCGACGACTTCCTCGCCCACCGGATCGACCGGGCCGACATAATAGATGACGCGGCCCTTGAAGCTGACCGGCAGTTCCTCGCCCGCGGCCAGCATGTCGGCAATCCGCTTGTGCGCCGCGTCGCGCCCGGTCAGCATCTTGCCGTTGAGCAGCAGCCGGTCGCCCTGTTTCCAGCCCTGCACCACTTCCGGCGTCAGGGTGTCGAGGTCGACGCGGATCGCCGCCTTGTCCGGGGTCCAGTTGACGTCGGGCCATTCGTCCAGCTTTGGCGCTTCCAGATAGGCGGGGCCGGATCCGTCCAGGCTGAAATGCGCATGGCGGGTGGCGGCGCAGTTGGGGATCATCGCCACCGGCTTGCCCGCCGCATGGCAGGGCGCATCCAGGATCTTGACGTCGAGGATGGTGGAAAGCCCGCCCAGCCCCTGCGCCCCGATGCCCAGCGCGTTCACCCGGTCGAAAATCTCGATGCGCAGCGCCTCGATATCGTTCTGTGGCCCGCGTTCCTTGAGGACGCTCATGTCGATGGGTTCCATCAGCGCCTTTTTGGCCAGCAGCACGCAATGTTCCGCCGTGCCGCCGATGCCGATGCCCAGCATCCCCGGCGGGCACCAGCCAGCCCCCATCTGCGGCAGCATTTCCACCACCCAGTCGACGATGGAATCGCTGGGGTTCATCATCTTGAACTTGGACTTGTTCTCGCTGCCGCCGCCCTTGGCCGCGACATCGACATGGACATGATGGCCCGGCACCATTTCGACATGGAGGACGCAGGGCGTGTTGTCGCGCGTGTTGCGCCGGGTAAAGGCGGGATCGGTCAGAACCGATGCGCGCAGCTTGTTTTCCGGGTTCAGATAGGCGCGGCGGACCCCTTCATCGACAATGTCCTGCAACGAACGCGACGTGTCGTCCAGCCGGCAGTCCATGCCCCACTGGATGAACACATTGACGATGCCGGTATCCTGACAGATCGGCCGATGCCCCTCTGCGCACATCCGGCTGTTGGTCAGGATCTGCGCGATCGCATCCTTTGCCGCCGGCGCCTGTTCGGCCTGATAGGCCGCGCCCAGCGCCCGGATATAATCCATCGGGTGAAAATAGCTGATGAACTGAAGCGCGTCGGCCACGCTGTCGATAAGGTCGGCGGTCTTGATGGTCACAGTCATGGGCATTCCCGGCACGGCGGATCGAAAGCGCATCTATGCAGCGCCCGGCGCTTCTCCAAGCCGTAATTGTTGCGTGAACGTGGAAACGAATTCTCAAACAACTGCGCGCTACCCGTTTCGAAACGGATTAGGTGATGAAACGAGTGCTAGGCGCATTTCTGTCCAGAACATCGGCAGCAACGGCTGCCCGCAAGGATGGGGAGGCGGATGGCGCGCTGGCTCTGCAGCTCGTGCGCGCGTTCGAGGATCATGGCAGCGGCTGGTTTTGGCAGACGGATCGCCAGGGCAGAATCACCTATCTGACCGCAAAGGTTTCGGCCGACGTCTGCGAAAACGAAGAGGCCGCAGTCGGTGCGATGCTGACCGACCTGTTCCGGATGGACGAAAATTCCCCCGATTCGGAACGCAGCCTTGCCTTTCACCTGACATCGCGCACCGGGTTCACCAATTATTCGGTGCGCGGCGCCCGCCATGGTGTCGAACGGTGGTGGTCGATTTCGGGCCGGCCGGTGTTCGACCATCTGGGGCATTTTCAGGGATTTTGCGGCAGCGGCAGCGACCTGTCCGAACAGCGGCGGGCAGAGGCGGAAATCCAGCGGCTGGCCATGTTCGATGCGCTGACTGGCCTCGCCAATCGTCAGCGGATGCGCCTGTCCCTCGATCAGATGCTGTCGATCAATGGCCTGGCCAGCTATCGCGCCACGACGTTGCTGCTGCTCGACCTCGACCGGTTCAAGGCGGTGAACGACACGCTGGGCCATCAGACGGGCGATGCCCTGTTGAAACAGGTCAGCCAGCGGTTGACGCGGGCAGTGGGCGACAAGGGGCTGGTCGGCCGGCTGGGCGGCGACGAGTTCGAGGTCGTGCTGCCGGGCGAGGGGCATCAGGACACGATCAGCGAGGTGGCGCGCACGATCATCTCCGCGCTTAGCCACCCCTATTTCATCGGCGGGTCGTCGATCAGTATCGGCTGTTCGATCGGCGTCGCGATTGCGCCCGATGACGGCGGCGATGCCGAAACGCTGACCCGCAATGCGGATCTTGCCCTTTATGCGGCCAAGGCGGACGGGCGGGGCGTGCACCGGTTTTTCCGCCCCGAACTGCTGGCCGGCGCACAGGGGCGCAAGCAGCTTGAGGACGATCTGCGTTCCGCCCTGGCGCACAACCAGTTCCACCTGGTCTATCAGCCGGTGGTGTCCACCCGCGACCCGCGCATCGTGGGGTATGAGGCGCTGATCCGATGGGATCACCCGGTGCGCGGCCCGGTCAGCCCGGCCGAGTTCATCCCGATTGCCGAGGATTGCGGCCTGATCGAGGAAATCGGCAGCTGGGTCCTGCGTACCGCGACGATCGAGGCGGCGACCTGGCCCGACCATGTCCGGGTGGCGGTGAACGTATCGCCCATCCAGTTCGCCAATCCCGCGCTGCCCAGCACCGTAACCAGCGCGCTGGCCCGGTCCGGCATCGCGCCCGCCCGGCTGGAACTGGAAATCACCGAGGGCGTGTTCCTGACCGAAAATGCCGCCACCGAACGGATGTTCACCAGCCTGAAGGGGCTGGGCGTGCGGCTGGCGCTGGACGATTTCGGCACGGGTTATTCCTCGCTCGGCTATCTGCGCAATGCGCCGTTCGACAAGATCAAGATCGACCAGAGCTTTGTGCGCGGCGCGGCGCAGCCCGGCAGCCGCAATGCGGCCATCATCCGCGCCATCGTGACGCTGGCCGAAACGCTGCACATGGAAACCACGGCCGAGGGCGTGGAAATGCAGGATGAGGTGGAGCTGATCCGCAACCTGGGGTGCAGCCACATCCAGGGCTTTGTCTATGGCAAGCCGGTGCGCTGCGAACAGGTGCTGCAGCAATTGCAGACGGGCGAGGGCGAGGTGAAGGCGACCGGCCACCGCCATTCCCGTGCACCGCGCGCGCGAATGCTGCGCTGGGCGACGCTGCGGGTGAACGGTGCGTCGGGCGAGGTGCGGATCCGCGACCTGAGCAGTTCGGGCGCGATGATCGACGGGATCGAATTTCCGCAAAGCGCGCTGGGCTGCGCAGTGCAGATCGAGATGATCGAGGGCGAATGGGCCGGGGCGACCGTGCGCTGGGCGCGGGGCGAGCAGGCGGGAATCCAGTTTGACGAACCGTTCAGCCTGGATCGGTTGAACACGCCGCTGCGCCCGTCGCGCATCCGCAAGTCCGCCTGAACCCGAACGGGCGGCTGCCGCGCCACCACAGGGCTTGATCCGCCGGGGGTCGGCCCGCTAGCGCAGGGCGCATGGACCGGATGCCCGCCACCGATGAGGATGCCGCCGAGGCGCTTGCCCGGCTGGCCGAGACGATCGCCCGGCACAACCGGCTGTATCATGCCGACGATGCGCCCGAAATCAGCGATGCGGATTATGATGCGCTGGTCCGGCGCAATGCCGCCATCGAGGCCGCGTTCCCGCATCTGGTCCGCGCCGATTCGCCGTCGCGTCAGGTGGGCGCCGCGCCGGCAGGGCACCTGACCAAGGTGGCCCATGCACGCCCGATGCTGAGTTTGGACAACGGATTTTCGGACGAAGACGTCGCCGATTTCCTGGCCAGCGTGCGCCGGTTCCTGAAGCTGCCGGTCGACGAGCCGGTTGTGCTGACCGCAGAGCCAAAGATCGACGGCCTGTCCTGTTCGCTCCGGTACGAGGGGCGGCGGCTGGTTCAGGCGCTGACCCGTGGGGACGGACAGGTGGGCGAGGATGTGACGGCCAATGCCCTGACCGTCGCCGACATTCCCCGCACGCTGCCCGCCGATGCACCCGACCTGTTCGAGGTGCGCGGCGAGATTTACATGGCCAAGGCGGATTTCGCCGCGCTCAATGCCCGGCTGGCGGCGGAGGCGGAGGAAAGCGGCAAGCCCGCCCGGCAATTCGCCAATCCGCGCAACGCCGCTGCCGGATCGCTCCGGCAAAAGGATGCCGCCGTCACGGCCAGCCGCCCGCTGCGGTTCTTTGCCCATGGCTGGGGGGAGGCAAGCGCGCTGCCCGGCACGACGCAGGGGGCGGTGGTCGATGCGCTGCGCCGCTGGGGCTTTCCGGTCGCCCGCCATTTCGCGGTCGCCGACACGCTGGCTGCCGCGCTTGGCTTGTACCGCGCGATCGAGCGGGAGCGGGCCGACCTGCCGTTCGACATTGACGGCGTGGTGTACAAGGTCGACCGGCTGGACTGGCAGGATCGGCTGGGCTTTGTCGGCCGCGCGCCCAGATGGGGGCTGGCCCACAAATTCCCGGCGGAACGGGCGCAGACGACGCTGAACGCCATCGACATTCAGGTCGGGCGGACGGGCAAGCTGACCCCCGTTGCGCGGCTGGAGCCGGTGACGGTGGGCGGCGTGGTCGTGACCAACGCGACGCTGCACAATGCCGACGAGATCGGCCGGCTGGGCGTGCGCCCCGGCGACCGGGTGGTCGTGCAGCGCGCAGGCGACGTCATCCCGCAGATCGTGGAAAACCTGACCCGCGACGAGCCGCGCGAGCCATGGCTGTTTCCGGCGCATTGCCCCGAATGCGGATCGGAGGCGGTGGCCGAGGAGGGCGAGGTCGACATTCGCTGTACCGGCGGGCTGATCTGTCCGGCGCAGCGCATCGAGCGGTTGCGCCATTTCGTCAGCCGCGGCGCACTGGACATCGAGGGGCTGGGCGAAAAGACCATCATGGAGCTGGTCGGGCTGGGCTGGATCGGAGAACCGGCCGATATCTATCGCTTGGCCGGGCATCGCGACGCCCTGTTGCAGCGCGAGGGGTGGCAGGAAAAGTCGGTCGACAATCTGCTTGCCGCAATCGAGGCAAAACGGTCGCCCGACGCCGCCCGGCTGCTGTTTGGGCTGGGCATCCGCCATGTCGGCGCGGTGACGGCGCGCGACCTTTTGCGCCGGTATGAAACGCTGGATGCCGTCAGGGACCTTGCCGATGAGCTGATCCGCCTGCGCGAGGCGCATCATCCCGCGCTGGGCGAGGATGCGCGCAAGGCGCAGGCGCGGCTGGACAAGGCGCTGGCGGAGCGGATCGGGGTGGATCAGATCGGCGCGGCTGTCGCCCATGCGCTTGCTGACTTTTTCCACGAACCGCACAATCGCGCCGTCTGGGACGATCTTCTGGCGGAGGTCAGCCCGCCGCCTTTCGTGGTCGAGGCGCGGGCATCGGAAGTGACGGGTCAGACGGTGGTATTCACCGGTAGCCTGGAAACCCTGTCGCGCGACGAGGCCAAGGCGCAGGCAGAGGCGCTGGGGGCCAAGGTGGCGGGCTCCGTTTCGGCCAAAACGGACCTGGTTGTTGCCGGTCCGGGCGCGGGCAGCAAGCTCAAGAAAGCCGCCGATCTCGGCATCCGGGTGATCGATGAGGCAGCATGGTCGGCCATCGTTGCCGCGGCGCAGTGATGCAATTTTGCAACGCGGCAAATCTTCGCGTCGCCCCCCTTTGCGCATTGTAACATTCCGGCAATAATGCCGTCCCATGGGCGGCGACAGACGGTGAAATGCACCGCATCCGCCTGTTTGGGGCTTTCAAAGGGAAAACGATGCGAAACCATCTGTTTATGGGCGCGGCTGTTGCTGCGCTGATGATGCCTGCCGCGGTCAGCGCGCAGCAGATCACCACCGGAATCGAGGGGACGGTCACGGACGAATCGGGTGCACCGCTGACTGGTGCAACCGTGACGATCACGGACACCCGCACGGGCGTCGAACGGACCCAGGTCACCGGCTCGACCGGCAGTTTTCGGACGGATAGCCTCGTCACGGGCGGTCCATACACCGTGCGCGCCGCCGCCGATGGGTACGAGGGCCAGACGATCGAGGGTGTCAACCTGACGCTGCAGGGCAATACCAGCCTCAATTTCAACCTTACCAGTGGCGCGGGCGATATCGTCGTCACCGGCGCGCGGGTCACGGTCACCCAGCTGGCGATCGGCCCGGGCCAGTCGTTCGGTACCGAGGATTTGGAAACCTTCCCCTCGATCACCCGCGACATTCGCGACATCATCCGCATCGATCCGCGCGTCAGCCTGGACCGTCAAAACGAAGTCGATCGCATCTCGTGTCTGGGCGGCAACGACCGTTCGAACACGTTCAGTATCGACGGCATTCAGCAGGCCGACATCTACGGTTTGAACGGCACGCCGTTCGCGGCCCGCAACGCCCAGCCGATCCCGTTCGACGCCGTCCGCGAAACGTCGGTCGAATTCGCGCCGTTCGACGTTCAGTATGGCCAGTTCACCGGTTGCGCCATCAACGTCGTCACCAAGTCGGGCCAGAACACGTTTCATGGCTCGGCCTTCTTCAACTATGCCAGCGACTCGCTGCAGGGCAATTCGCTGAACGGCCGCGAACTGAACATCGCGCCGTTCGAGGAAAAGCGCTGGGGCGCCGCGCTTTCCGGCCCGATCATCAAGGACAAGCTGTTTTTCTCGTTCGCGTATGAGGAGACGGATCTTGGCGATGTTGAGGACACCGGCCTGATCGGTTCCAACTATCCCAACGAAGTCAACTTCGCGAATCTCGCCCAGTTCGAGCGGTTCTCGCAGATCGCGCGTGAAGTGTATGGGGTCGATCCGGGTCCTGCGGGCCAGAGCCTGCCCGAATACAGCGTTCGCTATTTCGGCCGCCTGGACTGGTACATCACGGAAGGCCATCGCTTTGAGGCGACGTATCAGCGGCTCAAGGAAAGCAACATCGAACCCGACGATTTCGGCGCTGATCGGTTCACTGGCCTCAACTCCTATGAGGACGAAGGCACCGACGCCAGCTTCTACTCGGCTCGCCTCTATTCCGACTGGTCGGACATGTTCTCGACCGAAGTGCGGGTAAGCCGTGCAGATGTCGCCGACGTCCAGGGCCCGCTTGGCGGTGGCGAAGCGCAGTCTGCGAATCCGCTTCCCCGTCTTGTTGTCGGTGTGTCGCAGCCCGGACCGAACAATACCCGCCTCGACGGCTCTTTCGTTGCCGGCCCGGGCTTCAGCCGTGCGGCAAACGATCTGCAGACCCAGGTGGACCAGCTGAAGGTTGCTGCCCACATCAAGCCTGAAGGGCACGACATCACCATCGGCTTCGAAGCCAATCAGGCGGATGTATTCAACCTGTTCGTTCAGAACGCGACCGGCACGCTGACCTTCGCCAATCTCGACGATTTCGCTGCTGGCCTGCTCACCATTGGCGGTAACAGCAATCCGAACGGAACGCAGATCGTCAACGGTGCAACGGCGACCGGCAACAACGGTGCTTCCGGCGCCTACACCAACGCGACCCCGACGCTGGATGTGAATACCGCGGCCGCCGCGTACAAGCGGACGCAGTTCTCGATCTATGCTCAGGACAGCTGGCAGGTCACGCCCCGTCTCAACGTGCTCGCGGGTGTTCGCGCCGACTGGTTCGACGGCGGCTCGCCGCAGACCAACCCGGAATTCATCCGTCGTTACGGTTTTGCCAACAATGTCAGCTTCTCGAACATTCCCGTCGTGGTGCAGCCGCGTGTCGGCTTCACCTACAACTTCGAGAATGACGGTTTCCTGACCAACAGCCAGCTCAAGGGCGGCGTCGGCATCTTCTCCGGCGGCGATCCGTTGGTCTGGGTGTCCAACGCATTCCAGAACAATGGCCGTGCAATCGGTTTCGGCGATCTGGCTAACGCGCTGTGCAACCCGATCCGGGTTGGTGGCCGCGTGGATGTCGTCAACGCTCAGGGTCAGTTCACCGGCGTTCCGGGCTGTGTCTTCCAGGCTGCTGCCGATCAGGCCAATCGTGGTCTGGCCGACACCCAGTCGACCGATCCGAACTTCCGCATCCCGACCGTGCTGCGCGCCAACCTGGGCTTTGCAACCCGGATCGGTACCGCCAGCGGCCTGTTCAGCGACTGGAACCTGAACCTCGACTATATCTATTCCAAGTTCCGGAACCCCGCGTCGTTCGTCGATCTGGCTCAGGTTGTTCGCACGACGAGCGGCCTCAACGGTTTCACCGTCGATGGTCGCCCGATCTACGCCTCGATCGACCCGACGGTGGCGGGTTGTACGGCCGTGCTGCAGAACCAGGGTGGTACGCCGCCGACCTATACCAACATCAATGCGCCCTGCTTCAACACGCAGCGTGACGATGAAATCCAGCTGACCAACTCGGCCGGATTTGAAAGCCATGCGGCGTCGGTCATCCTGTCCAAGCGGTTCGACAGCGGTTTGTTCACGGCAGGCGGCACCACCCGGTTCAATCTGGGCTATGCCTTTACCGATGCCGAACAGCGCCGGTTCAACAATGCGACCACGGCCGGTTCCAGCTTCGACGGCGCCACGCTGTTCGATCGTCAGGATCCTGAACGTCAGCGGTCGTCCTATGCGTCCAAGCACAACATCACGCTGGGCCTGAACTTCCGTGAGCAGTTTTTCGACGAGTACGACACCAGCTTCGGCTTCGTGTTCGTTGGCCGTTCTGGTCGTCCGTACAGCTACGTGTTCGCCAATGGCGGCGTGTTCGCAGACAGCGTTTCGGGTACGTTCAACAATCCGATCTATGTGCCGACCGGCGTATCCGATCCTAACGTCGCTCCGACCAGCAACGCTGCTGCGGTGGCTGCGTATGATCAGTTCATCAGCGGTAACGACTGCGTGTCGAAGTATCGCGGCCGGACGATGCCTGCCAATGTCTGCGAGAATGACTGGTTCTTCGACCTGGACCTGCGCTTCAGCCAGGAACTGCCCGGACCGGCGAACTTCTTTGGCGTGAAGGACCGCTTCACCCTGTTCGCTGACTTTGACAACTTCCTGAATCTGATCGACAGCAATTGGAACATCAGCCGTACCGTCGGTAACAATGTCGGTGTCATCGATAGCGGCGTGGATGCTCAGGGTCGTTATGTCCTGACCAACTTCTCGAACCGAGAGAATAATCTGGTTTCGACCTCGCCGTCGCTGTGGCGCATCCAGCTGGGTGTCCGTTACGGCTTTTGATCAACGCATCGACAACCCCTTTCACCGCCGTCCCAGCAATGGGGCGGCGGTTTTTCTTTGGCGCTGGCGGGCCGGATTTGCTCCGGCGGCAATCCGCGCCTAGATTGGCGTCGATGCGTCCGCCCGTGCTTTCCCGCCCGTTTTTCGAAGACAAGAGCCGCGCCTTCTGGGTGCTGCAGGCGGCGGGCTGGTCCGGCTATCTGCTGCTTCGTACGGTTTCCAGCATTTCGAACAGCTTTGACGTCGACACCGTCCTGTCGGTGATGATCAATGCCATTGTCGGCTATTGCCTGACGCTGCTGCTGTCCGTGCTTTATGCCATGTACCGGCGATTGCCGCGCCTGTCGGGCATTTTGCTGACCGTGCTGACGCTGGTCGGGGCGACGGGGCTGTATGCCGTCATCGATGCCTTTACCTTCGTCTTCATCCGTCAGGCGGCGCCCAATGTCGATCTTCAGCTGGTGCTGGGCCTTGTCTTCCTCAACTTCACGGTGCTGGCCGGATGGTCGGCGCTGTATTTCGGCATCAATTTCTATCTGATCGTCGAGGCGCAGATCGATCAGATGCAGCATCTGGAAAGCCAAGCCAGTTCGGCTCAGCTTGCCATGCTGCGCTATCAGCTCAACCCGCATTTCCTGTTCAACACGCTCAATTCCATCTCGACGCTGGTGCTGCTGAAACAGACCGAGCGGGCGAATGCGATGCTCAGCCGGCTGGCCTCGTTCCTGCGCTATACCCTGGCGAACGAGCCCACCGCGCACGTGCCGCTGGAACAGGAGGTGGAGACGCTGAAGCTCTATCTCGAGATCGAGAAGATGCGGTTCGACGAGCGTCTGCGCCCAAAGTTCGATATCGATGTGCGCGTCGCCCAGGCCCGGCTGCCCTCGCTGATCCTGCAGCCGCTGGTCGAAAACGCGATCAAATATGCGGTGACGCCGCTGGAGGAGGGGGCGGAGATCGCGGTTGTCGCTCGCCTCAACGGGGAACGGGTGCAGATCACCGTGTCGGACACCGGTCCCGGCTTGATCGACCGGCCAAAGCGGCCAAGCCTGTCGACTGGCGTAGGACTGACCAACACGCGCGAGCGGTTGGCCCAGGCCTATGGCGACCAGCATCGTTTCGAAACGCGATCGAAACCAGGTGGGGGATTCAGCGTTCTGATTGAATTGCCCTTCCAGCTGGAAGAACCCGATCGAGAGGCAGCATGACAATTCGAACCATTTTGGTCGACGACGAACCGCTGGCGATCCAGGGCCTTGAGCTTCGGCTTCAGGCGCATGAGGATGTCGAAATCGTCGAGAAATGCGGCAATGGCCGCGAAGCGATCCGCGCGATCAAGACGCACAAGCCCGACCTTGTGTTTCTGGACATTCAGATGCCCGGCTTTGACGGGTTTTCGGTGGTGCAGGGCCTGATGGAGGTCGAACCGCCGCTGTTCGTGTTCGTCACCGCCTATTCCGATCATGCCATCCGCGCGTTCGAGGCGCAGGCATTCGATTATCTGGTGAAGCCGGTGGAGGAGAGCCGCCTCGCTGACACGCTGGAACGCGTGCGCCAGCGGCTGACCGAAAAGCGGGGTAGCGCCGAGGTCGAAAAGCTGAAGGAAGTGCTGGCGGAAGTCGCCCCCGATGCGGTCGAGGGGCTGAACGTCGGTTCCGATGCACCGGAATCGAGCCGGTACGAGCGGCTGATCAACATCAAGGATCGCGGCCAGATTTTCCGCGTCGATGTGGACAGCATCGAAAGCGTGGAGGCGGCGGGCGATTACATGTGCATCAAGACCGCCGACAACACGCTGATCCTGCGTCAGACGATGAAGGACCTGGAAAAACGGCTGGATCCGCGCCGGTTCCAGCGGGTGCACCGGTCGACCATCGTCAACCTGGACCTGGTCAAGCAGGTGAAACCGCACACCAATGGCGAATGCTTTCTGGTGCTGGATTCAGGCGCGCAGGTAAAGGTGAGCCGCAGCTATCGCGACGTGGTGGCGCGTTTCGTCCACTGACCCTGGCGAAGCCCCGGTTGATGCCGGGGCTTCATGCCGGGCGGGATGATTGAGTGGGGGCCAGCGTCCGCCGGCACCATCGATCAGTCGGCGCTGGCGTCGCCCGTGTCGGCGGCTTCGTCGGCAGCGTCAGCCGCGCCGACATCCTGATACCATGCCTCGACCGGGCCGGTCAGCTTGATGGTCAACGGCTGACCATGGCGATCGACCTTCTTGCCCAGCTGGACGCGGATCCAGCCTTCGGAAATCGAATATTCCTCGACATCGCGGCGTTCCACGCCCTTGAACCGGATGCCGATGCCACGGCGCAGGGTTTCGGCATCGAAATGCGGGCTGTTGGGATTGACGGACAGATGGTCGGGGGGCGTGTCGCTCATGCCCGCCGCATAGCGGGGCGATGGCCGGATGCCAAGCTGGCTTTGGCCCTTTGCAACAGTTCAGTCGGCCGTATCGGCCAGATAGCCGTGAACGGCGGATACGACCACCGATCCCTCGCCAACCCCGGATGCCACGCGCTTGACCGACCCCGCGCGGACATCGCCCACGGCAAAGATGCCTGGCTGCGATGTTTCGAACAGGCGGTCGCCCTGCGTCTGGACGAACCCCTTGTCGTCCAGCGAGACGCAACCCTCCAGCCATGCCGTATTGGGCTGCGCACCGATCATCACGAACAGCGCGCCGACCGCCTTGTGCGTTTCCGCGCCTGTATGACGCTGGGTCCAGCGGACGGAGGCCAGATGGCTGTCGCCCTCCAGCGCTGTCATCTCGCTATGCGGATGCAGGGTCACCGTTTCGCACGCTTCGATCCGTTCGATCAGATAGGCCGACATGGTGTCCGCAAGGCCGCGCCCGCGCACCAGGATGTGGACATGGGCGGCATGGCCGGACAGGAACATCGCCGCCTGACCCGCCGAATTGCCGCCGCCTATGACGACCACCTCGCTGCCCGCGCACAGGCCCGCCTCCATCGCCGTCGCGGCGTAATGGATGCCATTGCCCTCGAACCGGTCATATCCGGCCAGGTGATCCAGCTTGCGATAGCGTGCGCCGGTGGCGATCACGATGGCCCGCGCCTGCACGCTTGCGCCGTCGTCCAGTATCAGGCGATAGGGCCGAGCTTCGCAGTCGATGCCGCTGACGCTGCGCGAAACGGCAAGCCGGGCGCCGAATTTCTGTGCCTGAACCTGCGCCCGGCCGGCCAGCGCCTGGCCCGAAATCCCGGTAGGAAAGCCAAGATAATTCTCGATCTTGGAACTGGTGCCCGCCTGTCCGCCCGGAGCCATCCCCTCGATGATCAGCGTCGACAGCCCCTCTGACGCGGCATAGACGGCGGCCGCCAGCCCGGCCGGACCCGCGCCGACCACGGCGACGTCATGCACCTGATCCGGATCAAGCCCGACGGTCAGCCCCAGGGCATCGGCCAGATCGGCATTGCTGGGATTGCGCAGCACGCCGCCATCGACCAGCACCACAGGCAGGGCATCGGCATCCACTCCGAACGCATCAAGACAGGCGGGCAGGTCTGCCTCCCGCTCCGTATCCACCGTCTGATGGGGATAGCCGTTCCGAGTGAGGAAGGTTTCGATCCGCGCCGTTGCGGCTGCATGGGCCGGCCCCACCAGCGTGACCCCGCCCTGCCGGTGGCGCATCAGGCCCACCCGGCGCAGGATGAAGGCGCGCATGATGATCTCGCCGATATCCGGCTCTGCGGCGATCATGCGCCGGAAATCGGGCCGGGCGACGCGAATGACGCGCGTATCGGCCGCCGCCTGCCCGCTGACCAGGATTTTGCGGTCGTTGAACAGGTCAAGCTCGCCGGTAAACTGACGCGGCTGGTGATGGTGAACGATGCGGTCGCCATCCTTGGCATCATGATCCAGGATCGCGATGCTGCCCTGTTCGACCAGAAAGAAATCGACGCTGCGGTCGCCGCGACGGAACAGGAAACTGCCCTGTTCAGCGGGTTCTGACCGGCCATAAGCGGCAATGCGTCTGGCCATCGTTTCGCTCAACACCGGAAAGGTCTGTGCCGTCCGGGCATAGGGATCGTCCGGGGCGAGCGGTGCCGAATCGCGTTGCGTCATAGACCCAGCGTAACCCGGTTTCGTTACGCCGCCGAGTCACCGCATGCGCGATCCCTAGCTGGGGAAAAAGGCGGCGCCGATGGGCAGCGCCGCCTTTCCGGTTGGATCAGTAGCAATACCGGACGCGCACCCGCCGGCCTTCATAGGGATCCCAGACCCGGCGCACGTCGCAGCGGCGATAATCCCGGTACCGCTGGGCGTAATATCCATTGGCGGGATAATAACCGCGATCGCGATAATAGCGGCGGTCATAATCCCAGCGGCGATCATCCCAGCGGCGGTCGTAGTCGTGGTAGCGGCCGCGATCCCGGTCGGCCAACGCCGAGCCGATCACGATCCCCGCAATGCCCCCAACGATCGCGGCGGCGGCGACGTCACCGCCCCTGTCCCGGTCGCGATAGCGATAGCGCTGCGCTTCTGCCGGGCTTGCTGCGGTCAGCGTCGTGGCAACCAGCACTGCGCCCAACCCGATCTTGTTCAACATCGTCATCTCGGATGCTCCTCATTCTCCCCGCCCCCGGCCGGATGACGGCGCATCCAGCTTTCGGCATGGGATCATTCATGGCAGCATCGCGCTGAATGGAGGTGGAACCCCCCATTCAGCGGCGGTTTATCGCAGGGGACAGCAACGGCATGGCGCACTGGCTGATGAAATCCGAACCGGACAGCTATGGCTGGGCCGATCTTGAGCGCGATGGCGCGACGCTTTGGGATGGCGTGCGCAACAATGCCGCGCGGCTGCACCTGCGTGCGATGCGGGCAGGCGACACGGCCTTTTTCTACCATAGCGGCGCGGAAAAGGCGGTCGTCGGCACCATGGAGGTGACCGGCGATCCCGTGCCCGATCCAAAGGATGGCGAGTGGGTCGCCGTTCCGGTACGCCCGCTTCGCGCCATGCACCCTCCTGTGCCGCTTGCCGCGCTGAAGGGTGAGCCGGCGCTGGCCGGCATGGCGATGCTGCGCCAGTCGCGCCTGTCGGTCAGCCCGGTCAGCGATGCGGAATGGCAGGCGGTGCTCGCCATGACCGGTTGACACGGACGGACAGACACGGCCCTCTTTCGCCACCAGGAGAAGAGGCCATGACCCCGATGATCGACCGCCGCACGCTGATCGGGATGGCTACCGCCATGCCGCTGGCCGCTTCGTCCCTGACCGCTCCATCTCTCGCCACACAGCCGGTGACGGCCGTTGCCCGGCACGGCAGGCTTCAGGTGAGGGATGGCCGCCTGACGGATCAGTCGGGAAAGCCGGTCACGTTGCGCGGCATGTCGCTGTTCTGGAGCCAGTGGATCGGCAAATACTGGAACGAGCCGACGGTCCGGCGGCTGCGCGACGATTGGGGCATCACCCTGATCCGTGCAGCGGTGGCCGTGGATCAGGGCGGCTATCGCGAACATCCCGACCGGGAATGGGCAAAGCTGGAAACGGTGGTCGATGCCGCCGTGGCACTGGGCCTGTATGTCATCGTGGACTGGCACGCGCATGAACCGCACCCGGCCGATGCCGCTGCCTTTTTTGCCCGGGTGGCGCAGCGATGGGGCGCGCTGCCCAACCTGATCTACGAACCCTATAACGAGCCGCTGCAGAACCATGGCTGGTCCGATGTGCTCAAGCCCTATCACCGGCAGGTGCTGGCCAGCATCCGCGCCCATGACCTGCGAAATCTGGTCGTGCTGGGCACCCGCACCTGGAGCCAGGCTGTCGAGGAGGCGGCGGCCGATCCGGTTGCCGATCCCAACATCGCCTATACGCTGCATTATTACGCAGCCACGCATAAGCAATGGCTGCGCGATGCGGCCGACCGTGCGCTGGCCAAGGGCGCGGCGCTGTTCGTCACCGAATATGGCGTCACCGAAGCCAGCGGCGACAAGTCGATCGATGCGGCAGAAGCGCAGGCGTGGTGGGACTGGATGGAAGCGCGGGGGATCAGCCACGCCAACTGGTCGGTCAGCGACAAGGCGGAGCTATGCTCGATCTTTACGCCTGGAACGACAACCGATGGTCGCTGGACCGATGCCAACATCACGACCGCGGGGCAGCTGGTCAGGAACGAACTGCGTCGCCGAAACTCAGCTGCAGCATGATCCCGTCCCGCTGTGCTTGCGCCTGCCGGATTCAGGCCGAACCAGTCGCGGCAGGGCAGCCGGTGATGTCGTCGGCTGCGCGGGTCCGCCCGCCCGCTTTTTTGCCGATTATTGTTTAACGGCATCGAGTATATCGAAAAGCAATAAAACCGATTGACCCCGCCACCGCATTCGCATATCGAAAAACAATAACGACAACATCGAGGTTCGATATGACGAAGGTTCAGGAACTACGATCCGGCGGGGTGCTGTTGCCCGTCGCCACCGTGACGGTCCGGATCATCACGATCGTGCTGTGGGTTGCGCTGGGTGTGGTGCTGATCACCATCCCGGCTGCTATCGTGTTGCAAGGGGAGATTGCCAAGGTTCTGGCCGACGGATTGACGCAGGACCGGGCGATCGGTGATCCGGCGACACTGCCGTGGCGCATCGTTGCGGTGCTGAGCGGGGCGGCGATGCTGATGGCGCTGACCATCGCGTTCTTCACGCTGCTCTATCGCATCGCCTGGTCGGTACAGGCCGGAGACCCGTTCATCCCGGAAAACGCCGTGCGGCTGCGGCGGATGGCCTGGCTTTTCCTGGCAACGGAGGCGGCCAGCGTCGTGCTCGGCATCACTGCCCGGGCGCTGCTGCCCTTTGCCGACCAGGGCGGGGGCGGTATCGAGATTTCCGTTACCGGCCTGATCGCCATCCTGGCGCTGTTCATCCTGGCTCGCGTCTTTGAACTGGGCACGCAGATGCGCGCCGAGATCGAGGGGACGGTGTGATGCCGATCATCGTAAAGCTGGACGATCTGCTCCACGCCCGCCGCATGACGCTGTCCGAACTGTCGGATCGGGTCGGGATCACGCTCGCCAACCTGTCCATCCTGAAGACCGGCAAGGCAAAGGCGATCCGGTTTTCCACCCTGAATGCGCTGTGCCGGGAACTGGATTGCCGCCCCGGCGACCTGCTGGACCATGTGCCGGGCGATGAGGAGGCGGACGATGAAACTGACGCTTGAATTCAGCCTGCCGCCCCGGATCGTCGCGATCCTGTTTCTGGTGGCGGTGACAGTGCCCATGCTCGGTTAAGCGGCGGACACCAAAAAGCGGCCCTGGCGTCAATCGCGCCAAGGCCGCCTTCGGTTATGGCAATGCCGTTAGCGGCTGGCCGATTCCATCCCGTCCAGGCCCTTGCTGACCAGGATATTGACCGACACACGGCGGTTCTGCGCCTTGCCTTCCTCGGTCGTGTTGTCGGCCAGCGGATCGGCCTCTGCCATGCCGGTCGGGGTCAGCATGCGATACGGCTTCCACCCGCAGGCCTGCTGAAGGTAGTTCACCACGCGGCCCGCGCGCTTTTCGCTCAGGGTCTGGTTGAATTCCTCATCGCCCGTGGAATCGGTGTAACCGACGACCAGCAACAGCGCGTTGTCCATTGATTCGGCCTGCTGGGCGGCGCTGCACAGCGCGGCCTTGCCTTCTTCCGACAGCACGGCCTTGCCGGTGTCGAAGTTCACATTGGTCGTCGCCTTCACGTTGTACTGATCGATGTTCGCCACCCGTCCGCGCAGGTCCGCAACGCGGGTCCGCACTTCTTCGGTCGCGGCGGTCTGCTCGGCAAAACGCTGGTCGGTGCCCGAACGGATCATCGACGCGACCTTCAGATCCTTGTTCGCCAGCTTGACCTGGCTGGCGACCAGACCGCCGCTCCACTGCTTGGTCTTGATCGTGACGGGCAGGCCGTTGAGCAGCGAATCGGCGGCCAGCTTGCTGCGGCCAAGGCCCAGAAAGCCGCCGCTGCCGGTCACGCGCGTACCTTCGCTGACCAGCACGACGTTCTGCTGACCATCCTTGGTCGTCACCTGGATCTGATTGGCGTTCCGGGCGGAAATGATGCCCTGAACATCGGGGCCTTCGGGCAGGCCGGCGGGATCGGGCACATCGCCGACGACATTGATGTCGGGACCCGACTGGGTCGGCATCGCCTGTTCCTGCGGGACCTGTTCCTGCTGGGGTGCCTGTTCCTGCGCCATCAGGCTGGCGGGCGCCGCGCCGGCCATCAGGGCCAGCGCGATGAACATTCGGCTTTTTCCGGAAAGAGTGGACATAAGACTGCTCCTCAACACACGATGAATGACCGCCATCGCGTGTTGAAATCAGCCTTTCGCCCAGATGAACAAGCCGTCATCCGGCCCGATTGTCACGGCGACGTGACCAGCCCGCGCGGTGGACCGAACGGTATCGATCCGGCCGGCGCGGGCCTGTTCAGGGTCAGGCAGCGTCTTTCTTGCGGCTTGCCTTCTTGCGCTCATGCGGGTCGAGAATCGCCTTGCGCAGCCGGATCGTCTTGGGCGTCACCTCGACCATTTCGTCATCGTCGATATAGGCGATGGCCTGTTCCAGCGTCATCTTCTTGGGCGGGGTCAGGCGGATCGCGTCGTCCTTGCCCCCCGATGCGCGGAAGTTGGTGAGCTGCTTCGCCTTCATCGGATTGACCTCCAGGTCATCCGTCTTGGCGTTCTCGCCGATGATCATGCCTTCGTACAGCGCCTCGCCATGCCCGACGAACAGGATGCCGCGATCCTCAAGCGACGCCAGCGCATAGCCCTGTGCCTCGCCCGAACCGTTGGAGATCAGGACGCCGTTCTTGCGGCCCTCGATCACGCCCTTGTGGGGGCCGTACTTTTCGAACAGCCGGTTCATGATGCCCGTGCCGCGCGTGTCGGACAGGAATTCGCCGTGATAGCCGATCAGGCCGCGCGACGGGGCGCTGAACGTGATGCGCGTCTTGCCGCCGCCGGACGGCCGCATGTCGGTCATCTCGGCCTTGCGCTGGTTCATCTTGTCGACGACCGTGCCCGAAAATTCCTCGTCCACGTCGATGACGACGGTTTCATACGGTTCCTCGCGGCCATGTTCGCCATCGCGGAACAGCACGCGCGGGCGGCTGATGCCCAGTTCGAACCCTTCGCGGCGCATCGTTTCGATCAGGACGCCCAACTGAAGTTCGCCGCGGCCGGCCACTTCATAGCTGTCGCGGTCGGCGCTTTCGGTCACCTTGACCGCCACGTTCGATTCCGCCTCGCGGAACAGGCGGTCGCGGATCATGCGGCTGGTCACCTTGCTGCCCTCGCGGCCCGCAAACGGGCTGTCGTTGACGGCAAAGCGCATCGACAGGGTGGGCGGATCGATCGGCTGTGCCTGCAGCGGCACGGTGACGCTGGTGTCGCAGATGGTGTTGGACACGGTCGCCACGGCCAGACCGGCCAGCGAGATGATGTCGCCTGCCTGCGCCTCCTCCACCGGCACGCGGTCCAGGCCGCGGAAGGCCATGATCTTGGACGCGCGGCCTGCCTCGATCACCTTGCCGTCGCTGTCGAGCGCATGGATCGGCTGGTTCAGGCGGACGGTGCCGCTTTCCACGCGGCCGGTCAGGATGCGGCCAAGGAAATTGTCGCGGTCGAGCAGGGTGACCAGGAACTTGAACTCGGCATCCGGATCGACGCTGGGCGGCGGCACATGGGCGACGATCTTTTCGAACAGCGGGGTCAGCGTGCCTTCGCGCGCTTCGGGATCATCGCTGGCATAGCCGTTGCGGCCCGAGGCATAGAGCACGGGGAAATCCAGCTGTTCATCGGTCGCTTCCAGCGTGACGAACAGGTCGAACACCTCGTCCAGCACTTCCTGAACGCGCGCATCGCTGCGGTCGATCTTGTTCACGACGACGATGGGCCTGAGGCCCAGCTTCAGCGCCTTGCCAGTCACGAACTTGGTCTGCGGCATCGCGCCTTCGGATGAATCGACCAGCAGGATGACGCCGTCGACCATGCTCAGGATGCGCTCCACCTCGCCGCCGAAATCGGCGTGGCCAGGCGTGTCGACGATATTGATGCGCGTGCCGTTCCATTCCACGCTGGTCGGCTTGGCCAGAATGGTGATCCCGCGTTCCTTTTCCAGGTCGTTGGAATCCATCGCGCGTTCTTCGACGCGCTGGTTGTCACGAAAGGTGCCGGACTGGCGGAAAAGCTGGTCCACAAGGGTCGTCTTGCCATGATCGACGTGCGCGATGATGGCGATGTTGCGCAGATTCATTCAATTTTCCCGGAAACAAGTTGGCGCGCGCATAGCCGAGTTGCCGCAGATGCGAAAGGGCAAAGGCGGATGACCCGTTCGCATTCACCCGCTATCGATGCCGCAACGACACGATGGGGGGATGCAAAGTGGCGCAGGCGAATGGATCGCGCGTCGATCTGGTCGACGGGTTGCGGGGTTATGCGCTGTTTGGCTTGTTCCTTGTCCACCTGATGGAACGGTTCGAGCTTTACTGGCTCGATCCCCGGCCGGACGCCGTGCTGGACTGGGTGTTCTTCATCTTTGCCGGCAAGAGTTTCGCCCTGTTCGCCCTTTGCTTCGGGTTCAGCTTCGCCACGATCATGGCCAATGCCGAACGCCGTGGACAGAAAGGGGCAGGACGCTTTGCGTGGCGGCTGGTGCTGCTGTTTGCGATCGGCACGCTTCATGCGCTTTGGTATCGGGGCGACATTCTTCAGGTGCTGGCCGTGATGGGCCTGCTCCTGATCCCGGCCCGGGCGATCCGGCGACCCCGCTGGTTGATCGCCCTGGGTCTCGTCTGCATTGCCAATCCGCTCCTGATTGCACGCGCGCTTGCCGCAGGCGCGGGGACTGGCTGGGCGCAGCAGCCACCGGTGTTCACCGGGGATACGGGACTTTCGATCCTGGCCAATGGCAGCCTTATCGACTTGGTTGCGGTCAATGCCGGGCCGGGCATGGCGGGCAAATGGTCCTTCTATCTGGACACCGGTCGGTTGTTGCAGATTGCGGGCCTGTTCCTGTTCGGCATGGCCATGGCGCGCAGCGGACTGCTTGCCGCACCGGAGCGGTTTGTCCGCGAGCGCCGGGCCATCCTGATCGCGGCATTTGCCGTGGCGACGCCGCTCTATTTCCTTTCCAACGCCCTGCTGCCGCCTGCTGCCGACGCCGGGGGGCAGCCCATGCACCGCGATCATTGGAACTGGGCACTGGCCAGCTGGCAGGCAACGGCATGGATGCTGGTGCAGGCCATGTTGTTCATCGCCCTTTGGCGGTCGCCGATCGGCGCTTTGCTGAGGCCGTTGGCTGCACCCGGGCGTATGACGCTGAGCTTCTATATCGGCCAGTCTTTGCTGTTCGTGCCGCTCTTCTACGGATTTGGCCTGCGCCTGTTCGATGCCGGATCGCACGGGCTATGGCTGCTCGTCGGCCTGCTGGCCTTTTCGGTGCAAATCCTGATCGCGCGCTGGTGGCTGGCCCGCTTTCGCTACGGTCCGCTCGAATGGCTGTGGCGGATGGCGACGCGGATGGAACGCGTGCCGATCGCCCGGACTTGATCGATCGGGTGTATTGCCCATATCATACAGTTGAAGGATGTGCCGAACCCCGTCATGCTTGGGTTTCTGGCATGGAGGGATGAATGGCCACCGAAACCGCGACTGCAACCGCCGATCTTCAGCTGACGCCGCCCGATCCGGTGCCGGTTGTGGCGGCGACCAAGGCGGCGGGGCTGGTGCCCGTGGACGAGGCCAAGCGGACCGAGCTTGAAGCGCGGGTGGACCAGTTCGTCGACGATCTGGTGGCGCAGGACGTCAATTCGCCCGAATTCGGCAAGCGCGTCGATGCGATCACCGCAATGGGGCAAAAGGAAATCCGCGAGGCGGCGGGCCAGTCCAATCGCTTCCTCGATCGCCCGGTCAAGGCGATGGACAAAGACAGCGGCATCGGTGCCGACCTTATTGAACTGCGCCGCACGGTTGAGCGGCTGGACCCCGGCGCCAACGGCAAGTTCTTCAACAAGCGCGGTTTTCTGGACCGGATCTTCGGCGACAAGATCAACAATTATTTCGACCAGTACAAATCCTCGCAAAGCCATATCAACGGCATCCTGAAGTCGCTGGCCAGCGGCAAGGACGAGCTGTTGATGGATAATGCCGCCATCGATGTGGAGCGGCAGAATCTGTGGGCGGCGATGGGCCGGCTGGAACAGATGATCCATATCAGCAAGGCGATGGACGCCCGGCTGGAGGACCGCGCCAACGATCTGGACGCGACCGACCCGGCCAAGGCCAGGGCGATTCGCGAAACCGCGCTGTTCTATGTCCGCCAGCGGACGCAGGACCTGCTGACCCAGATGGCGGTGACGGTGCAGGGCTATCTGGCGCTCGATCTGGTCAAGAAGAACAATGTCGAACTGGTCAAGGGCGTGGACCGGGCCAGCACGACCACCGTGTCCGCACTGCGCACGGCAGTGACGGTGGCCCAGGCGCTGACCAACCAGAAACTGGTGCTGGATCAGATCACGGCGCTGAACACCACCACGGCGGGCCTGATCGATTCGACCGGCGAAATGCTGAAATCGAACACGGCGCGCATCCATGAACAGGCGGCGTCCAGCACGATCCCGCTGGAAACGCTGCAACGCGCGTTCCAGAACATCTATGATACGATGGACGCCATCGACACGTTCAAGCTGAAGGCGCTGGACAGCATGAAGACCACGGTCACGACGCTGTCGAACGAGGTGGAAAAGTCCAAGGGCTATATCGCCCGTGCCGAGGGTCAGGCCGCCAATGCCGGACAGGGCGGGGCGGACCTTTACAAGCTCGAGTCGCTGTGACCGACGTCGACCGCGAGATCGAGCGGGCAAGCGCCGTTCTGGATCGCACGCGCGACCGGTATCGCGCGCGCGGACGCCAGCGGCGGGAGGCGGAGATCCTGCGCCGCCTTGGCCGGATCGCGGTGGCGGACATCGCGATCATCGTGGCCGCGCTGGCAATCGGCTGGTTCATCCCGCTCGGTATGGGCGGCGCGTTGCTGGTGATGGGGCTGCTGATCGCGGTCACGCTGTTCTTTGCGATCTTTCCGCTGGTTCCAGCGCCAACGTCCGAACGGCTGGCCGAAGTGCCGTTAAAGGCATTGCCGCAGCAGACAGAGGCGTGGCTGGAGCGGCAGCGGCCGCTGCTCCCTGCGCCTGCGCTCAATCTGGTGGACCGGATCGGCGTTCAGCTGGACGCGCTGGGTCCGCAGCTGGCCAAGGTGGGCGAGGGCGATCCCGCCGGGTTCGAGGTCCGCAAGCTGATCGGCGAGCAGTTGCCGGAACTGATCCGCGGCTATGAACAGGTGCCGCCGACGCTGCGCAAGGTGGAACGGCACGGCCGCACGCCGGACCAGCAGCTGGTCGACGGCCTTGCCCGGATCGATCAGGAGATTGCGGAGATGAACGCCCAGCTTGCCGAAGGGGCGCTCAATCAACTGGCGACGCGCGAACGCTATCTGCAGATCCGCTATCAGGGCGACGGCCAGGGCTGAACCATGGCCGGTCGCGGCCGGGCATCAGAAATCGATGGCGATGCCCTTCAGCTCCCAGTCGCCGTACCGCGTCGGGCTCTGACCGTCCGGGTCCTTCTGATCCGGCTCCACCGCCTTTGGTTGCGGGACCGGCGGCGACTTGGACAGATAGGCGGGCGGCTTGATGTGGGCGGGGCGCTGGCCCATGGCAGTGGCTCCGGATGATTGCGAAATCGCAGGTTCGCTCCCAAATTAGGGGGCGAAGGAGTGTGTTCAAGTGAACGGAATGAAGACGGCGATGCTGCTGGCCGCGATGACGGCGCTGTTCATGGCGCTCGGCCTGACGCTGGGCGGCCGGGGCGGCATGATCATCGCGCTGCTGGTGGCGGTGGGCATGAACCTGTTCACCTATTGGAACGCCGACAAGATCGTCCTCAGGATGCACAATGCGCGTGAGGTGGATGCTGCCAGTTCGCCGGAATTTTACGGCATCGTCCGCGACCTGGCGCAGCGTGCCGGCCTGCCCATGCCGCGCGTCTATGTGGTGGAGGAGGCGCAGCCCAACGCCTTTGCCACCGGGCGCAATCCCGAAAACGCGGCCGTCGCCGCGACGACCGGGTTGCTGCGCATCCTGGACCGGGATGAGGTCGCGGCGGTGATGGCGCATGAGCTTGGCCATGTGAAGAACCGTGACACACTGATCATGACGATGGTCGCGACGATTGCCGGGGCCATTTCGATGCTGGCCAATTTCGGGCTGTTCTTTCGTTCGGGGGATGACCGGTCGGCCGGGATTGCCGGGTTGCTGGCGGTGCTGGTCGCGCCCTTTGCCGCGATGATCGTGCAGATGGCGATTAGCCGGACGCGCGAATATGGCGCGGACCGGGCCGGCGCGGAAATTTCGGGCAACCCGCGTGCGCTGGCCAGTGCGCTGGCCAAGCTGGCGCGGGGGGCGGCAATGATCCCCAACAGCGTTGCGCAGCGCATCCCGGCAACGTCGCAGCTGTACATCGTCCCCGGCCTGTCGCGCGGCGACAACCTGTTTTCCACCCACCCCGATACCGGCAACCGGATCGCGGCGCTGGAGGAAATGGCGCTGGAGATGGGCGATCGTCCGGCCATCCGTCGGGCAACCGGGCCACGCGCCAGCGCGCTCGACCCCCTGCGGCGCGGCTGATCCCGCTTGGCCCGCCCCGTTCTTGCCAGCGATCCGCCCGGTGTCGCCGCCCGCCGTGCCAGCCTGAAGCTGCTGGATGCCGTGCTTCGCCGCGGCCTGCCCCTGGAGTCTGCACTGGATAGCGCGGCGGCGGGGCTGGACCGGCGGGAGGACCGCGCGCTCGCCCATGCGCTGGCCGCCACGGTGCTGCGCTGGTTGCCCGATCTGGACGCGCTGATCGACGGGGCGACCGCGAAAAAGCTGCCCGATGACGCCAAGGCGCGATTCGTGCTGCGGCTGGCGCTGGCCCAGGCGCTGGGGCTGAATACGCCACCGCATGCGGCGATTTCGACCGTGCTGCCGCTGGTCGATGGCGGGCCGCGCAAGCTGGTCCATGGCGTGTTCGGTGCCTTGATGCGGGGCGGGGTCACGCTGCCGCCCAAGCCGACCCTGCCCGATGCGGTCGCCCGCCGCTGGCGAAAGGCATGGGGCGATGCGGCCGTCCATGCCGCCGCCCGCGCGCTGGCGGTTCAGCCGCCGACGGACCTGAGCCTGGCCGATCCCGCCGCGACCGATCGGCTGGCCGCATCGCTGGGCGGGCACAGCCTGCTGCCCGGCCATGTCCGCGTGCCGCCCGGCGGATCGGTGCCCGCAATGGACGGCTTTGCCGAGGGCGAATGGTGGGTGCAGGATATCGCCGCATCGCTGCCCGCCCGGCTGCTGGGCGGGGGCAGCGGCACGGCACTGGACCTGTGCGCGGCACCCGGCGGCAAGACGCTGCAGCTGGCGGCGGCGGGATGGACGGTGACGGCCGTGGATTCGTCGGAAAGTCGTCTGGCGCGACTTTCCGAAAATCTGGCGCGCACGGGCCTTGGCGCCAGCGTGGTTACCGCCGATCTTGAGCAATGGGCGCCCGATGCACCGGCGGACATCGTGCTGCTGGATGCGCCATGCAGCGCCAGCGGCATTTTCCGCCGCCATCCCGATGTCCTGTACCGGGTCCGGCCGCGCATCGTCGCCGAACTGGCCGAGATGCAGGCGCGGCTGCTGGACCGGGCTGCCGACTGGGTGCGGCCCGGCGGCCTGATCGTTTATGCCACCTGTTCGCTGGAGCCGGAGGAGGGCGAGTCGCAGATCGAACGGTTCCTGGCCGCGCGGGGCGATTTCGCGCTGGATCCCGTGCTGCCCAGCGAGTTGCCCGAAGGCGTCGGCCCGGCCCATCCGCGCGGCTGGCTGCGCGTGCTGCCGGGGATGCTGGCCGATGCGGGCGGCATGGACGGTTTTTTCATGGCGCGAATGATGCGAACTGGCTGACGCGCCTTGCGACACCGATTCGCGGTGGTAGAGATAGGGGGTTGCTTCGCAAGAAAGCGGACCCACCCGACGTCGCCGTAACGAAAAAGAGCCGCATGACCCGCCCTGTCCGCATCGCGCCATCCATCCTGTCCGCCGATTTTTCCCGCCTGGGCGAGGAAGTGCGCGCCATCGACGCCGCCGGCGCGGACTGGATCCATGTCGATGTGATGGACGGCCATTTCGTGCCGAACCTGACCATCGGCCCGGCGGTCATCAAGGCGCTGCGCCCCCATTCCGCCAAGCCGTTCGACGTGCATCTGATGATCGCGCCGGTCGATCCGTTCCTTCAGGCCTTTGCCGATGCCGGCGCGGACTGCATTTCGGTCCACCCGGAAAGCGGCCCGCATCTGCACCGCACGCTGCAGACGATCCGTGGCCTGGGCAAGCGGGCCGGCGTGGTGCTCAATCCCGCAACGCCGCTGTCCGCCATTGCCCATGTCACCGACCTGATCGATCTGGTGCTGGTGATGAGCGTCAATCCCGGATTTGGCGGGCAGAAGTTCATCGAAAGCCAGCTGGACAAGATCGCCGATCTGCGCGCGATGATCGATGCGTCGGGCCGGGCCATCGACCTGGAGGTGGATGGCGGCATCGACCGGCAGACCGCGCCGCGCGCCATCGCGGCCGGGGCGGATGCGCTGGTGGCGGGCACGGCCACCTTTACCGGCGGTCCCGGTGCCTATGCCGACAATATCCGGGCGCTCAGGGGCGAATGAACATTCAGACGCCGCCGTCGCCGCCCGGAGACGGGATTGATGAGGGCAAGCGGCTTGTCCGCCTTGGCGGCGATCGCGGCCTGTCGCTGGCCGAACGGCTGACCGACCGGTTTCAGCGGCTGGCATGGCGCACGCCGATCCACCGGTTGGCGCTGCGCGGCCGCTATCCGCTGAAGCTGCTGGCGGTGGCCGATGATCCGTTCATGGGCGATGCGGCGCGCGGCAATGCGATGCTGCAGGGGATGCTCAGCTATCGCGGCGAAACGCTGAACATCGCCGGGCTGTCGCTGGACCGGCCGGGTTTTTCGCGTCCCTTTGCCGAATATGTGCACAGTTTCGCCTGGCTGCGCGATCTGTCCACCGTCGCGCCGCGCGTCACCGCCGCGCCGATCGCCGAATCGATCATGCGCCAATGGCTGGATGCTCATGCCGAACGGGTCGGCGATCCGGCATGGCGGGCGGATCAATGGGGTCGCCGGATCCTGTTCTGGGTCGCGCACGCGCCGCTGATCCTGTCGAGCAGCGACCTCATCTACCGGTCCAGGGTGCTGAACACGCTGGCGCGCGGATCGCGGCATCTGGAACGGGTGGTGGACAAGGCGCCGGCCGGCCTGCCGCGCATTGCCGGATGGTCGGGCATGGTCGCATCGCTGCTGATGATCCCCGGCGGCGATGGGCGCCGGGCGGGGGCAGAGGCGGGGCTGGAACGCGCGCTTGGCGCATCGCTGTTCGGCGATGGCGGCGTGGTTTCCCGGTCGCCCGATGCCCAGGCAGAGGCGATCATGCTGCTGACCATGCTGCGCGCCACCTATGCCGCACGCCGGCTGGATGCGCCGGGCTGGCTGGAACAGGCGCTGGTGCGGATGGTCGCTGCGCTGATCGGCCTGCGCCATGGCGATGGCAGCACCGGCAGCTGGCAGGGATCGGCCCCGATGGATGCCGATGCGCTGGATCAGATCGTCGCCGCAACGGGCGTGCGCACCCGGCCGCTGCGCCAGCCGCGCGACTGGGGCTATCACAGCATCACGGCCGGCACCGCTGCCCTGATCCTGGACGCAGCGCCGCCACCCGTCGCCCGGGTGGTGGAGGGGGGCTGCGCATCGACGCTGGCGTTCGAGCTGTCGGACGGGCCGAACCGGATCATCGTCAATTGCGGCGGCGCGCGCGGATGCCACCATTCGGTTGCCGACATGCTGGGCGAGGGGCTGCGGACGACCGCTGCCCACTCCACGCTGGTCATCGCCGACAGCAATTCCACCGCCATCCATGCCGACGGCACGCTGGGCCGCGGGGTGGGGGAGATCGAGCTGACCCGGCAGGAAGGCGACGGATCGTCGCGGATCGAGGCAAGCCATGACGGCTATGTCCGCCGCTTTGGCTTTGTCCATCGCCGCCAGCTGATCCTGTCGGCCGAGGGACGCGATCTGCGCGGCGAAGACATGCTGTTGCCGCGCGGGCGCAAGCGGCGGGGCGACACCCCCTTTGCCGTGCGGTTTCATCTGGCGCCGGGGATCGAGGTGGCACCCACCGCCGACGGACAGGGCGCGTTCCTGCGCGTGCCGGGCGGGGCGCTCTGGCAATTCCGGGCGCGGGGTGCGGCGATGAATGTCGAGGACAGCGTGTGGATCGACCCGCGCGGCCGCCCGCACGCCACGCGTCAGCTGGTCCTTTCCGGCGAAACGCCGCCCGGCGGCACGTCCGTTACCTGGGTTCTGCACCGCAGCCGCTGATTTGCCCTTGCCCTTCGCCCCGTGATCCTGAAAAGGCGCCGGGCATGGATATGGTCCCGCTGCGCCGCGCCCTGTTGTCGGTTTCCGACAAGACAGGCATCGTCGAACTCGCCACCGCCCTTGCCGGGCACGGCGTCGAACTCGTGTCGACCGGCGGCACGGCAAAGGCGCTGCGCGATGCGGGCCTTGCCGTCCGCGACATCAGCGACCTGACCGGCTTTCCCGAAATGATGGACGGGCGGGTCAAGACGCTGCACCCGATCGTTCATGGCGGCCTGTTGGCGGTGCGCGACAATGCCGATCATGTGGCCTCGATGCAGGCGCATGGCATCGGCGCGATCGATATCGTCGTCGTCAACCTCTATCCCTTTGCCGCGACCGTGGCCAAGGGCGCCGACCGGGACGAGATAATCGAGAATATCGACATTGGCGGGCCAAGCATGGTGCGATCGGCGGCCAAGAACCACGCCAGCGTCGCCATCGTCACCGATCCGGCCGATTATCCGGCGCTGATCGGGGAACTGGCGGACAATGCCGGGGCAACCTCGCTCGCCACCCGCCGCCGGCTGGCGGCAAAGGCCTATGCCGCGACCGCAGCCTATGACAGCGCGATCGCGCAATGGTTCGCCTTTGCCGATCAGGGCGAGCGGTTTCCCGCCACGCTGCCGCTGGCGTTCCGGCTGGGCGAAACGCTGCGCTATGGCGAAAATCCGCATCAGTCGGCGGCGCTCTACCTGCCGAACGGTCCTGCGGCGTCCGGCATTGCCCAGGCCGAACAGGTGCAGGGCAAGGAACTGAGCTACAACAATTATAACGATGCCGATGCGGCGCTTGAGCTGTTGACCGAGTTTCGCGACGGTCCGCCCACTGCGGTGATCGTCAAGCATGCCAATCCGTGCGGCGTGGCCAGCGCGGACACGCTGGCCGATGCCTATCGCGCGGCGTTCCAGTGCGACAGCGTATCGGCCTTTGGCGGGATCATCGCGCTCAACCGGCCGCTGGACGCGGAAACGGCGCGCGCGATCACCGAGATTTTCACCGAAGTCGTCGTGGCGCCCGGCGCGTCGGACGAGGCGCGGGCGATTTTCGCCGCCAAGAAGAATCTGCGCCTGTTGCTGGTCGGCGATCTGGCCGATCCGCGCCGCCCCGGCCTGATGGTCAAGACGATTGCCGGCGGCCTGCTGGTCCAGTCCCGCGACAATGGCGTGCTGGCCGATGTCGAACTGCGTCAGGTGACGAAGCGCGCGCCGACCGAGCGCGAACTGGCCGATGCCAAATTCGCCTGGACGGTGGCCAAGCATGTGAAGTCCAACGCCATCGTCTATGCCCGCGACGGAGCGACCGCCGGGGTGGGCGCCGGTCAGATGAACCGGCTGGAAAGCGCGCGGATCGCGGCGTGGAAGGCAAAGGACGCGGCGGAAAAGGCTGGGTGGGATGAGCCGCGCACCATCGGTTCGGCGGTGGCCAGCGATGCGTTCTTCCCCTTTGCCGACGGGCTGATGGCGGCGGTGGAAGCGGGCGCGACCTGTGTCATTCAGCCGGGCGGGTCGATCCGCGATGACGATGTGATCGCCGCGGCGGACGAAGCGGGGCTGGCCATGCTGTTCACCGGAATGCGCCACTTCCGCCACTGATCGGACGTTGGCCAAGGGTGCACCCGGTTCGCCGGCGCACCCGCGGGGATTAGGCCTCGGCCAGCGCGGCTTCCTGTTCCTGCGCCTGGCGCGCCCACATTTCGGCGTATAGCCCGCCCTTCGCCAGCAGTTCGGCATGGGTGCCGCGTTCGGCGACCATGCCCTGATCCAGCACGACAATCTGGTCCGCGCCGACAATGGTGGACAGGCGGTGCGCGATGATGATCGTGGTGCGCCCGCGCTCGATCGATTCCAGCGTCGACTGGATTTCATGCTCGGTTCGCGTGTCGAGCGCGCTCGTCGCCTCGTCCAGGATCAGGATCGGCGGGTTTTTCAGCAGCGTCCGCGCAATCGCGACCCGCTGCTTCTCGCCGCCCGACAGTTTCAGGCCGCGCTCGCCGACCCGCGTGGCATAGCCATCGGGCAGACTGTCGATGAACGCGCCGATCGCCGCGCCGCGCGCCGCCGCCTCGATCTCCGCCTGGCTGGCGCCGTCGCGGCCATAGCCGATATTGTATCCGATGGTGTCGTTGAACAGCACCGTATCCTGCGGGACGATGCCGATGGCGGCGCGCAGCGATGCCTGCGTCACCTGTCCGATATCCTGCCCGTCGATCGTCACCCGTCCGCCGGTCAGGTCGTAAAACCGGTACAGGATGCGGGCCAGCGTCGATTTGCCCGCGCCCGACGGCCCCACCACCGCCAGCGTCGATCCGGGCGGAACGTCCAGGTCGATCCCCTTCAGGATCGTGCGGTCGGGGTCATATCCGAACCGCACCCCTTCGAACCGGACATGGCCGCCCGTCACCGTCAGCGGCTTTGCGCCCGGCACGTCCACGACCTCTGCCGGCTGATCGATCAGGTCGAACATCGCGGCCATGTCGATCACCCCCTGACGAATGGTGCGATAGACCCAGCCCAGCATGTCGAGCGGCCGGAACAGCTGTGACAAGAGGGTCGACACCAGCACCACGTCGCCGGACGTGAATTCCCCCCGCGCCCAGCCATAGGCGACCAGCGCCATGCCGAATGCCAGCATGGCATTGGTGATCAGCGCCTGCCCGATGTTCAGCCATGCCAGCGAGTTTTCCGATCGGACCGCCGCATTGGCATAGGCGGTCATCGCGCGTTCGTACCGGTCGCCTTCGCGCTGTTCGGCGTTGAAATACTTCACCGTTTCGAAATTGAGCAGCGAATCGACCGCATGGGCGACCGCCCCGGTGTCCAGATCGTTCATCTGCTCGCGCAGCTTGGCCCGCCAGTCGGTGACCCAGCGGGTAAAGGCGATATAGCCGACCACCATCGCCAGCGTCCCGGCGACCAGCCAGCCGCCAAAGCGCGACCCAAAGATCTGCAGCACCAGCGCCAGTTCCAGGATGGTCGGCGCAATGTTGAACAACAGGAAATAGAGCATGGTATCGATGCTCTTGGTCCCGCGCTCCACCACCTTGGTGATCGCGCCGGTCCGGCGTTCCAGATGAAAGCGCAGCGACAGGCGATGCAGATGCCGAAAGGTGACGGCGGCCAGCCGCCGCGTCGCTTCCTGTCCCACGCGCTCGAACACGACGTTGCGCAGATTGTCGAAGAACACGCCGCCAAGCCGCGCGGCGGCATAGCCGATGACCAGCAGCACGACGAGCGTGACCGCCGACCGGTCGTCGATCGCCATCCGGTCCACCGCGCCCTTCAGCGCAAAGGGGGCGCCATAGACCTGAACCAGCTTGGACAGCAGGACGAACGCCATCGCCCCGACGATGCGCAGCTTCAGTCCCGGCGCATCGGCCGGCCACAGATAGGGCAGAAACCGGCGGATGGTCGGCCAGAGCGGCCGATCGGCGCTGGAGGATTCGGATACGGGTGGCATGGTCAAGCGCCCATGTGGGACAGCCGCCGCAAGGATGCAACGGCCCGGCGGAACCGTTTGCCGCTTCGCTGCATTGATGCGGCAGGAGGACGGGACGATGGACCAGCTGATCTACGTCATGGCGATCCTGGGCTGTGCCGATGACGGCAGCCAGTGCCAGCGCCAGCGGATTGCCCCGACAGGGTATCAGACGGCAGCGTCGTGTCAGGCGCAGCTGGAGCCGGTGCTCGCCCGGTCCGGCGACATTCCCTATCCGACCATCGAAGTGCGGTGCGAGGCGATGAGCATCCGCGACGCCAGCCGCGCCATCGGCAAAATGCCCGTCATGGGCTGATCGACTCCCGGTCGTGCGCCCTTCCTGCTAGAATGGCGGCGGTTCAAGGGGGGGACAGGGGATGGTCAGGCGAATCCTGGGGGTCATTGTCGGCATCATATTGTTCGGCGTGGGCACGACGATCGTTCAGCTGATCGGCAATGCAATGTTTCCACCGGCGGTGCCGATCGACATGACCGACCCGGCGGCGGTCGCCGCAGCGGTCACCGCGATCCCGCTGGGTGCAAAGCTGTTCGTGGTGCTGGCCTATTTCGCCGGCGCCCTGCTGGGCGGCTGGGTCGGGATCCGTATCGGCCAGTGGCGGGCCATCGCCTGGTGGGTACTGGGCAGTGCGTGGATCGGCAATGTGCTCAACATCATGGCGATCCCGCATCCCGTGTGGATGATCGTCGCCTCGTTCCTGTCGCCGCTGATCGGCGCGCTGCTTGCCCTGCGCCTGAGCCGTTGAGGGCGCGGCCCTAGCGCGGGCGGGTCCATAGCTGGGCCGGGCGCGGCGTGCCGGCATACAGCGCCTCGCGCCGGGCCGCCTGACCCGCAGACCGCGCGATCCAGCCCAGTTTCTGAAGCCCGCTGGTCGTCACCCGGTGATCCCAGGCGTGATCCCCCCGTGCCGCGACCTGCCGCGCAATGTCGCCATAGATGCCGGCCGCTGCCAGCACGGCCCAGGCCGAGCGAAAGGACAGCGCAGGCGTGCCGCCGCGGGCGCTGGCCTCGTAACTTTCCGCCATCGTCGCAAGCCGCCGGGCCAGCACGGTCAGGCGCGGGCGAAAAGGGGGCTTCATGTGCTGACCGGGCGGGATGTCCATTTCGACCAGCCATTCGACCGGCAGGTAACAGCGCGCCGCACGGTCATCCTCCTCGATATCCCGCGCGATATTGGCCAGCTGAAACGCCAGGCCCAGGTCGCAGGCGCGATCGAGGGTCGCGTGATCATCGGGCCGCACGCCCATGATGACCGCCATCATGCAGCCGACGACCCCGGCCACATGATAGCAATATTGCATCAGGTCGTCGGTGGTGCGCGGGCGCCATTCCTCTGCATCCAGCGCGAATCCGGCAATCAGATCGCGGGCAAAGCGGTGCGGCATCGCGGTTTCGCCCGCCACGATGCGCAGCGCATCGAATGCCGGATCGCCCACCACTTCGCCGGCCAGCGCCTGTTCGGTGCGCCGGGTGATCAGCGCCAGCCGGTCGGCGGCATCGTCCACCACCTTCATGCCATGGCCCAGTTCCTGCCCGTCGGCCAGATCGTCGCACGCCCGGCACCAGGCATAGAGCAGCCAGGCTCGCTCCCGTGTGCGCCGGTCGAACAGCGTGCTGGCCGCGGCAAAGCTTTTCGATCCCTGTCCGATGATCTCGCCGGCGGTCGCAACGATCGCAGCGCGGGCGGGCATCGGGTGGGACAGGGTCACAGGTCCTCGCGGCGCATCTGGATGATCGGCGTCGCACCCTGCCATGCCGCCATCCGGTCCAGCAAGCCGTCCAGTTCGGTATCGACGATCAACAGGCCCTGATGCTGCGGCCGGACGAACCCGACATCGCCCATCTTGTGCCAGAATTCGATCAGCCCGTCATAATAGCCCGCGACGTTCAACAGGCCGACGGGATCGCTGTGATAGCCAAGCTGGGCCCAGCTCAGCGCCTCCCACAATTCGTCCATCGTGCCGGTGCCGCCGGGAATGGTGACGAACCCGTCGACCAGATCGGTGAACAGCGCCTTTCGTTCGTGCATGGTGCGCACGACGTGCAGTTCGGTCAGCCCCTTGTGCGCCACCTCGGCATTGACCAGTGCATCGGGGATCACGCCGATCACCTCGCCGCCCGCTGCCAGCGCGCTGTCGGCCACCGCACCCATCAGGCCCAGCTTGCCGCCGCCATAGACGAGGCCAATGCCACGTTCCGCCAATCTGCGCCCGACATCGCGGGCGCATTGCAGATATACGGGGTCGGCGGGGCTGGCGGACCCGCAATAAACGGCCAGTCGCTTCATCGTCATGCCGCCCCGATAGGCGGGAATGCCGGGGCTGGCTAGGGCCGGGACACGCGGGTCCCGGCCCGCCGGATCAGTCGCCCGTGCCCAGCATCAGCCGCGCCGTCGCCTTTGCGCTGCCGACGACGCCGGGGATGCCCGCGCCCGGATGCGTGCCCGCGCCTACGAAATACAGGTTCGGGATATGATCGTCGCGGTTGTGCGCCCGGAAATATGCGCTCTGCGTCAACAGCGGCTCCAGGCTGAACGCGCTGCCCAGATGGGCGTTCAGGTCCTGAACGAAGTCGCTGGGCATATAGCTGAACTTGGTGACGATCCGCTCGTGAATGTCCGGGATCAGGCGACGGCCCACCTCGTCCAGGATCCGCTTTTCCAGAATGGGGCCGACCTCGTCCCAGTTTGCCGGGAACTTGCCCTGATGCGGCACGGGGCACAGGGCGTAGAAGGTCGAATGACCCTCTGGCGCCATTGCGGGATCGGTGACCGTCGGATGGTGCAGATACAGGCTGAAATCCTCGGCCAGCACGCCATGGTCGTAAATGTCGGCCAGCAGGCCCTTATAGCGCGGGCCGAACAGGATCATGTGGTGCGGGATGCCGGGCCAGGTCCCTTTCAGTCCGAAATGCACCACGAACAGGCTGGGCGAAAACCGCTTCTTTTCCAGCGATCCCGCCGTCCGCCGTGCCGAACGCGATCCGGACAGCAGGTCCTTGTAGCTGTGCATCAGGTCGGCATTGCTCGCCACCGCGTCGCAATCGACGTGAAAGCCGCTTTCGGTCGTCACGCCGGTCACCCGGTCGCCCAGCGTGTCGATGGATGCGACGGGATCGGACAGGCGCAGCTTGCCGCCCAGCCGCTCGAACAGCGCAACCATGCCTGCCACCAGACGGTTGGTCCCGCCCTTGGCAAACCATACCCCGCCGTCGCGCTCCAGCTTGTGGATGAGCGCATAGATGGCGCTGGTCTTCATCGGATCGCCGCCGACCAGCAGCGTGTGGAACGACAGCGCCTGGCGCAGCTTCTCGTTCTTAACAAAGCTCGACACCATCGAATAGACGGAACGCCACGCCTGATATTTCATAAGCGCGGGCGCGGCCTTGACCATCGAGGCAAAGTCGAGAAAGGCGACATCGCCCAGCTTGACATACCCCTCTTCGTAAACGCCCTTCGAATATTCGAGGAACCGGGCGTATCCCGCGATATCGCCCGGATCGAGCTTGGCGATTTCCGCGCGCAGCACGGTGTCGTCATTGGTGTAATCGAAATTGGTGCCGTCCGGCCAGTTGAGGCGATAGAAGGGGCTGACCGGAACCAGCTCGACATCGTCGGCCATCCGGTTGCCCGACAGCGACCACAGCTCCTCCAGCGCCTCGGGCGCGGTGATGACCGTCGGCCCGGCGTCAAAGGTGAAGCCGTCCTTCACCCAGTGATAGGCGCGGCCACCCGGCTTGTCCCGCGCCTCCAGGATGGTGGTGTCGACGCCGGCCGATTGCAGGCGGATCGCCAGCGCCAGTCCGCCAAAGCCCGATCCGATCACCACTGCGGTTTTCACTTCATTCACTCCCTGATGGCGGCAATGGCCCGGCCGATGGGCACCGGCGGCTTGCCGGTCAAGATGCGAGCCTTGTCGAACAATGTCGATTGGCCCGCATAGAAGCGGCCAATCAATACCGGATTCAGCCGGTAGAAGCGTTCCATGACGCGGTATCGGTCGCCGGGATCGGCGGCTCGGAACAGCATCTTGGTCAGCATTCGGTAAAATCCGCGCGATTTCCACACGGACCGGGCGTAATTCAGGGTCAGGTCGTGCAGCCCAGCGCCGGACAGGTCGCCCGTGCGCGCCAGCAGCGCCGCCAGCCGGACGCTGTCGGGCAGGGAATAACCGGTCAGCGGATGGAACAGCCCGGCGCGCATCCCGCCCTTTGCCACGCCGATGCCGCCGGAACGCCAATAGCCATCGAAATCGCCGTCCATCGCCACGGGCAGCGCGCCCATCTCGGTCCGTGCAACGCGCTCCACCTGCCACCCCTGCGCCGCCGCATAATCGGCGATGCGCGGCATCAGCGGGTCGCCATTCGCCCCCGGCCGGTGGTCGAGCGGTGTCAGGTCAAGATCGGGCGTGTCGCTGTAATAGGTGTCCTCGACAAACATCGTGGTGGGCGAAAAGGGCAGGCAATAGACAAAGCGGTATCCGTCGATCTGCGGCACCGTGGCGTCCATGATGACCGGATCGGGCTGATCGTGCGGGGCGGCCAGCTCCAGTTCCTGTCCGATGAACTTCTGCCAGCCGAGGTCGAGCAGGCCGGTATCGCCCGGTCCGCGGCAATCGATCACGCCGCCCGCCTCGATCCGGTCACCATTGGCCAGTTCGACATGGGTTGGCGCGACTTCTGCCACCGGTGTGCCCGTCAGGATCCGGTACGCGGGCAACCGTTCCTGCACGATCCGGTCCAGCCGCGCCGATTCGATGCTGTGATATCCCTGACCGATCATGCGGCGGTGGGCGGGAAAGCGGACCGCGTGCTGTTGCCAATGATGGACGATCAGCGGATCGACCATCCACCGGTCGGCAGCATCGATGTCGCCGGTAAAGAACGACCAGAGGTGATTGCCGCCAAGCCGTGGCCCGGCCTCGATCAGCCGTAATTCCAGGTCCGGCCGTGCGCGATGCAACGCCAGCGCGATCAGCGAACCCGCAAGGCCGCCGCCGACGACGGCCAGATCGCACCGGATGATGTTCGCCATATCGATGGCCTAGCCGATCGCCCGACACAGGGGAAGGGCGCGCAGCCTGTCGCGCTGTGCTGCAATGCACAAAATAAAGAATGACGTCATGGCCGCGTTTTTCTGGACAGCCGCAGAACAGTTTTATCGATTACGCACATTTACCAATTTCTATTTGTCGAAAATCTACAATAGGGTAATAAATGTGAAACAGGAGAGGTGGTCGCAATGCGGATGCGGGTCGCAAAGGCTGATGCCGTGCACGGACAGGGGTTTCTGTCCATGGTAAAGCGGCTGTTTCTCGGTCGTCAGCCGACCGAAAGCATCGCCGACCTCTATCCTGCCACCAGTGTTACCGCGACCTGGCCGATGACGCCGCCGGTCCGCCCGGTCGCCGCGGCGCTGGACGATATTCTCTCGGCCCGCATCGCGCTCGACCTGTTTGACCTGCTGGCCGATCTGCCTGGCGGTGCCGATGCGGCAACGCTGGCGGCACGCATCAATGCGGGCGGTGAAATGGCGGTCAGCGCCGTCGAGGTTCAGGCCACGCTGGAACAGTTGTTCGATCAGGGGCAGGTTGCCGGATACGGCCCGATCTTCTGCCTGCCGGAACGCGTGACGGCGCTGCGCACGCAATGGCTGCTGCGCGCCTCGCTGGTCATGCCCGATGCCCGGCGCGACCCTGCCGCCGAACGGCGCAAGAACGAAGCGATGGGCCGGCTGTGCCAGTGGAATGGCTGGAACATGCCGATCGCGCGCGGGCTGACCAACTGATCCCGATCGGTTGATCCTGGTGCCGGTTGCCGTGGGGGTGCCTGCGGCCTAAGGGCAGGCGATGCCCGCCGATCCCATTGCCGTCCTGCAATCGCTGTTCGGCTATCCCGCCTTTCGCGGCGTCCAGCGCGATGTGATCGACCGGGTGCTGTCCGGGCGCCGGACGCTGGCCGTGATGCCGACGGGAGCCGGCAAATCGCTGACCTATCAGCTGCCATCGGTGATGCTCGACGGCACCGCGCTGGTGATTTCGCCGCTGATCGCCCTGATGCACGATCAGTTGCGCGCGGCAGAGGCGGTGGGCATCCGCGCTGCGACGCTGACCAGCGTGGATGACAACCGCGCCGAAACCATCGCCCGGTTCCGGGCGGGCGAGCTGGACCTGCTGTACGCCGCACCGGAACGGGCATCGTCCCAATCCTTTCGCGATCTGCTGGGGCAGGGCCGCATCGCCCTGTTCGCGATCGACGAGGCGCATTGCGTCAGCGAATGGGGCCATGATTTCCGCCCGGATTACCGGCTGCTCCGGCCGCTGCTGGATGCCTTTCCGTCCGTCCCGCGCCTTGCGCTGACGGCGACGGCCGATGCGCATACCCGTGCCGATATCCTGGAACAGCTCGGGATCCCCGCCGACGGGATGATCGTTGCCGGGTTCGACCGGCCCAACATCCGCTACAGCATTGCCCCGCGCGATCAGGGGACGCGTCAGATCCTGCGGGTGATCGAGGATAATCCCGGCCCCGGCATCGTCTATGCCCCCACCCGCGCCGCTGCCGAACGGCTGGCGGACAGTCTGGCGGCGTCGGGGCGGCCGACCCGTGCCTATCATGCCGGGCTGGACCCGTCGGTGCGCGCCGCCATTCAGGCCGCGTTCGTCGCCAGCGAGGACATGGTCATCTGTGCCACCGTCGCGTTCGGCATGGGCATCGACAAACCCGATGTCCGCTTTGTCGCCCATGCCGCGCTGCCCAAATCGATCGAGGGCTATTATCAGGAAACCGGCCGCGCCGGTCGTGACGGCGATCCGGCAACGGCGCATCTGTTCTGGGGCGCGGACGATTTCGCCCGTGCGCGCCAGCGGATCGGCGAGATGGATCAGGGTCGCCATGCGGGCGAGCGGGCACGGCTGGGGGCGCTTGGCGCGCTGGTGGAAACCGCAGGATGCCGGCGTCAGCTGCTGCTTGCCCATTTTGGCGAAACGCTGGCCAGCCCCTGTGGAAATTGCGACAACTGCATCGATCCGCCCCAGGCGATCGACGCAACGGTGGCGGCGCAGAAATATCTGTCCGCCGTCTATCGCACCGGCCAGAGTTTCGGCGCGGGCTATATCGAAAGCGTGCTGACCGGCAAATCGACCGAGCGTAGCCTGATGAACGGGCATGAACGGCTGTCCGTCTGGGGCATTGCCGATGCGACCGACGCGGCGCTGATGAAACCGGTGCAGCGCGCCCTGCTGGTCCGCGACGCGCTGCGCCCGACCGAGCATGGCGGCCTGATGCTCGGCCCGGCGGCCCGGCCGCTGCTGAAGGGGGAATCGGACCTGCGCCTGATCGTCCCGCCAAAGGCCGAACGGCGGTCGCGGCGCGGCGGCGGGTCCGGCGGCGGCGCGAACCCCATCGGCAATCCGCTGTTCGAGGCATTGCGCGCCCTTCGCCGCGAGATCGCCCAGGAAACCGGCCTGCCGCCCTATGTCATCTTTCACGACGCCGTGCTGCGCGACTTGGCGCTGATCCGGCCGGGCAACCGGGCGGCGATGGCGGAAATCCCGGGCATCGGCGCGCGCAAGCTGGATGCCTATGGCGATGCGTTCCTGAAGGTCATAAAGGACCACCGGGATTAAGGGAGACTGTCCATGCCGACCATCCGCCGCATCAATGACCGGATCAGCGTGGCGCCGCAGATCGACGCCGCCGATATCGCTGCCCTGAAACAGGCGGGATTTGTCGCCATCGTGAATAACCGCCCCGATGACGAGGAAACCGGCCAGCCCGCCGGAGACGCCATCCGGGCGGCGGCAGAGGCGGCGGGCATGGCCTATACCGCCATTCCGGTCACGCATGCCGGATTTTCCCTGCCGCAGGTGGAGGCGATGGCCGGCGCGCTGGCGGCGGCCGACGGCCCGGTGCTCGCCTATTGCCGGTCGGGCACGCGCAGCTGCAACCTGTGGGCACTGGCCGAAGCGCGCGGCGGAGGCGATGCCGATGCGATCATCGATGCAGGCGCAGGCGCGGGCTATGACCTGTCCGCCATCCGCCCGCTGCTGGATCAGCTGTCGCATCAGGGATGAGCTGGGCGGTCCTGGCCGGGTCGCTGGTCGCCATCCTGGCGCTGGCCGGGGTTGCCCGGCTGCTCGGCCTTGGCATCGCCCAACCGCTGACCGGGGATCAGGCGTGCCGGATCGCCGCTGAACGCGTGATCGGATTCACCGGCGACCGGGCGTTCGTCGGGGATGCCGGGCGCACCGCGCTGGTGCTGGGGCAGGGGACGGCGGTAGCCATCCGCCAGCATGGCATGGGCGTGATTGTCGTGCCGCTTGCGCTGCCGCTGGTGATGACGGGGGAACCGGACGCCATCCGTCTGGACACTGGCGATCCCCGGATCGGCACCATGTCGCTGCCCCGCGATCCGGCCTTACTGACATACTTGTAAGTTTCGCTGGAGCGATTAGGCTGATGGGGTCATGGAGAGGCTGCCTGATCCCGTCACGCTTGCGATCCCTGGGTTCGTCCTGCTGGTGCTGGCCGAAATGCTGGTCGCCCGGATGCGGGACCGGGGGCGATATTGCCCGCGCGATACGCTGACCTCGCTGATGCTCGGGCTGGGCAGCACGGTCGCATCCGCCCTGGCGGCGGGCACGGTGTTCGCCATCGCGGTCTGGGTGCATCAGTTCCGGATGTTTGACATTGGCTGGCAGTGGTACTGGTTTGTCGCGGCGTTCGTGCTGGACGACCTTGCCTATTATGCCTTTCACCGCAGCGCCCACCGCGTCCGCTGGTTCTGGGCCAGCCATGTGATCCATCACAGCAGCCAGCATTACAATCTGTCGACCGCGCTGCGTCAGAGCTGGACCGGTTTTTTCAGCCTGGCGTTCCTGTTCCGGCTGCCGCTGTTCCTGATCGGTTTTCCCCCCGCCATGGTGTTCTTCTGCGCCGGGCTGAACCTGATCTATCAGTTCTGGATTCATACGGAGATGATCGAGCGGATGCCGCGCTGGTTCGAAGCGGTGATGAACACGCCATCGCATCACCGCGTGCATCATGCGACCAATCCCCGCTATCTCGACACCAACTATGCCGGCGTGTTCATCGTGTGGGACCGGATGTTCGGCACGTTCACGCCCGAACGCGATGACGATCGCCCGCGCTATGGCATCGTCCACGATCTGGGGCGGTTCGACATTTTGTGGGCGGCGTTTCACGAATGGATCGCCATTGCCCGCGATCTGATCCGCGCGCCCGGCTGGGCCGACCGCTGGCGCTATATCGCGCGCGAACCCGGCTGGACGCATGACGCCACTCGCGAGACAAGCGGACAAATCCGTGCCCGCTGGCTGGCCGCGCAAGTCGGGCCCGATGCAACAGAAAGGGATCGCCCATGGACGAAGCCGATATCGTCGTCGTCGGGGGCGGATCCGGGGGCTGTGCCGCCACAGGCCGCCTGAGCGAGGATCCGGCGCTGACCGTCTGTCTGCTGGAGGCGGGCGGCCGTGCCGATGGCTGGCGCACGCGGATGCCCGGCATGATGCCGTTTCAGAAGCGGACGGTGAACTGGCGGTTCGAAACCGTGCCTCAGCCGGGGCTGGATGGCCGGTGCGGCTATCAGCCGCGGGGGCGGGGGCTGGGCGGGTCCAGCGCGATCAACGCCATGCTCTATGTCCGGGGTCATCCCTGGGATTATGACCATTGGGCCTCGCTTGGCTGTACCGGCTGGGGCTGGGACGATGTGCTCCCCTGGTTTCGCCGGGCAGAGGGCAATGCCCGCGGCGCCGATGCCTGGCACGGGGCCGACGGCCCGCTGCGGGTCAGCGACCAAAGCCATGCCCATCCGGCGTGCGAAGGCTTTATCCGCGCCGCCGAACGGATGCAGATCCCCCGCAACGATGATTTCAACGGCGCGCGACAGGATGGCGCCGGGCTGTATCAGGTGACGCAGCATGGCGGCGAACGCTGGAGCGCGGCGCGCGCCTATCTCGATCCCGCTCGGGGCCGGGCCAGCGTCTCGGTGCAGACGGAGACGCTGGCCGAACGCATCCTGTTTCAGGACGGACGCGCCGTCGGCGTCCGCTATCGGCAGGGTGGGCGGGTGCACACGGTCCGTGCGCGACGCGGCGTCGTGCTGGCCGGGGGCGTGTTCGGTACGCCGCAGCTGCTGATGCTGTCCGGCATCGGGCCGGCGGACCATCTGGCCGGGCACGGCATCCCCGTGCTGATCGACCGCGCGCAGGTTGGCGGCAATCTGCAGGACCATCTTGATTACACCGCCTGTTTTTCCACCCCCGGCACCGGGTTTCTGGGGCGGTCGCTGATCGGGTCGGTCAAGGGGCTGCGCGACATGGCCCGCTGGTTCGTCGCCCGCACCGGCCCTATGACGACCCCCTATGCCGAGGCGGGGGCGTTTTTCCGCACGGATCCGGCGTTGCCCGCGCCGGATATCCAGCTGCATTTCCTGATCGCGATCGTCGAGGATCATGGCCGGACCGCAGTGCCGGGCCATGGGTTCAGCTGTCATGCCTGTGTCCTGCGCCCCGAAAGCCGGGGGACGGTGCGGCTGCAATCGGGCGATCCGGCCACCCCGCCGCTGATCGACCCGGCCTTTCTGTCCGACGGGCGCGATCTCGATCGCCTGATCGCCGGGGTCCGCACCATGTACCGGATGCTGGATGCGCCGGAGGTGCGCGCCTGGGGCGGTGTGGATCGCCATCCGGTGGACCTTGAGGATGGCGCGGCGCTGGCCGCGATGATCCGGGCGCGGGCCGATACCATCTATCATCCTGTCGGCACCGCGCGCATGGGATCGGATGCCGACGCGGTCTGCGATCCTGGCCTCGCGGTGCGCGGCATGGACGGGCTGTGGATTGCCGATGCGTCGATCATGCCGACGCTGATCGGGGGCAACACCAATGCGCCCAGCGTGATGATCGGCGAGCGGTGCGCATCCTTTGTCGCGGACCATCTGCGCCGCGCCCGTTAAGGCCCCCGCGCCCCGTCGCGCAAACGTCGATTGCGCCTTGCCCGCGCCGCAATCCGTGCCTAGACCCGGCGCTTAGGCGGCACCGGCCCGCTCCTGCACCCGGCTACCCAGCGGCAGTATCTCATGGGTGGCCGGGTGGAAGAGCGGGCCGGTGCCGCTTCCGTATGGACAAACCGTGCCTTGCGGCCTGTGCCTTTGTTGCCGTGCGTATCGTGAGAGGGGAATTATGCGTTTGTTGCTCGCCTCGGCCAGTGTGGCCGCAATCGCCGTGGTCTTTGCCACTGGCGAGGCTCAGGCCCAGCGCCAGATCACGACCGCCATCACCACACCGGTGACGACGGGCTCTGCGGCCGACAATGGCGCCCCCGCCGACATTACCATCACCAGCGCGGGCAGCATCCGGCCGACGACCAGCGGCGCCGCCGTCACGGTGAACAGCGACAATGACGTCACCAATCAGGGGACGATCGGGTACAACAACGTCAACAATGCCGACGGCATCCTGATCACGACGGGCGGCACCGGGACGATCACCAATTCCGGCGCGATCACGCTGCTGGAGGATTATACGCCGACCGACACCGACACCGACGGCGATATCGACGGCGCCTTTGCCCAGGGGCAGAACCGGTTCGGCATCCGCACGACGGGCGCGTTCGTCGGCTCCATCGTCAACAGCGGCACGATCACGGTCGAGGGCAATGATTCGGGCGGCATCCGCCTGGCCGGCCCGATGACGGGTTCGCTGAACAGCAGCGGCACGATCAATGTGCTGGGCGATCGCACCATCGGCATCCGCACGGATGACGTGTCCGGCAATGTCACCGTGCGCGGCGCCGTGACGGCACAGGGGCGCGATGCCGTGGGCGTTGCGATCGACGGCGATGTCGGCGGCGCGCTGGTGTTTCAAGGGACGGTCAACGCCACCGGATACCGGTCGATCAATCGCCCCGCGATTGTCACCACGCTGGATGCCGACGACCTACTCATCGGCGGCCCGGCCATCCGCATTGCGGGCAATGTTGCGGGCGGCGTCCTGTTCGACGTCCCGCCGGTGGAAAGCAACGCCAACAGCACTGACGACGACAATGACGGCATCGCCGATGCTCAGGAAGGGACGGCGGCCATCGCCTCCTATGGCTCTGCCCCGGCGCTGGCTGTCGGTTCTGCCGACAATATCGTGATCGGCGGGGTGGCGGGCGATACCGACTCACATGGCATCGTCGTGCGCGGCTCGATCCTGGCCGCCGGTGTCTATGACAATGTCGATGCGGTCGCGATCCGGATCGGCGGTCAGGGCGGGACGGTCGACCTGACCGGCGGCATTCGTCTGGCTGGCACCGTATCGGCCACCGGCACGCGCGATGCGACGGCGGTGCAGCTTGCCTCTGGCGCGCTGGTCGACCGGGTGACGATTTCGAACCAGCTGGGCGTACAGGTGGGCGGCACCGGCACGGCGCGCGGCGTCCTGATCGAACAGGGCGCGGTGGTGCCGGTGCTGGCCAACAGCGGCGCGATCGGGGTTGCCGCCGGCGACAAGGGCAATGCCATCGCCATTCAGGATCAGTCCGGCACGCTGGCACTGGTCACCAATACCGGCCGTATCGCCGTCGGCGCGACCACCGGCACGCTGACCAACGGCACGGCCATCGATCTGGCGGCGAACACCGGCGGCGCGACGATCCGGCAACAGGCCAGCACGGCCAATGCCTCGCCCGCGATCCTGGGCAATATCCGCATGGGCAGCGGTGCCGACCTGCTGGATGTGCAGGCGGGTTCGGTCATCGGTAATGTCGATTTCGGCGGCGGAGCGGACCGACTGGTGATCGCCAACAACGCGATCCTGATCGGCAGCCTGACCAACGCCGCCGGATTGAACGCCAATCTTGCCGGGCGGCTGGAATTTGGCAGCGGTTCGGCGGCGTCCATCGGATCGCTGTCGGTCGCATCGACCGGCGTGCTGGGCATCACCATCGACGAAACCAGCACCAATGCCTCGCGCCTGAATGTCGCGGGCAACGCATCCTTTGCGCAGGGCGCGACGCTGGCCGTCAATCTGCGCAGCGTGTCGACGGCGCAGGGCAGCTATTCGATCCTCGATGCCGGCACGCTGACCGGCGGGCAGAATCTGGCACTCGGCACGGCCGGCTTGCCGTTCCTGTTCGACGGCACGCTGGTTGTCGACAATGCCAATGCCGCCATCACGCTGAACGTCGATCGCAAGACGGCGGGCGAGCTTGGTTTCAACCGCTCGCTCAGCAGCGCCTATGACGCCGTGTTCGCGGTGATCGACCGGGATGACGATATCCGCGACGTGTTCCTGGCCGCACCCGATGCGGAAACGGTGCGCGAACGGTTCGGCAGCTTTCTGCCCGAACATACCGGCGGCGTGTTCCAGAACGTCACGCTGGCCACGCGCACGGCCGCGCGCTCGCTGGAAACCGTGCCGACCGATGCCATCGCGTCGCGCGGGACGGGGGTGTTCTTCAACACCATGGTCTGGGGCACTAGCAAGGATGAAGGCGATACCCAGGCGTATCGCGTCAACGGATGGGGCGTGCAGGGCGGCGGCGAATTGTCGCTGGGTGATGCCGGCCGCATCGGCGCCTCGCTTGCCCTGTATCTGGGCCTCAACGAAACGCGCGGCAATTTCAACTCGGTTGAAACCAGCCAGTATGAAGCTGCCGTCCACTGGCGTCGCAAGGCGGGCGCCCTGACCACCTTTGCACGCGGCGCCTATTCGCTGATCGGGTTTCAAAGCCAGCGCCGGTTCGACGTCGTTTCCGAAAGCGTCAATTTCAGCCGGGTCGCCACTGCCGATTATGGTGGCGGCCTGATTTCCGGCATTGCCGGCGCGACCTATGAAGCGCGGCTGAGCGACCGGTTCCGCGTGCGCCCGCGCGTGGCGGTCGATTATTTCCGCCTGACCGAAAACGGCTTTACCGAAGAAGGCGGCGGCAACGCATTCAACCTGATTGTCGACAAGCGCGTCAGCGACGAAGCGGCGGTCGAAGGTACGGTTACGATCGGCTATGAGCTGGGCAGCCTGGACAATGCCGGCACGCCGGTGCGGGCCGAGGTCGAGGGCGGCTATCGCAAGATCGTCGGCGGATCGGTGGACAACACCACCGCCCGCTTCACCGATGGCCAGCCCTTTACGCTGGAGCCGCAGCGCCGCGTTGACGGCTGGGTCGGCCGTGGCCGCATGCTCGGCGGGTCCGAAGGGTTCCAGTTTGGGGCCGAAGGCAGTGCAGAGGATCAGGCCGGTGCGCTGAACCTTGGCCTGCGCCTGGGCGTCCAGATCGGCTGGTAACGCGCCGACGCTCCGCCGGGCCGTCTTCGGTCGGCCCGGTGCAGCGCGTGGATATTGCGGGCGCCGCCTCCGTCGGTCTTGCTGCCGATTGACGTCGGACCGCCTGCCCGATCGCGGCGACTTGCGGCGATCGTCACGGACAGCCGACCGGCCCGGACACCGGGCTGGGCTGGGGTGCTGAACCCCATCCGCGCGCCGGATTACCGGGCAGTGGTCACGCGATCGTCCGGCCCTGAACCGTACCCGTATCCGGCCTGACTGCACCCGGTGCCAGCGAACCGCTCACCCGGCCGCGCAAGCATAACTGCCTGCACCTCGCTTTCCCCGCCGTCCGGCGCATCGACCGGGCGGGGGCAAAAAAAGGGGCCGGTGGTCGAAACCACCGGCCCTTAGGGGTCCGCAGGAGGAACCTCTTGGGGGCGGGCGCTTCTGACGGCGCCCGCCCGATTGAATCACAGGTTGTAGGCGCGCTCCCCGTGCTCGCTGATGTCGAGGCCGTCATGCTCGACTTCGGCGGTGGGACGCAGGCCGATGGTGTATTTCAGCGCCAGGAAGAGCACGGTGCTGACCACGCCGGTCCATACGATGGTGGTGCCGACGGCCCAGATCTGGGTCATGATCTGCGTTGCCATGTCATAGGCGCCTGCCTTGGCGACCGGTGCGGTGTAATCGATCCAGCCCTGACCACCGAAGTCCGGGTTGGCGACGATGCCGGTGCCGATGGCGCCGATGATGCCGCCCACGGCGTGGATGCCGAACACGTCCAGCGAGTCGTCATAGTTCAGCTTGTTCTTCACCGTGGTGACGAAGAAGAAGCAGACGAGCGAGGCAACCGCGCCCAGCAGGATCGCCGTACCCGGATGGGCAAAGCCGGCGGCCGGGGTGATCGCCACCAGACCGGCGACGACGCCCGACGCCCCGCCCAGCAGCGACGGCTTCTTGTGAACGATCTGTTCGATGATCGCCCAGGTCGCACCGGCAGCGGCGGTTGCGGTGAAGGTGTTGATGAAGGCCAGCGCGCCGAACGCATTGGCTTCCAGGCCAGAGCCCGCGTTGAACCCGAACCAGCCGATCCAGAGCAGCGAGGCGCCGATCATGGTCATCACCAGGCTGTGCGGCGGCATGGGCTCGCTCTTGTAGCCGATGCGCGGGCCGATCACGATGCAGCCGATCAGACCGGCGACACCTGCATTGATGTGGACCACGGTACCGCCGGCAAAGTCCAGCGCGCCCCAGCCCCACAGGAGGCCGCTGTCATCGGGCGCGGCGTGCAGGAAGTCCGGGCCAGCCCAGTACCACACCATGTGCGCGATCGGGAAATAGGCGAGCGTCAGCCACAGCACGGTAAAGATGATCAGCGGCGTGAACTTCACGCGCTCGGCAAACGCGCCGACGATCAGCGCGGGCGTGATGCAGGCGAACGTCATTTGGAAAATGACAAACACATATTCGGGCAGGTAGACGCCGTTGGAAAACGTTGCCGCCAGCGTGGTCGGATCGACGCCCGCCAGGAACATCTTGGAAAAGCCGCCGACAAATTTGTTGAGGTCGCCGCCGCTGGTGAATGCCATGGAATAGCCCCAGGCGAACCAGACCAGCGCCGCGACGCAGACGATCGTCAGCACCTGCATCAGCACCGACAGCATGTTCTTGGCACGCACCAGGCCGCCATAGAACAGCGCCAGCGCGGGCACCGACATCATCAAAACCAGTGCAGACGAAATCAGCATCCAGGCGACATCGCCCTTGTTGACCATTTCCCCCGTCGGCGTGAACGGCGCAGGGGCCGCCATGGCGGGCAGGGCTGCGAACAGCCCCAGGCCGGCCGTCGCGGCCAGCTTGAACATGTGCTTCATCGATTCCCCCTTGCTCACAGCGCGGTCTCGTCGGTCTCGCCGGTGCGGATCCGCACGGCCTGACCCAGGTCGAGAACGAAGATCTTGCCATCGCCGATGGCGCCGGTGTTGGCCGCGGCCTGAACCGCCTCGACGACGCGGCCCGCCAGGTCGGATGCGCACGCAACCTCGACCTTCAGCTTGGGCACCATGTTCGTGCTGTATTCGGCGCCGCGATAGATTTCGGTCTGGCCCTTTTGCCGACCGAATCCCTTGACCTCGGTAACGGTCATGCCCGTCACCCCCAGTTCGGTCAGGGCTTCGCGGACTTCATCAAGCTTGAACGGCTTGATGATGGCGATGACTAGTTTCATTGCGCCCCCTTTGCGATTGTTCCGGGGGCATCGATGCAATCACCGTGCCAAAGGGGCGTTCCACCGTTTTGCGGCAGTTTCGCGACATGAAATGTTACGAAGCGGTAAAAATTTGTGCAGAAGCGACACGGTGCCTAAAAATCAGGCAGCAGACGTGTCAGACAGCGTCGGTCATCAGCGCGCGTGCGGCATCCAGATCGTCATCGTCCACCATGACGCGCACGGGGATCAGCAGGAAGCTGCCATCGGCAATGCTGGAATCCCCGTCAAACGCCACCGCGCCGATGCCATGCGATTCCAGCATGCCGACGATCAGATGCGCCTCCATCCGGTCAAATCGGCCAAGTTCAGCCAGCGCCATCAGACAGCGGTTCCGCCCACCGTCAGCCCCTCGATCAGCAGGGTCGGCTGACCGACGCCGGCGGGCACGCTCTGTCCGCCCTTGCCGCACATGCCGATCCCTTCGTCCAGGGCGAAGTCATTGCCGATACCGCGCACCTTGGTCAGGCAGCTGGGGCCATCGCCGATCAGCGTTGCGCCCTTGATCGGCGCGCCGAGCCGGCCGTCCTCGATCCGGTACGCCTCGGTACAGCTGAACACGAATTTGCCGGACACGATATCCACCTGTCCGCCACCGAAGGATTTGGCGAAAATGCCGCGTTTGACCCGCGACAGCAGTTCCGCCGGATCGTCCTTGCCGCCCCGCATGAAGGTGTTGGTCATGCGCGGCATGGGCGAATGGGCGAAACTTTCGCGCCGGCCGTTGCCGGTGGGCGCGACGCCCATCAGGCGGGCGTTCATCCGGTCCTGAATATAGCCGCGCAGGATGCCGTCCTCGATCAGGATATTTTCCTGCGTCGGCGTGCCTTCGTCATCGATGGACAGCGACCCGCGCCGCCCGCCGATCGATCCGTCATCGACCACGGTGACGCCCGGTGCGGCGACGCGGGTGCCGATGCGGCCCGAAAAGGCGCTCGTGCCCTTGCGGTTGAAATCGCCCTCCAGCCCGTGGCCGACCGCCTCGTGCAGCAGGACGCCGGGCCAGCCGGGGCCAAGCAGCACGGTCATCTCACCCGCAGGCGCATCCACGGCCTCCAGATTGACCAGCGCCTGGGCCAGCGCCTCGTCAATCGCGCGGTTCCACGTTTCCGGCGCGATCAGCCGGTCGTACAGCTCGCGCCCGCCAATGCCGAAACTGCCGGATTCGCGACGACCGTTCTGCTCGACGACGATGCTGACATTCAGCCGGGTCAGTGGCCGGATATCGGTGGCGACAAACCCGTCCGGCCGGACGATCTCGACCACGCTCCACGCGCCGGTCAGCGATACCGACACCTGCACCACGCGCGGGTCGCGCGCGCGGGCGGCCGCATCGATCGTCTGGCACAGGTTCACCTTCACATCGAAGGGGACAAGGTCGATCGGGTCGGCATCGGTATAGAGGTGCCGGTTGTTGCCGCGCGGGGCCGCCGCCTTTGGCCCCGTGGCCGGATCGATCAGGGCCAGCGTATCGCCGGCACGGGCGATGGCGGCGGCGCTGATTTCGCTGGCATGGGCGAATGCGGTCTGTTCACCCGACACGGCGCGCAGGCCGAACCCGGCATCGGTGTTGTAGCTGGCCGTTTTCAGCCGCCCGTCATCGAATCCGAACGCCTCGGTCTTTCGATATTGCAGGTACAGCTCGCCATCCTCTGCCCTGGCCAGCAGGCGCTCGGTCAGCGATCGTGCCTCGTCGGGCTCCAGCCCATGGCCATACAGAAACGAGCGGGGATCGGCAGCGGCAATCGTCATGCCACCGAATATAGGGCCCTCAGGCGCTGGCGCCAGACGCGATGTCGGGCAGGGTGGCCGGATCGACGCCATCGGCCGGTCCACCGATCAGGATGAAGCGCCGGTCGCAATAGCCGCAATCGACATAGCCATGCTCGTCGATTTCCAGGAACACGCGCGGATGGCCCAGCGCGGCGGGAATACCGTCATAGGCACCGTCACACGAAACGCGGGCGGTCGAGGTGCGGGTGATGGTCGGCGGCGTCATCATGATGTCCCCGCCGTTAGCAGCGCGCCGGGATCGCTGCAATCGCCCGCGTAACCGGCCCGCTTCATTCGAACAGCGCCTTGACCTCTGCCTCCATCCGGTTGCTGCATCCGACGCTGGCATCCGCGGCCTGTTCCGCGGTCATTTCGGCATCGATCCGTTCGAACAGCTGTTTGGTTTCGGCACCGCGGCGGGCATGAAGCTTGCCGACGAAATACATCCCGGCGGTTTCGAACCCGCCCTGCGCATCGGGTTCCACGATTTCGATCATCTTCATCAGCGCCACGGCACAGGTCGCATCGGCACGCTCTGCCTCTGCCTCTGCCTGAGCGGACACGACCATCAGGGCAGCGAGCGCGAATCCGGCGATCATTCAGTTTCTCCGACACGGGACGGAACGTCCGGTCATTGGCTGAACCGAAATTGCCGGGTTCGCAAGCGTTGGCGGGACGGCGGGGCTTGCACTGACGCGCCATGCGCCGCACATCGCGGCACATGACCGACGCCGCGATCCGCATCGACAGCCTGGCCAAGACGTACAAGGGCGGCAAGCGCGCGCTTGACGGCGTGACGTTCGACGTCCCGCGGGGCCAGATATTCGGCCTGCTGGGGCCGAACGGCGCCGGCAAATCCACGCTGATCAACATTCTGGCGGGTCTGGTGAACAAGACCGGCGGCACGGCCGAAATCTGGGGTTTCGACATCGACCGGCAACCGCGCAATGCCAAGGCGTCGATCGGCATCGTGAATCAGGAGATCATTTTCGACCCCTTTTTCACGCCTGCCGAGACGCTGGAGATCCAGGCCGGCCTGTTCGGCGTGGCCCGGGGCGAGCGGCGGACGATGGAGCTGCTGCGCGCCATGGGGCTGGAGGACAAGGCCAACGCCTATTCCCGCACCCTGTCGGGCGGCATGAAGCGGCGATTGATGGTGGCCAAGGCAATGGTGCATTCGCCGCCCGTACTGGTGCTGGACGAACCGACGGCGGGCGTGGACATTCAGCTGCGCCAGCAATTGTGGGAGTATGTGCGCGGCCTCAATGCGCGCGGCGTCACCATCGTGCTGACAACGCATTATCTGGAGGAGGCGGAGCAGCTGTGCGACCGCATCGCCATCATCAATCACGGCCGGCTGATCGCCAATGAACCGACCCGCGCGCTGGTCGGCATGGCTCAGGAAAAGCTGGTCGAGGTGACGGTGGACCGCGATCTGGCCACTCTGCCCCAGGCGCCGTGTTTCCAGAAGGTCGAGCAAAAGGGCGACCGCATCCTCGACATCACCTATCGCAAGGATCAGGCGAATGCCGGCGACGTGCTGGGCGCAGTGCAGGCAGCGGGATACGGCATCGTCGATGTCAGCACGCGTGAGGCGGATCTGGAGGACGTGTTCCTGAACCTGACGGCCGCGGCCTGACCGTCGACCCCGGCCGGCGCTATCGCCGCCGGTGGCGGGACAGGAACGCCCACAGCGCATCATTGTCCGGCGTCCAGACATGGCCAGCGCCCCGCGTGACCCGGCCGATCACGCGCGCCCCGTCCCGGCAGTCGCCATATCCCTGTTCGACGACGCCGGGTGCTGCCTCGCGCGCGGCCAGCATGGTGCGACAGCCATTGATGTCGGCCCATCGGGCCATCGCCCGCGCCATGCCATATTGCCAATAACCCGCACCGCCGCCCGCCACCGGGTTCACCGTGTCGGCATCCCCGGCAAAGGCGATGACGGGTACCGGGCGTTCCGGCGCACAGGTCGCCGGATCGGGAAAGCCGGAACCATCGCTGCGCGGGTTGCCCGCACGAAGGCCGACGACCGGCGCGATCGCCGCGATGCGATCCGACGCCACGCAGCCCAGCCATGAGGTCATTCGCCCTCCACCCGAAAAGCCGGTGGCATAGACACGCTGCCGGTCGATGCAGCCTCTTGCCGCCAGCCAGTCGATCGCGGCGCCGATGAACGCGACATCGTCGGCATCCTGTGCCGTGGGCATGGCCCCGGTCACGGTGGGCACGCCGGGGATGTTCCACACGAACCCCTGGCCCGCCGTGATGCCGCCATCGGGCGCGATCAGCAGAAATCCGTGCCGGTCGCTGGTATCCTCCAACCCCGATTCCTTCAGGATGGCCGTTCCCGATCCGCCGCTGCCATGCAGGGCGAACAGCACGGGCAGGCGACCCCGTTCATGGTTCGCGGGACGATGGATCCATGCCGACCGCCCGGTCTGGCCGATGGCCACGCGGCCGGTGGTGCCGGGGTCGGGCAGGCGGCAATCCTGCGCAGCGGCGGGGGAGACAAGCCAACCAAGGGCGATGAGCAACGCGAACAGATACCGCATGGGGCACAGCCTAGGCCGCTCTGCCTGCAACCGAAAGGTTGAACTTTCCGGCGCTTGCCCATAGCGCGAGGAAAAGGGAGTTCCGCTTGTCCAACGATCCCCATAGCGCAGACATCCTGGTCATCGGTTCCGGCGCCGCCGGGCTGACGGCCGCGCTCAACCTGGCCGACCGGTTCCGCGTCACCGTGCTGGCCAAGGGCGGGCTGGCCGAAGGGTCGACGGCCTGGGCGCAGGGCGGCATCGCGGCGGTGCTGGAGGAAGGCGACACCTTCGAAAGCCATATCGAGGATACGATGGTCGCGGGCGCCGGCCTGAATGACCGGGCGACCGTCGAGTTCGTGGTCGAGGGCGCGCCAGCGGCCATCCGGCGGCTGGAGGAACTGGGTGTGCCGTTCAACATGGACGGCAACACCCTTCACCTGACGCGCGAAGGGGGCCACAGCCACCGGCGCATCGTCCATGTCAACGACGCGACCGGATGGGCGGTGCAGGAGGCGCTGCTGAACGCGGCGCGCGCGCATCGCAACATCACGCTGGTGCCCGACATGGTGGTCATCGACCTGGCGACCAGCCGCCACGAAACCCGCTATTCCGGTGCGGGGCAGGTCTGGGGCGTCTATGCGCTCAACCGCGCCACCGGCCGGGTGGAGCTGTTCACCGCGCGGGCGACGGTGCTGGCCACGGGCGGGGCGGGCAGAACTTATCAGTTCAGCACGGCACCGCGCGGCGCGACGGGCGACGGCATCGCCATGGCCTGGCGGGCGGGCGCGCGGGTGTCGAACATGGAATTCATGCAGTTCCACCCGACCTGCCTGTTCAACCTCGACGTCAAGAATTTCCTGATCACAGAGGCGGTGCGGGGCGAGGGCGGGCATCTGCTGATCCCCGACACCGGATACCGGTTCATGCCGGATTTCGACCCCCGGCTTGAGCTGGCGCCGCGCGACGTCGTGGCCCGCGCGATCGACCATGAGATCAAGCGGCTGGGCCTGGATTATGTCCATCTGGACATCAGCCATCGCGGCCCGGAGTTCGTGAAGGAACATTTCCCGACCATCCATGCCAAGCTGCTGACGCTGGGCATCGACATGACGGTCGATCCGATCCCGGTGGTGCCGGCCCAGCATTATACCTGTGGCGGGGTGGTGATCGACCGCGACGGGCGCACCGACCTGCCCGGCCTGTATGCCGCGGGCGAGGTGACGCAGTCCGGCCTGCATGGCGCGAACCGGCTGGCCAGCAACAGCCTGCTGGAATGTTTCGTGTTCGGCGAGGCGGCGGCCCGGCACATCGATGCCAACTGGGACGAATTCCGCCCTGTGCCCGCCATCCGCCCCTGGGACGAAAGCCGGGTGACGGACAGCGACGAGGAAGTGATCATCAAGCAGAACTGGACCGAGATCCGACGGTTCATGTGGAATTATGTCGGCATCGTGCGCACCACCAAAAGGCTGGAACGCGCCGCGCACCGCATCAAGCTGCTGACCGAGGAGGTGGAGGATTATTACGGCCATTTCCGCGTCACGCCCGACCTCATCGAACTGCGTAACCTGTTGCAATCGGCCGATCTGATCGTCCGGTCGGCGCTGCACCGCAAGGAAAGCCGGGGCCTGCACTACACGCTGGATTATCCCGACCTGCTGCCACAGGCGGTGGACACCGTGCTGGTTCCGTAACCGGATTCGATTCATCGCCGCACTGCAACAGTCCGTCGCATCCCGGCATGGTTGTTGTTGGGCTGTTCAGCCGGCTGGTGTCATGAATCCGGGCATGAGCATCGGGGCATGATCGGGACGGAGCGGGATCCGCGGCAACATCCGCTGTCGAGCATCGGCGCGCTTGCGCTGCTGCTGGTCGGCTGTGTCGCGCCGTCCAGTCCGCAGGCATCCGTGCGACCCGCCATCGGCGTGCCCCAGGCGCGGGCGCAGACGACCAGCGGGCAGCGGACGATGCAGCCGTCCGTCCGCCCGGTCTATACCCCGCCGCCCATGCCCGTCCGGCGCCCCGCGCCGCCCCCGCCGCCCGTCGCGCCCGCCGCCCTGTCGGCGACGATCGACCGGCTGGGCCGCGATTTCGGCGGCAAGCTGGGCATTGCCGTGGTCAGCACCGATCAGTGTTGGTCGACGGCGTTCAACGGCGATGTGCCCATGCCGCAGCAAAGCGTCAGCAAGCTGTGGGTTGCCATCACGCTGATGGACCTGCGCGATCAGGGTCGGTTGACGCTGGACGATCCGATCACCGTCCGGCCAGAGGATATCACGCTGTTCCATTCGCCGGTATCGGCGCTGGTCAAGGGGGACGGCTATCGCACCACGGTGCGCGACCTGCTCGCCCGCGCCATGATGTCCAGCGACAATACCGCCAATGACCGGCTGCTCAATTATGTCGGCGGCCCCGAAGCGGTGCGCCGGATGGTCGCGCAAAAGGGGCTTGGATCGATCAAGTTCGGCCCTGGCGAACGATTGCTGCAATCCCAGACCGCGGGCCTCGCCTGGCGTCAGGAATATGCCGGCCGGGCATTCTATACCGCGCGGGCCAACCTGCCGCTGGTCACCCGGCAAAAGGCATTCGATGCCTATGTCGCCAATCCGATGGACGGCGCGGCGGCCAGTGCGATCGCCCATGCGCTGGTGCGGCTGCACAAGGGCGAATTGCTGTCCGAAGGATCGACGGCGCATCTGATGGGCCTGATGGAAGGATCGCGGACCGGCAAGGAACGGCTGCGCGGCGGCGTGCCCGTCGGCTGGCGGTTCGGGCACAAGACGGGCACGGGCCAGGATCTGATGGGCCGGACGGCGGGTTATAACGATGTCGGCATCCTGATCGCGCCGGACGGGCGCAGCTATGGCCTGGCCGTGCTGATCGGCGACACCCGCCGCCCGATCCGCGAACGACAGGCGCTGATGCAGGCGGTGGTGCAGGCCATCGTCGCCAGTCACGCCGCGCCGCTCGGCTGACGTCGCAGCCGCTCGCCATCCCCGTCCGCCGCTGCTAAGCCGCCGCCATGGCGAACCATCTGTATCTGGTCGACGGATCGAGCTTCATCTTCCGCGCCTATCACGTGCTGCCCAAGCTGACGAACCAGCATGGCGAGCCGGCGGGCGCGGTCTATGGCTATACCACCATGTTGTGGAAACTGGCCAAGGACCTGCACGATGCCGATGGACCCACCCATCTGGCGGTGATCCTCGACAAGTCGGAAACGACGTTTCGCAACGCATTGTACGATCAGTACAAGGCGCATCGCCCGCCTGCACCAGAGGATTTGCGGCCGCAATTCCCGATGATCCGCGATGCCACCCGGGCATTCAGCCTGCCCTGCATCGAAGAGGCGGGGTGGGAGGCGGACGACCTGATCGCCAGCTATGCCCGTGCCGCGACCGCGCGCGGATGGCAGGTGACGATCGTCAGTTCCGACAAGGATCTGATGCAGCTGCTCGATCATCCGGGCGTCGATATGCTCGACACCATGAAGGACCGGCGCATGGGGCCGGAGGCGGTGGTCGAAAAATTCGGCGTCGGCCCGGAAAAGCTGGGCGAGGTGCTGGCGCTGATGGGCGACAGCGTGGACAATGTGCCGGGCGTTCCCGGCGTGGGGCCGAAAACGGCGGCCAAGCTGATCCTGGAACATGGCGATGTGGAGGGGGTGCTGGCCGCTGCGCCGTCGATGAAGCCGGGCAAGCTGCGCGACAATCTGATCGAACATGCCGATATGGCGCGCCTGTCGCGCAAGCTGGTCGCGCTGTCCGAGGATGTGCCCCTGCCAGAGCCGCTGGACGACATGGCGCTGAACGGGATTCCCGAAGCGCCGCTGCGCAGTTTCCTTGAGCATCATGGGTTCCGTTCGCTGCTGGCCAAGCTGGCCCCGGCGAACGGCGGCGCGGCCGACGGCGCGGCGGATGCGGGTGCGGCCCCCGCCGCCGGCGGCCAGGCTGCGCCACAGCCGGCAATGCCGGTCGTTCCCGCCTATCCGCCCATCGACCGGTCGCGGTATGAAACCGTGACGACGATCGATGCGCTCGACCGCTGGGTTGCCGATGCGCGCCATATCGGCGTGGTTGCGGTCGATACCGAAACCTCGGCGCTGGACTGCATGGCCGCAGAGCTGGTCGGGATCAGCCTGTCCACCGCGCCGGGCAATGGCTGTTACATTCCGCTGGCCCATCGCGGCCATGACCTGTTGTCCGACCGGCCCGATCAGCTTGCGCTGGCCCAGGTGGTCGAACGGCTTGGTCCGCTGCTGGCCGATCCCGGCGTGCTCAAGGTGGGGCACAATCTGAAATACGACCTGATCGTGCTGGCCCGGCACGGCATGACGGTCAGCCCCTATGACGACACCATCGTGATGAGCTTTGCGCTGGATGCTGGTCGCCGCCCCGGCCATGGCATGGACGAGCTGGCGATGGACCATCTTGGCCATCAGTGCATTGCGTTCAAGGAAGTCGTCGGCACCGGCAAGGCGCAGAAAAGCTTTGGCGAGATCGATCTGGCCAGCGCCACCGCCTATGCCGCCGAAGATGCGGAGGTGACGCTGCGGCTGTGGCGCGCCTTTAAGCCGCGCCTGACGTTCGAGGGCGGCACCCGCGTCTATGAAAATGTCGATCGCGGCCTTGTTCAGGTGCTGGCCGACATGGAAATGGCGGGGGTCAAGGTCGACAGCGCCCGCCTGTCCCGGCTCAGCCACGAATTTGGCGAGCAGATGGTGGCGCTGGAGGCGCGGATCCATGACGCCGCCGGTGGCCCCTTTGCCATCGGCAGCCCGAAACAGCTGGGCGAGGTGCTGTTCGACCGGCTTGGCCTGAAGGGCGGGCGAAAGGGCAAGACGGGCACCTATTCCACGGACGTCACCGAACTGGAACGCATCGCTGCGATGAGGGACACGCCGGGGGCAGAGGTCGCCCGGCTGGTGCTCGACTGGCGACAGCTGTCCAAGCTGAAATCCACCTATACCGATGCGCTGCAGCAACAGGTGAACGCCAGCACCGGCCGCGTGCACACCAGCTATTCGCTGACCGGCGCGCAGACAGGGCGCCTGTCGTCCACTGACCCCAACCTGCAGAACATCCCGATCCGCACCGAAACCGGCCGCCAGATCCGCGATGCGTTCGTGGCGGAACCGGGCAATGTCATCCTGGCCGCCGACTATTCGCAGATCGAATTGCGGCTGGCCGCGCACATCGCCGATGTGCCTGCCCTGCGCGAAGCGTTCGCCGCCGGAGAGGATATTCACAACCGGACGGCGATGGAATTGTTCGGAGAGGTCAATCGCGACACGCGCGGCCGGGCAAAGACGATCAACTTCGCCATTCTCTACGGCATTTCCCGCTGGGGCCTGGCCGGGCGGCTGGATGTGACGCCGGACGAGGCGCAATCGATGATCGACCGCTATTTCGACCGGTTTCCGGGGATCAGCCGCTATATCGCCGACACGCTGATGATGGCCAAGGAGACGGGCTATACCGAGACGCTGTTCGGCCGGAAAACCCATTTCCCGCGCCTCAAATCGCCCAACCAGAATGAACGCGCCGGATCGGAACGCGCCGCGATCAATGCGCCCATTCAGGGGACGAGCGCCGACATCATCAAGCGCGCGATGATCCGCATGGGCCCGGCGCTTGCCGAGGCGGGGCTGCCGAACGTGCGGATGCTGATGCAGGTGCATGACGAACTGGTGTTCGAACTGCCCGCCGGCGACGTCGATGCCGCCCGGCCGGTGATCGAACGGGTCATGGCGACGGCGGCCGAACCGGCGGTGACGCTGACGGTGCCGCTGGGCGTCGAAATCGGCGTTGGCGAAAGCTGGGGCGCGGCGCATTGAGCCCAGTGCGATGAGCGCCGCCAACGAAGAAATCGCCGCGCTGGCCAAGGGCGGGCGGACCAATGTGATGGGCTTTGCCCTGCGTCTGCTCGCGCGGCTGCCCTTCCTGTTCATCGCAGGCCGGTTTTACGGGCCGGAAATTGTCGGCCGGTTTGCGGTTGCCGTACTGGTGGTAGAATTTGCGGCGCTGGTCGCGACGCTGGGCCTAAAACGCGGCCTTGCCCAGGCATTGAGCACCACCAGCCGCCCGCACACCCATGTCGTCTGGGATGCGCTGATCGTCGCACTGATCGCGTCGCTGATCGCCAGTGCGCTGCTCATCGCCTTTCCGCAGGCCATGTACCCGAACAGCCGCGTGATCGGGTTTGAACGTCTGTTGCCCTTTGTCGTCTTTGCCATTGCCTGCACCGACATCGCGCTGGCGGCGCTGGCCTATCGCCACAATGTCAAGGCTACGGTGACCGCGCGGGCGATTGTCGAGCCTTGGACGATCTCCATCGCCGCCTTTGTCCTTTATTACGCTTCCTCCCGCGATGGCCTTATACTGTCCTATGTGCTGGCGACGCTGGCAACGCTGGTAGCGGCGCTCGTGCCGTTCCTGAAAAGCTATGGCCTGCCGCGCGGATGGGTGCCGCATCCAACGCCGATGTTCGCGCTGGCCCGGCGCAACATGCCGCTGGCCGGGGCCGACACGATCGAATGGGCGACGCGCAATGTCGACCGCTTCATCCTGGGCCTGTTGTTCGGTCCTGCGGTGGTTGGCGTCTATTACATGGCGCAACAGGTCGCCTCGCTCCCGCAAAAGCTGAAGACCAGTTTCGATCCCGTGCTTGGCCCGGTGGTGACGCAGGCGCTGAAACGGGATGACAGGGCGGCGGTGGCGGCCCAGATCCGGCAGGTCGGTTTCTGGATCATGGCGGCGCAGGCGGCGCTGGCGCTGATCGGCTCCATCCCGGCCGAAGGGGTGATGGGCGTGATCGGCCCGCAATTCGTGGTCGGCGCAGGCGCGCTGTGCTTCCTCCTATGGGCAGAGGTGCTGGCCAGCCCCGGCGCGGTCGCCGAAAGCGGCCTTGTCTATGTCGCGCGTCACCGCAACCTGATGGTGTCGATCCTGATCCTGTCGGTGCAGGTTGCGCTCAGCTTTGCCTTGGTGGCCATCATGCGCCAGCTGGGCTGGCCAGAGGCGTGGCAGGCGGCTGGCCCCGCCGTTGCGCTGGCCGCAACGCTGGTGCTGGGTTCGGCGATCAAGGGGTGGCTGCTCGCCCGGCTGCTCAAGGCGCCGGTATCGCCGCTGCGCTGGGCGTTCGTCTGGGCCGTGCTGGCGACATCGCTGGTCGGATCGGCGATGACGCAGCTGCCCGAATGGGCGGAGCTGACGATCGGCATTCCGGTGATGCTGATCGTCTATGGCGTGATCCTGTGGCGCTTTGCCTTTGGGCCGGAGGATCGGGCGCTGTTTTCGCGCATCCCGGGCAATCAGGAACCGACCCTGCCGATCGACGAGCGGGTCTGACCCCGCCCGCCGCCGCGCAGGTGACCCTTACCGCCGCACGTCGCGCTCGCCCGAACGGTACGCGGCCAGCAGCGCCGGTGCGATGATCGGCATATCGCCGGGGATCGAGTGTTTCAGCACCGTCATCGCCAGGCCGGTTTCGGCAATCGTCTGCGCATCGTCGCCGTTCAGCCACGCGTGCAGGCAACCGGCGGCAAAGGCATCGCCGGTGCCGATCCGGTCGACGATCCCGCCGACCGCCTGTTCATCGGTCTGATGCGCGGCATCGGGCAGGTCGATGCGCGCGGCAATCCGGTTGGTGTCGGCATCGACCACATGGCGTGCTGTCGATGCAATCAGCTTGAGGTTGGGGCAGAGCGCAAAGGCCGCCTCTGCCGCCTCGCGCCGCCGGTCCTCGCCATCGCCGGAAAAGCTGCGCCCGGTGATCAGCGAGATGTCGCGGTGGTTGCCGAACAGGATATCGGCCTGACCGATCAGTTCGGTCAGCACGCTGCGCGGATCGCTGTCCCATGCCTGCCACAGCTGCGCCCGGTAATTGCCGTCGAAACTGACCGCGACACCGGCCGCCCGCGCCTTGCGCACCGCCGTCAGCGCGGCCGCCGCGCCCGCCGGGCCAAGCGCAGGCGTAATGCCCGACAGATGCAGCAGCCGCGCGCCCGACAGCGCGGCGTCGAAATCGAAATCGTCTGGCTGGGCCAGCGCAAAGGCCGAACCGGCGCGGTCATAGGTGATGGCGCTGGCCCGGGCGCCCTGACCCGGTTCCAGAAAATACAGGCCCATCCGGCCCGCCGTCCGGCCGATGGCATCGGTGGCGATCCCGCGCGCCGCCAGCGTGGCCATGGCAAGGTCGCCCAGCGGATTGTCCGCCACCCGGCTGATCATCGCGGTCGAATGGCCCAGCGCCGCCAGCCCGGCCAGCACATTCGCCTCGGCCCCGCCGACCTCGATGTCCAGCGACTGGCTCTGCACGATGAGCCGCTTGCCCGGCGGGGTCAGCCGCAACAGCAATTCGCCAAACCCGATGATCCTGCCCTGCATCATGCCTCCTGTCTCCCATGCCGCCGTGCGAGCGGGTGATTTGAACCCGCCCGGCCCATCGACGGCCGACCTCTATCAACCCGCCGTCCGGGCGAACACCGGCAATTTTCACGCTGCCCGTCCCGGCGTGCGCCGATCGCCCGGCCTGCACCGGATCTGCACGCCGCGTCCGCCGAAACCGGACGGAACCGACCATCCCGTGTCGATGCCGCCGCGCCATGACCCGTCGTCCAATCATGGGAGCCGGCGGAATGAAGATGCGGTGGCAGGGAAGTTTCATGGGCCGATGCGGGGCTGCGGTCCTGCTTGTGGCGCTGGGCGACTGGCTGTTCTGGCAATGGGGCGGGCTGGGGTCGAACATCGGCTGGTTCACCGGCGCGGTGGCGCTCGCGGCGCTGTCGTTCCGGCCGGGCATTGTCCGATCCGCGGCCGCACTCATCCCGGCCCTCGCCGCGCTGATCCTCGCTGCGATCCTCGCCGATCAGCCGAGCCTGCTGGGCTTTGTCCTGTTCATCGGGGCGCTGGGGATTGCCGTGCTGATCGTTCGGTATCGGGGGTTCGACAGTGCATCACGCTGGATGGCCCGGATCGCGGTGCACTGCATCCTGGCCATTGTCGGGCCATGGCGCGACCTGATCCGGCTGAGACGTCGGACCGGGCCGCTGACCGGTGCCGCATTCTGGCGGCTGGTGCCGCTGCCGCTGATCGGCGGCGCGGTGTTCCTTGCCCTGTTCGCCATGGCCAATCCGGTGATCGAGGTCTGGCTTGGCCGCCTGACCGTGCTGAACCTGGACGCGGAACTGATTGCGCGCTCGATCCTCTGGCTGATGCTCGCCACTTTTGTGTGGGGCTATCTGCGCCCGCGCAAATGGACGCTGCCTGCCGCCAAGCAGGGGATGCCGGGGACCGATGAATTGCCCGGGTTCACAACCGGGTCGGTCACGACGGCGCTGGTCACGTTCAACCTGCTGTTCGCGCTTCAGAACGGGCTCGACCTTGCCTTTCTGTGGAGCGGTGCGCCGTTGCCGGATGGCATGACGCTGGCCGAATATGCGCATCGCGGTGCCTATCCCCTGATCGCAACGGCGCTGCTGGCGGGGCTGTTCGTGCTCGTCGCGCTGCGTCCGGGCACGGCGACCGCAACCAATCCGCTGGTCCGCTGGCTGGTCATCCTGTGGACCGGGCAGAACCTGTTCCTCGTCGCGTCCACGATCGAGCGGACGATGGATTATGTCGAGGCCTATTCGCTGACCCGGCTGCGGATCGCGGCCCTGATCTGGATGGCGCTGGTCGCGGTGGGCCTGGTGCTGATCCTGTGGCGCGTGCTGCGCGGCCATGACGCCCGCTGGCTGATCAATGCCAATGCGGCGGTGGCCACCGCCGTGCTGATGACGTGCAGCCTCGTCGATCTGGGCGCGATGGCTGCGACGTGGAATGTGCGCCACGCGGCCGAAGCGGGCGGGCGGGGTGCCGAACTTGACCTGTGCTATCTGGATGAACTGGGCAGCGCGTCGCTGATCCCGCTGGTCGAGCTGGAACTGGCGCGCACCCACGATCCCGTCTTTTTGGATCGCATCGCCTGGGTCCGCAGCACCCTGTTGCGCCAGACACTGCGCCGCCAGACGACGGGCAACTGGACCTGGCGCGATCATCGCCGCATCGAAACGGTCAAGGCGATGACAATTGCCCGCGGGTTGCGGCTGCACGCATCGCCCGATGAAGGCCCGAACGGGCGTGGATGCGACGGCACGCCCAATCCGCCGTCCGTCATGGTTGAGCCGGCGGATACCCGCGCCGCCGCGCCATCCGCTCCGTCCCCCGATGACCGGACCGGCACGATGCCCGCCAATCCTTCATTGACGGCGGAGGCAGTGCAGTGATCATGTGTTCCATGCCCCGCACCATCCTGGTCGTCGATGATGATCCCCATATCCGGCAACTGCTCAGCTTTGCGTTCGGCAAGGCGGGGCTAGACACGATTGAGGCCGAACATGGCGAGGCGGCGTTGCAGATGGTCGCCCGGCATCCCGTCGATCTGGTCGTGCTCGACATCAACATGCCGCATCTGGACGGCCTGGAAACCTGTCGACGGCTGCGCGCGGCGGGCGACCTGCCGATCCTGTTCCTGTCGTCCCGCGATGACGAGATCGACCGGGTGCTGGGGATCGAACTTGGTGCCGACGATTATGTCGTAAAGCCCTTTTCCCCGCGCGAAGTGGTGGCGCGTGCCATGGCGATCCTGCGCCGGACCAGCGTCAAGCCGGTGCCGGTGGATCAGGGGCGGATGCCCACGCATGGCCGCCTGTCGCTGGATCTGGAAGGGTGGCAGAGCCGCTGGGGCGATCAGCCGGTGCAGCTGACCGTGACCGAATTCACGATCCTGCGCACCCTGGCATCAGTGCCGGGCAAGGTGTTCAGCCGCGATGCCATCATCGACCGGCTGCACGGCCCTGGCTTTGCCGTGACCGACCGCACGATCGACAGCCATATCCGCAACCTGCGCGCCAAGTTCGCCCGGCTGGGCGGGACGGACGTGGTCGAAACGCGGCCGGGCATCGGCTATTGCCTGGGACCATGCCTTGGCGGACCGGCTTGATCGGATTGGTGAAGCTGCGGCTCAAGGGCTGGCTGAAACGCCACTGGCCCTCGCTCCGGCTGCGTACCATCCTGTTCGGCACGCTGCTGTTCACCGCTGCCCTGCCGGGCGTCGGCGCGCTGTTCCTGCGCGTGTATGAAAACACTCTGGTCCGGCAGACAGAGGCAGAGTTGATCGCGCAAGGGGCGGCGCTGGGCGCGGTCGCCTCGGCCCTGTGGCCCGGCGCCGCGCCTGCCCCGCCGGTGCCCGGCACGCCGTTCCGGCCCGAGGCGTCGAACATCGACCTTCGCACCTCGCCCATCTTGCCGGAGCGTCCGGCCGCGCGGTCGGTGGCGCTGCCCATGCCCCCCGATGCCGCCGTGCTGGGCGCGCGGCTTGCCCCAATTCTCGACGGGACGCGCCGCACCACCCTTGCCTCGATCCAGGTCGTCGGTGCCGATGGCCGCATCCTGATCGGCTATCAGTCGGGGGGCAGCTATGCCGCCGTGCCGGAAGTGCGCTCGGCGCTTGCCGGGCAGGTGCGCACCGTGCTGCGCAAGAACGGCGCCTATAGCCAGCGTTACGCCTTTGAATGGCTCAGCCGCGCATCGTCGCTGCGCATCCATCATGTCCGCCCGATCCGGGTCAACGGGCAGGTGGTCGGCGCGCTGCTGCTGTCCCGCTCGCCCCGCGCGCTGTTCCGCGGCCTGTATGAAGATCGGGGCAAGATCCTGCTCGGCATCGGGCTGATCTTTGCCACGCTGGTCGGCCTGACCATCTTGTTGTCGCGGGGCATCGCCCGGCCGATCGACCAGCTGGCGCAGACCACGCGTCAGGTTGCGCTCGGCCGGGGTGTGGTGCCGGAACCACCGGTGACGGCGGCGGTCGAGATCCGCGACCTGTTCGACAATTTCCGGATCATGGCCGACGCGATCGACCGCCGCTCACGCTATCTGCGCGATTTCGCCGCAGCGGTCAGCCACGAGTTCAAGACCCCGCTGGCCGGGATATCCGGTGCGGTGGAATTGTTCGAGGATCACGGCAACAGCATGACCGCCGGAGAACGCCAGCGTTTCCTGGGCAATATCAAGGCGGATGCCGCCCGCCTGTCGCAACTCGTGTCCCGGCTGCTCGATCTGGCCCGCGCGGACATGAGCCAGTCGGGCAACCAGCCGACGCCCGACCCCATGGCTGTCGTTCGCCGGATCGCCGACGCCTATCGCGTGGCAGGGTTTCTGGTGGAAGCCGTGCCAGTGGCCCGCGCCGTGGCGGTACGGGTGCCGCCCGAAAGCATCGAGGCGGTGCTGACCACCCTGATCGACAATGCCCGCCAGGCTGGCGCGCGCCGTATCACGATCGATCAACGGGACGATGGCGATATGCTGTGCCTGTCGGTTCAGGATGACGGGCCGGGCATCAACCCTGCGGATGCCGACCGGATCTTCGAACCCTTCTACACCACCCGCCGGTCCAGCGGCGGCACCGGCATGGGCCTGACCATCGCCGCCTCCCTCCTGCGCGCGGCCGGCGGATCAATCCGACTGACCGCACATCCCGGCAACGGCGCGCGATTCGAAATGGCCCTGCCCAAGGCATAGCGGGCGGCTCGTGCACCTGCCTGATTTCCGAGGCGACCGCGGAAATGCCGGCGCGCTTCGTCGGGCCTACCGTAGTTGCGGACCGCTGCGTCCTGCTGTCGCTCGAACCGGCGACGGAGTGGGCTCGGATGGAGGATACCGTCAAACGCGGCGACAAAACCATCGGCTGGGCAACACGGCCGAGGATTCTGCGTGGCCAACAGCGTGTGGGTTTCGCCGTGTCGGCGAACGTCTCAGGCGCTCTTTCGTCCGGTGGTATCGGGATTGTAGGCAAGCCAGCAGCAAAGGATCGTGAAGACCGCTCCCAGTATCGGCGTGCGGAGCGGATAGTCGGCAAGGCTGGCCAGCATCAGGATCAGCGTCGAAAATCCCGATGCCCGCTTCAGGGCACGCCAGGGTCGGGGCGCGGTCGTGGCAATGCTGCGCCAGCATGCCTTCAGCCACCAGATCAGGAAGGCGACGAACGCGGCTATCGCCGGCAGGCCTCCTGTGATCATCAGTTCGATGAGGTCGTTATGCGCCGCGTTGAAATAGGTCGGCTTGAGCAGACTTTCCGGCTCGTAACTCGCGTAGATCGGCACGAACGACCCGAAACCAGTGCCGAACGGGAAGGTCTGGCTGATGATATGAAGCAGGGTCGGCATTGCCGCGAAACGACCCTCGGCGCTCAGGTCGTCTTCGGTGATACGCCCCAGTGTAACGGCGCGATCCGCCGCCAGTGCCAGGCCAAAGATGACTGCAATGCCCAATATCAGCCCACCCACCAGCATCAACCGCTGGCTTCGGGTCAGCTTTCGACCGAACGAAGGCTGGACCAGAAACGCGCCCATCGCCCCGACCAGCGCCAATACGAACCCAGCGCGCGAACCGAGAATGATGGTGTAAAGGATGATGACCGTGCCGGCGGAAAGCGCGACGATGTTCCGTAGGCGGCCGGCCTTCGGGCTGGATGCCGGAAACAGCGTCCATGCGCGCAGCAGAGGGAGCGTCATGGCCAGCAGGGCGCCTTGGTGATTGCGATTCGCAAGAAGGCCAATCATCTGTCCCCGGCCGCTTACCCGGTACCAGTATAATGGCGATGTGCCGCCGGTCGCGATCTGGGCAATGCCCAGCATCATGGTGAACGCAACCACGCCGAGCAAAATCAGCAACGCCAATTTCTTCTGGTCATCGTTCAGCTTAAGAAATCCGATCATCATGCCCAGCGGTACCAGCAGCGCGACCAGGCTGTTCCAGGCGCGATCCGGCGCCAGGGCAAGAGGATGCCACTGCCCTTTCCCGCCAAGCGCCTGCGCGACCGCCAGGTGCTGTTCACGACCGGCAAGGCTCGACCAGAGCGAGGGCGGCAACGGCACGAGTTGAATGGCGATCGTCAGCGCGAAGACGGCCAGCAGGATCGGAAGGGGACGAAGATCCGACCAGGGCAGGCGCTCTGGCAACAGCATGGCGACGATGGACACGACGACGATCGGCCGCAAAATCAGCAGCCAACCGATATCCACCCGCGCCGACCCACCCGTCAAAGCGATGGTGCAGGCCATGATGGCAAAGGCAATCACGGGCAGCGAAAGGCGCGGCATCGTGGTAACCGCCGAGCGGCGTCGATGCCGCTTTCCCGTGCTGACGTTGCTTGAGGACAAATGAGGATCCCGTCTAACTGATACGCAAAAGTCTGTGCCGGTCGCCGGTCAACCACATGCGACGGCAGGTGAATCGACCGTCAGAAGGCATTCCGGTGAACCAGAACGCGAAACGTCTGGAATACGATCGATATGTCACGCCAGATCGACCAGGATTCCAGATAGATCAGATCCGCGTTCAGCCGGTTGATGAGATCGTCACCGGTTTCGGTATTGCCGCGAAAGCCGCGGACCTGGGCAAGGCCGGTCAAGCCGGGCTTGACGGCGTGGCGGCTCCAATATTGCGAACTGACTTCCCAGTATAGCGCGTCGCCAGCCAGCGCACCCGTTGCGTGGGGGCGAGGGCCGACGATGCTCATATCGCCGCGCAATACGTTCAGAAGCTGGGGCAATTCGTCGATGCTGGTCTTGCGGATGATGCTACCGATACGCGTGACACGCGCATCGTTCCGGGCCGTCAGCTTGCTCGCGTTGTGATCCAGCAAGTCGTTTCGCATGCTACGGAATTTGAACATCCGAAACATCCGGTTGCCCTGGCCGATCCTCGGCTGGACGAACAAGATGGAGCCCGGCGAGTCGAGGCGAATGAGGATGGCGACCAGGATCATCAACGGCGAAAGGATGATGAGGGCAGGGATCGTGATCGCCAGGTCGAACAGTCGCTTGATCAGCCGATCGACTGCATTGAGCGGTCCGATTGCGATCGGCGTCGTTGCGATGCCGCAATAGCGGGTCGCGCTGATCGTCCCGATCGCATCGAGCTCGGGCGTCAGGACTTCGACATTCACGCCTGCGCCTTTCAGCGCGAGCGCCCATTCGGGCCGTCGTTCAGGCTGACACGCAACGATCACCCGATCGGTTTCGTGGATCACCTGGCCCAGTCGGTCCAACATGACCGGGTCGTTGATGTCCGGTCGAATGCCAAGCGCCGTCAGATCGATCTTCAGAGCAGTACAGCCTTCGGGGGCCTGATAGTTCTCGATCAGCACGACTTCGCTCTCTGGACTGCCGTCCAGCTGGTGGAATGCGTAGCTCGCAAATATCCTGCGAAAGAGCACAAGAAAGCCGCAGCTCACCAACGTTCCACCGATCGCAATTACCCGCGATATAACGTCCGATGACTTGACCGCAAAGGTAAAGCAGATGAACAGCATAAGTGCCGTGAAAATAGACAAACATGCCCGCCGGGCACTACGTCGGGGGCTGATGATCACAACGGGGCGGTAGGTTTTCTGCCGGACCGCAGACAAATAGTACATCGGCACGATCAGAAGTATAAGCGTGGGCAGGCCCGGATGGCCAACGTTGCCCATATATAACCACGCCGTAGCAATCGGTCCAATGCAGATCGCGATAAAATCAATTATCCCTAGCAGCACGACTAGCCGGACGCGGATACCATGCTTTGATGTCGTGTTTTCTGTCACGCGAATGCTGTGGGTGTAACGACTTGAAATTTCCGACGACACGGCACAATTCCACTTGAGTTCAGCACTGTTCGCCACGGCAAACGGTTCATGCAAGATTTGCGCACCATTAGCGACTTTTGGTTGGGTTGAAAACCGAGGATTGGCGGGTTTCGCCGTACCTTCGCCCGGGCTCGAAAAATACCCGTTGCTGTAACAGGGCTGGGCGTGCCGCCAGCGTTGGCTGGCTAGTTCAGCCAACCGCGTCGACGATCCGTGCGTTGGGGGCAAGGGTTTCAGGCTGCTGCATCCACATTGCGCGCCTGCCATGTGATCGGGCAACACGCGGGCGCAATTCAACCGGGATATCGCTGGATTTTTGGACCAGCGTCTTTATAGCGCCGCGCGGTCAGGCCCTTCGTTCTCGCGCTGCGGGACAATCACGCAGAGGCGAAACGTGATCAAAATTCCGCTGTACACCATACGTCATGGGCAGATTGGCGGCACGGAATTCGCAATCTACAATTTGATCCGCGGACTGGCTTCGGTCGGCGCCGACATTCGTTTGTTCTATGGTCACGAGAACGACCTGTCTCCCGATTTCATGCAATGGGCTGCGTCCGATCCGCATGCCCGGCTGTGCAGGAAATGGGGGTTGCCGGGCCCCAAGGGCGTCCGGTTTCTGCAAGAAACTCTGTTCCAGCTCGTCCGCGGCGACCAGGATTGGGCGATTTTTCCGAACTATTTTCGTCCCCCGGCCCTGCCGCTCGCAAAAGGCAGGAGCTGTGTCATTCTTCACGACATTCAGTATCGTCAGTTTCCGCAATATCATTCCGAAAAGCGGCGGAAATGGCTTGATTTCTATCTGCCCAAGATGTTCGTGGCAGCGGATCTGGTGGTGCTGATCTCTCATTCCGAGCTCGAGCTTGTTCGGCAGCATTTCGGTGAAGAGGCCGCTAGGAAATGCGTCGTCGTTTATAATGCGATCGATTTCGAACGGTTTGGCGCTGTACGCGATATGCCACGACCGACGTCTCTGGCTGGACGCTACATCCTGTCGGTATGCCATCATTTTCCGCACAAGAACGTGAAGACGCTGCTGGAAGCCTTTACCCGGTTGGCCGGCAGGGACCCGTCAATCGAACTGGTCCTGGTCGGATCGGCATCGGAAGCGAACTTGGCGTTCGTTCGCGATTCGATGCCCGATCATATCCGCAACCGGGTTCGGATCACGGGGTTCGTCACCGATCTGGAACTCGGGCGATATTATGCTCATGCCAGTCTTTTTGCGCTCCCGTCCCTTTACGAAGGGTTCGGCATGCCGGCGGTAGAGGCGCTGGGGCTGGGCGTCCCCACGCTGGTAAGCAACGCCTATTCGCTGCCGGAGGTTACATTGGGATATGCCGGGCTGATCGACGACACGCTCGATCCGCAGGCTTGGGCGCTTGCCATGGAACGGGCGCTGCTTTCGGGTGAGCGGCCCGGTGCGGATGTGGTGGCGCATATCCGCCGGACCTATGCGCCCGAACAGAGTGCGCGAACGCTGCTGGCGGCGTTGCAATCCTGCGACATGGCCGCCTGAGGGCAGGCAGCCGTGATCTTCGATGCCCTTGCCCTTCTGGTAACGAAGGCCACGTTCATCGGCCTGCGGCTCTTCGTGCTCTATCTGGTCGCCGCTTCGCTCGGATCGGCAGAGTTCGGGCCGATCGCCTTTGCGCTGACCACGGCGGAAATCGTGCGGTTCGCAGCGGACTGGGGCATCGATACGCTGTCGCTGCGTTTCTTTGCCAGCCCTGATCACGCCGCGGCATCCGTGAAATTCCGTTCGGTCGTGCGGATCAAGATCGCCTCCGGCCTGATCGCGCTTGCCGTGTCGGGGGCGATCATCTTGGCGTTCACGGGGGTGGCCTCGTTGCTCACCGCGTTGCTCATCGCGATGACGGCGGTAACCAGCCTGTGGCTCAATCTGGCGATCAACTGGCTGCAGGCCCGCGGGATATTGCGGCCTGCTGCCGTGCGCATGAGCATCCTTGGCGTCTTTGCCGGGGGCGCACAGATTGCAGCGCATCTGGCGGGATGGGGTTATGAAGCCAGCTTCGGGGTGATGGTCGGCTTCGAAGTCGCGATGGCGGCGCTGATGCTGAAGCTGGCGTTTGGCGATCTGTCCACGCGCTCGGGCGAGAAGGATCCGGATACGACCGCAATGTGGCTGCGGGCATCGACACCGATCGCGCTCGCAAACATTCTCGCCCTATCCTACGCGCGGTTCGACCAGATCTATATCCGCGTGCTGTTTTCGTCGGCGATCCTTGGCCAGCTGGCGCTGGCGGCGCGCCTGACCGAGCCGCTGCTGTTCGTCGCCGCGTCGATGACGTCGACCATCTATGCGCGCGCATCGACCATCGTCTGGCAGGACGACGGGATCGCGCCGCTGAAGCGGATGATCCGCAAATGGATTACCGCAGCGCTGGTGGTTTCGACCGGTACGGCGATCGTGCTGGCGGTCGCGGGCAATTACGGCCTGCGGGCGTTCTTCCCCACCTACAGCTACACGCCAACCTTCCTGTGGATCGCGCTGGCGGCGCTGCCGTTCCGATCCGTGAATCTGTGCCTGACCGTATTCATCCAGGCACTCGGCGAGTTTCGGCGAATGCTGGCGATCAACCTTGCCAACTTCGCGATCATCGCCGTACTGGTCGTGCTTGGCGGCTATGCCTATGGTTTCATTGGCGCGGCGATCGCCGTATTGATCGGCGAAATGCTCAATTCTTTCATACAGGCACGCACGCTCGTGACCTTGCTTCGGAAAAGGACGGTCTGAATGCACGTACTCATCACTGGTGGCGCCGGCTTCATCGGGTCGCGCCTCGCGCGCAAGCTGTCGGAGGGCGGCGCGCAGGTCACGGTTCTCGACAACCTCAGCGAACAGATTCACGGCGTTGGCGCCGCCTTCCCCGAAGGACTGGAGGCGGTGGCCCGCTGCATTCACGGTGACGTCCGTGACAGGGCGGTCATGCAGCAAGCGATCGACGGGCAGGAAGTCATCGTCCATCTGGCGGCGGAAACCGGCACCGGCCAGTCGATGTACCAGGTTTCGCATTATTCCGACGTCAACCTTCAGGGTACTTCCGTCCTGCTCGACCTGTTGGTCAACGAGCGCCCGGCGACGCTGCGCAAGCTGGTGGTCGCATCTTCGCGTGCGATTTATGGCGAGGGCCAGTATCACTGCGCCGAACATGGCAGCGTCTATCCCGCGGCCCGCACCGAAGCGGACATGGGCGCCGGACGGTTCGACCCGGTCTGCCCGGTGTGCGGCGGTGCGGTGACCGTCGAACCGACCGCGGAGGCCACGCCCTATGGTCCCTCGTCCTTCTACGGACTGACCAAGCAGGTTCAGGAGCAGATGGTACTGATGTTCGCATCGGCGCTGGGGATCGACGGGTTCGCCATGCGTTATCAGAATGTCTATGGTCCGGGGCAGAGCCTGTCCAACCCCTATACCGGCATCCTCGCGGTGTTCTCCAACCTCGTCCGTCAGGGCAAGGGGCTCAACATCTTCGAGGACGGAGAGGAAAGCCGCGATTTCGTGTTCGTCGACGACGTCGTCGATGCCACAGCCGCCGTCTGCCAGCCCGACGTCCATGGCGTGACCGCGCTGAACGTCGGGGCGGGCCAGCGGACCACCGTGATGGAAGTCGCGCGCGCCGTCATCGACCACTATGGCGCGGACGTGCCGGTCGAGGTGACGGGAGCATACCGCGTGGGCGACATCCGCCACAACATGGCCGACATCGCCCGCATTCAGGCGCTGACAGGCTTCACCCCGAAATGGGCGTTCCGGGACGGTCTCAAGGCGTTTCTCGACTGGGCCAGCACGCACGAGGCCGCCGATTCCGGCTTTGACAAGTCGCTGCAAGAGCTGAGCGACCGGCAACTGCTGCGCACCGGCAAGAACGTGTAAAGACCCAGCAATGAGCTTGAAGTATAGGCGAGAGATCGACGGCTTAAGAGCGATTGCGGTTCTGCCGGTAGTCCTGAACCATGCCAAGATTCCCCCGTTCTCAGGGGGATTTATCGGCGTGGACATATTTTTCGTCATCAGCGGTTTTCTGATTTCGAAAATTATTTATGATCAGGCGACATCGGGCGGTTTCAGCATAGTAGACTTCTACGAACGCCGTGCGCGACGTATCGTGCCTGCCCTGTTGGTCGTAGTTCTAGCCAGCTTCCTCGCCGCTTATCTGACTATGCTTCCGGATGACTTTGAGAACTTTTCTCAAAGCGTTGTCGCAGCGATGTTTTTCAGCAACAATATATTGTTAACTCTGACAAGTGGATATTGGGAGCTTTCATCCGAATTCAAGCCGCTACTACACACGTGGAGCTTAGCAGTAGAAGAGCAATTTTACCTATTTTATCCGATTGCTGTGATTTTTATATTTAATGCAGCAAAGAGGTACTTTGTAGGGTTTTTGGTTATTATCGCCACATTCAGCTTTGGATTGAGCGCTGCGCTGACTGATCACTATCCCAACGCTTCCTTCTACCTGATCCATACCCGTGCCTGGGAGCTATTATTCGGTGCCATCGCCGCGGTCTATTCGGACCGGATCAACCTGTCGCAGGCGACGCGAAACGTCCTGTCGATGGCTGGGTTCGCGGCTATTCTAATTGCAATGTTCAGTTATACTGATGCGACTCCGTTCCCGTCCTTCTATGCGGCTCTGCCATGTGTCGGGACGGCGCTGGTCCTATTGTTTGCGACCAACGGCACAATGGTCAATTCGATCCTGTCAATGAGGCCTTTCGTCGGCGTCGGCATTATAAGTTACAGCGTCTATCTCTGGCATCAGCCGGTATTTTCATTCGCACGCATACTGAGTATTAATCCGCCTTCCACCATATTGATGGCATCGTTGGTCGTTGGGACGCTTTTTGTTTCCTACTTTAGCTGGAAATATGTTGAGCAACCGTTCCGCAATCGCACCAGGATATCGCGCAACTTTGTGTTTGGAACGACGATTGTCGGATCGGGTGTGGTTGCGGCATTGGGGCTGGTCGTTTTCAAGCTTTCGGGGATGCCAGCGCGTGTGCCCGGCATGGGATTGGAAGAAGGCAGCTATATCGCCTATAATGAGCGTGCCTTTGTCTACCGGAAGAATGCATTCGTCGAAAATGGCAAGCCGCGCCTGCTTGTGATCGGGAACAGCACAGCGCGTGACTTTATCAACGTCATGATCGAAAGCGGTAGGTTCAGCGGGTACGATATCCTTTATCGCGACGACGCCTCCGTTTGCGACGATAATATCCGGGATTCGGTGTTGCAGGAACTGGTGAGGCAGTCCGACGCAGTTATCGCCGTCGCAAACTTTCAGTATGACGGGGAATGCCGTTCCATCGATTGGCGCAACGCAATTTTCTCGAGCAAGCCGCTGGTTGTCGTAGGGCCGAAACATTTTGGGTATAATCTGAATGCCTATATCCATGTCGATTCATGGCAGCGACCGCGCGTTCGCGCGTCCACGATTCCCGCAACCCTGTTGGTCGAGAGTAAGTACAAGGCAATGGTTCCTAGCGACCAATATGTTGATCTGCTCGTAACGATGGATCGTCGTTTTGGTGGGGTACCGATTTTTGACGAGAATGGACGCATTCTGTCGGTCGATCGAGTTCATTTGACCCAGGCTGGCGCGAAATTCTTTGCCTCGTTTACGTTTGACGATGCTGCCTGGACCCCGATCTTCGCGCTAGGTCGGGCTGAGGGACCGCGACACTAACGAGGGCGGTTGATGCAGCATATACCTACGAGCAGAAATCAATACCGCCCGGCGTACAACCTGGCTATGTTGGGGGTGTGCCCAGGTCGTATCCGGTGACCGGAATGTCACTAATAAGGGGCCTGCCAAGCGATTTTTCGTCGAACGTAAGCGGGATTCGTTTTCAGTGACATTTATAGCCGTATTCGCGTTGTCCATTCAGCTTCTTGCCCCTTACCTTGTTTGGCGGAGCCGCTGGAATATTCCGGCCCATCTGGCGATCGGATTCTGTATCACCGCTTATGTCATACCAGGCCTCCTGACGGACGTATGGAGCGGATATGCCGATGAGACAGTCACGACGTTCATCCTTATCAACCTACTTGGAGGCTTGTCACTGTGTGCCGGTGTACTGTTTGCGAAACATGCCCGCAGAACCTTCGGCCCAATGTATGTTACAAACTACTTTAACCGTGATCTTGGCTACTCAATAATCACAAAGAGAATAGTAATTGTATTTTCGATTTGTGTGGCCGGCATATATCTCGCCTATGCAATTATGGGTTTTATGCCGATATTTGCTGATGATCCTTATTCTGCTCGACAGTTTAAGGGTATGTATCGAGATATGTACTATAAAGCTGCCTATCTTTATCGTTTTTCATTTTCTATCATTCACATGACCATGCCGGTACTACTGCTGCTTGCTTGGTACAAACGTTCAAAATACCTTGTAGTTATTGCCACGCTAGCAGTGCTCTCATTGATCGCTTCTCTGTCGCGTGGACCGATGGCGGCCGGTATGTTGTTGTTTCTCGGCGTATTGGCGGCGCAACAGCGCGCAGGTATGCGCTGGTATATCCCGCTTGTTGCCATCATCTTTCCATTCGGTAGCGTGTTCTTCTTCTGGCTGGGCAGTGCATTCGAACTTCAGGGGATGACCGATGCCTATGCAGGAGAGTCCTTTTCGGAATTCGTCTCTGCAGGGGCACCTGACATCAACGACCAGTTGAGGTGGCTGCATGGTTTCCTTAACGGAGAATATTATTCTTATGGCCGCACGATTATCGGAGGCCTAATTCCCGGAAACTATCAATGGAACCCGAGTATTTGGACCCTAACCTTTGATGATGTCGGAGCAGACACATCGGAATTGGTGACGGGCGGTTTGCGGCTGACCAATGCAGAATGGGGGTTTGCGAACTTCGGATGGCTTGGTGTTGTCATCATGCCGTTTTTGTCGGGCGTCATTAATGGATTTATACTTTTATACATGAAGCATGCCACTAAATGGATGCGTCCAGTTCAGATCGGAACCGCCCTAGTCGTTTACAATACCCTTGGGTTGCAAATGGTTCAGTATTATTTTTTAAGTATCCACAGCATTCCTGCTATCGCGGCTGCGCTCTTCTTTTGGAACGCCAACTCTAGACGTGCAAAGTATTATTCTCCGGTGTTGTCGATGGCGTCGACGAAAATACAGAAAGTCGATTAGATGTACGGTAAAAGCTTTATTGACTGTATTATCGAGTAGTTTAGCGATTAGAATTAAAATGATTCCTCTCCGAACATTATACGTTATTGGCATTGGATTGAGCGCTGCAATGCTGGGAATTAACTTGCAGCCCCCGCCAATTGACGCGTGGATTTTGCCGGCTGTTGTCAAGTCAGCCAGCGCTCGTGACCTCATAAACGACGAAGCTAGTGGTACGATTACGGCGCGAACACAGAAGGGCGCAGTGCACTATCGCTGGAAACCCGACATACGTGCCGGCCGAGGGGCGGGCATTTTGTCGGTTGTTGCGTCAGTGGACGTCGCCCCCATTGAAATCCGCTACGCGCCGCAGTGGGCCGGGCAGCGGGTAAGTGTAATATCGACTGACTTGCGGTCCGTCGACAACGAGATAAGGCTGATTCAACAGGTCGACGTTGATGGGGAAAGGGTGAAGCTTGCCCTTGTCGCCCGGATCGCGAGTGGGGCGCTAAATCTAGAAATGACTTGCGACAAGCCATTGGTTTCGGCGCTTCGGATCAACGCGCCGGTCGCCGCTGCGCTTAACCGGATAGCTCTACCTTATAGTCCGGTTCCATTTTATCGTATCAGCAACAACGGGCTGTTCATTTCTTCATACCTCGACTGGTCAACAAGTGCCTCTACGCGGTACGATGGGAGCGGGGCACTGTATGAACCCAAGACCGATGGTCGACGGAATCTTCTCCATGAACGGTTGATTGTCCGCGTGTCTGGGCAGTTGAAAGATGTCCTGCCCAAAAACAGCTGGTCACGCTCGCGATACTATGATCGTGTTGGGGGGCGGCTAGTCATTGATGTCACCGAAACCCTGCCGTTTGCCAATATAGAGGCAGGGATTGATCATCTTATTGCTGCCGGGCTGTCGGATTGCATCCTGATCGTCCATGTATGGCAGAAGATGGGCTATGATAATGGTTTGCCTGTTGTGCTGCCGGCTAATGCATTTTTGGGTGGGGCGGAGGTTCTAAGGTCGATTGGTCGCAAGGTGAAATCCGTCGGGTGTGAATTTGCGCTGCACCAGAATTACATCGATCAGTACCCTAATTCAGGTGAGTTTGATCCGACCAGTATTGCTGTAGACAGTAATCGTTCAATGTTGAAAGCGTGGTTGAACACGTCGGTTGGCCAACAATCTTATTCGCTTCGGCCAGACATGTTTGTGTTAATGGCACAACGTTATTCGCCAGCGATTAAGCAGACGCTGGGAACAACGGCAGCGTTCGTCGATGTCAATTCGAGCTTTCTGCCTTGGGAGCGGGTCGATATGGAGGCGAGCCGACCCGGTGCAGGCCGCTTCAGCGCCTTTCTGGCCGGCTCCAAGGCGATGTTCGAGGCGCTGCAATCCGTCGAAAAGGGGCCGGTTTTTGGAGAGGGGCATCAGCATTTCTACTGGACCGGCGCGCTGGACGGCGTCGAGGCGGAAATGACGGTGGGCTATGCCGGGGACATCCGCGACGCGCCGCTGTGGGTCGATTTCGATCTGCTCCGGATCCATCCGTACCAGCATAATTTCGGCATGGGTTTCTATAATCGATACGCGCCGGCAACGGCTGCCTCGCGCGATCCAATGACTGAGGAACGCACTCGCGATCTCTATCGGACGCAGCAACTGGCTTTTGCCCATCTGCCGTATCGCTCGCAGACGCTGTGGGCCGATCCGCGGTTGTTCGTGCAGGAAGCGGCGCTGTCGGTGCCAGTGGCAAAAGGTTATCGCCGCGCAGCTGCTACCGAGATCCGCTACCCGGTCGATGGCCAGTGGCAACCGATCGAGGCTGCATTGCCGCGGGCTGCAGGACGGGCGGTGCGGGTGCGCTATGACAACGGCCTCGTCATTACGGCCAATACCGGGACTGCCCCGGTCACCGACGGCAAAGGGCGACAGGTCGCAAGCGCCGGTTGGTCGGCATATGGCGCCGGAATAGAGGGCTGGTCGACGACAATGGCCGATGGTCGCAGTGACTTCATGCGCGATGCCGCAAGCATTTATGCCGACCCACGGGGCGTCGCTGGCAATTGGGGCCGCCGGGGAACCGGGCCGGCGGCGCTCGTCGATTTTGGCGTGCTTCGCACCAACGGGCAGACTTGGCTGCGTTGTGCCGGTGGGCGCTGGACGATCCTCGGCTTCGCTGATCGAGGCACGGTGGATATTGAGGTAGAACGATCCGCCGTTGCTGCGCCGTCGTCCCTGAGGAGCGAGAGGACCGCGGCCGACGCCCGGGTCGAGCCCGGCAGCGTTCCGGGTTGGTGGCGGGCGCGCCTCCTATCGGGTCAGCGCTATACCACGTCGGTGGCATGCAGCGCCGGGTGATGCCGTACCGCCGGACGAGCACAACTTCGCCATGGAGCCGGTTGGCATAACCGGCTAGAGGCACGGGTCAGAGACAGCGTGCGGGACCGGCACCGGGTGCCGGAGGACAATAGGGGCTATGGACACTCTTTTGATATCGGCCGATTTCTTCGGGTATCCGCAGGAAATCGTGAAAGTGCTGGAAGCGCGCGGTCGATCGGTCTTATGGTGTAACGATCGCCCGGCGAACGATACCAAGACCAAGGCGCTTGTCCGGCTGTCGCCCAAACTGGTCGAGCGAAAGAGCGCGGAGTATTTCGAGCGGATTTTCCGCCAGGCCGCCGAACATGACATTCGCGACGTCGTCATCATCAAGGGCGAAGCCCTCTCGGTGGAAACGATCCGACGGATGCGTACCCTGCTGCCAAAGGCACGGCATACGCTGTATTTCTGGGACAGCTATCGCAACATGCCCAAGGGGTCGTCGGACAAGGTTGACCTGTTCGACCGCGCGTTCAGCTTTGATATCGAGGATGTCAGTGCGGACCCCCGGCTGACCTATCGCCCGTTGTTCTACATCGAACAATATGCCGATGTCGGCGATGTCGAGCAGGACATCGATCTGCTGTTCATCGGCACGGCCCATAGTGACCGGGTCAATGTCCTGCAGCGTATATCGGCGGCGATGCCGGCGGGCTTCGAGCTTCGCAAGATTCTATTCGCGCGCAGCCATCTGCTTCACCGGATTCAGAACATCGTCAGCGCACCGTATCGCCAGACGCCCGAGCAGGATTTCATCTTCAAGCCGTTACCAAAGGCCGAAGTGCAGACGCTGATTGCGCGGGCAAAGGTCGTTCTGGACATCGAACGCAATGTGCAGACCGGCTTCACCATGCGCACGATCGAGATGCTCGGTGCGGGCCGCAAGCTCATCACGACGAACCCTTCGATCAAGCGCGCCGATTTCCATCATCCGCAGAATCAGTATCTGATCGATCGCGACAATCCCGTCATCGACCCGGCGTTCCTGCAAACGCCGTGGTATCCGATGGATCGGGCCCTGCTCGATCGGTACAGCCTTTCGAAATGGGTATCTGACGTTTTCGACTGATCCGGCGGTCAAATCGGACGTATTGAAAATCCAGAACGCGGCGTCATCGCTGACCGCCGCCTGCGATGGTGGCGGGGAATTCCTGTTGCTCTGTCGCGAGCGGCATGGCGGTCACCGGCAGCGGCTACCGTGGCCTTTCGGCCAACCCAAGGTCGCCTGCCGTTTTTCCAGTCATTGCAAGGATCGGTGACGGACCGCCGTCTCCTTCAGACCTGAACCGATGTCAGGGCCGCTCCGGCGTGATCTTGATCGTGTCGAGCCAAACATGGGTATCGCCGACTGGCGCCGTCGCGATGCCAACCCATTGTGTTGGGCAACCAGCGGGTGGGACGACGAAGCGGAACCGGAACGGCGCCCCAGATTCGGGTGCGGTGGGCAGGGTGAACCGCGCCATGGGCTTTGCGTTACCACACGCGATGGTGATTTCCGGCCGGTTGATCGGGTCGGCGGGAACGTCGCCGACGATACCGGATAATAGATACGTCCCTGCGGGCAGGCCGACGAGCTGCTGTGCCGCTCCCCCGGTCGTATCGCTGCTCGTCTCGATCCGCAGGCCCAGCGTGCCGTTCGGGACGGTGTCGCGATAGGCGCGGATATTGGATTCGTCACGCATCCACCAGGCAAACGGCAGAATGCCCTCGGGCGCGTCGAAGTCGCCGCCGCGAAGCGACCGGTTCGACCCCTTGATCCCTTCCAGCGCGTTCGCCGCGCGAACGGCCCCGAGTTCGCCATTGGTCGCAATCATTCGGCGCAGGACGTTTTCCGTCAACACGCGCTCATCCGATCGGGCGATGTTCGGGCGAACATTTGCCAGCACCGTTTCGATGACCTGCGGATCGCTGCCGTCCTCTCCGAGGAACTGCAGGTAATCCTTCCACCACAACGGCCGCTGGCGAAGAATGGGAACGAGAGCGCTCAGGATATCCGGCGAGGATGCCGCGCTGTTCATGACGGGTAGCAACTGGGGCCGCAGATCGATCGAGACCCGCATTGCGTGATCGTAATGGGTCAGCGCCTCACCGATCTGGTTGCGGGAGACCGCATCCTCGATCAGCCACATTTCGGTCAGACGGTTACGGCGCGAGGCCGCTTCCGACAGCTTGAACAACGCGCGTGCCCGATCAGCATTGCCGCGCAGATCGTCCAGCCCGGCCAGCGTGCCGAGCACCTGTGTGTTGACCGGCTCGCGCAGTGCTGCTTCGCGCAGGGTCGCCCGCATCCGGTCCATGGTTTCTGCCGAAGGTTGTGATTGACCGAGGAGTAGATCGCGACCCTGAGCGACCTTTGCATTCACGCCGGACGGCCAGATCGAGCGCACGCCGTCCGGCATCTCGCGCGCAATCGTGAAGTTGGCGGTGACACCGATGGAGATCCACAGGACGAAGGCGCCGGCGACGAGGATCGCCGCCGCACGCAACATCATCGAACTGCGAAGCACCATCAGCCCGCCTATCTTGCAGAGCCGGAGGTCGCGCTTTCGCCGTACCCATAGCCATAGCCATAGTCATAGCCATAGCCGGTGAAGGCGCGCTTGGAATCGAACTTGGTCACGACGGCGCCGAAGATAGTCGTGTCGCCGTTGCGCAGGCGGGCGATCGCGGTGCGGGCGCTGGACTTGTTCGTGCCATGCGCTTCGATGACGAAGCAGACGCCTTCGACATTGTTGGCGATCAGCGGTGCATCGGCAAACCCCATGACCGGCGGCGCATCGATGATGACATGGTCAAAGGTTTCGAGCAGCTTTTCGAGGATCGACGCAAACTGGGTGCCTGCGAGCAGTTCGGCCGCGCTTGGCGGCGTCGTGCCGGCGGCGATGATCGACAGATTGGCAATGTCCGTGGCTTGAGCCGCGTCCTGCACCGTCGCGCCGCCCGTCAGTATCGTGCTGAAGCCTGGCAACTGATTGAGGCCCAGCATATGATGGATGCTGGGCGAGCGCATATCGCCGTCGACCAGCACAACCTTGCGGCCCCGCGCCGCCAGCGTCTTGGCCAACGCGAACGACGTCAACGACTTGCCCTCGTTCGGCCGCGAGCTGGTGACGACCAGTGCGCGCGGGAAGCCGTGCGTCGTCGCCAGCGCCAGCGAGGTCTGGACGGAGAAATAAGCCTCGTTGAGTGCCGATTTGGAGTCGCGCATTGCCGCAAGCGGTTCTTCGCTGATCTTTGGAACGACGCCGATAAGCGGGATCCGGAGCAGCTCCGGAACCTCTGCCGGATCGGACAGCGAGTCTTCCAGCTGGTCGAGCGCAAAGGCAAGCGCCACACCGGCCAGCAGGCCACCCAGCAGGGCAAAGGCGAGATTGAGCCACAGGCGCGGGCTCGACGGCTTGTCCGGCAGGTCGCCAGCATCGACAACCGCGATGTTGTTGACCCCAACGCCGCCAGCGACACCAATTTCCTTGTAGCGCTGCAAGAGTGCATCGTACAACTGGCGGTTGGTATCCACCTCGCGCATCAGGATATTGTACTGGGTGCTGCGGCGCCGCAGGTCGAACAGGTTGGACTTCAGCTTGTCGACCCGGCTCACAAGGGCTGCTTCGCGCTGCTGGGCCGCCTGATAGGTTTCCTGAAGCGTCGACCGCACCCGGCCCTCTTCGCGAGCGATCGACCGGTCGAGCGTGTCGAGTTGCGCCTTGATCGCCATCGCCGGCCGGTACGCCGGATCGAAGCGCTGCATCATGTCGGCATATTGCGCGGCAAGGTCGGCACGGCGGGCCCGCATCTGCGAAATGGCGGTGTTGTCCAATGCCTCTTCGACATCACCGCCGCTTGCACCAAGGCGGCTTTGCGCCGCGATCCGCTGGGCCGTGGCGGTAGCCAGTTCCTTGTTCAGGATCACCAGATCCTCGGCAACCAGCGACCGCTCCGGGGGCGCGCTTGCGCCTGGCTGGGTCGGTGCCTCGCTGGGCAGGTTCACGATGCCCTGCTGCGCTGCATAATCGACCAGCTGGCGTTCGGCCTGATCGATCCGGGTCCGCAGTTGGCCGAGACGATCCTCCAGGAACTTGCGAGCATACGCCGTCGCCGCATAGCGCCGGTCGAGTGTCGCCTGGACGAAGTGCGACGCCCAGGAGTCGACGATCCTCTTCGAGAAGGCAACGTCCGGGCTGGTGAAGCTGATGGTCGCCAGACGGGACTGGCGTTGGATCGAGATCCGGAGATGGTCCAGCAGGATGTCGCTGGCTTCGCGAACCCGCTCGTCACGGGTGGATGCGCCCGGGATCAGTCGCTGGTCGTCAAACCAGCTTTTGGCTTTGCGCGATCCGAACATCTCGAAGAATTGCGCATTGTCCTGCAACCGCGCATCCGTCGCGACGCTGCCGGCGAGCGCAACCGAGCGGAGCAGCCCGGCCTGCGTCTCGTAAAATTCCGGGTCGACGGTGCTCGACGTCTTGGAATCTACGCCGTCGACATTGGTGAAGTTGCGCGTCTCTCGCTGAATCTCGACGACCGCGCTCGACGTGTATTGCGGCGTCATCAGGAGCGTGATGACCAGCCCCAGCAGTACCGCGGCGACCACGAAGCCCGCGATCAGCCATTTGCGCTTCTTGAGCACACCCAAAACATGCGCCAACGAGAAATTCGTCCCTGACGATGCAGGACCAGCTTCTCTGATCAGTACACTGTCGGGATCGCGCGGTCCGTCAGCGGCTCGTTGGTACTGCATGGCGTATATCTAACTCTGGCAGACGATTACTGGGTGATCAGGAAGATCAGAGGCGTAGTGATGAGCGGCGCGGCACTGATCAGATCGCGGAAGAGGCGACGTGCCTGATCGTCACCGACGTAGATGACGTCGTTCGAAAATATTTCCGGATCTTCATACATCCCCTGCCGGATCGCGCGCAGATCGTAGAGCGCGGCATAGCGCTTGCCCTCGACGTTGCGGAACACGACGATGTAATTCTCGCGGGCGAATTCGGTCGTGCCGGACGCGCGTGCGACCGCGCGCATCAGCGACATGCGACCAACCAGCGGATAGATCCCCGGCGTCGTCACCGATCCGTCGACCGTAAAGATCTGGCTTGCGGCGGTCACGATATTGACCGTCACCTGCGGGTCGCGAACATGCGCCTGACGGAATCGGGTGACGAGGTCGGCGGTCAGCTCGTCAGCGGTCATTCCCGATGCCTTGAGCGAGCCGACGAGCGGTAACGCGATCTGGCCGGTCAGGTCGACCGTTACATTCTTGCTGAGTTCGTCGATCCCGAAAACGTCGACGGTAAGCTGATCCGACGGGCCGATTACATAGGGCCGCGAAGGAATGACAAGGTCCTGTCGGACTGGTTCTGGAAGCGGCTTGTTGTCGAAAACCGTAAGGTCCGGTCGTCCTTCGAAACGGGGTGAAGCACACGCGGAAACGGTCAACGCAATCATCAACACGCCGCAGGAAAACAGTCTGTTTTTCATTGAGACCTTGCCAAATGCAGGCCCATCCGGGCCATTCCCGGTTAGCGGCGGCCTTTCCGTTATGCAACCCTTCCCGATTTTTCAGCGCGCTGGAGGCGATCAATGACACAGGGCGCCGCCCTGTACCGGGTATCGGTCGGGGTCTGCATCCGTCGCCCGGCCCCCGCTGCGACGGAACGGTAGTTGGGAAAGGTATATCGCGGTAGGTCCAGCATCCAGGGCTGGCATTGCGATGGACACGGCGCAGATCGGAGTGCAAAAGATCGCGATGAATTTCTCGCGCGAGTTGATTGCATACGGGATCATCGGCCTTGTCCTCGTACTCGGCATTCCATGGCTTTTGATGGTGCTTCGCCGTCGCCGTCGGCGGCGACTTCGTGAGCGTGGAATCAAACGGTATGGACATTGAAAAAGGTCTTCAGTTCCCTTTTTGCTGATCCTAAAGGACGCGTGATGCTTCGTCTGTCATTCCCGCCCGTCGCCTTCTTGCTCGTCTCTGGCTGTGCGCAAGCCGCGTTCGCGCCGGGTACGCTGCCCAAGGGCGCTACCAGCGGCATCTATACGAGCGCCAATACGCAGACCGTCGCATCGTGTATCGCATCGCGGATCGGCAGCACCGTTCAGCCGGCGGGCGACCGGCTTGTCGTCGCCTCGGTCCGTCATCGGGGATTGAGCTACAGCGTCGGTCCGAACGATCCCGATAGCATCTATCCGACCCAGATCGCGATCACTGACGCCGGCGGCCGCGTCGGCACGGTTGTTGATGGTCAGGAATCCCGCGACATCGATCATTGTGCGACATCATGGGAAACCACGCAGTGAGCCGCCATGCGGTGGTTGCCGGTATGATGTTGGCAGCCATCGAGCTGGCGGGGACGGCGGCGGCGGCCCAGACGGTGCCGCCAACGCTTGCCTATTGCTCGGCTCCAAGCACCAGTCCGCGGGGCCCCGGCCTCATCATCACGGGTATTTTCACCACCCGGTCCGACATGACGTTCGCCAAGAACACTTTCACGAACTTCCTCCGGACGACCTACGCGCCATATGGAAATGGGTGGGTTTTCAAGGAGGCTCAGGTGTCTTGCGTCAACTTTCTTAATCGTCGCAAGGCTGAAATACAGCGCAGCCTCGATATCTCGCGCGTTCCGCAACCCGTGCAGTCAGTCTTTCATGTCACCTTTCAGGTGGGCTGACCGACGGGTCGCGTTTCTGTTTAATCTCCCTCCACCGCCTTCAGGATCGCGCGGCCATAGGCGGTTTTCTTGAACCGTTCGCCGGCGGCGCGGGCCTTGTCGGCGTCGATGAAGCCCATTTCGAAGGCGATTTCCTCGAGGCAGGCGATCTGGATGCCCTGGCGGTGCTGGAGCGTGCGGACGAACTCGCCCGCTTCGAGCAGACTGTCGTGTGTGCCCGTGTCGAGCCAGGCATAGCCGCGGCCCATCTGTTCGACGAACAGGTCGCCGGCCTCCAGATACAGGCGGTTGAGGTCGGTGATCTCAAGCTCGCCGCGCGCGGAGGGTTTCAGGTTTCGGGCCATTTCGACAACGCGGTTGTCGTAGAAATAAAGGCCGGTGACCGCGTGGTTCGATTTCGGCCGCTCGGGCTTTTCCTCAAGGCTGATCGCCTTGCCGCCCTCGCCGAACTCGACGACGCCGTACCGCTCCGGGTCCTCGACGCGGTAGCTGAACACCGTTGCGCCGGTCGGCCGGGCGACGGCACTGGCCAGCAGGTCGGTAAGGTGCGCGCCGAAGAAGATGTTGTCGCCCAGCACCAGCGCCACATGGTCGTCGCCGATAAAGTCCGCGCCGATCGTGAACGCCTGGGCCAGCCCGTCGGGGCTCGGCTGCTCGGCATATTGAATGTCGAGGCCAAAGGCAGAGCCGTCCTGGAACAGCCGCCGGTAATTGTCGAGATATTCGGGGCTGGAGATGATCAGGATCTCCCGGATCCCCGCCAGCATCAGCACGCTCAGCGGGTAATAGATCATCGGCTTGTCATAGACCGGCAGCAGCTGCTTGTTGACCGCGAGGGTCGCGGGATGCAGCCGGGTGCCCGATCCGCCGGCGAGGATGATGCCCTTCATTTCGGTACTCCGATGAGTTCGTCGAGGATGTCGCCAAGCGCCGCCTGCCACGGTCGCGGTTCGATGCCATATGCGGCGCGGATCGCGTCGTGGCTGAGCAGCGAGTTGGCGGGCCGGCGGGCTGGCGTCGGATAATCGGCGGTGGCGATCGGCTTGACCGCGGCAACCGCGCCGCCCCGCGCGCCGCTCTGCGCGAAGATTTCGCTCGCAAAGCCGGCCCAGCTGACCGCGCCCGCATTGCTGAAGTGGAAGGTGCCGGTGGGTGCCCCCTCGTCCTCGATCAGGCGGATCGCGATGGTGAGGAGCGCGGCGGCAAGATCGGCGGCGCTGGTCGGGCTGCCGCGCTGGTCATCGACAACGCCCAGTTCGTTGCGGGTCGCGCCCACGCGCAGCATCGTCTTGACGAAGTTATTGCCATGCGCGGACACGACCCACGCCGTCCGCACGATCGCATGGCGCGCGCCCGACGTCCGCACCGCCAGCTCGCCGCCAAGCTTGGACGCGCCATAGACGCCCAGCGGGGCGACGGGATCGTCCACGTCCCAGGCACCGGCCTTGTCGCCGGCAAAGACGTAATCGGTCGAAACCTGCACGATCGGTATGCTTGCTGCGGCGCAGCCTTGCGCAAACGCGGCCGGTGCCATGGCGTTGACCGCCCAGGCCGTCACCTGATCGCTCTCCGCCTTGTCGACCGCGGTATAGGCCGCCCCGTTGATGACGGCGGCCCAGGGGCGCTCGGCCACCTTGGCGGCGATCGCGGCCGTATCGGTCAGGTCGAGCGTGTCGACATCGACCGCATGGATCGCATAGCCCGCCGGCAGCGCCGCGCGGCGAAGCTCGGTGCCGAGCTGCCCGCCCGCGCCGGTGACGAGGATTTCGCGCATCAGGCCGCGACACCGCGGCGTTCGGCCGCCTTGGCCGCGACCAGCGGGCGCCACCAATCCTCGTTGGCGAGATACCATTCGACCGTCTTGCGGATGCCCGTCTCGAACGTCTCCGCCGGCGTCCAGCCCAGCTCTTCGCCGATACGGCTCGCATCGATGGCATAGCGCTTGTCGTGGCCGGGGCGGTCGGCGACCTCTGTCATCTGTTCGGCATAGGGGCGGCCATCGGCGCGGGGGCGCAGTTCGTCGAGGATGCTGCAAAGCGTCTTCACCACCTCGATATTCTGCCGCTCGTTATGCCCACCGACATTATAGGTGCGGCCCGGCGTGCCCCGCTCGAACACCGCCTGCAGCGCGCGGACGTGATCCTCGACATACAGCCAGTCGCGGACCTGATCGCCCTTGCCGTAAATGGGCAGCGGCTCGCCATCCAGCGCCTTTGCGATCATCAGCGGGATCAGCTTTTCGGGGAAGTGATACGGCCCATAATTGTTCGAACAGTTGGTGATCAGCACCGGCAGGCCGAACGTGTGCCCCCACGCGCTGACCAGATGGTCAGACCCCGCCTTCGACGCCGAATAGGGCGAGCGCGGGTCATAGGAGGTTTCTTCGGTGAAAAGGCCGGTGTCGCCCAGCGTCCCGTACACCTCGTCGGTCGAGATGTGGTGGAACCGGAACGCCGCCTTCGCCTCCGGGTCAAGGCTCAGCCAATAGGCGCGCGCCTCGGCCAGCATCGTATAGGTGCCGACGACGTTGGTCTGGATGAACGCGCCCGGCCCGTCGATGGAGCGGTCGACATGGCTTTCCGCCGCCAGATGGGTCACGACGTCAGGCTTGAACTCGTCGATTGCGGCGCGAACCGCCTCTGCATCGCAAATATCGCCCTGAACGAAGCGATAGCGATTCGAATTCGCCACCCGCTCGACCGTCGACAGCGTGCCCGCATAGGTCAGCTTGTCGAAGTTCAGAACTTCGTGGGTGGTGTTCTCGATCAGGTGGCGAACCAGCGCCGAACCGATGAAGCCGGCGCCGCCGGTGACGAAAATGCGCATGGAAATGTCCTTCAGGCGAGCGGCGCCAGCGGGCGGCCGTCATAGGCAAAGGGGCTGTCGAACTCGGCAAGCGTCGGCTGCACCTTGTCCTTGGGGCTGAGTTCGGGGGTGGTCCCCGCAGGCATCGGCCAGTCGATGCCGACGCTGTCCCACCGGATGCCGCCGTCGTTCGCCGGGGCATAGGTGTCAGAGCATTTGTAGGTGACTTCGCAATCGGGCTCCAGCGTCAGGAAACCGTGCGCGAAACCGATCGGGATGAACAGCTGATGGCCATTTTCGGCGGAAAGTTCGGCACCGACCCACTGGCCATAGGTGGGCGACCCGCGCCGCACATCGACCGCGACATCGAAAATCCGCCCGCGGATGCATCGGACAAGCTTGTCCTGCCCCCGGTCCGGTGTCTGGAAATGCAGACCGCGCAGGGTGAAGGCCGGGACCGAAAGCGAGTGATTGTCCTGCACGAACGTGCAGGGAATACCCAGCGCGGCAAAGGCGGGCACCGAATAGACTTCGGTGAACCAGCCACGGTCGTCGCCGAAGCGCTTGGGACGGATAAGCTGGACGGGCGGAGTGTCAGTCATGGCGGGTGCCTAACCGGATCGGGTACGACCTGCAACTTGCTGCCGTACGACTGTCTTATTTTCCTCGCGTTACCGCAAACGTCGTCTTGAGGGCTTGGTAAAGCAGATCCCTCATTTCATGATCCTGTTAACGCCCATTATCGGACGCTAAGGCGGGCGTTGCGGATCGATAGGCAGACAACGCTCGCCGCCTTGCCCAGCGGCACAGCATCATGCAGGCGCCGACGAAGCACGGCCTTTCGCGTCGCGACTTCGATGTTTCGCGTGATTCTTTGAAGGTAAGTCTTCTCAACAGAAGCGATTTCACGGTCGCCAAAGCCGCCCCTTGCGTAGCCCTGGATGGCCACTGATTGGACGCGAAGGATTGTGGGCACACCGGGGCGGCGATCTGCACAAACTCTTCGGTTTCGAGGGTGCTCATTCGCGAGATGCTCGGCGAATGGAAAATGGTGCCCAGAAGAGGACTCGAACCTCCACGACCTTGCGATCGCCAGCACCTGAAGCTGGTGCGTCTACCAATTCCGCCATCTGGGCACGGGGTAGGCGGCGGCGTCTAGGGGGAGAGCGGGGCGCTTGTCAACAGGGGAAGTTGCCGGATCGGAAACAGGGACCGTTGCGGCGCATCGCGGCGGCTTGGTCTTGCCGTTTGTGGTCACAAAAGGCATTGGGGCGCCGACCCATGGATCGTGTGATCCCAAGCATGAGGCAGTGATGCAGGACCGGCTGATTACCCTGTTCGGTGGCGGCGGATTTCTGGGCCGGTATATCGCCCAGGAATTGCTGGCTGCGGGCGCGCGCGTTCGCATTGCACAGCGCGATCCGCGCAAGGCGTTCTATTTGAAGCCGCTCGGCGGCCTTGGTCAGGTTCAGTTCGTGGCGGCCGATATCACCCGGCCGGACAGCGTGGCCCGCGCGATTGCCGGGTCGGATGCGGTCGTGAATCTGGTCGGCATCCTGAACGGCAAGTTCGATGCGGTGCACGCCGTCGGCGCGGGCAATGTGGCGCGGGCGGCGGCCGATGCCGGCGTGTCGGCGCTGGTCCAGATTTCCGCGCTGGGTGCCGATGCCGGTTCGCCCAGCGCCTATGGCCGGTCAAAGGCGGCGGGCGAGGCCGCGGTGCTGTCGGCGTTTCCGGCGGCCACCATCCTGCGTCCATCCATCGTGTTCGGCCGCGAGGATCAGTTCGTCAATCGTTTCGCCGCCATGATCGCGGCGGCCCCGGTCGTCCCGGTGCTGAAAGCCGATGCGAAGTTTCAGCCGGTTTATGTCGCCGATGTGGCGCAGGCGGTGGTCTGCGCGATTGCCGATCCCGGCAAACATGGCGGCAAGACCTATGCCCTGGGCGGGCCGGACATCATCACGATGGGCGGCCTCAACCGCTGGATTGCAGAGGCGATCGGCCGGTCGCCCGCCATTGTCGAGCTGCCCGACTGGGTCGGCGGCGGCATCGCCCGGCTGGGCTTTCTGCCCGGTGCGCCGATCACCCGCGATCAATGGGCGATGCTGCAAAGCGACAATGTGGTGCCGGCGGGTGCCGAGGGGATCGAGGCATTCGGCATCGATCCCGTGCCGCTGGCCACGGTCGCGCCGGGATGGCTGGTGCTGTATCGCCGCCATGGCCGATTTGCCACGCCGCCGGCCTGATCCCGCACCTCTGCTCCCCTGGCCCGCGGGCCGCCCCCAACGCCGCTGCCGGAGACCCGAATGAGCCCGTTGCTGATCGCCATCCTGCTCGGCATCGTCGAGGGCGTGACCGAATTCTTGCCGGTGTCGTCGACCGGCCACCTGATGCTGGCGACCGAATTTCTGGGGTTCAGCGCGGCCGACTGGTCGGTGTTCAACATCGCCATTCAGCCGGGCGCGATCCTGGCGATCGTGCTGCTGTACTGGCGCACGTTCCGCGACATGGCGGTCGGCCTGTTCCGGCTGGATCCGCTGGCCATCGCCTTTACCCGCAACCTGCTGATCGCGTTCATCCCTGCGGTGGTCCTTGGCCTGGCCTTTGGCGATGCGATCGAGCTGTTGCTTGAGAATATCGTGGTCGTCGCCTGGGCCCTGGTGATCGGCGGCATCGCCATCCTGGTCGTTGAACGGTTTGCCCGGCCCACCGATTCGGGCGGCGTGGCAAAGGTCGGTTTTCGCACCTCTGCCGCGATCGGGCTGGTCCAGTGCCTGGCCATGGTGCCGGGGGTCAGCCGGTCGGGCGCCACCATCCTGGGCGCGATGGCGATGGGCGTGGATCGCAAGACGGCGGCGGAGTTCAGCTTTTTCCTCGCCATGCCGACGCTGGCCGGCGCAACGGTGCTTCAGCTTGCCAAGCATGGCGACGCGCTGACCGGCGACGATCTGGGCCTGATCGCTGTGGGTGCCGCGGTGTCGTTCGTCGTCGCGCTGGTGGTGGTGAAGGCGTTCCTGTCGATCGTCACGCGTTACGGCTTTGCCCCCTTTGCCTGGTATCGCATCGTGCTGGGCGCGGGCACGCTGATCTGGCTTGCAGTGAGATAAGGCCGATACGGACATTGTGAAAGGAAGTTGCGCGGCTAAATCCGGCATCTGACGCCCCGGCCAGGAATAATAGGTCATAATAGCTGACCTATATGCTCAAAAGTGCGTGACTCCGCGCTTTTCGGACGCTATGCGCAGCCCCGTAACAAGGGCGATGATCCATGGCTGATGACAAGATGCTGAAATTCGTGGTGCGGGATCAATCCTATCCCGCCAAGCGCGCGCCGGAACTGCGTGCCAAGGATTTCCGGGAAATCGCCGATCGCTATGCGTTGCCCAGCGCGGAGGATCAGGCCGGGCGCTGTTCGCAGTGCGGCGTGCCCTATTGCTCGGTTCACTGCCCGCTGCAGAACCATATTCCCGACTGGTTGCGCCTGACGGCGGAGGGGCGGCTGCGCGAGGCGTATGAGCTGTCGAACAGCACGTCGACCATGCCCGAAATCTGCGGCCGCATCTGTCCGCAAGACCGGCTGTGCGAGGGCAATTGCGTCATCGAGTTTTCGGGCCATGGCGCGGTCACCATCGGCTCTGTCGAAAAATTCATCACCGACACCGCCTGGGAACAGGGATGGGTCGAACCGCTGGTCGCGGGGCCGGCGCGGGGCCAGTCGGTCGGCATCATCGGGGCCGGCCCGGCGGGGCTGAGCGCGGCGGATTATCTGCGCGCGCTGGGCTATGACGTTCATGTCTATGACCGGCACGACCGGGCCGGCGGCCTGCTGACCTATGGCATCCCCGGCTTCAAGCTGGAGAAGGAAGTCGTCATGCGCCGGGTCGAGCGGCTGGCGGCGGGCGGCGTTCAATTCCACCTCAACTTTTCGGTGGGTGAGGATGCGACGCTGGATGACCTGCGCTCGCGCCATGACGCGCTGCTGATCGCGACGGGCGTGTACAAGCCGCGCGAGATCAAGGCGCCGGGCATCGGCAGCGACGGGGTGGTCGAGGCGCTGGATTTCCTGACCGCGTCCAACCGCAAGAGCTTTGGCGATGCCGTGCCCGCGTTCGATGATGGCAGCCTGAATGCCGCGGGCAAGAATGTGGTGGTGATCGGCGGCGGCGACACCGCCATGGACTGTGTCCGCACCTCGATCCGTCAGGGCGCGAAATCGGTGAAGTGCCTGTACCGCCGCGACCGTGCCAATATGCCCGGCTCGCAGCGCGAAGTCGCCAATGCCGAGGAAGAGGGCGTCGAATTCGTCTGGCTTTCCGCGCCAGAGGCGTTCGACGCGAATGGCGATGGTCATGTGACGGCCGTCCGCGCCACGCGGATGCGGCTGGGCGCGCCCGATGCCAGCGGCCGCCGCGCGCCGGAGGCTGAACCGGGCGGAGAGTTCCGCCTGGACGCCGATCTGGTGGTCAAGGCGCTGGGCTATGACGCAGAGGATCTGCCCAAGCTGTTCGGGGCCGAGGAACTGGGCGTCACCCGCTGGGGCACGGTCCGCGTGGATCATCAGACCATGATGACCAACCTCTATGGCGTGTTCGCCGCCGGCGACATCGTGCGCGGGGCCAGCCTGGTCGTGTGGGCGATCCGCGATGCGCGCGATGTCAGCCAGAAGATCCACGCCTGGCTGAAGCAAAAGGCCCGCGCCGAGCAGGTGGCGGCGTGATGACGGTCAATCGGCGTTCCCGTCGAATGGACGGCGTTATGGCCATGATATCAAGCCTGCTCTTCTGTTTGTCGATACCGGTACTTTCGGCGGCGAAAGCTGAACCCAGACCCCAGGATTCGCCTCATGCGGTAGTCGAGGATCCGGCTTATGCGCTCGCTCGTTTCCTGAACAGCGAGGAGCGGGCTCACCAGCTTTGGGAGCACTTGCTCAAGGTCATGCCAACTGTGCTGCGCCAAGATCCGTCGATCGCGCATTATCTGGTCGATTATCCGGAATTAGCCGACCAAGTAATGGTGGAAATCCAGCCAATCATGATCCGAGAATACCAGGCAGCGCTTCCTGGGTTGTGGTCACGCATTGCTACCGTCTATCGCGCCAATCTCAGTGCGGAGGAGGCGAGACAAATGCTTTCCCACTTTTCTTCGCCTGCAAAAGTGAAGCTGACGCGCGAACTGATACGAAGGATCGATCTAGCTCATGTGATGCAGGGCGCAACCGACACATTGGATCCTCGCCGCGCCCAGGAGGCGGTGGCCCAAGCTTATCCACTGGCGCTCGCGACACTATCGTCTGCTGAGCGAGCAGAGGTGTCGACGTTCGACGCCTCCCCGCTGGCGGATAAGAGCGCCAAGCTGATCGGCCCTATCCAAGCCGAACGGGCCGCGTGGCGACATGAACTTTTAGCGGCATTACGCCCTACCGTTGAGCAGATGGCAGATCGACTTGCCAAGCAACAGGTGACCCAATGACGACAAGAATCGACCGCGAACGCCTCCGCCTTGCCAGCGAGGGGATGTACCGGCCGGAGTTCGAAGGCGATGCCTGCGGCGTCGGCCTGATCGCCGCGACGGACGGGCGGCGGTCGCGCCGCGTGGTTCAGGCGGGCATCGATGCGCTGAAGGCGGTGTGGCACCGCGGCGCCGTGGACGCCGATGGCAAGACCGGCGACGGCGCGGGCATTCATGTCGATCTGCCCATCGCGTTCTTTGACGACGCCATCGCCGACAGCGGCCACCGCGTGCTGCCCAACCGGCTGGCGGTCGGCATGGTGTTCCTGCCGCGCACCGACCTTGGCGCCCAGGAATTGTGCCGCACCATCGTCGAGGCGGAGCTGATCGACGCTGGCTTTACCATCTATGGCTGGCGCCAGGTGCCGGTGAACGTCGCGGTGATCGGGCAGAAAGCGCAGGCCACCCGGCCGGAGATCGAACAGATCATGATCGCCGGGCCGTTGCCCGATGCGGTCAGCGAGGCCGAGTTCGAAAAGACGCTGTATCTGGTTCGCCGCCGCATCGAAAAGCGGGTGATCGCAGCCCAGGTCAGCGGCTTTTACATCTGTTCGCTGTCGTGCCGCTCGATCATCTACAAGGGGCTGTTCCTTGCCGAATCCCTGAGCGAATTCTATCCCGACCTGCTGGACGAACGGTTCGAAAGCCGTGTCGCGATCTTTCACCAGCGCTATTCGACCAACACCTTTCCCCAATGGTGGCTGGCCCAGCCGTTCCGCTGTCTGGCGCATAATGGCGAGATCAACACGATCCGCGGCAACAAGAACTGGATGCTCAGCCACGAGATCAAGATGGCGTCGATCGCGTTCGGTGAACGTAGCGAGGACATCAAGCCGGTGATCCCGGCGGGTGCATCCGACACGGCGGCGCTGGATGCGGTGTTCGAGGCGCTGGCCCGGTCCGGCAAGGACGCGCCGACGGCCAAGCTGATGCTGGTGCCGGAGGCATGGCAGGGCAATGACGATGTGCCGGCCGCGCACAGCGCCATGTACCAGTATCTGGCCAGCGTGATGGAGCCGTGGGACGGCCCGGCCGCGCTGGCGATGACGGATGGCCGCTGGGCGGTCGCGGGCCTGGACCGCAATGCGCTGCGTCCGCTGCGCTACACCCGCACCAATGACGGCCTGCTGATCGTGGGTTCGGAAACCGGCATGGTCCCGGTGCCGGAGGCGACGGTGCTGGAAAAGGGGCGGCTGGGGCCGGGTCAGATGATTGCCGTCGATCTGGACGAAGGCGCGCTGTACAAGGATCAGGCGATCAAGGACCGGATTGCCGGAGAGGCGGATTACGCCGCGCTTGTCGCCAATTTCCAGTCGATCGCCGACCTGCCCGATACCGGGTCCGGCGTGCTGCGCTTCGACCGGGCCGACCTTGCCCGGCGGCAGGTGGCGGCCGGGCAGACGCTGGAGGATATGGAACTGATCCTGTCGCCCATGGTCACCACGGCCAAGGAAGCGGTCGGATCGATGGGCGACGATACGCCGCTGGCGGTCATTTCGGACAAGCCGCGCCTGATCAGCCAGTTCTTTCGCCAGAATTTCAGTCAGGTGACCAACCCGCCGATCGACAGCTTGCGCGAACGGCAGGTGATGAGCCTGAAGACCCGTTTCGGCAATCTGGCCAACATCCTGGAAACGGCCGAACGGCCCAACCCGGTGCTAGTTCTGGATTCGCCGGTGCTGACCTGTGCCGAATGGGATCGGCTGCGGGCCAATTTCGGGGCCAGCGCGGCGACGATTTCCTGTCTGTTCCCCGCCGGTTCGGGGGCAGAGGGGCTGCGTGTCGCCATCGCCCGCATCCGGGCCGAGGCGGAACAGGCGGTGCGCCAGGGCAAGGCCGAACTGTTCCTGACGGACGAGGCGGTCGATGCCGGCAACATGGCCATACCGGGCGTGCTGGCGGCGGCGGCGGTGCACACGCACCTGGTTCGGCAAGGCCTGCGATCCTATGCCAGCATCAACGTCCGCACCGCCGAGTGTCTGGACACGCATTATTACGCCGTCCTGATCGGCGTCGGCGCAACGACGGTGAACGCCTATCTGGCCGAAGCCGCCATTGCCGACCGCCATGCCCGCGGCCTGTTTGGCGATATCGCCATCGAAAAGGCGCTGGAAAATCACCGCAAGGCGATCAACGAGGGCCTGCTGAAAATCATGTCGAAGATGGGGATCGCGGTGATCTCCAGCTATCGGGGCGGCTATAATTTCGAAGCCGTCGGCCTGTCGCGGGCGCTGGTCCACGACCTGTTCCCCGGAATGCCGGCCAAGATTTCGGGCGAGGGCTATGCCTCGCTCTACGTCAACTGTTCCGAACGGCACGAAGCCGCGTTCGATGCGGCGGTCGCCACGCTGCCCATCGGCGGTTTTTACCGGCACCGCGCCGATGGCGAGGCGCACGCCTATTCGGCGCAGCTGATGCACCTGCTTCAGTCGTCGGTGTCCAGCGACAGCTATTCGACCTATCTGCAGTTCTCGCGCGGGGTCCGCGACCTGCCGCCCATCTATCTGCGCGATCTGCTGGAATTCAATTTCCCGGGGGACGGCATTGCCATCGATCAGGTCGAGGCGATCACTGAAATCCGCAAGCGGTTCGTCACGCCGGGCATGAGCCTGGGCGCCTTGTCGCCGGAGGCGCACGAGACGCTGGCCATCGCGATGAATCGCATCGGGGCCAAAGCGGTGTCGGGCGAGGGCGGCGAGGACAAGATCCGCTATTCCCCCTATGCCAATGGCGACAACGCCAATTCGGTCATCAAGCAGGTTGCGAGCGGACGGTTCGGCGTCACCGCCGAATATCTCAACGCGTGCGAGGAAATTGAGATCAAGGTCGCGCAAGGTGCCAAGCCCGGCGAGGGCGGCCAGCTGCCGGGCTTCAAGGTGACCGAGTTCATCGCCCGCCTGCGTCATTCGACGCCGGGCGTCACGCTGATCTCTCCGCCGCCGCACCACGACATCTATTCGATCGAGGATCTGGCGCAGCTCATCTATGACCTGAAACAGATCAATCCGCGCGCGCGGGTGTGCGTGAAGCTGGTGTCCAGCGCGGGCATCGGCACCGTCGCTGCGGGCGTGGCCAAGGCGCATGCCGACGTCATCCTCGTTTCCGGCCATGTCGGCGGCACCGGCGCGTCCCCGCAGACCAGCATCAAATATGCCGGCACGCCGTGGGAAATGGGCCTGTCGGAGGTGAACCAGACGCTGACGCTGAACGGCCTGCGCGGCCGGGTGAAGCTGCGCACCGATGGCGGGTTGAAGACCGGGCGCGACATCGTGATCGCCGCGATCCTGGGCGCCGAGGAATTCGGCATCGGCACGCTCAGCCTGGTCGCCATGGGCTGCATCATGGTGCGTCAGTGCCATTCCAACACCTGTCCGGTGGGCGTGTGCACGCAGGACGAGGCGCTGCGCGCCAAGTTCGTCGGCACGCCGGAAAAGGTCATCAACCTGATGACCTTCATCGCCGAGGAAGTGCGCGAGATCCTGGCCCGGCTGGGCGTCCGCTCGCTCGACGAAATCATCGGCCGCACCGAATTGCTGAAGCAGGTGTCGCGCGGGGCCGAGCATCTGGACGATCTCGACCTCAACCCCATTCTGGCCAAGGTCGATGCGACCGAGGCGGAACGCCGGTTCAGCCTGACCACGTTCCGCAACGAAGTGCCGGAAAGCCTGGACGCGCAGATGATCAAGGATGCCGCGCCGGTCTTTGCCCGCGGCGAAAAGATGCAGCTGCAATATTCGGTGCGCAACACGCACCGCGCGGTCGGCACGCGCCTGTCGAGCGAGATCACGCGCATCTTTGGCATGGACAAGCTGAATGACGGCCATGTCCATGTCCGCCTGCGCGGGTCGGCCGGCCAGTCGCTGGGCGCGTTCCTGTGCAAGGGGGTCACGCTGGACGTGTTCGGCGATGCCAATGACTATGTGGGCAAGGGGCTGTCCGGCGGCACGATCATCGTCCGTCCGCTCGTCTCATCCCCGCTGGTCAGCCAGGACAACACGATCATCGGCAACACCGTGCTGTATGGCGCGACCAGCGGCCGGTTGTTCGCCGCCGGACAGGCGGGCGAGCGGTTCGCCGTCCGCAACTCGGGCGCCGAAGTGGTGGTCGAGGGCTGTGGCGCCAATGGCTGCGAATACATGACCGGCGGCACCGCCGTCGTGCTTGGCCCGGTGGGCGCCAATTTCGGCGCGGGGATGACCGGCGGCATGGCCTTTATCCACGATGCCGATGGCAGCTTTGCCGCCCGCGCCAACCCGGACAGCATCGTGTGGCAGCGCATCGCCTCTGCCCATTGGGAGGGCCGCCTACGTGCGCTGGTCGAGGCGCATCGTGCCGCCACGGACAGCAAATGGGCGGGCGAGCTGCTCGAAGACTGGGACCGTGCTGTCGGGCAGTTCTGGCAGGTGGTGCCGAAGGAGATGCTGACCCGACTGCCCGAACCGCTGAACGACGACGCGGATCAGGAAATGGTCGCCGCCGAATAACCGCGCCTGGCCCGTCGTCCCGGATCGGCAATCCATCCGGGGCGGCGGGCCATGACGCCATTTGTCCTGTCGAACCCCGATTCCATCGGCTTGCCCGCTTCCCCCCGCCGGGCGCGCGGGTTATGTCGGCATCATGTGGCAGCTTCTTCAGTTCACCCTGTGTCCCTTTTCCCGCAAGGTGCGGTTGATGCTGGGGGAAAAGGGCGTCGGTTATGAACCCGTCCGCTACCTGCCCTGGGAACGGCAGGACGAGTTTCTCGACCTGAATCCCGCCGGTCAGACGCCGGTGATGGTGGATCAGGCGCGCGGGCTGAAACTGATCGATTCGGTCGCGATCTGCGAATATTTCGAGGAAACGGTCGACCGCGCCACACTGATCGGCGGGACCGCGGCCGACCGCGCGGAAATCCGCCGCCTGATCGCCTGGTTCGACACGCAATTCTATCGCGATGTCACCGCGCCGCTGCTGCTGGAGCGGATGGAAAAGCGGCTGGTCCACCGCCTGTCGCCCGACACCTCCGTGCTGCGTCAGACGATGAAGGCGGCGGTCGAACATCTCGATTATATCGACTTCCTGCTTGATCACACCAACTGGATCGGCGGATCGACCATGAGCTTGGCTGATCTGGCCGCTGCGGCGCAGATTTCCGTCGCCGACTATCTGGGCGGCATCGACTGGAAAACGCACGAACAGGCAAAACGCTGGTATCTGGGCATGAAAAGCAGGCCCAGCTTCCGCCCCCTACTTGCCGAGCGGATGGAGGGGATCAAGCCGCCGGCGCAATATGAAGCCCTGGATCTCTGATCGCGGCAGCGACGATGCGGGCGATGCCCGCGCATTGAACAGCCATGTCGCGCGGGCGCTGCGCATCCTGGCGGTCGCGCTCGGCTTTGGCTTTCTGGCCTGGGTGAATATCACCATGACGCGGGAAGGGACGCGCGTCGCCGCCCTGTGGCTGTCCAACGCGCTGCTGGTCGCCGCCATCCTGCGCGACCGGCCGCGCGCCGCGCCGCTCTATATCCTGGCCAGCTTTGCCGCCAACGTCGCGGCCAACACCCTGACCGGCGACACCCCCGGCCATTCGCTCACCCTGGCGCTGGTCAATGCGGTCGAGGTCACGATCCTGTTCCTGTTGATCGGCCGCATCGCGCCGGATGGCCTGCGCATGGACGCGCTGCCCGATCTCGGCCGGTTGCTGGCGGCGGTGGTGGCGGCGACGACGGCCTCGTCCAGCCTGGCCACCATCATCCTGTTGCCGGACGGGGCATCGCTCAGCTGGACGGTGTGGAGCACCTGGTTCATGGCCGATGCGCTCGGCCTGATGCTGCTGACCCCGCTGATCCTGATCGCGGCGGATGCGGTGCGCCATCCGGCAAAAGCGGCGATCCTGATGACGCCGGGCGGCATCGCCGTCCTGCTGGGCACGATCGGCGTCACCGCCATCGTCTTTACCCAGGCGACCTATCCGTTCCTGTTCCTTGTCTGTCCGATGGTGCTGTACGCCGCGTTCCGCACCGGCATGGTCGGTACGGCGGTCGCCATCGCCTTTGTCTCGCTGATCAGTTCGGCGGCGACGCTGGCGGGATGGGGGCCGATCGCCCTGCTGGTCCATGGGGGCAGCACGGAACAGCTGTTCGCCCTGCAACTGTTCCTGGCCGTCAATTTCGCCATGGGCCTCCCCGTGGCGGCGCTGCTGCGCGGGCGTGAAGCGATGGCCGACCAACTGGCCGAAAGCCGGAACTTCGCCGCCTCCATCCTGACAAACATGTCGGATGTCGTGTTCCGCACCGATGCGGAGGGGCGCTGGATATTCCTCAATCCTGCCTGGGAAGTGCTGACCGGTTATACGGTCGCTGAAAGCATGGGCTGGTACACCACCCGGCTGCTGCATCCCGATGATTATGCCGCTGCCCTTGCGCTGTATCCCCGGGTCGATGCGGGCGAGATCGAGGAGGCGCGGCTGCGCCAGCGGTTCACGGACAAGGCGGGGGCGCTGCGTCACATCGAGGTGACGATCCGGCGACTGGCCAATGACGATGGCAGCTTCGCCGGCGTCACCGGCAACATCCGCGATGTGACCGAAGCGCATCTGGCGCTGACCGCCCTGTCGGAAAGCGAAAAGCGGTTCCAGACGCTTGCCGTGCTGTCGCCTGCCGGCATTTTCCGCACCGGCCGCGATGGCCACAGCAACTATGTCAATCCGGCCTGGCTGCAGATGAGCGGCGTGACCGAGGAACAGGCGCTGTCCGGCAATGTCGTCGACGCGATGCACCCCGATGATCGCCAGCGGATCATCGACGGCTGGCTGTCCACCGTCGCCGCCGAACGCGAATTCCGGGAAGAGATGCGCTGGATCCACACCGATGGCAGCGTGCGCTGGGTCGATCTGCTTGCCGCGCCGGAACGCGATGCCAACGGCACCCTGATCGGGTTCATCGGCGTGACCGTCGACATTACCGATCGCAAGGAAATGGCCAAGGTGCTGGCCGACCGCGAGCGCCAGCTCAGCCTGCTTGCCACGCATACGACCGATGCGATTTTCCGGATCGGGCTGGACGGCATCTGCCGCTATGCCTCCCCCGCCACCAGCGACTTGCTCGGCCTGCCGTCCGAGGGGCTGGTCGGTTACAACATGTTGGACCGGTTTCATCCCGACGACGATGTGCGGGCGCGCGCCGCCTTTGCCGCGCTGGTCAGCGGAACCACCGATCGCTGCGTCGTCGCCTATCGCACGCAACTGGTGCATGGGATGCGCGACTATCTGTGGGTCGAGGCGAGCTGCCGCCTCGTGCGGTCCGAACAGACCGGCGAGCCCGAGGAGGTGGTCGCGTCGATCCGCGACATTTCCGCGCGCAAGGCGCTGGAGTTCGACCTTGAGGAAGCGCGTCAGCGCGCCGAACAGGCAGCGGCGGTCAAGGCGATGTTCCTTGCGAACATGAGCCATGAGATTCGCACCCCCATGAATGGTGTGCTGGGCTTCGCCGATCTTCTGCTCGCCTCAGATCTCGACACCGATCAGCGGCGGCAGGTGGAAATGATCGTCGATTCGGGCGGATCGATGATGCGCCTGCTCAACGACATCCTCGATTTGTCCAAGATCGAGGCCGGCCGGCTTCAGGCGCGGCCGGAACCGCTGGATCCCGCTGCGCTGACCCGGTCGGTCGCCGCGCTGTTCGAACCTGTGGCACAGGGCAAGGGCGTGGCCGTGGCTGTCTCGGTCGCGCCTGACGTGCCGGTCCGTATCCAGTCGGATCCGCTGCGGATGCGGCAGATCCTGGTCAACCTCACCGGCAATGCGGTCAAGTTCACGCAGCAGGGGCAGGTATCGCTGTCCGTTTCCGTGCTGGCGGACCCCGGCGGCGACCGGCTGGCAATCGCGGTGCGCGATACCGGCATCGGCATTCCGGCCGATCAGCATGAACGCGTGTTCGCCGCCTTTGCCCAGGCGGATGCCGGGGCGCTGCGCCAGCATGGCGGGACCGGCCTAGGCCTTGCCATTTCGGCGCAGCTGGCCGACCTGCTCGGCGGGGCAATCACGCTGGACAGCCGACCGGGCGAAGGGGCCTGTTTCACGCTGACCCTGCCGCTGGTGCTGGCACCGCCGGATGCCGCGGTCGCCCTGCCGCCGCCGCCGGACGCGCCGCTACCCCGCACGCCGCCGCCGCGGCCCGCCGCTGGTGCCACCCTGCCGCCCGATGCGCCGCGCGTGCTGATCGCGGAGGATCACGACATCAACCGCGCGCTGATGGCCGATATCGCGGTCCATGCCGGTCTGGATGCCGATTTCGCGCATGATGGGGAACAGGCGGTGGCCATGGTGGCGCGCGCGGCAATGGCGGGCGCGCCCTATGCCCTGGTGCTGATGGACGTTCAGATGCCGGTGATGGACGGGCTGGCTGCCACGCGCCGCCTGCGTCAGGCGGGATTCGATGCCGACCGCCTGCCCATCGTCGCGCTGACCGCCAATGCCTTTGCCGACGATGTCGAACGTTGCCTCGATGCCGGGATGCAGGCGCATCTGGCAAAGCCGGTGACGGCGGCGGCGATCAGCGCGGTCGTTGCCCGGATGACGCGCGGCGATGCGCCCGCAGGCCCGGTATCCGGCGCACGGGCGGGCGACGATCCGCTGGCCGCGCGCTATGCCCAACGCCGTGCCGAGGCGGTGGCTATGGCGCGCGGGGTGGCGGACGGATCGGGCGATGGCGCGCGGCTTGCCGATCTGCTGCATCAGCTGGCGGGCGTTGCGGGCAGGTTCGACGACGCGCCGCTGGGCGATGCGGCCCGGCTGGCCGAACGGCGGCTGCGCGATGCGCCCGGCGATGCGGCCGCGATCGCCGCCGACTGGCTGATCCACGCCTGACCGGCGGTCAACCGGTCAGCCGCGCCATCCCCCGGCCGATCGCCGCCAGCAACTGTTCCGGCGGCACCGGCTTGACCAGCATTTCCATCGCCCCGGCGGCCAGTGCCCGCTGCTCCAGTCCCCGATCGGCCGAACCCGTCATCAGCAGGGTGGGCAGCATCGCCAGCCGCCCGGCATAACCGGCCAGCACCTCCATCCCCGTCTGCCCCGGCATCTGCTGGTCCAGCAGCACGACGCCCGGCGGCACCCCGTCCGCCACCGCCAGCCATGCCGCCCCGCCGTCATATGCGTGCAGGGTCAGGTCGGGCATCAGCCCCAGCAACAGCGCCATCGAATCGCGCAGGATGGGGTCATCGTCGATCAGATAGACATGGCGCTGCATCCCGCGCGCTTAGCGTCTGTACAGTCCGCTTCGCAACGGCGCGCCGGGCCGTGCCGCATTGTTGATTGCGCCGCATCCGGCTATGCGCGCGCCATGGCCCAGGAAACACCAGAAACCCGTTCGGTCCGCCTGCTGCGCGTCGGCGAACAGGTGCGCCACGTCTTGTCCGAAATCCTTCAGCGCGGCGATGTGCATGACGATGTGCTGGCCAGCCATCCGGTCAGCATCACCGAAGTGCGAATGTCGCCCGACTTGAAGCACGCGACGGTCTTCGTCAAACCGCTGCTCGGGCGGGACGAGGATGCGGTGCTGAAGGCGCTGCGCACCAACACCGCCTATCTTCAGCGCGAAGTGGCGCGGCGCGTGAACCTGAAATATGCCGCGCGGCTCAAGTTCCTGGCCGATGAAAGTTTCGACGAGGGCGGACGGATCGACCGGCTGCTGCGCGATCCCCATGTCGCCCGCGACCTTGGCGAGGACGAGAGCGAAGCGGAATAGCGCGCTCCGGCTTACCAGCGGCAGAACCGTTCCACCGCCATCCGGTAGCTGTCGGCATAATGGTGGCCGACCGCGCGGGCATAGGCGGGCGCAGTCCCCTGACTGGCGGCGATGCTCTGGTCCACCGCCTCGCTCACCATGCCCCAGGTCGCAGCATCGCCCGTCGCTTCGCCCACCCGGTCGCGATAGAATTGCGCCACCTGTTCCGGGGCCAGCCGGTGATTGTGCCCCGCCTCGTTCGGCACATTGGTCAGCACGTCCATCACGCCCAGCCGGTCGATCATGCGCCAGCCGGGATAGGGCGTGCGGTCGGCATAATCGTGCACGAACAGCGCGCGGCCCGGCACGGCGGCAAAGCCGCTCAGATACGCGAAATGATCGAAGCAATAGAACCAGTAGGGCACGGCATCGCGCCCCGGTTGCGGTTCGGGGACGAACAGCATCCCCTTTTTCATCACCTCGGTAAACATGAACAGGCTGTCGCCATAGGTGTGATAGGCAAGCTGGGCGCACATGCTTTCGAAATAGGCGCCCGGCTCGCGAATCGCGGCGTGCCATTCCAGCGTAGTGACGCCCGCATCCGCCGCCGCCGCCTCGATCAGCGCGGCGACGCCGGGGTTGAAGATCGCGCCCTCCAGATCCTCTGACGACAGGATGGCGGTGCCGCACCCCGCGGCCCGCGCATCCGCGATCATCCGCTCCAGATGGCTGGCATCGCCGTTCAGCAGCGCCCAGGCGGCGGCATGATGGGCGGGATAGTCGGGCTGGCGCTGATACCACACGCCGCGCGCGGCCAGCGCGTCCGCGTTCAGGTTCAGCAGATGCTGAAGATAGGTCGATGCCGTTTTGTGAAACCCGATATGCACGATCAGCCGCATGGCCGCCTGTCTCCCCGATACCGGCCCTGTCTATCGCGGGATGGTTAATGCGGCGGTAACGACGCGCGGGCTGGATTTCCGTGCGCCGCACGGTCAACAAGGGGCGCATGGCCAAGCTCTATTTCTACTACGCCTCCATGAATGCGGGCAAATCGACCACGCTGCTGCAGGCCGATTTCAACTATCGGGAACGGGGTCAGCGGACCATGCTCTACACCTCGGCGGTGGACGACCGGGCGGGGCGCGGCGTGATCGGATCGCGGATTGGCCTGTCCGCGCCCGCGCACTGCTTTGCGCCCGCAACCGATCTGCACGCCGAAATCGCGGCGGCGCATGGTGAGGCTCGCATCGATTGCGTGCTGGTGGACGAGGCGCAGTTCCTGACCCCGGATCAGGTGGATCAGCTGGCGAGCGTGTGCGACACGCTGAACATCCCGGTGCTGGCCTATGGCCTGCGCACCGATTTTCTGGGTCAGCTGTTTCCCGGTTCGGCCCGGCTGCTGGCTATTGCAGACGCGCTGATCGAGCTGAAATCCGTGTGCGAATGCGGGCGCAAGGCGACGATGAACCTGCGCGTCGATGCGGGCGGCAATCCGGTGGTGCGCGGCGCGCAGACAGAGATTGGCGGTAATGACCGCTATGTGGCGCTATGCCGCCGCCATTTCATGGCTGCGCTGGCGGGTTAGGGGGTCCGGCGCGCGTCGATCGCGCTTTTCAGCGCCTCGGTCCGCGCAATTAGTTCGCGCCGTTCGCTGGCCGACAGCCCTGCGCTGCGATAGCGCCGCTCTGCATTTGCAATCAGCGCAGCCTGTTGCCGGAGCGATCGCTCCTCCTCCCGCGTGATCTGGCCGCTGCGCCGTGCCGTGCGCAGATCGCGGCGCAGATCATGGAGCATCGGCGTGACGTCGGGTTCGATGGGCGCGGGCGGATCGGGCACCGCCGACCGTCCGCCGTCCCAGATCTGTGCCTGTGCCGGCGAGACCCCGGCCAGCAACAGTCCGATCACCACCCCGCAGTTGCGCATGGCACCACTCCCCATCGCTTTCGCTGCCCGATATGATCGTTTCGCGCCTGAACCGGAGATTGACGGCCCGACGATGGATTGACGCGAGGCCGGGCAGGGGCCACCTGCCGGACATGTTGGACACCGTCTATACGATTGCCACCTGGCTGGTCCCGCTGGTCATCGCCATCGTGTTTCACGAAGTGGCGCATGGCCTGGTGGCGCGGATGCTGGGCGATCCCACCGCGGCGCGGCTGGGGCGGCTGTCGCTCAATCCCATCCGCCATGTCGATCCGTTCGGCACGGTGATCCTGCCGATGGCGCTGGCCATTGCCAGCCTGCCGATGTTTGGCTGGGCAAAGCCGGTGCCGGTGCGGCGGGACCGGCTGCGCAACCCGCGCTGGCACATGATGCTGGTCGCGCTGGCCGGGCCGGGGATGAACATTGCGCTGGCGCTCACCGCGACGGGCCTGCTCGGCGGGCTGATCGCGATCAATGGCGGCTCGCTGGATGCGGGCGTGGCCGAATTCATTGCGCAGAACCTGTTCAACTTCGTCGTGATCAACGTGTTCCTGGCGATCTTCAACCTGCTGCCCATTCCGCCCTTTGACGGGGGGCATGTGGTGGAAGGGTTGCTGCCGCGCGCCGCGGTTCCCGCGTGGAACCGGATCGGGCGGCTGGCGCTGCCGGTGCTGATCATCCTGCTCGTCGTGTTGCCGATGGTCTCGCCCCAGGCGAATGTCGTGCTGCGCTATGTCGGGCCGGTGGCGGACGTCGTGATCGGCTGGCTGTTTTCGCTGATCCAATGAGCGTCCACGGCTGGATCATTCTCGACAAGCCGCTGGGGCTTGGCTCGACCCAAGGCGTCAGCGCCGTCAAGCGCGCGCTGCGCGCGGCGGGACATGGCAAGGCAAAGGTCGGCCATGGCGGCACGCTCGACCCGCTGGCCACCGGCGTCCTGCCGATCGCGATCGGCGAGGCGACGAAGCTCGCGGGCCGGATGCTCGACAGCGACAAGGTGTATGCATTCACCATCCGTTTCGGCGAGCAGACCGATACGCTGGATGCCGAAGGGGCGGTGATCGCCGCCAGCGACAAACGCCCTACCCGGGCAGAGGTGGACGCGGTGCTGCCACGCTTTACCGGCCCCATCGATCAGGTGCCGCCCGCCTATTCCGCGCTGAAGGTGGACGGGGAACGCGCCTATGACCGTGCGCGGGCGGGGGAGGAGGTGGTGCTCGCCAGCCGCCGGGTCACGATCCACGCGCTCACCCCGATGCTCGGCGCGGGCGATGGGCCGCTGGACGAGGCGACGCTGACCGCCCATGTGTCCAAGGGCACCTATATCCGCAGCCTTGCCCGCGACATTGCCCTGATGCTGGGAACCGTCGGACATGTGACGATGCTCAGGCGGACAAAGGCCGGTCGGTTCGGCCTGGATCCGGCAATATCGCTGGACAATCTGGCCGATGCTGCTAAGGGCGGCACGCTTGAACACCATATCCTGCCGTTGAGGGCGGGGCTGGACGACATCCCGGCTTTCTCCCTCACCCCCGATCAGGCAGGGCTGCTCCGTCAGGGGCGGGTTCTGGTCGGGACTGCCGCAGCCGATGGCCTGTGCTTTGCGATGCTGGACGATGTGCCGGTTGCGCTGGCAGAGGCGATTGCCGGGGAACTCCGGGTGGTTCGCGGCTTCAACCTGTAGAGTGATGTCGAGGGAAACGCATTCATGTCGATTACCGCAGAGCGCAAGGAAGCGCTGATCAAGGACCATGCCCGCGCCGATGGCGACACCGGCAGCCCGGAAGTCCAGGTCGCGATCCTGTCCGAGCGCATCGCCAACCTGACCGAGCATTTCAAGGGCCATGCGAAGGACAACCATTCGCGCCGCGGCCTGCTGATGATGGTCAACAAGCGCCGTGCGCTGCTCGACTATCTGAAGAAGAAGGACGCGGACCGCTACACCGCGCTCATCGCGAAGCTGGGTCTTCGCAAGTAATCGTGAAGGGCGCCTTCGGGCGCCCTTCTCATTTATCCCGGCATTTCGCCGGCGATTGAGAAAGGGCTGCAATCCGGCATCCCTTTCACCGGGCCAGGAACGGCCCTCAGAACGGGTCCGATGGACGGACCCACCCAAGAGGCCCCCGACTGCATCGGGCAGCGGGGTGAAGGAAATCAAATGTTCGACAAGAAAACCGTATCGATCGAGTGGGGCGGCAAGACGCTGACCCTCGAAACGGGCAAGGTTGCCCGTCAGGCCGACGGCGCCATCATGGCGACCCTCGGCGAAACCGTCGTTCTGTGCGCCGTCACGGCTGCCAAGAGCGTCAAGGACGGGCAGGATTTCTTCCCGCTGACCGTCCATTATCAGGAAAAATATTCCGCCGCCGGTCGCATTCCGGGCGGCTTTTTCAAGCGTGAGCGCGGCGCGACGGAAAAGGAAACGCTGGTCTCCCGACTGATCGACCGCCCGATCCGCCCGCTGTTCCCCGAAGGCTTCTACAACGAGATCAACGCCATCGCTCAGGTACTGAGCTATGACGGCGAGAACGAGCCGGACATTCTGGCAATGGTCGCCGCGTCGGCCGCGCTGACGATTTCCGGCGTGCCGTTCATGGGCCCGATCGGCGCTGCCCGCGTCGGCTATCTCAACGGCGAATACATCCTGAATCCGACCGACGAACAGGTTGCCGAGGGCGAGCTGGATCTGGTCGTCGCTGCCACCTACGACGCGGTGATGATGGTCGAATCCGAAGCCAAGGAGCTGTCGGAAGAGGTCATGCTGGGCGCCGTGCTGTTCGCGCACGATGCCTGCCGCGAGGTGATCAAGGCGATCATCAAGCTGGCTGAACAGGCCGCCAAGGAGCCGTGGGAAATGGCGTCGTCGGATGACAACGCCGCGATCAAGGCCAAGCTGAAGGGGCTGATCGGCGACGATATCGCTGCCGCCTACAAGCTCACCGACAAGTCGGCGCGTTCCAACGCCCTGAACGAGGCACGGGCCAAGGCCAAGGCGCAGTTCGTCGAGGACGGCCTGGATCCGCAGGCGGTGATGGCCGGCATCAAGCTGACCAAGAAGCTGGAAGCGGAAATCGTCCGCGGCGCGATCCTGAACACCGGTCAGCGCATCGACGGTCGTACCACGACCCAGATCCGCCCGATCGTCGCCGAAACGCATTTCCTGCCCCGTGCGCACGGCTCTGCGCTGTTCACGCGCGGCGAGACGCAGACGATCGCCACCTGCACCCTTGGCACCAAGGATGCGGAACAGATGATCGACGGCCTGAACGGCCTCAGCTACCAGCATTTCATGCTGCACTATAACTTCCCGCCCTATTCGGTCGGTGAAGTGGGCCGCTTCGGTGCGCCGGGCCGCCGCGAAGTCGGCCATGGCAAGCTCGCCTGGCGCGCGCTGCACCCCGTGCTGCCGACCAAGGAAGAGTTCCCCTATACCATCCGCCTGACCAGCGACATTACGGAGAGCAACGGCTCGTCCTCGATGGCGTCGGTGTGCGGCGGATCGCTGGCGATGATGGATGCCGGCGTGCCGATCAAGCGGCCGGTGTCGGGCATCGCCATGGGCCTGATCCTGGAAGGCGACAAGTTCGCCATCCTGTCCGACATCCTGGGTGACGAAGATCACCTGGGCGACATGGACTTCAAGGTCGCCGGCACGTCCGAAGGCATCACCACGATGCAGATGGACATCAAGATCGCCGGTATCACCCGCGAAATCTTTGAAGCTGCGCTGGCTCAGGCCAAGGACGGCCGCGCGCACATCCTGGGCGAGATGAACAAGGCGCTGGGCGAAGTGCGCAGCGAATTGTCGGCGCACGCGCCGCGGATCGAAACGATCACGATCGACAAGTCCAAGATCCGCGACGTGATCGGCACGGGCGGCAAGGTGATCCGCGAAATCGTGGCCACCACCGGCGCCAAGGTCGACATCGACGACGAAGGCGTGATCAAGGTGTCCTCGTCCGACCACAGCCAGATCGAAGCCGCGATCAACTGGATCAAGGGCATCGTCGAGGAACCGGAAGTCGGCAAGGTCTATAACGGCAAGGTCGTCAACCTCGTTGATTTCGGCGCGTTCGTGAACTTCATGGGCGGCAAGGACGGCCTGGTTCACGTGTCCGAGATCAAGAACGAGCGCGTCGAAAAGGTCGCCGACGTCCTGTCCGAAGGGCAGGAAGTGAAGGTGAAGGTGCTCGAGATCGACCAGCGCGGCAAGGTTCGCCTGTCGATGCGCGTCGTCGATCAGGAAACCGGTGCCGAGCTGGAGGATACCCGTCCCGCCCGCGAACCACGCGAACGTGGCGAGCGGTCGGACCGCGGCCCGCGTCGCGAAGGTGGCGGTGGCGACCGTGGCGGTCGCGGCGAGCGTGATCGCGGCCCGCGCCGTGACCGCGGTGATCGCGGTCCGCGCCCGGAACGCGCCGAAAAGGAAGATGGCGGCGATATCGGTCTGCCGTCGTTCATCACCGAGGAATAAGGGCACCCCTTATCGTTCGGGAAAAGATGTGGGGGGTCTGGCGACAGGCCCCCCATTTTCCTATGTTGGCCCCCGGCTCCTGACGGACCTTGTTGAAAAACGCGTTTGGCGTAAACGACTTAACGATGAGAAGGGGCCGAATGCACAGCGCAGGGGATGGAAAGCGACAACGGTTTCTGGAACGGCTGCCGCTGTTCGCGGAGCGGCCATGGACTGCGCTTGGCCTGGCGCTACTGATCAGCGGCGGGGCGATTGCACTGCGGTTCGCCACTGACAAGCTGCTGCCGCCCGGCTTTCCCTATGTCACCTTCTTTCCCGCCGTCATCCTGATCTCGTTCCTGCTCGGCGTGCGGATGGGCGCGCTGGCGGCGCTGATCTGCGGTGTCGTTGCCTGGTATTTTTTCATCCCCGAATTCAACAGCTTCACCCTGCACGGGTCGGGCGTTGTCGCGCTGGGGTTCTATCTGTTCGTCGTCGTCACCGACATTTTCCTCGTCCACTGGCTGCAACAGGCAAACAAGGGGCTGGCGGTCGAGCGCGAACTGAACCGATCGCTTGCCGAAACCCGCGCGCTGCTGTTCAACGAATTGCAGCATCGCGTGTCGAACAATCTTCAGGTCGCGGCCGGCCTGTTGTCGCTGCAACGGCGCGGCATTCAGGATGAACAGGCAAAGGGCGCGCTGGACGAGGCGTCGCGCCGCCTTGCCCTGATCGGCCGGATCAGCCGCCAGCTTTATCATGCCGATGGCGCGGCCCGCTCGCTGCACGAATTTCTGAAGCCGCTCTGCGCCGACATTGTCGAGGCCAGCGGCCAGACCGGCATCCAGTGCCGGATCGAGGCGGAACAGGATGCTGCCGTTTCCCCGGATCAGGCCGTGCCCCTGGCGCTGATCGTGGCAGAGGCGATGGCCAATGCCATCGAACATGGCTTTGCCGGCCGCGAAACCGGCACTATCCGCGTGTCGCTGACCCGCGACGCCGATGGCCAGATGCAGGTCGATGTGACCGACGACGGCCATGGCCTGCCCGATGGGTTCGATCTGACCAAGAGCGACAGCCTGGGCCTGCGCATCGCGGCGATGCTGGCCAAGCAGCTGAATGGCACGTTCGAATTGTTCGCGGCCAGCGGCACGACGGCCCGACTCGTCCTGCCCGCCTGACCGGCAGATACGGCCGTGTGAAGCCAGGCCCGTTCAGCGTTCCGGTCTGAGCGGGCGGGCAAGCAGCGCGCCGATCACCCCGGCCACATCTGATCCGTTCAGCAAGGCGCACACCGCATCGACCACCGGCATTTCCACGCCCGCGGCCCGTGCCGCCTTGGCCAGCACCGGCGCGGTCGATGCGCCCTCTGCCACTGTCCGCCGGTCGGTCAGCAGGTCGGTGGCGCGCTGCCCCCGGCCTAGCCCAAGACCGAGCGAGAAATTGCGGCTGCTGGTCGACGAACAGGTCAGCACCAGGTCGCCCAGCCCCGACAGGCCGGCCAGCGTTTCCGCCCGCGCGCCCAGCGCCAGGCCGAACCGCGTCATTTCGGCAAAACCGCGCGCGATTAGCGCCGCCCGCGCATTCTGGCCCAGCCCCGCGCCCTCCACCACGCCGCACGCGATGGCGAGGACATTCTTGACCGCGCCCCCCACCTCGGCCCCGGTCACGTCGTCGGTGACATAGGGGCGGAACGTCGGCAGCGCGATTACCCCGGCCAGTTCGCCCGCCAGCGCCGCGTCCGCCGCTGCCAGCGTCACCGCCGTCGGCTGGCCCCGCGCCACTTCATGGGCAAAGGTCGGGCCGGACAGGACGGCAATTGGCGCACCCGGCACTGCCTCTGCCGCCACCTGATGCATCAGCTTCAGCGACCCCGCCTCGATCCCCTTGGAACACAGGATCAGCGGTGCGGCGATCGCGGGTAGCCCGGTCAGCACGCTGCGCATATGCTGGGCCGGCGTCACCACCAGCACCGCCCGGCTTTCGGCCAGCGCGGAGAGATCGCTAGTCATCGCGATGGCCGGGGACAGGGGCACGCCGGGCAGGTACAGGCGGTTTTCCCGCGTCGTCTGCACGGCCTCCACAACCGCGGCATTGCGCGACCATAGCTGGACCGTGTGTCCCGCCATGGCCAGCACCTGCGCCAGCGCGGTACCCCATGCGCCCGCCCCGATGACGCCGACGGGCGCGCTCATGCCTTTACGCCTGCGCCGCGCACGGGCGCTGCATCGGGGTCGAGCGGCCAGCGCGGCCGGGCGGGCAGGTCCAGCGGATCGGTCAGCCCGGCGGCGAATCGCTCTGCCCCGGCCCAGGCGATCATCGCCGCATTGTCGGTGCACAGCCACAGCGGCGGCGCGACAAAGGGCAGGCCATGCGCCGCCGCCAGCGACTCCAGCGCGCCGCGCACCGCCTTGTTCGCCGCAACGCCGCCCGCCACGACCAGCGCGGTTGCGCCGTCCGCCTTGTCCAGCGCGATCCGGGTGCGATCGACCAGGCAATCGACCGCCGCCTGCTGAAACGATGCGGCAATGTCCTCTGGCCTGTGCCGCCCCGATTCGACCGCGCGCAGCACCGCGCTTTTCAGGCCCGCGAACGAGAAATGCGGCTCGCCCGTGCCGACCAGCGGGCGGGGCAGCGGCACGGCATGGGGATCGCCGCTCAACGCCATGCGCTCCACCGCCGGGCCGCCCGGATAGCCAAGGCCGAGCAGCTTAGCCGATTTGTCGAATGCCTCGCCCGCCGCATCGTCGATCGTCGTGGCCAGCCGCCGATATTGCCCGACGCCCTCAACCAGCAACAGCTGGCAATGCCCGCCCGAAACAAGCAGCAACAGATAGGGAAAGGAAAGGTCCGCATCGGCAAGGCGCGGGCTGAGCGCATGGCCCTCCAGGTGATTCACCCCGATCAGCGGCTTGCCCGCCGCCAGCGCCAGCGCCTTGCCGGTGACCAGGCCGACCATCACCCCGCCGATCAGGCCGGGCCCGGCGGTCGCGGCAATCGCTTCCACATCGTTCAGCGTGACGTTCGCCTCGGCCAGCGCCTGTTCGATCAGCGGGCCCAGCATCTCGACATGGGCGCGCGCCGCGATTTCGGGAACAACCCCGCCATAGGGCGCGTGCGCCGCCTCCTGTCCCGCCAGCGCATGGGCCAGGATGCGGCGATCGCCGGTGACCAGCGCGGCGGCGGTTTCGTCGCAGCTCGATTCAAGACCCAGGATCAGCATGGCTTTCCCTTAGTCCCGCCACCCGCTAGCACAAGCCATGGCTCTTTCCGCTCCCTTCCGTCTCGGCACCCGCGGCTCTCCGCTGGCGCTTACGCAAGCCAACATGACCCGCGCCGCGCTGATCGCCGCGCATGGCTGGGATGACGCAGATGTGGAGATCGTCGTCATCAAGACAACCGGCGACCGCGTTCAGGATCGGGCGCTCGCCGAAATCGGCGGCAAGGCGCTGTGGACCAAGGAACTGGACCGCGCCCTGTTGCAGGGGGAAGTGGACGCCTGTGTCCATTCGATGAAAGACGTGGAAACCATCCGCCCCACGCCGATCGCGCTTGCCGCCATGCTGCCGCGTGCCGATGTGCGTGACCGGCTGATCGGTGCGGACAGCATCGATGCGCTGAAACAGGGTGCGGTGGTCGGCACCAGCTCGCCGCGCCGCGCGGCCCAGTTGCTCAATCTGCGCCCCGACCTGTCGATCACGCTGCTGCGCGGCAATGTCGACACGCGGCTGGCGGCGGTGTCGGGCGGCACGGTCGATGCGACCCTGCTTGCCGCGGCTGGTCTGGAGCGGCTGGGCAAGGCGGACGGCACCGCCGTGCCGCTGGACGTGATGCTGCCCGCCCCGTCGCAGGGCGCGGTGGGGATCGAGGTGCGGGCAGAGGATGAACGCTCGCGCGCGATCATCGATGCGATCAACCATGCCGATACGTGCACCTGTGTCGGGGCAGAGCGCGCGATGCTGGCGGCACTGGGCGCGGATTGCCATTCGCCGGTCGCTGCGCTCGCCCGGATCGAGGGGGATCATGTCGTGCTGCGCGCGCAGCTGTTCAGCATGGACGGATCCGACACGGTGCAGGGCGAGGCCGCGTCCGCTATCGGCGATATCGCGATGCCGGAGGCGCTGGCCGCCGACCTGCTCGCCCGTGCGCCCGAACCCGTCGCCCGGCTGTTCGCGGGGCAATGACCCGGCCGATCGCCGTGCTGCGCCCGGAACCGGGCAATGCGGCGACGGTGGCGCGGATCGGGGCAGCGGGGCGATCTGCCCTTGCGCTGCCGCTGTTCGAAATCCGCCCGCTGGGCTGGACCCCGCCCGATCCGGCCGGGTTTGACGCGCTTGTCCTGACCAGTGCCAATGCCGTGCGCTATGCCGGGCCGGGGCTGGCGCGGCTGGCCGCATTGCCCGTGCTGGCGGTGGGGGAGGCGACCGCCCGTGCGGCGCGCGATGCCGGGCTGACCGTGCGGGCGGTGGGCGATGGCGATGCCGCCGCGCTGGCCGAACTGGCCATGACGCAGGGCATCAGCCGCGCCCTGCACCTGGCCGGGGCCGATCATCGCGACCTGCCATCAACGGTCGTTGCCCGGACCCTTGCCGTCTATGCCAGTGTGCCGCGCGATGCCGATCTGTCGGCGCTGACCGGTGCCATCGCCCTGGTTCATTCGCCCGCTGCTGCCGAACGGCTGGCGATGTTGGTCGATGCACAGGGGCTGGACCGGGCCGGCATCGCGGTTGCCGCGATCAGCGCGGCTGCCGCCGCTGCCTGTGGTGGCGGTTGGGCTGCGCTGGCCGTGGCTGCCCGCCCGCGCGAGGATGCGCTGCTTGCCGCCGCGCTGGTGCTGGACGATTGACCCGCCGGGGCGGGGCGGGGATAAGCGGGCATGATGATGCCCAGCAGTGATCCCGTCAATTCCCCGTCCTTGCGCCAGGACCGGCAGGGCAGGGGCGGATGGCTGCCCATCCTGATCGCCTTTGCCGCCGGGCTTGCCGCGATGGCCGCCGCCTTCTGGTTCTGGGGTCCCGACATCGCCCGGCTGCGCTCGCCCGGTGCCGCGCCCTCGCCGGCCGTCGCGCCCGAGGAGCCCGAACTGGACGCCGGACAGCGGGCCGGCCGCGTCGCCGCGCTGGAATCGCGCGAGACGGAACTGGCCGAACGGATTGCCGGGCTGGAACAGCGGCTGGCCAGTGTCGACAACGATACGCGCCTTGCCTCCAGCTTTGCGAGCCGCGCCGAAAGCCTGCTGATCGCCTTTGCCGCCCGCCGCGCGATCGATCGCGGCCTTGCCCTTGGCTATGTCGAAGGACAGCTTCGCACCCGCTTTTCGGCATCGGAGCCGGAGGCGGTGGCCACGGTCATCACCGCGGCGCGCGAACCGGTGACGCTGGAGGAACTGCGCGCCGCACTCGACACGCTTGCCCCCCGCCTGCTGGCGCAGGGGCGCAGCGAGGATTGGTGGACCGCGCTTCGCCGCGAGCTGGGTCAGCTGATCATCGTGCGCCAGGAAACGGCGCAGAGCACCCTGCCCGCCGACCGGCTGGCCCGCGCCCGCCGCCTGATCGACGCCGGTCAGGTGGAGGCCGCGCTGGCCGAGGTGAACCGGATGCCCGGCGCGGCCGCGGGACAGGCATGGATGAGCGCCGCCCGACGTTTTATCGAGGCGCGCCGCGCGCTCAACGCGCTGGAAACCGCCGCCATTCAGGGCCGGGTGATCGCCCCCGCGCTGCCCGCCAATCCGCCGCTGATCAGCGCCCCGGCCACGCCGACACCGGCCGAGCCGGTGCCTGTGCCCACCCCCTGATCGCCGCAGCCCAGATGACGCCGCCGGATCGTCAACCGGTGCTGAACGGCACGCTGGTCCAGCTCCGCCCGACCGTGGCAGCGGATTTCGACGCCCTGTTCGCCGTCGCCGCCGATCCGCTGATCTGGGCGGTGCACCCCGCCCATGACCGCTGGCAGGAACCGGTATTCCGCGCCTTTTTCGACGCAGGGCTGGCATCGGGCGGCGCGCTGACCATCCTTGACCGGGCAACCGGCGCGGTCATCGGTTCCAGCCGGTACGACAACTGGCTGCCCGATGCGGACGAAATCGAAATCGGCTGGACCTTTATCGCCCGCAGCCATTGGGGCGGCACCTATAACCGCGAGATCAAGCGGCTGATGCTGGATCACATCCACCGTTTTGTCGGAACCGCAACCTTCATGGTCGGCGCGGACAACATCCGTTCCCGCCGGGCGATGGAGAAAATCGGCGGCATCCTGCGCGACGGAACCCATCAGCGGCTGATGGCGGGCGAGATGAAGCCGCATGTCGTGTACGAGATCGCGCGGCCGTGAAGCCCCTTTCAGGCATCCGTGTGCTGGAACTGGCGCGCATCCTGGCCGGGCCGTGGTGCGGGCAGCTGCTCGCCGATCTGGGGGCGGAAGTCATCAAGGTGGAGCGGCCCGGCGCGGGGGACGATACCCGCCACTGGGGCCCGCCCTTTGTCACCGCAGCCGACGGCGCGAACCTTGACGCCGCCTATTTCCACGCCTGCAATCGCGGCAAGACCAGCCGGTTCATCGACATCACCACGCCGGACGGACAGGCAGAGGTGCGCGCGCTTGCCATGGCAAGCGATGTGGTGATCGAGAATTACAAGGTCGGCGGCCTTGCCCGCTACGGCCTTGATCACGCCAGCCTTGCCGCGCTGAACCCGCGGCTTGTCACCTGTTCGATCACCGGCTTTGGCCAGACCGGCCCCTATGCCCCGCGTGCGGGCTATGACTTCATCATTCAGGCGATGGGCGGTGCCATGTCGATGACGGGGGAGCCCGATGGCGCGCCCCAGAAATCGGGCATCGCCTATGCCGATCTGTTCACCGGCGTCTATTCGGCCGTCGCCATTCTGGCGGCGCTGCGCCAGCGGGACGAAAGCGGCCGGGGCGCGCATATCGACATGGCGCTGCTCGACACGCAGGTCGCGGTGCTCGCCAATCAGGCGCTGAACTGGATGGCCAGCGGGGTGACGCCGCACCGGGCGGGCAATGGGCACGCCAATCTCGCCCCCTATCAGGCGTTCGAGACGGCGGACGGCGCGCTGGTCGTCGCGGTCGGCAACGACGCGCAATTCGCCCGGCTGTGCGGTGTGCTGGGCCTTGCCGACATGGCCTCCGATCCCCGATTCGCAACCAATCCGGGCCGGGTTGCGAACCGGGCGGCGCTGATCCCGCCGCTGGCCGGGGCAATGCGCGGCTGGCAAAAGGCGGCGCTGTACGAGGCGCTGGAGCGGGCGGGCATCCCCGCCGGGCCGATCAACACCATCCCCGAAACCTTTGCCGATGCTCAGGTCGCGGCGCGCGGCATGGCGATCCGCCCGGATGGCGTGCCCGGCCTGGCCAGCCCCATCGTCATCGATGGCGAGCGGATGGTGGCGGACAGGGCCAGCCCCGCGCGCCCGCCGGCATCCTGACCGGTTACGGGCTGTCGGCTGCCGCCTCGTCGGCCTGTGCCGGTAACGGCTGTCCCCGCAATTGGGCCAGCACCTGCCACCCGGTGATGAACAAAGCGGCCACTAGCGGGCCGACCACGATGCCGCTGATCCCCAGCAGCTCGATCCCGCCCAGCGTGGTCACCAGGATCAGCCAGTCGGGAATCCCGGTATCGCGCCCGACCAGCAGCGGCCGCAGGATGTTGTCAACGAGGCCGATCAGCACGACGCCGGAGACGATGACTACCACCGCCTGCCAGATCGCGCCCGTCGCCAGCAGATAGATGGCAACCGGCACCCAGATGATCGCCGGGCCGATCGCCGGCAGCAGAGACGCGATTGCCATCAACACGCCCCACAGCAGCGATGCGGGCAGCCCGACGATCCAGAAGGTGATGGCCCCCAGTGCGCCCTGCGCCAGCGCGACCAGCCCCGATCCCTTGATCGTCGCGCGCACCACGACGACGAACCGTTCGGCCAGCCGATCGGCCACCGCGCGCTCCAGCGGCAGGGCGCGGACCACCGCCGGGCCAAGCTGCTCGCCATCGCGCAACAGGAAATAGGTGACATACAGGCCGACGCCGAACACCAGCAGGAAACTGGCGGCATTGGCCCCGATCGACAGCGCGCTGGTTGCCAGCATCGACGCGCTCTGCGTCAGCGCGCGGGTCAGCTGAGCCTGTACCCGTTCGAAACTGCCATAGCCGGACCGGTCGATGAACGACTGGATACGGTCAGGCAGCGCGTTGTGAACCTGCTCGAAATAGGTGGCGAAATTGATCTGTCCGCCCCGCATCTGGGTGAATACGCCCGCCGCCTGATCGACCACCATCGTTGCGATGGTGACGGCCGGGATGACCACCGACACCGTGATGATCGCAAGCGTGACCAGGGCCGCAGTATTGCGCTTGCCCGGCCAGCGTTCCAGCGCGCGCTGGAACATGGGCTGGAACAGCAATGCCGCCAGCGATGCCCAGAGCAGCGCGCCCAGGAACCCGGACACGATCATCACCATGCCGATGGTGGCCAGCGCCAGGAACAGGAACAGGCTGCCCTGCTCCACGCTGGCGCGGTTCAGCCGCATCAAACCCGCTCTCCGTTCAGCAGCCGGGGCAGCTTGCCGCTCTCGCCGCGCGCCTCGGCCATCAGGCGGTTCTTGATCGGCGGCAGCCTGTCGATTGCGCTCATGCCGAACCGACGGATGGCGGATGCGGCCTTGCCCGGCACGCCATAAATGCGGGTCAGGCTGTCCGTCGCCAGCGCGACCAGGAACGTGTCCAGTCCGCGCCACCGCTGATACCGGACCATCAGTTCCGGGTCGCCCAGGTCAAGGCCCAGCCTTTTGCCCTCCACCAGCACTTCGACCAGCGCGGCGGCATCGCGAAAGCCCAGATTGACGCCCTGCCCGGCGATCGGGTGGATGCCATGGGCCGCATCGCCGATCAGCGCCAGCCGGTCGGCGGTGATGCGTGCGGCGTGATGGAAACCCAGCGGATAGCTGGATCGCGGCGACAGGCCCCAGATGCGGCCCAGCACGCTGCCCATCCGCTTTTCCGCCTCCGCCAGATAGGCGCGCTCCGACAGTTTCAGCATCCCCGGCGCCTCGGCCGATTCGACCGTCCATACCAGCGCCGACCGGTGCCCATCGGCATCGTCCAGCATCGGCAGGATGGCAAACGGCCCGGCGGGGTAGAAAATCTCGAACGCCACATTGTCGTGCGGCACCTCGTGATGGAACGCGGTGATCATCGCCACATGATCATAGGACCAGCGGGCGACGGGAATGCCCGCTGCCTCGCGCGTCGGGGATGGCCGACCGTCCGCGCCGACCAGCAGCTGCGCACGAACTGTCGTCCCGTCGCTGAGCGTCGCGGTCACACCGTGCGGGCCACGCTCGACCTTTGTCGCGCGGGTCAACATCCGCTGATCGACATGGGCCGCATCGCGCGCTGCCTCGAACAGCGCGGTTTTCAGCCGCCAGTTCTCAATCATCACGCCCAGCGCGTCGTCCCCCGGATCAGTCAGGAAATCCAGCACGCCGGGGGCCAGCCCGTCCGTTGCGCGGATCGCGCGAATCGGACAGCCATGGTCGGCTACGCGGGAAATCACGCCGATGGCGGTCAGCATCCGGTAACTGGTGCTCGATACCGCCGACGCGCGACCATCGAATTCAGAGGCCAGAACGACGGCCGGATCGGCGGGATCGACGATGATCGACGTGACGCCGTGCACGTCCAGCGCGACGGCCAGGGCATTGCCGACCAGCCCTCCGCCAAGGATAAGGACATCGGCCTGGGCATCGGCGGGGGCGGGGGCAGTCGGTTCCATGGGCAACCATCTAATGCGCTGCGCATCCGCTGCCAATGGCGACCGCTTGACGCCAGACTCCGGTCAAGCGAGACTCCGGCCGCGCTCTCTTCCATTCATCGTTCCGGAATTTCGACCATGGCCAGCCGCCCGTCCCCAATGCTGATGCGATCGGCGATCCGCGACGGCGCGGTCCGCTCCATGGCCCTGATCGGCGGGCTGGCGCTGCTGGTCCTCACCCTTCTGGCGGGCGTGGCGCTGGCCACCTATTCGCCGGCCGATCCTGCGCTCAACACGGCGGCGGGCGGGCTGGTGATGAACCGGATGGGCATTGTGGGTGCCTATGTCGCCGAACTGATCCTGTTCCTGTTTGGCGTTGCGGGCGTCCTTTTGCTGCCGCTTGGCCTGGTCATCGCCTGGCGATTGCTGCGCGATACCGGCCTTGGCGGCTGGCGCGGGATGCTGCGCGACTGCGTGATCGGCGTGCTGCTGATGGGGCTGGCCATGGGGTTTCTGTGGCGCGATGCGATGGCGGACCTGCCGGCCGGCTGGGGCGGCATCGTCGGCCTGGGCGTTGCTGGCGGGGTGCGGTCGCTGATCGAGCTGATTGGTGAGCCGGTGGTCACGTTATGGGCGTCGCGGCTGCTGGCGGTGGCCTCGTTCCTTGGCGGGGTGATGCTGTGGTCGCGCGCTTTGTCCATTGCCTGGCCGCGCCCGTCGCTGCGTCTGCCGCGTCTGCGCCGCGATGGCGGGGATGCCGCTGCCGCACCCGCCCCGGCGCGGGAACGTCGCAGCGCCCCCGTGCCGTTCGACAGTGACGAGGATGACGTGACCGGCATCGAGGATGCGGCCCCCCGCCGCCCGGTGATTGCCGAACCGCGCCCTGCGCCCGTCATCGCCGATCGCGCCGCGCCGCCTGCCGTGGCAAAGCCAAAGGCGGTGCAGACCAGTTTCGACCTCAAGGACGATTATCGCCTGCCCCCGATCGACCTGCTGAAACCATCGCCGCCGCGCAAGAATGCGGGCGCCGACCGTGCCGCGCTGGAGCGCAATTCCCGCCTCCTTGAAACCGTGCTCGACGATTTCAACGTGAAGGGTCAGATTGTTAAGGTGTCGCCCGGCCCGGTCGTCACCATGTACGAACTGGAACCGGCGGCTGGGATCAAGGCCAGCCGCGTCATCGCGCTGGCCGACGACATCGCCCGCAACATGAGCGCGATCTCCGCCCGCGTCGCCACCATTCCGGGGCGCAGCGTGATCGGCATCGAACTGCCCAACGCCAATCGCGAGATGGTCAGCCTGCATGAACTGGTCGCCAGCCAGTCGTTCGAGGACATGAACGCGCAGCTGCCCATCGTGCTGGGCAAGAACATCGCGGGCGATCCCGTCATCGCCGATCTGGCCCCCATGCCGCACCTGCTGGTCGCGGGCACCACCGGTTCGGGCAAGTCGGTCGGCCTCAATGCCATGATCCTGTCGCTGCTCTATCGCCTGACCCCCGATCAGTGTCGCATGATCATGATCGACCCCAAGATGCTGGAACTCAGCATCTACAAGGGCATCCCGCACCTGCTCGCCGATGTGGTGACCGAGCCGCCAAAGGCGGTGCGCGCGCTGAAATGGGCGGTCGAGCAGATGGAGGAACGCTATCGCATGATGGCGAACGTCAATGTCCGCAACCTCGCCAGCTTCAACGAAAAGGTTCGCACCGCCCGTGCCAAGGGCGAAAAGCTGGGCCGCCGGGTTCAGGTCGGATATGAGGACGGCAAACCGGTATATGAGGAGGAAATCCTCGACCTGACCCCGCTGCCCCAGATCGTGATCGTGGTGGACGAACTGGCCGACCTGATGATGACCGCGGGCAAGGAGGTGGAATTCCTGATCCAGCGGCTGGCGCAAAAGGCGCGAGCGGCGGGCATCCACCTGATCATGGCGACGCAGCGCCCCTCGGTCGACGTCATCACCGGCGTCATCAAGGCGAACTTGCCCCGCCGCATCAGTTTCCACGTCACGTCCAAGATCGATTCGCGCACGATCCTCGGCGAACAGGGCGCCGAACAGCTGCTGGGCAAGGGCGATATGCTCTACATGTCCGGCGGCAAGCAGCTTGCCCGCATCCACGGCCCGTTCGTCAGCGACGAGGAGGTTCAGGCGGTGGCCGATCACTGGCGCGCCCAGGGCGAACCCGATTATATCGACGCCGTGACCGAGGAGCCGGAGGATGGCGGCTTCGCGCTCGACGGTTCCCCCGTCGACGGCGACAGCCCGGAAGACAATCAGTACCGCCAAGCGATCATGTTCGTCGCGTCAAACCAGAAAGCATCGACCAGCTGGCTCCAGCGCCAGATGCGCATCGGCTACAACTCCGCCGCTCGCCTGATCGAGCGGATGGAAAAGGACGGGCTGGTCGGCCGCCCCGACCATGTCGGCCGGCGCGAAGTGCTGATGGACGAGGACGGCCGCCCGCTGAACTGATCGCAACCCGATGGGTTCACCGCGCGTTCAATGCCGCCGGCCTAGCCCGTGTCCGATGATCTGGAGAATGACCCCCATGTTCCGCCCCCTTGGCGCCGCCCTTGCGCTGACCGCCCTTGCAGCACCCGTCGCCATCCATGCACAGGCGCAGAATGTGACGCTGGCCGATGTGCAGCGCCATCTGTCCGCGACCGAAACCATGACCGCCGCGTTCAGCCAGACCGACCGCGCGGGCAAGGTGCTGACCGGCACGCTCACCCTGAAAAAACCCGGCAAGATCCGTTTCCAATATGAAAAGGGCGTGCCGATCCTGATCGTCAGCGACGGCAAATCGCTCTATTTCCTCGACTATCAGGTGGGTCAGAAACAGCGCTGGCCCGTCGGCAATTCGCCGCTGTCGATCCTGCTCAATCCCGATCGCGACGCATCGAAATATGCGCGCATCGTGCCCAGCGTCGATCCCGGCGTGGTGACGGTGGAGGCCTATGATCCCAAGCGGCCCGAATATGGCCGGATCCGCCTGATCTTCGTGCGCAATGCCGCTGCGCCTGCGGGCCTGATGCTGCAGGGCTGGGTCGCCACGGACGCGCAGAGCAACCGCACGACGATCCGCCTGAGCCAGCAGAAGTTCAACGGTCCGGTGGGCGACAACGCCTTCAAGTTCAACGAACCGCGCAAGCCCGCCCGGCCAAGCTGAACGCTTCCGTTCATATTGGGGCAATCTTGCCGCTGCTATTTCCGATCATGTGACGCGCCCCGCCGGGATTCCCCCCTGTTGCCCGGCCCCCGCGTGTCACGCCTGCGTGACGAACGCACGGTTGGCCCCTGTTCCATGCCCCCGGAGCAGGGGCCTTTCCGTTTCCGGTTGAGGCGGCACCGGCCCGCTTCCCCGTCATAAGGCCTTCCAATCTGGCGGAAGCGCGCATCGCCCGCTACATCCCGGCCATGGCCAGCCTGCGCATTGCATCGTGGAACATCAATTCCGTCCGGTTTCGCATGGAAATCGTCGAACGGTTCCTGACCGAATCGGCACCGGACATCCTGTGTCTTCAGGAAACCAAGGTCATCGATAGCGATTTCCCGCACGCCCCGTTCAGGGCGCTCGGCTATGACCATATCGCCCTTAACGGTCAGCGGATGCACCATGGCGTTGCCGTGATCAGCCGCGTTCCCCTGGCCGAGGACGACCGCCTCGACTGGCAGGCGAATGGAGAGGCGCGGCATATCGGCGTGCGGCTGGCCAATGGCCTTCGCCTCGAAAATGTCTATGTGCCCGCCGGCGGCGACATTCCCGACCGGGAAGCCAATCCAAAGTTCGGGCAGAAACTCGATTTCATCGAACGCATGACTCAGTGGTCAGCGGGCCTGTCGGGTCAGCCGGTGCTGTTGGTCGGCGATTTCAACATCGCGCCGCTGGAAAGCGATGTGTGGAGCCACAAGCAACTGCTCGACGTGGTCAGCCACACGCCGGTGGAGGTGGAGGCGCTCGCCCGGCTTCAGGCGGCGAACGACTGGGTCGATCTGGGCCGCCAGTTCGTGCCCCCGCCCGCGCGTCTCTATACCTGGTGGAGCTACCGGGCAAAGGATTGGCTGGCATCGGATCGCGGCCGCCGCCTCGACCATATGTGGGCAAGCCGCGACGTGGCGGCCCGCGCCGTCGCGCACCGCGTCCATGAACATTGCCGCAGCTGGCTGAAACCGTCCGACCATATCCCCATCGAAACCGAGTTCGATTTCTGATGGACGCGCCCCGCCGGGTTGCGCGCGCCATGGATGCGCTGCGCCGCGGCTGGCCGGTCACGCTGGCCGGGCCGGACGGGGCATTGTCGCTGCTGGGAATCGAAACCGCGGACGATGCGCGGCTGGCGGCGTTCGATCCCGATGGCCGGGCGGCGATCCTGATCAGCTTTGGCCGCGCGGCAACGCTCAAGCTCGCCAATCAGCTTGGCGCGGCACAGCCCGATGCACCCGTCTGGGTCGATCGTGCGCCCTGGATCGATTTCCGCATCGCCACGGCGCTGGCCGATCCGCAACTGGACATGGCGACGCCGATGAAGGGGCCGTTCCGTGCGGTCCCGGGCCATGCCCCCGCCGCCTCTGCCGCCGCGCTGATCCTGGCCCGCAATGCCGGTCTGCTGCCCGCTTTTTTCGCGGTTCCCGGCGATCCGGCCGATCCCGATGCGATCAGCCCCGACGACATCGCGGCGCATGACGATCCCGTCCGCCTGACCATCGCCGCGCGTGCGCGCCTGCCCGTCGCGGTGGCGGAGGATGCGGAAATCGTCGCCTTTCGCACGCCAGAGGGGCCGGGCGAGCATGTCGCGCTGTTGATCGGTCAACCCGACGGCAATCCGCCGCTGGTTCGCCTGCACAGCGAATGCCTGACCGGCGATGTGCTGGGCAGCCTGAAATGCGATTGCGGGCCGCAGCTGCAAGCCGCGCTGGCCGCGATCCGGGCAAATGGCTGGGGCATCCTCCTTTATCTGCGTCAGGAAGGACGCGGCATCGGCCTCATCAACAAACTGCGCGCCTATGCGCTGCAGGATCAGGGCTATGACACCGTCGATGCCAATACCCGGCTGGGCTTTGCCATCGACGCACGCGATTTTCGCGTGGCGGCCCGGATGCTGGCGCTGATGGGTCAGCGGCGGGTGCGCCTGCTGACCAACAACCCGAAAAAGGTCGCGGGGCTGGAGGCGGCGGGCATCGCGGTGGCGGAACGGGTGGCGCACAAGCTGCCGCCCAACCCGCACAACGAACGCTATCTCGCCACCAAACGCGACCGGACGGGGCATCAGCTCTAGGGACGGCGGGCACCGCGCGCCCGCGCATTCCTGGCCGCCAAATCGGTCCCCGAATCAGTGCCCGCCCCGACAGGCGAGCGCGTCGAGGATGTCGTCGATGCGCGCCGGATCGCCCGCCGCAACCACTTCGCCATTGCTGCCGGCGTGCAGCGGATCGCCCGACCAGTCGCACATCCGCCCGCCCGCGCCCTCGACCACCGGCACCAGCGCGGCGAAATCGTGGAGCTTCAGCCCCGCCTCGACCACCACGTCGATCCATCCGCTGGCGACGCTGGCATAGTTATAGCAATCTCCGCCCAGCACGGTGGAGCGGACCGCCCCGTCCAGATGCTCGAACGCGTGCAGCTGATCGTCGGTGAACAGCGCCGGGCTGGTTGTCGCCAACAGCGCGTCGGCCAGCGCCTGACAGGTGCGCGTCCGCGCCGGGGTGCCGTTGAACAGCGTCTGCCGACCAACCGCGCCGACCCATCGTTCCTTCAGCACCGGCTGGTCGATCACGCCCAGTACGGGCCAACCATCCTCAATCAACGCGATCAGCGTGCCGAAAATCGGCCGTCCGGCGATGAAGGCGCGGGTGCCGTCAATGGGGTCGAGCACCCAGACGCGCCCGCTGGTCCCCTCGCGCACGCCGAACTCTTCGCCGTGAATCCCATCCATCGGCCGCTCGGCGACAAGCAAGCGGCGCATCGCCTCCTCCGCCTCGCGGTCGGCCAGGGTGACGGGCGATGCGTCCGCCTTGGTGACAAGGCCCGCCTCGCCCCGGAAATAGCGGCGGATGACGGCGCCCGCCGCATCGGCAAGCTGTTCGGCAAGGGCAAGGTCTTGAGAGGAAACGGCCATATCGCCCGTTAGAGCATTGCCGCGCTGAGGGAAACCGTCGGCGATCGCACATCCGCTTCACGGAACCGCAACATCGCCGTGTCACGCCAATGTCATGCGCATCCCGATCGCTCTTGCCGCCCTGATTGCTCCGCTGCCCGTCGCGGCACAGACCCGCATCCTGCCCGACCGGCCAGCGGACGCGGGGGCGGCCGTCGACGGCGTGCCGGTGTTCATCGTCAATGAAGGGGTGGATCCGGCCACGGTCCCGCTGCCCAGCCGGATCGACGTGGTGGCCGCCGACGGCACGCCGCTGACGCTGTTCCGGGAGGGGGAAGCGAGCGTCACCGTCGCGCCCGGCGGATTTGCCCGCGCCCGCTATCGCAATGTCGATCCGCGCGCGGCGGCGCTGGCCCGCGCCGACGGTGCCGATGCCGCGCCTTCGCCAGCGGTGGCCAAAGCTGGCGAACTGGTGATGGCCGACAGCGACGCGGGTGCCGATCGTGGTTTCCTGACCCGGTTTCGTCCGCATGAGCCGGTTTATGGCGCGTTCGGCCTGGCCGACGATGGCGCGAAACTGCAACTGAGCGTCGCCGTTCAGCCCTTTGCCGATGACAGCGCGCTGGCCGGGCTGCGCGTCGCCTGGACCCAGACGATGTTCTGGGCGCTTCAGGAACCGTCCGGGCCGATCCGCGAACAGATCTATAGTCCCGAGATTTTCTGGCAGCTGCCAATTGCCGATGGCTGGACCGGTGCGGCTGGCTGGCGGCACGATTCGAACGGCAAGGGGACGGCCGGATCCATCGACGCGAACCGGATCTATGCCCGCGTGACCCGCGATTTCGACCTTGGCGATGGCTGGTCGGCCAGCATCACGCCGCAGGCATGGTTTTATGTCGGTACGCAGGGGACTGCCCCGGATCTTGAGGACTATTGGGGTTATGGGTCGGTTCAGGCCGCGCTGGTTCAGCGCGACCGGCTGAAGCTGGCGGCGACGCTGCGCGGCAATCCGGCAACGGGGCGCGGCGCGGTGGAAGGGTTCGTGTCCTATCCGCTGACGCGGCTGGGCGGCGGGCTTGGCCTGTCGCTGTTCGGACAGGTGTTTACCGGCCATGGCGAAACGCTCAGCGACTATCGACTGCGCTCCACCGCCGCGCGGCTTGGCATAGCCTTTGTGCGGTAATCGACTTTGCAGGCCGGGGGCACTACACCGGGCTGTCTGTTTATGGAGTGAAGCCAATGCGTCGTCTTGCCCTGACCCTGATGGCCGTCGCCCTTGTCGCCATGCCGGCCAGCGCCGCGCTGAAGCAGGGGGCAAAGGCGCCGATGTTCGTCACTCAGGGCGCGATGGCGGGCAAGGTGACCAAGGTGGACCTCAAGGCCGAGCTGAAGCGCGGGCCGGTCGTCCTCTATTTCTTCCCCGCCGCCTTCACCAGCGGCTGCAATGCCGAGGCAAAGGCCTTTGCCGACCAGCTTGATCAGTTCAAGGCGGCGGGCGCGACCGTCATCGGCATGTCGGCCGACGATGTGCCCACGCTGCAGCGCTTTTCGAATGAGCATTGTGCGGGCAAGTTCCGCGTGGCCAATGCCAGCCCTGCGCTGGTCAAGCAGTTCGACGTGGCGCTGGGCCGCGAAATGAACGGCCGCGCGATCACCAACCGCACCAGCTATGTCATCGCGCCCGATGGCAGCATCCTGCTGTCGCACACGGACATGAGCCCGATGTCGCACATCCGCGAAACCCTGGCTGCCGCCAAGCGCTATCGGGCCAGCCGCGGCTGATCCCGGCTCGCCGGTTGCCGGACGGTTAACGTCCTAGCAACCGGCTATTAGCCTTTTTCCGATAGGTCATTGGCATAACGATGGCGCATCCGGGCCATTGTCGAATGCGATGAAGCGGGAAGGGGCGACATGGCCAGTCAAGTTGCCATGGGTTCAATCGGCCAAAAGGTCGGCGGTGAAGGATTGTTCGGGCGGATCGGGTCGTTCTTGACGAATCAGCGGCTCGATCCGAATCCGGCAAACTACACCTTTGCCTATCATGTCGTCGCCGATCCGGATGGCCCGATCGCCAAGGCAGTGGCTGCCCTGACCGACGGCGGCGTGCGCCTGACCGCCCGCGAGGTCGATTCGATCGGCGGGCATATCGAAGGCGGGTCCGCCGACAGCGCAACGACTCTGTCCGAACAGCGCCGCCTGGTCGAAGGCCTCGTGGCCCGCACCCAGATGCAGGTGCAGGGTTTCGAGGACATGATGCGCGACATGCAGGCGGAAACCGCCGATTTCGGTCGTGACCTTGCCGAAAGCGCCGCCGCAATCGCAACGCCCCACAGCGATGACGAGACGTTCGAAACCGTCATCGACAAGGTGAAATTCATCACCGGCACGATGCTGGAACGCGTGCGGGTCGCTGAATCGCGGCTTGATCTGGCAACGCGCGAGGCAAGCGAGCTGCGTGCCAAACTGGAAGAGGCGCGCGACAATGCCCGCCGCGACCCGCTGACCGACTTGCCCAACCGCCGCGCGTTCGAAGAGGCGTTCCAGGCGCAGGCCGCAACGGGCGAGCCGCTGATCGTCGCGATCTGCGACATCGACCATTTCAAGGCGGTCAACGACCAGTTCGGCCACGCGGTGGGCGACCGGGTGCTGAAGGCGATCGGCCAGGCGCTGGCCGGCCAGTGCACGGGCCATTTCGTGGCCCGGCATGGTGGTGAGGAGTTTGCGATCCTGTTTACGGGGATCGAGCCCGACGAGGCGGAGCGGCTGCTCGACACCTGTCGCCATGTGGTTGCCCGCAAGCGGTATCGGCTGCGCGAAACCGATATGCCGGTGGGCGAGCTGACCTTTTCGGGCGGCATGACCTCCATCATGCCCGGTGAGCCGCTGACCGAAGCATTTCAGCGCGCGGATGTGGAACTGTATCGCGCCAAAGAATCGGGCAGGAACCGAATCTGCGCAAATTGGTGAAATGCGCCGATGAAAGGTGTAAATTGCCGGTTCATATAGGCATTCAATACCAATATTGCCAAAGCCGTTTTTCAACCCATTGAAAATGCTCGAAAAGTGAAACTGGCACGCTCTCTGCAAAGCATGGTGCATCAGCGACGGACGGTCCGATACGCTGGATACAGGGAGTGAAAATCATGATGAATGTTTCCAATGTTTCGCGTCAGCTGGTCTCGCTGGTCGGCGCGCTGTTCGTCACTGTTGTCCTGGTTGCCTCGGCGACCCCGGTCCTGCCGATCGCCTGATCGCGGCATGACCGCCACCGGCCCCGGGCGGGAGCGTCATTCGCAGCGCTGACCCGCCCGGACAGGCCGAGACATCGGCGGAACTGATCGGAACCGCCCGCCGTTCCCTTGCCAAGCATCAGGCAAGGAGAGCCCCAATGTCCGATCCCATCGACATGTTGCACGAAGACGCGCTGCCCGGCGAAGAGGCGTTGCTGACGCCGGCACCCGACTGGCAGCCACGCTATCCCGGTTCCGGCCGGCTGAGCGGGAAGGTGGCTGTCATCACCGGCGCAGACAGCGGCATCGGGCGAGCCGTTGCAGCATTGTTCGCCCGCGAAGGCGCCGATATCGCCATCGTCTATCTGAACGAGCATGACGATGCGGACGAAAGCCGGCGCATCGTCGAAGCAGAGGGTCGCCGCGCCATCACGATTGCCGGCGATATCGGTGACAAATCCTTTTGTGCCGCCGCCGCGCAAACCGTGATCGATGCGTTCAGCACCGTCGATATCCTGGTCAACAATGCCGGGGAACAGCATCCCGACAAGGAGCTGACCGACATCAGCGAGCATCAGCTGCGCCGGACATTTCAGACCAATGTCTTCGGCATGTTCTTCATGACGCAGGCCGTGCTGCCGCATTTGAAGTCCGGGTCCGCCATCGTGAACTGCACTTCCGTCACCAGTTATCAGGGCGAGCCCGAGCTGCTCGACTATTCGTCGACCAAAGGGGCGATCACTGCCTTTACGCGGGCCCTGTCCGAAAATCTGATCGGCAAGGGGATCCGGGTGAACGGCGTCGCGCCAGGTCCCATATGGACGCCGCTTAATCCGATGGGCGGGGCTTCACCCGAAAAGCTCGCGCATTTTGGCGAAGGGACGCCGATGGGCCGGCCGGGCCAGCCCAATGAGGTTGCCCCCGCCTTTCTGTTTCTGGCCTGCGACGATTCCAGCTACATGTCGGGACAGGTGCTGCATCCCAATGGAGGCACCATCGTCAACGGGTGAAACCTAGGGCCGGCGGACGGGCATGCCCCCCCCCGCCGGCCCGGGTCTCCGGTCAGCGGGTCACCGCAGCAACGTTATCGTCGGAATTGCGATCGACATATTTGTTGTAAGGATCGACGCCTGCAATTTTCGGTTCGCCGTTGGTGACGATCCGGATCTGCTGCTTTCCGCTGTTCACCGGGCGACGCTCCATCAGGAGCACGTCCTTGGCGGCAAAGGCACCCACTCCCGGACGGGCAGCGAACAGACCGATGTCGATCGTGTCGGCCAACGGCGCTTCGGTTTCCTTGCCGCGGCCATCGGCATGGAATTTCTTGCCCTCCACCGTGACGACCGTTTCGAACCTGCCGCCGCCAACCGGCCGGGTCTTGGCGTCGGTCACCTTCAGGTCATAGATCGTGATGCGTTCGAACAGGTCGCTGATCAGCTGCCGCTCCGCAGGATTGCGGGCGATGCTGTTGAGGCCGGCCAAGAGGTCGGTCGATGCGGCATAGGGCGCGCCCTTGAACCGGTAACGGTCAAGCAAGCCCGCCAGCATCGTGTTCATCCGGTCCTCGCCCAGGCGATCCTGAAGCAGGTACATGACCAGCGCGCCCTTGCGGTAATGGATATAGCCCTGGTTCTCGACGCGCAGCAGCGGCAGTTCCTCGATCACCTCTCCGCCGCGCGAGCGCAGGTAATTGTCCAGCTCATATTTCAGGAAACGGCGGATCTTGTCCTCTCCGTACAGCTTCTTCATCACCATCAGCGCCGAATATTGCGCCATGGTTTCGACCAGCACCGTGCCGCCCTGCTGATCCGCACTGATCAGCTGATGCGCCCAATATTGGTGGGCAACCTCGTGCGCGGTGACATAGGTGACATAATCGATCTCGTCCGGATCGCTGTTGTCGGCAAGGAAGCCCAATGATTCCGAATAAGGCATGGTGCCGGCAAAGGCCTGGGCAAAGCTGGCATAGCCCGGAAACTCGATGATCCGGGCATAGTCGAACTGATAGGGGCCGAAATTGCCGCGGTAATAATCCAGCGACGCCTTCATCGCCTTCAGCATCGTGTCGGTGTTGTACGCATGGGCAGGATGGTAGAACACCGTCAACTTCACGCCGCCGCCCGCATCCATGGTCTTTTCGGCATAGCGCGCGGACTGAACCGAAAAGAAGCTGAGGATCGGGGCGGTCGAAACGAAACGGGCGGTGCGTCGGCCATTGGCCGACATGTCCGCCACCTTGCGCCCAGGCGCGATCGGCGTCTGATCCGCATCGGTCGACACGGTGATGTCGCTGCGCACCCAATCGGCATTGCCGACATAGTTGCGCATCCGGGCGGACTGATCCTCCAGCTTCGCCGGCCGCAGTTCGGGCGTCAGGCCATAGCGGCGGCGCTTTACCCGGTCCTGCAACAGACCGCTGCGATCCATTCCGATCAGCGGCGCGAACTCGCCATTGTTCAGGAAGGTGCCGTTGGCGACCAACCGGGTATCCTCGCCATTGGCGCGAATGCCCTTTTGCTCGCGGATCGTCTCAAAGCTGAGCGTGCCGGTGGCACCGGGCGCGAGCGGCTTTGCAAACCGATAGATGCGGTACTTGAACGCCGCATCGTTGCTCGCCAGCGTCGCGCCGGGAACGGTGACCGACACGAGCCGGGTCTGCTGATCCTGCAGCCGCACATGCAGTTCCGGCACCGGCTGTCCGGTATCGTTGACGAACCGGTAAACGCCCTTGACCACCGCCTGCCGATCAGCGGGGTGGATGGCGACGTCCAGCTTGATGTCGGTCAACGCTGGCTGCGCCACCCCCTCGTATTTCAGATATTTCTTCTCGAAATCGGCCAGCAGTTTTTCCTGTTCGTCGCTGTTCCGGTACAGGTTCAGGACGTTCATGTTGTAGAAAATCCAGCCGCCGCTGGCCGCCGCAACAACGACCCCCAGTGCCAGAAGGACGCCCGGTCCGCCCGCAAGCCGCGCCGGCATCCGCCGCAATCGCGGGCTCAGCCGGTCCTCGGTCCCACGCCGCCACAACAGATGGGCCAGCACGGCCAGGATCAGTGCCCATGCGCCCCAGTACAGGCGCAGCCACCAACCGGTCGCTCCGCCGATCTGATCCCCGTTCATGTCGGAAAAGCGGGCCGCACCCGTCGATCCGTACAGATAGAGCGGGTGGTCGAAGCCAAGGTTGGACAGCGTCAGCGTCGCCACGACGTAAACAACCATCAGGCCCCAGCCGAGATACTTGTTCGGCACCAGCGCTTGGATGAACACAGCCAGGATGGCGAGGATGATCATGTCGACGCCCAGCGGCATCAGATACCAGCCGAAATAGCTGCCGAGCGCCAGGTCGGTCTGACCCCGGAACAGCTGCACCAGCACGGCGGCAATCACCGAAATGGCAAGCGTCGAAAACAGCACCAAGCTGACCGCCAGCACCTTGGGCACCAGATAGGCCCAGTTCGGCAGCGAGGTCGCATCGACGATTTCGTGCATCTTGCGGTCGCGGTCGCGCCAGACCAGTTCGCCGGCATAATAGACCGCGATGATGACCGGAATGATCGAAAAGGCGCCGAGCAGGACCGGGATCAGTGCAAAGGTGAGCGGCCGTCCGGGCGTGCCGTAAATCTCGTTTGCGAAAATCAGCGCGCCGATGGCGTTGAACAGGCCGATGACCATCAGGACAAAGAACGCCGGGCTCTTGAACACCTGCGCCATTTCGAAGCGGCACCGTGCCCATAGCCGGCTGGCATTGGCGGCATCAGGCCGGGTGTCCGGCAGGCGGTCGACCAGCAGCGGCTCGCCAGGCGGCACCTTGCCGGGCTTTGACGAAGCCGCGCCCTTTTCGATGAACCGGAACCGCCAGATCGCAATGAGCAGTGCGACGATGGATACCACGAACCAGATGGCCCGGTTGACCAGCAACATCCCGGCAAAGGCCGGCATCATCGTGTTGGCTTCGGCCGCCGTCCAGTATCGCGTCACATAACCGACCGCGCCAAGGCCGAACGGCTCCAGATAGGCCGCCGTTTCCCGCCATTCCGGCTGGGTTGAAACTACGGCCAGCAGGACGGTGTACAGCACGAGGAACAGGACGACGCCGACATAGCTCCACATCATCGACCGGGTCAGCGTGGCAACGCCGAAAAAGATAGCTGAGGTGAGCAGGAGGTTGGGCAGCGCCAGCACCACAAACGCATAGGCGTAGTGCGACAACAGGCCCGGCCCCAGCGTTTCTGGATCGACCCATGGCATGGCCGAACCGACGATCATGCCGATGGGAATGGACAGAAAGGCGATGGCCGCGATGATCCACGCGCCGACGAACCGGCCCATCAGATAGGCGAATTTCGACACCCGCGTCGTTCGGACGATCGGGCCGAACCCGCTGTCATCGTCGCGCACCACCACGTTTGCGACGAATGCGACCGTGACGAACATGAAGAACAGCGAGAAGATCTGATACGCCTGCATGATCGCTTGCGGGCTGTTCTTGTGAACATTGCCGCCCGATCCGATGCTGATGTTCGGCGTGGCGACCGCGCCGAACGCGAACAGGAAGAAGAGGATGAACACGACCCAGAAAACCGGGTTGCGGAACTGGTAGCGCAGCTCGAACGCCGCGATCTTGCCAAACATCGGGCTTTCTCCGGATCAGGCGGCTGCGGGCACAGGCGAGGCGGCGCGGCGCGATTTCGCCAGGGTGGAGAAATAGACATCCTCCAGCCCGCCCGACACTGCGGCGAAGCCATCGCCGGGATCGCTCGGCGACAGGATGTGGATGATCGTCCGTCCTGCGAACAGCCGCGTCGAGATCACCTCGTACCGTGCCTTGTGCTCGTCCAGTTCGGTCCGGGCGATGGTCTTGGCCCAGATGGTGCCGCGCGAACGATCGATCAGGTCGAGCGGTGCGCCTTCCAGCTGGATGCGGCCATCGGCCAGCACCGCCATGCGCGGGCACAGGTCGGCCACATCCTCGACGATGTGCGTCGACAGGATGATGACGACGTTTTCTCCGATTTCGGCAAGCAGGTTGAGGAAGCGGTTGCGCTCCTCCGGATCAAGCCCCGCAGTCGGTTCGTCGACAATGATCAGTTCGGGGTTGCCGATCAGCGCCTGGGCAATGCCGAAGCGTTGACGCATCCCGCCCGAAAAACCGGCAATCGCCTTTTTGCGGAACTTCCACAAATTGGTCTGATTGAGCAGCGTCTCGACCGTTTCCTTGCGTTCCCGCGCATTGGCCACGCCCTTCAGCACCGCCATGTGATCCAGCATGTCATAGGCCGAGACGCGCGGATAAACGCCGAAATCCTGCGGCAGATACCCAAGCGTGCGGCGCAGCGCCTCTGGCTGTTTCAGAACGTCGATGGCACCAAAAGTGATGCTGCCCGTACTGGGCGACTGAAGCGTAGCGATGGTCCGCATCAACGTCGACTTGCCGGCGCCATTGGGGCCAAGCAGGCCGAACATCCCCTTGGGGATGGACAGCGTTACCCCGTCCAGCGCCCGCGTACCGTTCGGATAGGTATGGGTGACATTGTTGAGTTCGAGCATCACGAATCCCCCTGATATTCGCGCAGGATATCAAGGGTGTGTTATAATGCTAGAGCGGTAATTCAGCGGCGGGGAGCATCCAGCCAGGCGGCCACCCAGAGCAGCGGCGCGTTCCAGTTTACCGCGACCTCGTTCAGCTCATACGCGTCGATATCGTCGGCCCAGCAGGTCTGGTGAACGCATTTGCCCGCCAGTTTGCGCCCTGCCGGCGACGAAAGGCGGCTGTTCGGCCCGCCGGACAGCACGCCGGGCGGCGGGGGAGGCAGCGCCGGGTCGGCGGATGGTGCCCAGAAGCGATGATGGGGATGCTGCATCGGCCGCGCGCCAAAGCCGGACACATAGCTTTGGTCGAGCGGGTTGCGACCGAGCAGATAGTCCATCGCATCGACGACCCCCTGACGATAGGCTTCGCGTCCGGTCAGGTCGTGTGCCAGACCCAGCAGCATTGCCCGGTTCAGCAGGTTGGAATTGGATCCCCAGGGCAGGCTTTCCGGGCCATAGGGAATGGCATAACCAACCGACTGCCGGTCACTGACGAACCGGTCGGCACCGGCGGTCAGCCCACGCAGCAATGCCGCGCGCTGTTCGTCGCGCAGGGCGGGACGGCTGACCATTAGGGTGACCGCGCCCAGCGTCGCGGTCGATCCCCAGCCGGGTTCCGACAGCGGCTCACCCGTCAGCGGCGGCGATGCCTCAACAACCGCGCGGGCGTCGGCATCGCCCGTCGCGGCGAACAGTTCGGCGGCGGCCCAGAAGAATTCGTCCGACAGCGTCCCGTCACCATAGCCGCCCGATCCGGTAAAGGGCGCGATGGCATAGACATCGGGATTGCGGCGCGCGGCGGCCCAGGCGGCCCGCGCCGATGCCAGGCAGCGATCGGCAAAGGCCGCATCGATCCCCCGCCACAGCCGGGCGCATTGCGCGGTCACCGCCGCCAGGTTCAGCGTCGCGGCGGTCGAGGGCGGGAACAGCACACGCTTTGCCGTGTCGAGGTGCGGCGGCGTGGGCAGCGGCGTCCAGTTTTCGTCGCTCATCTTGTGATGCGCCATCCCGCCCGCGTCGATTTCCGTGAAGGCAAGGCCGGCCTGTGCCCGCTTTTGCCCGACCGGAACGGACAGGCGGGTGCCGGCGGGCACCTGCATCTTCATCATCCATTCCAGCTCGAACCGCGCCTCGTCCAGCAGGTCGTCGACGTCGTTGCCGCTTTCGGGGATCAACGCGCCCTTGTCGCCAAAAGGCTGAGCCTCACCCCGTTGGTTGGCACGTTCGTACAGGTTCATCAGCGTCCAGACGCTGATCCCGCCATTGACGACATATTTGCCCTGATCGCCCGCGTCATATCATCCGCCCGACACATCGGGTCGGTATGTGCAGCGCGGCCAGTCGTTGCCGAATTCGTCGCGTCCGCCGACACAGCTGGCCGTTTCGCCGGCATGGCCCGCCGGTCGCGCCCAGCGTTCGCCGCCGGCGAACCGCGCGTCGATCGGCACCCCGGCACGCTGCTGGTAGAAAAAGTTGAACGCCGCCCGTTTCAGCGGACCATATGGGGCGGGCCGAACGGAAAAGGGCCGGCTTGTCGCCGATCCCGCTGTCAGCCGGTATCCCGGCCCCGACAGGCGGGCGGCATTGAAGGTGATGCGATGTACGCTCTGGCCGGAATGCCGGTCTGCGCCGAACGCCGCCGTCTTGCCGCTCGCCACCCGCTTTCCGGCCGCATCGATCAGTTGCCAGTCGATGGGCGATTGTTCCGGCGCGATCAGGATCGCGGTCTGACCCGGCGCTGCCAGCACGGCGTGCTGATTAAGGCGGATGGCAGGCGCGTCGGCCGGTTCGGCATGAACCAGAGCGGGCGCCGACAGGGCGATGATCGCAGTCAGCATTCCGGTAATCGCCCGCATCGTCCCGCGCTCCTGTTCCCGATCGATCAAAGCTGGCCCAGCATCTGGCGCAGCGTGGCGCGCATCCGCTGCATCATCTCTGCATCCGCATCGCCCAGCACGCCGCGGGCGGCGCGGGGCAGATGGTCCGCCACATCATCGTCGAACACCAGGTGCATGAAACTGTGCCGCCACGCCGCCCGCTGATCCGGCGGCAACTGGCGCAGCGCGATCAGGGCGTGCATCAACGCGCCATAGGGATTGGGCAGGTCCCGCCGCCCGGCATTCCACCAGTAATTGACCAACAGGTTGAACCGTTCCAGCGATTCGACCCCATGCCACCAATGGAACGGGATATAGATCGCATCGCCCGGTTCCAGCACCGCCGACTGGGCCATGGATGCCGCCTCTGCATAGCGGGGAAAGCGGACCAGATCCGGCGCAACGGTATCGACCAGGCTGACCGGCGTTCCGGCGGGGGTAAGCTCGATGGGGCCAAGATAGAGATTGCGGGCCTGATCGGGCGGAAACAGGGTGAAGCGCCGCCGCCCGGCAACGACGATGCCGATGTTTTCCATCAGGTCGTAATGCGGCGACACGCGGATGCGGTTGCCGATCCACGCGCGCGCCGGGGTGCCGGTCGGCGGCAGCGGGCTTTGATGGTCGGCAACGAAACCGGGCATCAATTCGTCGAGGATTTCGGACTGGACCGCGATGGAAAAGGGGGCTTCCAGCGCCCGATCGTTCAACAGCCGCTCGAAAAATGCCTCAAGGCCGATTTCACCGCGGGTAAAATTGAGGCCGCGATAATCGGGCGTGTAGAAAAAACGTCCTTCGATTTCCGGTGCGCCGACCAGCACCTGAACGGGACGCTGCGGGTGGTGCGCGGCGAAGATTTCGGCCAGCGCCTCGTCGGATTGCCTGGCCGCGCGGACCGCCGGCCAGTGTTCTGCATGGCCGCGCAGGACGACGGGCTGTCCGGCCGGCTGGATCTCCGAAATGAACCGGGCGCGATCGACGCCCGCAAGCTCGCGGATCGGCGTGGGCGAGGGCAGGGTGGTCACGATGCCTTGCGCAGCACCTCGCCCGATGCGCTCCCCTCGGCAATCAGGAAGTCGCGCTGGGTGGGCATCCGGTCGGCGGTGTCGGCAATGATCGCGCGAATGTGATGGAGCCGTTTCAGCGTTTCGGCATCCGGCAACAGGTCGGCGGCCGGGTGATAGCCGCCAGCCTCGATCCCCTGACCCACCATGACGGACAGCCAGCTGGTTTCGGTGAACAATTCCTCATGCTCGCGGAACACCCGGCCGTTGGACCGGAACATGGCGAGCTTTTCCTGCAACCCCTCGGGCGGGGTCAGCGTGCGGCAATAGCGCCAGAAATCGGAATCGTCCCGCTCCGTCGCCTTGTAATGCAGGATCAGGAAATCGCGGATATCCAGATATTCCTTCACCGATCCGCGATTGTACCGATCAATTTCCTGCTGATGAAAACCCTGTGTCGGGAACAGGGACATCAGCCGCGCAATCCCAGACTGGATCAGGTGGATGCTGGTCGATTCCAGCGGTTCCAGGAAACCGCCGGCAAGGCCCATCGCCACCACGTTCTTCTCCCAGGAACGATGGCGATGCCCGGCGGTGAAACGGATCGGTTTCGGGTCGGCCAGGGCAGGCGCGTCGAGATGGGCAAGCAGCGTCGCCGCCGCCTCGTCATCGCTGATATGGGCGCTGGAATAGACATAACCGTTGCCGGTGCGATGCTGCAGCGGGATGCGCCATTGCCAGCCAGCAGTGCGTGCCGTGGATCGCGTGATCGGTTGCTGGTCGCCGGAGCTTTCGCACGGCACGGCCATTGCCCGGTCGCACGGCAGCCAGCGGGTCCAGTCCTCATAGCCCACGCCCAGCGTCTCACCCAGCAGCATCGAGCGAAAGCCGGAGCAGTCGATGAACAGGTCGCCCGCGATTTCGCGCCCGTCCTCCAGCACGACTGCGGTGATGAACCCCGATTCCGGATGCTGGTTTACCCGGGTGATCCGCCCCTCGGTCCGGGTCACGCTGCGCGCTTCGGAAAAGCGGCGCAGGAAGCGGGCGTAGAGGCCGGCATCGAACTGAAACGCGTAGGCGATCTTTGAAACCGGCGAATTGCGCGCTTCGGGCTGTGGCCGCAGAAACTTGGAATTGCGCGCGGCGACGACCGACATTGAATAGTCATCAAGCTCGGACGTGTCGCCCAGCATCCGCCCCTTCAGCCAATGATGGTGGAACTCGATCCCCATCATGTCGATGCCATAGGTGCCGAACGGGTGGATGTAACGATGGCCGATCCGGCGCCAGTCGACGAATTCGATCCCCAGTTTGTAGGTCGCGTTCGTCTCCCGCATGAACTGGATTTCGTCCAGGCCCAGCAGGTCGTTGAACAACGTGATCTGCGGGATCGTCGCCTCGCCCACGCCGACCGTGCCGATCGCGTCGGATTCCACCAGTTCGATGGTCAGGTCGGGGAGGCTGCCCATCACCTGTGCCATGGCGGCGGCGGTCATCCAGCCGGCGGTGCCGCCGCCGACGATGACCACCCGGCGGATGCGATCCGGCCTCATGATGCCATGTCCATCGGCATGCCCTGATGCTGCAGGATGCGGGCGATGAAGGTTTCGTGAGATGGAAGCTGGCCGACCGTGCCGGCGATCTCCTGCCGATAGCGTTCGAGCATGGCGGCAACCGCATCATCGTCCAGCCCATCGGCGACCGGATCATAGCCGGTCGGCATCTGGCGCTGGCCCATCATCACGGCGACCCAGCTGGCGGGGGAGAACAGTTCGAACCCATCCCGGAACGTGCGGCCGCGACCCCGGAACAACGCCATCTTGTGCGCCAGGGGTTCCGGGATCGGCATGGTGCGCATGTAATTCCAGAAGGATGAATCGTCCCGTTCGGTGGCGTGATAGTGCAGGATGATGAAATCGCGCAGATCTTCGAACTGATCCTGCAGCACCTTGTTATATTCGGCGCGCTCGACATCGTTGCGCCCGGTGTCGGGGAACAGGGCGATCAGCCGGGCAATCCCGGTCTGGATCAAGTGGATGCTGGTCGATTCCAGCGGCTCGATGAACCCGGCGGACAGGCCGATCGCCACGACATTATGGCTCCATGTCTTGCGCCGCCGCCCCGTCTTGAACCGGATGGTTCGCGGCTCGGCCAGTGCTTCGCCCTCCAGGTTCGCCAGCAGGGTCGCCGTTGCCTCATCCTCGCTGATGTGCGCAGTCGAAAATACATGGCCGTTCCCGGTCCGATGCTGCAGCGGAATCCGCCATTGCCATCCCGCCGAATGCGCGATCGATCGGGTATAGGGCGTCAGCGGCCCCACATTCGCGCTGGGCACCGCAACGGCCCGGTCGCAGGGCAGCCAGTGGCTCCAATCGTCATAGCCCGCACCCAGCGCCTCTTCGATCAGCAGCCCGCGAAAGCCCGAGCAATCAACGAACAAGTCACCCGCGATGCGTTCGCCATTCTCCATCTGGACCGACGCGATGTCGCCGCTTTCGCCATCGCGATGCGCGCCCACGATCCGGCCTTCGATCCGGGTGACGCCGCCGCGTTCCGAATAATCGCGCAGGAACCGGGCATAGAGCGAGGCATCGAAGTGAAAGGCATAGATCATTTCACGGACGATGGACTGTGCCGTTGCCGCGGGGCGGGCGAACCGGTTGTGCGCGGCTGCCATCGACGGCATCGAATAGGCGGAAATGTCGGGCATCGGCCGGCGCGCCCGCTCGCGCAGGTAAAGCTGGTGAAAGGGAACGCCGTTCACCGGATGGCCGTAATGGCCGAACGGGTGGAAATAGCGGTCGCCCTGGCGCGCCCAGTTGACGAATTCGATCCCCAGTTTGAACGTGCCGTTCGTCGCGGCGATGAACTCGTTCTCGTTGATGCCAAGCATCTGGTTGAACGTCAGGATGGGCGGGATGGTCGCCTCTCCCACACCAACCGTACCGATGGCGTCGGATTCGATCAGGGTGATGCGGGTCCGGTCCCGCGCCAGCATTCTGGACAGCGCCGCCGCCGTCATCCAGCCGGCCGTGCCGCCACCCACAATGACTACCCGCTCGATCTGCTTCGTCATTCCTGCTCCCCGGCATCGACCGTGCTGCGCTTATGCTGCATTGGCTTGCCGGCATAACTCATAACAGTCTTCACGGCAGCCTGATGGAGAGTAAGCGCCATGGGGCAAGTCCGTCAAATCGGTATGACAACTGTGTCAATGTCGCCACACATTCTCAGATAATGGTAGAATCGGCCCTTGCTAACGCTACCATCAACAGATAACAATTTGAGTTGAGCGCATATCAGGGGCACTGGTGGCGCCGGGGTATAAAACACAGGGGGAGGGCATGATGCGTCATCGCGACGGTCTGCGGTCTGAAATTCAATCACCATCCAACATCGCGAAATTGCTGCGCGGAAGTGCATCGCTGGTGGCGATCTGCGCCATGGCTGCTGCGGCCCCCGCATTCGCACAGGATGCTGCGGCCGAATCGGATGCCGCTGCCGCGCAGGACGCGCCGTCCGGCGATGACGTGATCACCGTGACCGGCATTCGTGCCAGCCTTGCCAATGCGCAGTCGATCAAGCGCGGATCCGACACGGTTGTCGACGCCATCACCGCCCAGGACATCGGCGCTCTGCCCGATCGGTCGGTGACCGAAGCGCTGCAGCGCATCCCCGGCGTTTCGATCAACCGCTTTGCCGGTTCGAACGACCCCGACCACTTCTCGGTCGAAGGGTCCGGCGTCGTCATCCGCGGCCTCAGCTATGTTCGGTCCGAATTCAACGGCCGCGATACCTTTTCCACCGGCGTCGGCGGACAGTCGATCAACTTTGCGGACGTGCCTGCCGAACTGCTCGGCTCGGTCGTCGTCGCCAAGAACCTGACCGCCGAAATGATCGAGGGCGGCCTGTCGGGTGTCGTCGATCTGCGCACGCGCCTGCCGTTCGACCGGCGCGGCCTGCACGGCGGCTTCAACCTTGAGGCGAATTACGGCGATCTTGCCAAGCAGGCGTCGCCCACCATGTCCGCGCTGCTGTCGAACACCTGGGACACGGGTGCCGGCACGTTCGGCCTGCTGGCCAATGTCAGCTATTCGCAGCTGCTCAGCCGCTCCGACGGCATTCAGGTCGCGAATTTCCAGACCCGCGACTATCAGCTGGCGGTCGAGGCCAACAGCTCCGACTCCTCGGTGCAGCGTTGCGCAAACCCGCTGCCCGGCAATTCGGATACGCAGACCCTGCCGGGCAACAACGCCCTGTGCGGCACGCCGCAGACGGCGGGCGCTGACGGCCTGGCCGACTGGGCCAGCCTGCTGTACGCGCCGCTGGGCGGGCAGTTCCGGACCCAGGATTATGACCGGCGCCGCAAGGGTGTGGCACTGGCCGGTCAGTGGGAAAGCCTTGATCGCCGGGCGATGCTGACCGCCCAGTTCCTGCGCACCGAAGCCACGCAGCGCTGGGGCGAATATACGGCTGCGGCTGCGCCCGATCTGTCGGATTTCAACACCTATCCCTATGGCTGCCGTCCCAACGGCAACGGCGCCAATGTCGTCAACCAGGGGCTGCCGACCGGTGGTTCGACCACCCGCGCGGAATGTCCGCTGACCGGGTCGCTGCCGTTCCGGAACTTCGAATATGACGAGAATGGCGTGTTCGAGCGCGGCTACATCACGCTGCCCGGGTCGGGCTGGCGCTCGCAGGATTCGGGTGGCACGTGGCGGACGCCGACCGGCGGTATGCAGCAGGAATATTCCCGCCGCGAGGTCGATGAAAAGAATATCGTCGCCGATTATGGCCTGAACTTCAAATTCACCCCGAACGATCGCTGGTCGTTCCAGGCGGATGCGCAATTCGTGCAGGCGCGCCGGGATCAGATCGATTTCAGCCTGTTTGGTGGCGGCTTTGCCGACCAGGAGCTGGACATTTCCGGCAAGATTCCGGTCGTCGTCAATCACAAGCCGCTCTGGCTGTCGGCCGACTGGGCCGGGGCGACAAGTCCCAATGGATCGCCGTGCCCCACGCCCGGTACGTGTTCGCCCAACGCACGCATCAATGGCCAGAACGATCAGCAGTATTTCACTGATCCGGGTAACTACTTCTTCCGCGCTGCGATGGACCATTTCGAAAAGTCGCAGGGTGAGGAAGCGGCGTTCCGCGGCGACATCCAGTATAATTTCGACGAGGATTCGTTCCTGAAGCGGCTGAAGGTCGGTGGTCGCTATGCCGACCGCGATCAGACTGTCCGCTACAGCAATTACAACTGGGGCACCTTGTCCGAAACCTGGGGCGGCAATGGCCCGCAGTGGATGGACGATCCGCGGTTCCGCAACAACGTGTCGTTCTTCTCGTTCGACAACTTCTTCCGCGGGGCGACGCCGGGGCCGATCGGCGGCTTCTACTACAACGGCGATCTGATCGAGAATTATGATCAGGCCGTGCGGTTCGCCCGTCAGGTTTCCGATGCCGGCGGTATCGGTGGCTCCTGGCGTCCTGCGGCTCAGCGCGCCAATGCCGATCCGCTGACGGGTTTCCGCCCGGATGAGATCCAGCAGGTCTCCGAACGCAACATCAACGCCTATGCCATGCTGAGCTTCGACAGCGATCGCGGCAATGGCGGCCTTGCGGTCAGCGGCAATATCGGCGTCCGTTTCGTTGATACCGAAGTCCGTTCGGTCGGTGCCTTCACCTTCCCCACGCGGCAGGAAGTCGGCGTTGCCGATGATTTTGCAACGCGCTGCCGGGACGTGACGCTGCCTTCGCCGCCCGCGCCGCCGAACACCACGCGGCCTGCGGGAGGGATCTGCGTCCTTGGTCAGGCGGCTTATGATCAGGTCCGGCTGTTCGCGGATGGCCGGAGCGATCCGAATACCGCGGTCAACAAGTATCGCTACTTCCTGCCCAGCCTGAACCTGAAGGTTCAGCTGACCGACAACCTGATTGCGCGATTTGCCGGATCGCGGGCGCTTGCCCGTCCGGAGATGAACCAGATCCGCAATTTCTTCACCTTTGGCTCGAACCAGAACGATCCAAGCCGACTGCAGGGCAATGCGGGCAATCCGTTCCTGAAGCCTGCGATTTCCGACCAGTTCGACGTGACGCTGGAATGGTATTTCGCTCGCGTCGGTTCGCTGACGGTCAACGGGTTCTACAAGGATATCAAGGGCTTCTTCTACCAGAACGTCATCCCGATCCAGCTGACCAACAATGGCGTCACCCTGACCGCCAACGTGCGCCAGCCGGACAATTTCGACGGGTCCGGCAAGGTGAAGGGCTTTGAGGTCGCCTATCAGCAGACCTTTGATTTCCTGCCTGGTTTCCTGAGCGGCCTTGGCTTCAGTGGCAGCTACACCTTCATCGACAGCGAAGGCCTGCCGGCAAACCGGCCGGTCTTTGGTCCGGCGACCAACCTGGATCCCGGTCCGCTGCCGCTGGAACAGCTGTCACGGCACAACGTCAATGCGTCGGTGTTCTATGAAAAGGGCCCGGTCTCTCTGCGTGCCGCCTATAACTGGCGCTCGCGGTTCCTGCTGACGGCGGCGGACGTGATCCATCCTTTCTATCCCATCTTCAATGATGAGACGGGACAGCTGGATGCCTCTGCGTTCTTCTCGCTGTCGCCGGTGATCAAGGTGGGTGTGCAGGGTGTGAACCTGCTCAACGAAACCACCCGGACGCTGCAGCAATATACCGGTCTGCCGAACACCTATGTCGGACCGCGTTCCTACTTCATCAACGATCGTCGCTTCGCCTTCATCGTTCGCGGCAGCTTCTGATCTACGATCCCTGATCAAGGGGGGTCTTCGGCAACGAAGGCCCCCCTTTTTCTTTGCGCGTGACATGGGGATCGCGCATCATCGCGGGCAGTTCAGTGGAGAGGATATGCGCATCAAACTCGCCTTGGCGATTGCGGCTGGCACCACGCTGACAGCGATGACAATACCGGTTCTGGGGCAGGATGCTGCGATGTCGGACGGCTTTGTCCTGTCCGAGAAAGGCTATCTGACGCGGCCCGGCGTTGACGTGATCGTATTCGACGACATTTATCCTGATGGCCATCAGACCGGCGTCACCATCATCCAGCAGGGCAGGCGGGTCGCCGCAAATGGCGATGTTCGGCTGGATGCTATGCCCGGGCAATGGTCGCCCATGCCAAAGGGCGGGGAGCGCAGCGTCGATGCAGCATCGCGCAGCATCACCCAGCGCCTGTCCTTCCCCGATCCATCGAAAAACGGGCGTGGGTTCAATCCGATCTTCTATCCGCCGGTTGATCTTTCCTATTCGGTCACGGTGACCCCGGCGGGCGCCAACCGGTTTCGGATCCGCGTCGACCTGGATCGCCCGGTGCCATCGGAATGGCGCGGCCGGGCCGGGTTCAACCTGGAGCTTTTCCCAACCGAACTGTTCGGCAAGGCATGGCTGATGGACAGGGTTGGTGGCATTTTCCCCCGCCAGCCGAACGGCCCGATCATCCGCAGCAAGGGCAGCACTGTTCCGGTGCCGCGCAACGCAGAGGCGAACGGGCCGGTTCAGGATCCCAATGGCCAGGCGCTGGGTGCGCCATTGGCCAGGGGCCGCAAGCTGGTCGTCGCACCGGAAACGCCGGGTCAGCGGATCATCATCGAAAGCGCCGACGGGATCGAGCTGATCGACGGGCGCAGCGCGCACAATAATGGCTGGTACATCGTGCGCGGGGTTCTGCCCGCGGGGCGTACCGCGCACGCACTCGAATGGACGGTAACGGTCGATAGCGAGCCCGGATGGACCTATCGCCCGGTGATTCAGGTGTCGCAGGTCGGCTATGCGCCTGCCCAGTCGAAGCGGGCCTTGTTCGAACTGGATGCGCGCAGCACAGACGTTGGTGAAGCGGTGCTGTATCGTCTCACCGAAGCCGGCGAACAGGCGGTGCTGCGCGATTCGCCCCGCGAATGGGGCAGCTTTCTGCGCTATCGCTATCGTGCCTTCGACTTCAGTTCAGTGAAGACGCCGGGCATGTACCGCATCGGCTATGGCGACCAGCGGTCCCAGCCGTTCCGCATTGCTGATGACGTCTTTTCCCGCGACGTGTGGCAGCCGACGCTGGAAACCTTCCTGCCGGTGCAGATGTGCCACATGCGGGTCAGTCAGAAATACCGGGTGTGGCATGGGCACGACCATCTGGACGACGCCAGGATGGCACCCGTCAGCCTCAATCATTTCGACGGTTATGTGCAGGGGCCGCAAACGCTGACCCGGTTTCGGCCTGGCGATCCGGTGCCCGGCCTGAACGCCGGGGGCTGGCACGATGCGGGGGATTACGACCTGCGGGTTGAATCGCAGATCGGCACGGTCTGGCTGCTCGCGAAGATGGTCGAGGAATTCGACCTGGATTACGATGCGACCCGCATCGATCCGCAGGCAAAGACGGTTGAGATCCATGATCCGGACGGCCGGAACGATGCCATCCAGCAGATCGAACATGGCTTGGCCAGCGTCCTTGGCGGCTATCGTTCGCTGGGGCGGCTCTATCGCGGCATCATCACGCCCAGCCTGCGTCGCTATGTGATGCTTGGCGATGCCGGCAGCCACAGCGACAATGAGCCAATGAAGCCGGTGGACGGGCTGGGCGTCGATGCGAATGGCGGCCCCGTCACCGCGGACGATCGGTGGGTGTTTACCGAGGACAATCCCGAGCGCGAGCTTTATGTCGCGGCCGGCCTTGCCGGTGCTGCCCGGGCGCTGCGCAGGGAAAACCCCGTTCTGGCGGCAGAGGCGCTGGCGGCGGCGCGTGCCATCACCGATGCGGCGATCGATCGGGGCGGGGACAGCCCGAACCGCATTTTCGCGCTTGCCGAACTCGCGCTCGCGACGGGCGAACAACGCTATGTCGACCGGATTGCTGCACTGGTCGACCTTGCGTTGAAGGACGTATCGAAAACGGGATGGATGTTGGCCGGACTGCGCGGCCGCCTGCCGCGCCCGTTCCGGGACCGGCTGGACCGCGCGGTGCTGGAGTATCAGGCGGGCGTGCAGCGCGATGCCCGTACCGACAGCCCCTATGGTATCCCCTACAAGCCTCAGATCTGGGGTGCGGGATGGGACATTCAGCGGCGCGGTGTCGAGCAATGGCTGTTCGCCAGGGGATGGCCAGAGGCAGTAGATCCCGACAGCTGGCTGAATGCGCTCAATTTCGTGCTGGGCGTGCATCCGGGGGAAAACACCGCCAGTTTCGTATCGGGAGTCGGCAGCCATTCGGCAACCGTTGCCTATGGGGTCAACCGGGCGGATTGGAGTTACATCCCCGGCGGCGTGATTTCCGGCACAAACCTGATCCGGCCCGATCTGCCAGAGCTGAAGACTTGGCCCTATTTCTGGCAACAGACCGAATATGTCATGGGCGGCGGCGAAACCAATTTCATGTTTCTGGCCCTTGCCGCAGACCGGCATTTCGCTGGTCGCAAGCGATAGGGCGTCCGCCATCGTCGGGGTGATCCGGGACAGATGGGTGGCACAACAAGGGATTTTCCGATGACATTGACCAGACGCCATCTGATCGCCGGGATCGCCGCACTGGCGCCAGTCGCTTGCGTCGCCAGGCCGCTGAGGGCGCAAGATACCCGCATCGGCGCCATCAACCGGATGGATCCCGGACTGGACGCGGTGATTGACCCGGATGCGCCGATCGAGGTGCTGGGCACTGGCTATGGCTGGGCAGAAGGGCCGGTCTGGGTGCCGGACGGCGGCTATCTGCTGTTCACCGACGTGCCGGGCAACCGCATCTGGCGCTGGACACCGGGAGCGGGCGCGCCGGTGCCGTTCCTTGACCCGTCCGGGCCGTCGCCCATCCCCGCCGGTGTGCGTGAGGCCGGTGCGAACGGGCTGGCACTGGATCGTCAGGGGCGGCTGCTGATGGCGGGCAGCGGGACGCGCGCGATCGAGCGGCTGGACCTGAAAACGCGGATCCGCACCATCCTGGCCAACCGGTTCGACGGCAAGCGGTTCAACAGCTGCAACGACCTGATCGAGGGGCGCGATGGCAGCATCTATTTCACGGATCCGCCCTATGGCCTGGCCGACGGCGATCAGTCGCCGTTGAAGGAACAGGCGGCCAATGGCGTCTATCAGCTTGCACCGGATGGCACCGTCAGCCGGATCGACGCCACGGTGAAGCGGCCAAATGGAATCGCGCTGTCACCGGATCAGCGCACGCTGTACGTCACCCAATCCGATCCTGATGTGCCCGAGCTTTACGCCTATTCGCGGCAGGTCGATGGCAGCTTTGGCGAGCGGCGGGTGCTGGGCAATTTCCGGGCAGGCGTCGCCGCCGGCAAGCCCGGACTGCCCGACGGGATGAAGGTGGCGGCCACGGGTCACCTGTTCATGACCGGGCCGGGCGGCGTGCTCGTCTTTACCCCGGACGGCCGGCATCTCGGCACGATCGGGACGGGCAAGGCGATCGCCAATTGCGCGCTGGCGCCGAACGGCTGGCTCTACCTTACCTCAAGCGACATGGTCGCGCGGGTCAGGACCCGGGTGCGCCCCGCATCCTGACCCGCCAGCGGGATCAGCCCGCGCACTTGACCGTCACGTCGGCCACGGTGCCCAGTGCGACCCGGCCCAGGCTGAACGTCACGCGGCCCGCCGTTTCCAGCTGGAACGGCGTGCTCACCCGGCTCATGTCAGCACCGCCTGCCCGGAAGCATTGCAGCGGCACGGCCACGGTCTTCCACTCGCCGACCGGCAGCGCAGCCAGTTCGGGCGCAGCGACGGTCGCCGTCTTGCCATCCGCGCTGGTCAGGCTGAACTGCATGGCGGATGCGGGCTTTTCATCGATGCGCAGCGTAGTCAGCAACAGCACCTCGCCATTCGTTTCCCGCGATACGTCGACCGGTGTGAAATTGTTCAGTTGCACCACCTGACGCCCGCCGCCAGCCATGACGAAACGCCGTGCCCCTTCCTGGATCCCGTAATCGACCGGCGTCACGGTCACGCGGCCGTCCAGCGCGCTGGCCGATCCCGTCGTGATGCGCGTGCCGCCATCGGACCCGCCGGCAACGATCAGCGACCAGCTGGACGCGGGCACGCCGCGGGCGAAATAGACGCCGTTTTCCGCCGTCTCCCGGATCCCGGCATCTTCGGACAGGGGCTTCCACGTCGGTTGCGCCGTCCGTGCGGACAGGCCGTAGCCAAAGGGATAGAGGGTCGGGCCGCCATGCACCGCATTGGCCGGCCATGCGGTCGGCAGCTTGCCGGTAAAGTCGCGCTTTGCCTGACCATTACGGCCCGCCACCATTACATCGGCGACACCTGCGCCCTCCGACCCCGGCAACCAGGCGACGACGAATGCGTCAGCCGCGTTGAGCGCCGGATTCATGTAGAGTGGCCGGCCCGTGATCATCACGGCGACCACGGGAATGCCCTGTGCCTTCAGCTTTTTCATCGTTTCGATGGGACCGGTCAGCTCCGCCTTGAGCTGCAGCGACTGAATGTCGCCCTGAAACTCGGCATAGGGGGTTTCGCCGAACACGACGACGGCGACATCCGGCTTTTTGGTATAGCTGCCATCGGGCGACAGGGACGCACTGCCCCCGGCATCCTTCACAGCGGTTTCCAGCCCCTTCCAGATGCTGGTCGCGCCCGGAAACTGACTGTTATTGAGGCCGGTTCCCTGCCACGTCAGCGTCCAGCCGCCAGCCTGCCGCGCGATATCGTCCGCCGCGTCGCCAGCGACCAGCACATTCGCGCCCGGCTTCAGCGGCAGAAGGGAGCCCTGATTCTTCAACAGGACCAGCGACTTGGCAACCGCCTCCCGCGCGATGGCGCGATGTTCGGGCGCGCCGAGCAGGTTCCACTGGCCAGAATAGGGACGCGATGACGGCTTGCCCGCCTCGAACAGGCCAAGCCGCATCTTGACGCGCAGAACCCGGGCCACCGCCTCGTCCAGCCGTGCCATCGGCACCTCGCCCGACTTCACCTGTGCGGTGAGCGAGGCATAGAGGTCCTTCCACGTGTCCGGCGCCATGTACATGTCGATGCCGGCATTCACCGCCGTGGCGCAGCTGGCGTTGGTGCACCCCTTCAGCTGTCCATGCGCGTTCCAGTCGGTCACGATGAAGCCGCCAAAGTTCATCCGGTTCTTCAGCACATCGGTCACCAGCCCGCGATGGCCGGCAATCTTGACGCCGTTCCAGCTGGAAAAGCTGGTCATCACCGTTTCAACGCCCGCCTCGATCGCCGGGACATAGGGGGCCCCATGGATGCGGATCAGCGTATCCTCATCGATCGCGGCGTCGCCCTGATCCCGGCCGTCGGTCGTGCCGCCATCGGCCAGAAAATGCTTGGTGCTGGCAAGGACATAAGGCCCTTTCAGCATCGGGCCGCCATCGACGGGGCCCTGCAGCCCCTTGATCATCCGGCCGACATAGCTGGCGACCAGCGCGGGATCGGATGAATAGCCCTCATAGGCGCGGCCCCACCGATAATCCTGCGGCACGGTGATCGTGGGGGCAAAGGTCCATTCCTGACCGGTCACCCGGATTTCCACGGCGGTCGCCTTGCCGATCTTCTCGATCAGGTCCGGATCCCGCATCGCGCCCAGGCCGACATTGTGCGGAAACAGCGTCGCCCCGATGATGTTGGAATGGCCGTGCACGGCATCGGTCCCCCAGACGATCGGGATGCCCTGCTTACCGTCGCGTTCGTCCATGGACGCGGCGTAGAATTCGTCCGCCAGCTTCAGCCAGTCCTGCGCCGGGCCAAGATCATTGCCATAGGGGCCGGAATTGCCGCCGTTCAGCACCGATCCCAGGTGATATTTGCGCACATCCTCGGGCGTGACCGCCGCCAGGTCGGCCTGAAGGATCTGGCCGACCTTTTCCTCGACGCTCATCCGCGCGATGAGCGCCTTGATGCGGGCTTCGTGATCGGCATTGACCGGCACCTTCCATTGCGGCGCGGGCCACTTTTCCGGATGCACCTGCGCTGCGGCCGGAACGGCCAGCGGATCGGCACCAGCGGCGGCAGCGTTGCTCTGTGCCGTGTTTGCCTGTGTCACAGTGGCCGCGCATCCCGCCAGCAACATGCTGGCCGATGCGGCCAAACCGGCGCGTGCGAACATCATCCTCTCCCCCATCGGCTCCATTGTCGCGCCTTCCATGCCTCAGCCTGACAACGCTGACAAGTTCCTGTTGCCTGCGTTCCCGCTGCTGCACCTTTTGTCGTGCAAACGATCAACGAGCGGCCTCGCGCAGCGATGGCGTCGATCCGGACGGGCGAAAGACGACGATGACGATCAGCGCAACGATCGCACTCACGATGATTGCCGGAATGACGGAGCGCGTTCCGGTAAGGCTGAGCGCGATCAGCTGCGGTGCAATCGCCTGCGCCAGTTTCCGGGCGATGGAGCACAGCGCATAGGTGCGCGCGGCAAAGCCCGTTCCCTGATCGCCCGATCGTTCGACCACCACCGGGACCAGCGCCCAGAACATGACCGACATGCCGTTCCCTGCCGTGATCGCCAGCGTGATCGCCCCAAGGTGAAAGGGCAGGCCAAACGGCAGGATCAGCGCCAGGACAGCCGCAACATTCAGCACGCCCGCAATAACCAGCACGGCGACACGTCCCCGCCGCCTTGCCGCGGCGGCCCATAGCGGCGTTGCAAGCAATAGCGTCAGGCCGGGCAGGAACGTGGCAAGATAGCCCGCACGCAGCGATCCCTGTTCCTCGAATAGCAACAGCAGCGTCTTGTTGACCACCGTCACGGCGCATCCCGCGACCAGGATGGTGGCAAGCAGCCGGCGCAGCACGGCCGATCCCCGCAGCATGACGGGCAGGGCGGCCATGGTCGCCATCAACGACCGGCTTTCTGGTGCTGCGGCGGTGCTGATCCGTTCCCGCACGCCGATCACCGTCGCCAGAAAGGCGGGCAGGGCCAGCACCGCCAGCAACAGCGCGCCGCTGCGGAAATCGGCAATCCCGCTGCCATTGGCCGGCATCGCGAAATAGACGCCGGCCGCGATCATCCCGCCGATCGCCGCACCCTGCATCCGGGCGCCGGTCAGTGCCAGATGGTCGAGCGGCCGGTCCGAAATTCGCGCGGTCAGCGCGGCATAGGGGATGTTGCCAAGGCTGTAGCAAAAGCGCAGCGCGACATGGATCGCCAGCACGGCGGCGAACAGCGGCCATCCGTCCAGCGGCAACGGCATGAACGCCAGTGCAAGCAACAGGCCGGACAGCGGGCCGCCAATGCCGACCCAGATGCGCATCGGGCGCGTCCGGCTCATCCGGTCTGCAACCGCACCGACGGTCGGATCGGCAACCCAGTCGATGACCGAACCGATCAGAAATATCAGCGATGCCGCCCCTGCGGACAGGCCTAGCCCGCGCAGGTAGAAAAAGAGCAGGAACAGCTCCATCGACTGCCAGACGAAATTGAAGCCCAGATCGCCCGCGGCATAGGCAATCCGTTCCCGCCGCGTGATCATGCGGCGACCATCACCGGCGCGGCGGCGCCACCGAATCGCGCAGCATCAGCGTGTGGGGATGCACGACGCTGTCGGCACGTTCGCCCTGTTCCAGCTGCTGGATCAGCATCTCTGCGGCGCGAAAAGCCATGTCGTACACTGGCTGTTTCACGGTCGTGATCCGGGGCCAGGTGATCCGGGAAACCTCGGAATCGTCAAATCCGACGATTGAAACATCGCCCGGCACGTCCAGCCCCAGATCCCGGGCGGCCATCAGCGCACCGACTGCCATGTCGTCATTCTGCGCCAGAATGGCCGTGGGTCGCGGCTTGGCGGACAGCAATGCCTGCGCCGCCTCGAACCCGGATTCAAAGGTGAAATAGCCCTGGCCGCGCGGCGTCTCTGCCATGTCCAGGCCATGCTCGGCAAAGGCCTGTCCGAACCCTTCAAGGCGGGCCTGGCTGGCGGAATGGGTCGGATCGCCCAGGATGATCGCGACCCGCCGGTGCCCCTGTGCAAGCACGTGATCGGCAATGCCGCGCGCCGCCGCCACATCGTCCAGCAGGTTGTTGTTGCCCAGTTCCAGCATTTGCGTTGGCGCAATGCGGGCAAAGGGGAGCTGCGCCGATGTCAGTTCGCGCAGGATACGGGGATGATCCGATGCCGGCGGGGCCAGCACGACGCCGTCCAGCGCCGCCGACCGCAACAGTCCCGTCACCTCATGCGCGCGCGTGGCGATCGAGTGAACCGGCAGCACGATCAGGCGATACCGCTCCTCCCGCAACCGGTCGAGCACGCCCATCTGAAGGTCGACGACATAGCTGGGGCTGGGCTTTTCATAGACCAGACCCAGCAGATAGGAGCGACGCCGCACCAGCCCCTGGGCCAGCATATTGGGGTGGTAATCCAGTTCCCGTGTGGCGGCGTTCACGCGTTCGCGTACTGCCGCGGTCACATGGGGTTCGTTGTTCAGGACGCGCGACACCGTCTTGGTGGAAACGCCAGCGCGCTCCGCGACCTCCCGGATCGTTGTCCTCTTTGCCCCTGTCACTCCGCAAGTCCTGACGGCAAAGCACTGGATCGTCAATCATCCTGACGCACCGGCCCCGGCCTCGACCCAGGCCCGGGCAGCGGCCAGTTCCTCGACGAATCTGCGCCGCTCCCTTTCGGCAAGCTCTGGATCGGGCAGGCGCAGCAGATAGCTGGGATGCACCGTGATCCAGCCCGCACCCCCGTCCGCAAACTGCACCGGCCGTCCCCGCTCTCGCCCAATGGTAACGGCCTTTCCGGCAAGTGCGCGCGCCGCCGTTGCACCCAGCGCGATGGTCAGCCGCGGCCGCACGATCGCCCGCTCCTGATCCAGCCACCATTGGCATGCCCGGATTTCGTCCGTGACGGGCGATTGATGGATCCGCCGCTTGCCGCGCGGCTCGAACTTGAAATGCTTCACCGCGTTGGTGACATACAACCGCGCGCGATCCAGCCCGGCCTGGGCCAGCGCGGCGTCCAGCACCTGACCCGCCGGGCCGACAAAGGGATGGCCGGCCAGATCCTCCTGATCGCCCGGCTGCTCGCCGACCAGCATGATGTCCGCATCCGGCGGCCCTTCGCCGAACACCGTTTGCCTTGCGGGTTGCCACAGGGGACAGCGGCGACAGCTTGCCGCCTCTTCCCGCAGGGCGGCGATGGCGCCGGCGGCGTTGCCGGATGGGGATGGCTGCGCGGCGGTGTCGATCATGCGGCTTTCCCGTTGATGCGCCCCCGCAATCAACTGTCCGATCAACGCGGTTTCGGCCATGTTGTGCCAGTATTTGCGCGGCATTTCCTTCAGCATCGCGCCGATCTTGACGCGCGCGGGATTGAAGATCGCGCCGTAATAGGTCTTCCAGATCGCCTCGACCGGGTCGTCCGCGGGCGCATCGGCGCGCGTTGCGCCGGGCCCTTCGACCAGCGTCGATCCGTCCCAGTGGATCGACAGCGCCGGTGTCAGGATCGACCAGCGCATCGCGGCAAAGCGATCGACGAAGAACCGGGCATTATGCCGCACGATATGATGCTGCGGTTCGAACCACGCGACGAACCGTTCCCCGTCCTGATCCATCACGGTGCGGAAGCGGACAAAGGCGCGCATCTTGTGAATGTCCCGCCGCACCGCCTTGGCCATGTCCTCCAGCTGGCGAAGCGACGGGTCCGCCCGGTCCTCGATCGCCCCCGGTTGCCGCTGCAGCCGGATCAGCAGGGCATAGAGGCGCGCGAACCGGCTGGGGTCGCTATGCTGGATGGCGCTTCGGGCAAGGTCGAGAAACGCCCGGGGCACGCGCAGATTGACGGGCGGATCGGATGGCGGCGGCAGCGGAGCATCGGCGCCGAACAGATCACCCGCATCGCCCGCCACGCGCCAGACCGCGCCATCGGGCGCAACGCGGGCCAGCGCCAGCGCCCGGGCCGCCTGTCGCCAGCCGTCGAAATCGTCCGGCTCATCCAGCGTGATCTGATGCGTCAAGCCGGAAACAGCTCCAGCTGCTCGCGCTGCGGCCGGAGGCTGTGTTCGATCGCCAGGCTGTCGCTGAGCATCACCGGGCGCCAGTCCGCCGCGACAAGGAACGGTCGAAGCCTGGCAATGGAAACCGTCAGCCGGGCGACATCCTCCAGCCGAAGACGCCGATGGCGCCGCGCCGCAAGGATGGCGTTGACCGCCTTGACGCCCAGACCCGGTACCCGGAGCAGCATTTCGCGCGGTGCCCGGTTGATGTCGACCGGAAACCGTTCCCGGTGCTTGAGCGCCCAGGCCAATTTGGGGTCGATGTCGAGCGGCAGCATCCCCGTTCCGCTGTCTGCCGCATCGGCAACCTCGGCTGGCGCAAAACCGTAAAACCGCATCAGCCAGTCCGATTGATACAGGCGATGTTCCCGCATCAGCGGCGGCCGTTTCAGCGGCAGGACCGTGCTGGCCGACGGGATCGGGCTGAACGCCGAATAATAGACGCGGCGCAGCGCAAACCGGTCATACAGCGTCGCTGCCCGGCCCACGATGTCGCGGTCGGACGCGGCGTCAGCGCCGACGATCATCTGCGTCGACTGACCCCCAGGGGCAAAGCGCGGCGCCGATCGATAGCGTTTGCGCGCATCGCGCGCGTCCAGGATCGACCGGGCCATGCCGCCCATCGCGCCTTCGATCTGCCCCTCCGACTTTTCCGGAGCCAGGCGCTTCAGGCCCGCAGCGGTCGGCAATTCGATGTTGATCGAAATGCGATCGGCATGTCGGCCCGCCGCCGCGATCAGTTCCGGGTCCGCGTCCGGGATCGTCTTCAGGTGGATATAGCCGCGAAACTGGTGATCCTCGCGCAACGATCGGGCAACCTCGACCAGCTGTTCCATGGTATAGTTGGACGAGTGGATGATGCCGGAGGACAGGAACAAGCCCTCGATATAATTGCGGCGATAGAAATTCAGCGTCAGATCAACCACTTCGCGCGCGGTAAAGCGGGCGCGGCGCACATTGCTGCTCTTCCGGTTGATGCAATAATGGCAATCAAACACGCAGCTGTTGGTCAGCAGGATCTTCAACAGGCTGATGCACCGACCATCGGGGGTGTAGGCGTGGCAGATGCCCGACCCGGTGGTCGAACCCAGCCCTTTTCCATCGCGCGAATGGCGCTTGGTCGTGCCCGATGACGCGCAGCTGGCATCATATTTTGCCGCGTCGGCAAGGATTTCCAGTTTCTGCCGCGTATCGAGCTGTGCCATTCGTTCCTTTTATGTTCTGTTGCCGCAAAGGGCAAGCGGAACGCGGGCGGGGCGGGTTATTCCAGCGGCAGATCCGTCTCTGCTTCACGCCGGGCGCGCGAATCGGCCTTGGACGCGCGGGCGGCGCGGGCGAAGCACCCGGTGCCACCGCCGGCACCGACGGTCGAGCAGCTGCCCGTGCCGAAATCGCCGACACGCAGCGCATCTTCCTGCCGCACGGCCCAGCTTTCCTTGCTGGGTGCGATTTCCGGGTCGCGCAGTTTCTGAGGGATGCGGAACCGCTCACCCTCGGGCAGGCGACGGCAGACATAAATCTCTTCGCCATCCGAATTGGTCGGGCATTTGTCATCGCCAAAGATGTCGAGCACGCCGCCGCGCACCGTCTGCGCGCTGGCAGGGGCGGGGATCGTTGCAAGGCCGGCAAGGGCCGCCAACGCGATCAGTGCAGTGCGGGTCATCCTGTTAAGCTCCTCTCTCTGCACCATTAACGCATGACGAGGGCGAATGGCATCAAATTCGCTTCGACAGCGCGATGGCGGCGCGGCAGCCCAGGCGGATCACGCCGGACAGCACGGGATAGGCGACGGCCTGTTCGGCGCCGGCCTCTAATGCCGCGTCCTTGTGCTCCAGCTCTTCGGCCCGAAACTCCGCCACCGCCGCCGACAATTCGGGGTCGGTATCGCCCAGTTCGTCCAGCTGATCGCGATAATGGCGGTCAATCTCTGTTTCGACCGCGACGGTGCAGGCCATCGCCGCCTTCGGGCCGATCGCCGCGGTGACAGCACCCAGCGCAAACCCCGCCGCGTCCCACAGTGGATGCAGGATGGTCGGCCGCACACGCCGTTCCGCCATCATCCGGTCGAAAAAGGCGCGGTGGCGCTCTTCCTGCCGGGCCATGCCGGCGATTGCGCGGGCGGCCTCACCGCGATCGCCCATCACGGCAAGCTGGCCGGCATAGATGCGGGTCGCGCCATATTCGCCCGCCTGATTGACGCGAATCATCGATTCGATGTTCGGGGCGGAGCGGGGGGCTGCGATGGTCATAGCGGCTTCCTCTTGAACAACAGCGCCAAGATGGTGAGGGCGCCGCCCAGCGACAACAGCGCATTGAACCCGGCAAGGGAAATACCGGCAAAGGTCCATTGCGGCTGGTCGCAGGAAATGACCGGCATCGCCAGGATATCCTCGATGGTGCCCGCACCGGTCATGGTCGATGCGCAGGGCGCAAGGTTGGGCCACCAGTGATATTCGACCCCGGCATGATAGACGCCGATCATGCCGCTGATCAGGATGGCCAGCATCGCCAGCGTGACCAGGCCGGTCCGCTGGCTGCGGCCCGGAATGACAAAAGCCAGTCCGGCCAGCACGATCGCGGCATAATGCGGCCAGCGTTGCCAGTGGCACAGCTCGCACGGATACAGCCCGCCCAGATATTGCGACGCCAGCGCCCCCAGGATCAGGGACAGCGGCAGCAGAAACGCGATCCAGCGCGCCAGCCGGAGGGACGGGCTCATGCGGCGGTGCTACCGGGGATCAGCGGCCGCCCGCGGGCTTGCCCGCCGCCGCCTTTTCCGTCGCGGCCTGTCGCACGTTCGGGCCAAGGCGGCCGATGGTCTGCAGCGCGTAATGCAGCTGGAAATCCTCGATGCCCTGCTTCTTCAGGTCCTCTGGCTTGGCGGAAAAGCGGGGATCGTCCTTGGCATCGTCTTCGAGCAGCTTGTCGTCGACCTTTGCCTCGTTGACCAGATGGCGGCGCAGGTCCGCCTCGCGGATTACGCGGCGGCTGCGCCGGTCCGGATCGCTGATCTGGGGCACGGCAAGGTCGGGGCTGATGCCGCCTTCCTGCACCGACCGGCCGGACGGCGTGTAATAGCGCGCCGTCGTCAGGCGCAGCGCCGATTGCGGGCCGACCTGAATCAGGGTCTGCACCGACCCCTTTCCAAAGGTGGTTTCGCCCATCACGAGGCCGCGATGGTGATCCTGAACCGCGCCGGCGACGATTTCGGATGCAGAAGCGGTGCCGGCATCGACCAGGACGATCAGCGGCAATCCGCCGGTCAGATCGCCCTTCACCACGGTGCGGCCTGACTGGTACCGATCCGGCTGATCGGCGAAATAGCGTTCGATATCGCCCTTTTCCCGGCCGCGCTGGGACACGATTTCGCCATTGGCCAGAAAGATGTCGGATACCTCGACCGCCTGGGACAGCAGGCCGCCGCCATTGTCGCGCAGGTCGATGACATAGCCGAGCGGCTTTTTGCCCAGCGTCTTGTCGATCGCCGCGATCGCGGCACGGGTTTCGGCGCCGGTGGTGCCGGAAAAGGTGTTGATGTTGATGATGCCGATGCCGTCCTTCACCTCCCACTTCACCGCCTTTTGAACGATGGTTTCGCGGGTCAGCTGAACGTCCATCGGCTTTTCGCGGCCGGGGCGGACGATGGTGATGGTGATCTTGCTGCCCGGCGGACCGCGCATCGAGGTGACCGCGGCGTCGAGCGTTTCGCCATAGATCAGCTTGTTGTCGATATGGGTGATGTAGTCGCCCGCCTTGATCCCGGCGCGGAAGGCGGGGGTGTCTTCGGTCGGGGCAATCACCTTGACCACCCCGTCCTCCATCGTCACCGACAGGCCAAGGCCGCCATAATTCCCTTCGGTCGCGATGCGCATATTCTCGAAATCGAGCGCATCGACATAGGAGCTGTGCGGATCGAGCGCGGCCAGCATCCCCTGGATCGCGCCCTTCATCAGCGTCTTGTCGTCCACCTGATCGACATATTGGGCGCGCACGCGGGTGTAGACGTCCATAAAGGCGTCCAGCTCGCGATAGCTTTCGGTATCGACCTGCGCCATCGCGCCGGTGGCGACCGGGACCATCGCCAACGCGCCCACCAGGGCAGTGGCTTGCAGCAGGGGACGGATCATCGGGCGGATCGCTTTTGAAGTGGCCATGGCACCAGACTAGCGGCTTAAATCGCCACTAGCAAAGGCCTGCCGCGATGAACGCCGGATGAAGCGCAATCAGGGGGTAACGACGCGGGCCGTTTCGCCATCGCCCTGCGGCGCGGCGATGATGTCGCGGGTGGTCGTGCCCTTGTTCACCACGCTGGTGTCGGGATCACCGACCGAGGAGCGCACGCCGACCTCTGCACCCGAAGCGCCTGCGGCTTCCAGCATCGAGGTTTCGGTGGCGCTGCGCGGTGCAGGCTTGCCGAACAACGCCTCCAGCGCCTCTTGCTGCGGGCCGTTTTCCTGCGGGCGGGCGGCGCCGGGCTGCGGCGGCACGAGCGCGAAATCGGGCGGGATCACCAGCGGCGCCTGACGCGCGACGGCAAATTCGTCGGGCCGGTTGCGGTCGAGACCGCCACGGCCGCCACAGGCAGCGGTGCTGAGCACGATGCCGGCAAGTCCGGCGGCAAGGATGGCCTTACGCATTCACATTCTCCGTCGCGGAATCGCTGGGTCCGCCCTGTTGCTGCGGCTTGTCGCGCACAAGCAGGGCGCGCGCAAGCAGGATAACGACGCCGATGCTGATCGCGGCATCGGCCACGTTGAACACCAGAAACGGCGACCAGTCGCCGAAATGCAGGTCGGCATAATCGACGACATAGCCAAAACGGATGCGGTCGATGATGTTGCCGATGGCCCCGCCCAGCACCAGGCCAAGCGCGAACAGATCCGGGCGGCTGGTTTCCCGCGTGATCCACCAGGCAACGGCAATGGCGATGGCGCCGGTCATCGCGACCAGGGCCCAGCGCATCAGGTCATTTTCCGCCTGAAGCATCCCCATCGACACCCCCTCGTTCATCACGAAGCGCAGGGTAAAGATGGGCAGGACGGCGATTTCCTGTCCCTCCTGCGTCAGGCCGAGCGGGCCGGTGACGACATATTTCACCACCTGATCGGCGATCAGGACGAGAAGGGCGGTGATGCCGCCAAGGCCGGTCAGGTTGCGGATCATGCAATCACCTCTGCGCACCGGTCGCACAGCGCGCCGTCCTCGACAACCTCGGGCAGCAGACGCCAGCAGCGGCCGCATTTGTGATGTGCGGTACGGGCGACGGCGATGCTGTCATCCGACCCGTCATGCACGGCGGCGACGATGAAGATTTCGGCCAGTTCGGCGGCGGGACGCAGCAGGTTCGGCACCGTCACCTCCGCCTCCAGGCTGGAGCGGACGATCTTTTCGCGGCGCAGCGGCTCGATCGCCTCGGTTACCGCTTCGCGCTGGCGGCGGATATCGGCCCATTCGGTCATCATCGGATCGTCGCCGGGAAGCGCAGGCAGTTCCGGCCATTCAAGGAAGTGGACCGAGCCGTCGTCCGACGGGAAACGGGCCTGCCACACTTCCTCTGCCGTGAAGCACAGGATTGGCGCGGCATAGCGGACAAGGGCGTGGAACAGCACGTCCATCACGGTGCGGCAGGCGCGGCGCTTCACGCTGTCGGCCGCATCGCAATAGAGTGAATCCTTGCGGATATCGAAGAAGAAGGCCGACAGATCGTCCTGTGCAAAGTCGATCAGGGCGCGGCTGTAGCGGTTGAACTCGAACGCCTCGGCCGCTGCGCGCAGTTCGGCATCCAGCGCGCCGAGGCGGGTCAGGATGTACCGCTCAAGCTCCGGCATCTGTTCGACCGGCAGCTTTTCGGCATCGGTGAACCCGGCCAGCGCGCCAAGAAGGTAGCGGAAGGTATTGCGCAGTTTCCGGTAGGCATCGCCCGTGCCGGCCAGCACTTCCTTGCCGATGCGCACATCCTCGAAATAATCGGTCTGCGCGACCCAGAGGCGGAGGATATCGGCGCCCGATTCGTCGATCACCTTGAGCGGATCGACGACATTGCCCAGCGATTTCGACATCTTGCGGCCCTGGCCATCAAGGGCGAAGCCGTGGGTCAGGACGGCATCATAGGGCGCGCGGCCGCGCGTGCCGCAGCTTTCCAGCAAGCTGGACTGGAACCAGCCGCGATGCTGATCCGACCCCTCCAGATACAGGTTCGCGCGGGTGCCAACACCATAGCGTGCCTCGACCACGAAGCTGTGGGTGGAACCGCTGTCGAACCAGACGTCGAGGATGTCGGTGACGACGTCATAATCCGCGAGATTGTGGTCGGGGCCGAGCAGCGCCTGATGATCGGCGACGTACCAGGCGTCCGCCCCGCCGGTGCGGAAGGCATCGAGGATGCGGGCGTTGACGGCCGGATCGCGGAGGTAATCGCCCGTCTGGCGATTGACGTAGAGCGCGATAGGCACGCCCCAGGCGCGCTGGCGGCTGATCACCCAGTCGGGGCGGCCCTCCACCATCGACCGGATGCGGTTGCGGCCCTTTTCCGGAACGAAGCGGGTGCGGTCGATGGCGTCGAGCGCAAGGTTGCGCAGGGTGGGGGCGTTGGCCGTGTCACCCTCACCCTTCCGCGCCTCCGGCGCTCCCTCCCTCTCCCATTGGGAGAGGGAGTTGCGGTCCATCGGGATGAACCATTGGGGGGTGCAGCGGAAGATGATCCGCGCCTTGCTCCGCCAGCTATGCGGATAGCTGTGCTGGAAAGGGGCGGCGGAGAGCAGCGCGCCAGCGGTGCGCAGGTCGGCGCAGATCGGGCCTTCGGGGGCGTTGAACTTGGCGTTGATGACGCTGAGGCGGCGTTCGTCCGCACCGCCCAGCCACGCCCAGTCGTCGCGGTAGCGCCCATCGTCCATCACCGCAAAGACGGGTTCGATCCCGTTCGCCTTGCACAGGGCAAAGTCGTCCTCGCCATGATCCGGCGCCATGTGGACAAGGCCGGTTCCCGCATCGGTGGTGACGAAATCGCCCGGCAGGAAGGGGCGCGGCTTGGCGAAAAAGCCGCCCAGTTCGTGCATCGGGTGACGAGCGGTGGCTCCGGCGAGTGCGGAGCCCTTCAGAACTTTCGTCTCATCGAGCCAAACCCAAGCTTTGGAGATGCCGAAGCCGCTTAGGTCAAGCTTTGCCAACTCTGCGTTTATGCGGTCCTCGAAAGCGCCTTGGAGATGGCGTGCGATTAGCACGTTCTGTTGAGAGAGCAGCGGATAAGTGCTCTCGATATAGGAAAACGCACCTTCATAATCGCCGCCGGCGTCGGTTGCCAGATAGCAATGGGCCAGACAGTACTCAACCTCCGGCCCATAGGCCAAGGCCTGGTTCACCGGGATGGTCCAGGGGGTGGTGGTCCAGATCACCGCGTGAGCGCCGACCAGTTCGGGGGCGTTGGGGGCTTCCACGATCTCGAAGGCGACGTCGATCTGGGTCGAGGTGACGTCTTCATATTCCACCTCGGCCTCGGCCAGGGCGGTTTTTTCGACGGGGGACCACATCACCGGCTTGGCACCGCGATAGAGCTGACCGCTTTCCGCGAACTTCAAAAGCTCGCCCGCGATCGTCGCCTCGGCCTCGAACTTCATGGTCAGGTAGGGGTCGGTCCAGTCGCCCATGACGCCGAGCCGCTGGAACTGCGCGCTCTGCACGCCCACCCAATGCTGGGCATAGGCGCGACATTCGGCGCGGAATTCGGACGGGGGCACCTCGTCCTTCGACTGCTTTTTCTTGCGATACGCCTCCTCGATCTTCCATTCGATCGGCAGGCCGTGGCAATCCCAGCCGGGGACATAGGGTGCGTCCTTGCCCATCAGCGACTGGCTGCGGACGATGATGTCCTTCAGCACCTTGTTCATCGCATGGCCCATGTGAATGTCGCCATTCGCATAGGGCGGGCCGTCGTGCAGGATGAAGCGTTCGCGCCCGGCGCGCTGTTTGCGCAGGGCATCGTAAATGCCGATCCGCGCCCAGCGATCGAGGATCTGCGGTTCCTTGCCCGCAAGCCCGGCCTTCATCGGAAAGTCGGTGACGGGAAGGAAGACGGTGTCGCGGTAATCCACCTGATTCGTGGCGCGCTTGGGATCGGTCGTGTCGGTCATAGGAACTGCGCGCATTAGCGCGGGCAGGCTGGGGTGACAAACCGTTTGCGCTAGCGGGGTGGCGGGCGGTTGACGGGCGAGTTTTGACAGTTTTGACACAATGACCCGGTTTACGAGCGACGTCGACCGGCCATGCGGGGGTACAGGCGGGCGAGGCGGACGCGGTCATGGCGCCAGCGAAGCAGACGAAATCCTACATTTCCAGCGGTTTAGCGGGCGAGCGCCGCGCGGGCCGCATCGCAATCGCGCGCCATCTGATCCTTGAGCGCATCAAGGCTGTCGAACCGCCCCTCCGGCCGGATGAAGTCGATGAATTCAACCTCGATCCGCTGTCCATAGAGGTCGCCCGAAAAATCGAAGAAATAGGGTTCGAGCAGCTCTGTGGCCTGACCCTCGATCGTCGGGCGGATGCCGAGATTGGCCGCGCCGTCCAGCACGCGCCCGTCGGCAAGATGGCCGCGCACGGCATAGATGCCATAGGCCGGGCGCAGATACTGGCCCATCGACAGGTTGGCGGTGGGATAGCCGAGTTGCCGCCCCAGCTTTGCGCCATGTTCCACCACCCCCTCGACCGCGAAGGGGCGGGTGAGCAGGCGCGTGGCTTCCCGCGGATCGCCCGCCTGAAGCGCGGCGCGGATGCGGCTGGAGGAAATGACCTCGCCATCGCTGACCGGGGCGACGATGCGGGCGGAAAAGCCGAGGGTTTCGCCCAGCATCGCCAGCACATGGACATCGCCGTCGCGGCCCTTGCCAAAGGTGAAGTCAGCGCCGGTGACGACCCCCGCCGCCCCGGCATGGGCGACCAACCGTTCGCCGCAGAATTGCCGGGCGGACAGGCCGGCAAGCGCGGCGTCAAAGCCGAAGACGAGCATCGCATCGGCCCCGGCCTGCGCGAACAATCGCTGCCGCTGATCCAGCGTGGTCAGGCGGAAGGGCGGGGTGTCGGGGCGAAAGAAGCGGACGGGATGCGGATCGAAGGTGGCGATGATCGCCGGGCGGCCAAGCGCGTGCGCCCAGCGGATCGCCTCATCCGCCACGGCCTGATGCCCGGCGTGAAACCCGTCGAAATTGCCCAGCGCGACGATGCCGCCGCGAAACGCCGGGGGCAGCGCCGAGCCGCCGTCAAGCCGCTCCATGGCGCCGGGCTATAGGGGCGGCGGACCCGGAAGCCAATGCCGTCGGCGGGCGGTATCTGGAGGGGCGGTTTCGTGCCGCGCCCGTTACTGTACCAGACCGCGCCGCCAGCCGACCCAGATCGAGGCGAGCAGATACCCGGCCATCAGCACGGTCAGCATCGTCCAGCTGGACACGTCGGGCACCAGCGCCAGCTTGGCCAGCGTCGCCCAGATGAACAGGGCAAGCTGCATCGTCCAGAAACAGACCGCGCCTGTTTGTGCGATGATCGATCGGTTCAGCTCGTCCGACCGCCGCCACAGACGGATGTTGAGCCAGCTTTCCACCGCCACCAGCGCCAGGATCGCGACGGCAGCGGGCACGCCGATGGCGGACAGATCGGCCAGGTTGGCGAGCAGCGGCGGGGCGGCGAACAACAGGCCGGCCAGCGTGCACAGCGCGGCCTGCATCCGCGCGGACCAGATGGCGTCGGGATCGACCGTTTCGCCCGGTTCCATCGTCTTGTCGATCATCCGGGCATAGCGCGCCGGGCTGGACGCGGCGAACCACGTCATGACGCCTGCAAAAATGAGGATCGCGGCGATGGCGAGCGAGGCGATATCTTCCCCTGGCCAGGGGGCCGCGCCATCGAGCCGGCCCGACGCCTTCAGCCATTTGCCGAACAGAAAGCCGACCAGCCCGCCCACCACCGCACCGGCCAGAAGCTTAAGGCCGATGCCGACCAGTTTCTGCCGCCAGCCTGCCACGTCATTCGCCATCGTCGCCGTTCCCGTCATCACCCGTTGCTCCCGTCAGCGGTTCGGGGGGCGTCCAGTCGTCGAGAAAGATCGAATCGACACCCGTGCCGAACAATCTGGCCAGCCTGAGCGCGAGCGGCAGGCTGGGGTCGTATTTGTCGGTTTCGACCGCGTTGATCGTCTGACGCGACACGCCGAGCATCCGGGCCAGATCGCCCTGACTGATCCCCGCTTCGGCGCGCATGACGCGCAGCCGGTTCTTCACGCCCGCACCTGACAAACACTCTGGTCCATATGACAAGATTTCTTGTCATGATTCGGCCCGGATGTAAAGAGTGTTGGACATGATATGCATGACCAAACGAATTTTTCGTCGATGAGCTTGGGCGGATGTCGACGGGAATTTTGACGCACAGAAGCACAAGACCGAAAAATCGAATCTGCACAATAGCTTACGAAGTCACTGATTCGCTTGACTTTTTGGGAAGATTTTTGTATGTCAAGTCGGTCAGTGAAAGTCTGTTCGCGACGGACTAATCAGGCACTGCCCGCCCGATGATGTGGCCCAGCTAGAGTGCGGACACTGAGGGCGGGCAGATAGTCTATCACAAAAGCTTGTTAAGCCTCTGCGCGGTTTCGCGCATAGATTCGTCAGGGAATAATTTCAGCCCGAAGCGCTTGCCGTATCGCGTGTAGATGGTGGCAGATAGATTTCTCAAAAAGCGGTCGTCGGTCATACCAAACATTTTCGGTTCGATAGCCATTGCAAATGATGACGCTGCAATGTCAGCTAAATGGACAGGCGTTTCATCCTCGTGTTTGGTCACGATGGGATCATCATTAGAAATCGCGGACCATTCAGCGCTACAGTTGTGTGCACACCGACGAAGACGGCGGAAATAATCGAACATCTCTGGATATGGATACATTCGCTGCTCGGAGAGCACCAATTTGCAAGGGCCATTTGCTCGATCTGGCAGCGTTTTAGCATCGCGCACAGCCCACGACACCCTTTCGACCAGCATCTTCAAGAGATAGTTGTATTCGTTTGAATGATTATCGCGGATGTATGTACCGCCCATGGATGGCTTGTGAGCCGCGACGAACACAGTAGCAACCTTCGCTCGCCCAAGCTGCTGACTCAGAAGAAACCGATTTTTATCTGATTCTCTGGAAAACTTTTGATAGCGCCGGTCGCTGCTAGCTGCATCGCGGCACTCTCTAAAAATGCTAGTGGCCTGGCCTAGCCAATCATCGCGCACAATGACTGCCGTCATAGCCAAAAATTGGCTAGAGCCTTCGCCAAACCTGTTTCCGGAGCATCCGCTTTCATCAATGAAAGCTGTAAAGTTCGAAGGCGGAACTGACATGGCCGATACCAAGAACGAAGACGACGTACTTCGCAAGATGTTGAACACGCCTTCAAAGCCGCACGACAAGCGGAAAGAGTCAAGCGAGCCACCGTTTTGAAAGGAAGCATGGCTAGCCTGATTGCTGCTCCCAAGGCGGTTTGTATTCCATAGGTCTTATTTCGCCTGTCTCTGTCGATTTCTGCCCAGCGGCGGATGCTTAGGCTGTGCCTGGACCAATCCGCCGATAGGTGAGGCGCTTGCCAGCAATTCTACGCAGCGCGATTTCAGCGCGGCTGTCGTCATTCACGCCAAGGGCAACGCGGTTCGTGCAGCGGAAATCGAATTCAGCCAAATAGCGCTTGAGATGCGATCGTCCGTCACCCCGGCCTTGTGGCGGGGTCAAGGGCACCGCTGTGAGGTTTGGACGCCGATGCACGCTGGATGCCGGAACAAGTCCGGCATGACGAAGGGGATGGCGCACCCCCTCTTGATTCCGCAGTGCACACAGACTATTAACACTGGTGTAAGTAGGAAGGTGGCGATGGCGACCCAGGCTGAATTGATCCGTATTGACCCCGCCCCGGCCCCCGGCGTCGAGGCAGCGCAGCCGCAGCACAATCCGGGCGTGCCGATGCGGCGCAACTGGCGGGCGGCATGGACCGCGACGCGCGCGCTGTTGGCGAATGGCGACGATACGGTGCAGGTGTTCCGCATCATGCGGGCGCTGAACGGCGATGTGACGCTGCGCAATTACCGCCGGATGCTGGCGCACCCCCAGGGCGGGCGGCTGGCCTATCACCGGACCGAGCTGTCCGAGCGGTTTTGCGACCGGGCATGGCTGGACGCGCTGCCCGAAGGGACGGTGGGCGCGCATTACCGCGCGTTTCTGGACCGCACCGGATTTTCGGCCAAGGGGCTGGCGGAGATTTCGGTGGCCGACAACGAGGGCTGGCAGTCGATCGAGCATCCCGTTGCATGGATGGGGCGGCGCGAGCGCGACATTCACGACATCTGGCACGTGCTGACCGGATACACCGCCGAGGAGCATCTGGGCGAGGCGTGCCTGGTCGCGTTCTCCTATGCTCAGACCGGCGGGCTGGGCTGGGCCGCGATCGGCGTGGCGGCGGCGCTCAAGAGCCTGAAGGTCACGGGCGAGCGGCATTTCGCGGCGGCGGTGATCGAGGGATATCGCAACGGCAAGCGCGCATCCTGGCTGCATGGCGAGGATTATGAGGCGCTGCTGGCCGAGCCGCTGGACGCCGCGCGCCGCCGCCTGAACATCGCCGAGCCGGTGAAGTACAAGGCAGCGCAGGCGCGGCTTCGCGAACAGGGCATTCAGGGCATCTGAACCCCGGCACGATTGACCCCGGAATATACGGATCGTATATGGTTCGTATATTCATGGAGGATGGCGGCGCATGGGCATCGTAAAGATCGAGGACGAACTGCACGAGGCGGTGCGACGGGCGAGCGCAGTCATGTGCCGGTCGATCAACGCGCAGGCCGAATTCTGGATGAAGATCGGGATGCTGGCCGAGGCCAATCCCGCGATGAGTTTTACCGAGATCGTGCAGATGGAGATGCAGCGGGCGCGGATCGAGCCGGATCACGCCCGTGTCGCCTGATCTGATCAAGACGCCCGCCGAACTGGAGCTGATGCGGATATCGGGCCGGTTGCTGGCGCAGGTGTTCGAGATGCTGGACGGGATCGACCTGACCGGCCTGTCCACCCTGGCGATCAACGACCGGGTCGAGCGGTTCATCGTCGAGGAGTTGCAGGCGCGACCGGCGAGCAAGGGGCAGTATGGCTTTGCCTATGTCCTCAACAGCTCGGTGAACAATGTGGTGTGCCACGGCGTCCCCGATGCGGCGACGATCATCCGCGATGGCGATATCGTCAATCTGGACATCACGCTGGAAAAGAACGGGTTCATCGCCGATTCCAGCAAGACATACATGGTCGGCAATGTCGCGCCGCACGCCCGGCGGCTGGTGCAGGTGGCGCAGGAAGCGATGTGGAAGGGGATCGGCGCGGTGCGCGCGGGCGCGCATCTGGGCGATATCGGCCATGCCATCGAACGGCACGCGAAGAAGCACGGTTATTCGGTAGTGCGCGACTATTGCGGCCACGGCATCGGGCGGGAGATGCACGAGGAACCATCGGTGCTGAATTTCGGGCGGCCCGGCACCGGCATGATGCTGCGCGAGGGCATGGTGTTCACCGTCGAGCCGATGATCAATCAGGGGACGCGGCGCGTCTCGACACTGGGAGATGGCTGGACGGTGGTGACCGACGACGACCGGCTGTCGGCACAGTTCGAGCACACGGTAGCGGTGACGCGCACCGGAGCCGAGGTGCTGACGCTGCGCAAGGACGAGCGGGTGGCGAAGGCCGCGGCGTAGCGACCCGAAGCCGTTACTGCGCCAGAATTGCGCTTGCCTTTGCCTCGCCCTCTGCCTTGATCGCGCGGGCCTTTGCTTCTGCCTGTTCAGTGACGACATCGGCCTCGCGCTTCAGGGCGTCGGCGCGGACCTGAAGCCGCTTGGCCTCGTACGTGCCCATCTGCCCTGCCTCGTTCATCAGCGCCTCTGCCTGGCTTTCCATGCCGGCGGTGACGTTGCCCGCCTCTGCCATCACCGATTCGGCACGGGCCGCAGCCTCGTCGCGCAGCTGATCGGCCTGTTTCTCCTGCGGCGTCTGAGGCGAGCAGGCGGCCAGCGTCAGGGTGGCGAGGATCAGGGCGGTGCGGATCATGCGAAGTTCTCCTGTCGGCGCAGCTTTAGTCGATGCGCCGGGGAAATGAAAAGCGCGCTGATGCGTTTGGGGTTCCCGATGAAATGAACGAGGCGTAACGCTGCCCCCCGTGCTGTCCCGCCTGACCCTGACCGATTTTCGCAATCATGCCGCGCTGGACCTGGATCCCGGTGCCGGGTTCGTCGTGCTGACCGGCGACAATGGCGCGGGCAAGACCAATGTGCTGGAGGCGGTGAGCCTGTTTGCGCCCGGCCGGGGGCTGCGCCGGGCCGCGCTGTCCGCCATGGCGCGCGACGGGGGGCCGGGCAATTTCGCGGTGACCGCCGAACTGGATGGCGGGACGCGGGTCGGCACCGGCACGGCGGCCAGTGCGCCCGAACGCCGGATCGTGCGCGTGAACGGGGCCAATGCGCCCGCCGCCGCGCTGGCCGAATGGCTGAGCGTCCTGTGGCTGACCCCGGCGATGGACCGGTTGTTCGTCGAGGCGGCATCGGAGCGGCGGCGGTTTCTGGACCGGCTGACGCTGGCGCTGGCCCCGCGCCACGGGACGGAGGTGACGCGGTACGAGGCGGCGATGCGCCAGCGCGGGCGGTTGCTGGCGGACGAGCGGCCGGCCGATCCGCAATGGCTGGATGCGCTGGAGGCGCGGATGGCCGAGCATGGCCGGGCGGTTCACGCGGCGCGGACAGCGACGGTGGCGATGCTGGGCGAGCGGCTGGCTGAGGCACCGGCCGACCGGTTTCCGGCGATGTCGGCGGTGCTGGAGGGATGGGACAGCCAAGCGGACCTGGCCGCGATCCTGCGGCGCGGGCGGGCGCGCGATGCGGCGGCGGGCCGCGCGATCGAGGGGCCGCACCGGGTCGACCTTTCCGTCACCCATCTGGGCAAGGGGCAGGCGGCGGCGAATTGTTCGACCGGCGAGCAAAAGGCGCTGCTGCTGTCGATCATGCTGGGCCATGCCGCGCTGGTCGAGGAACGGCGGGGCGCGCCGCCGGTTCTGTTGCTGGACGAGGTGGCGGCGCACCTGGACCCCCATGCGCGCGCCGCTTTGTTCGAGCGGCTGGCCGGGCGGGGGCAGGTGTGGATGACGGGGACGGAAACCGCGCCATTCGCCATGCTGGGCGATCAGGCAAGCTGGGTGCGGATCGGGGGATGACCGAGCCGCCGGAGCAGCCGGAGTTCGTGGTGGCGGGGCATCGGCTGCGCCTGCTGGATACCGGCCCGCGCCGCTATGCCGCGCTGATCGACCTGATCGATGGGGCCAGCGAGCGGCTGGACGTGCTGTATTACATTTACGAGCCGGACGATGCGGGCGCGGCGGTGCTGAACGCGATGGTGCGCGCGGCCGGGCGGGGCGTGGCCGTGACGCTGATCGTCGATGGCCTGGGCAGCGATCCGGCAGCGGACCGTGATTTCTTTCGCCCGCTGATCGCGGCGGGCGGCGTGGTTCGGTTGTTCATCCCCAAGCTGGGCCGCAAATACCTGCTGCGCAATCATCAGAAGTTCGCGATTGCCGACCGGGCGCGGGTGATCGTCGGCGGGTTCAACATCAAGGCGGATTATTTCGGGCTGGCCGACAAGGGCGCGTGGCGCGACCTGGGCCTGTGGGTCGAGGGGCCGGCGGCGGCGCGGCTGGCCGATTATTTCGCGGGGCTCGCCGAATGGACCGCCCGGCCGCGTGCGCCGATCCGGGCGCTGAACCGGCTGCTGGCCGACTGGAGCGAGCCGCAGGGGGCGGTCCGCTGGCTGATGGGCGGGCCGACGCGGCGGCTGTCCCCCTGGGCGCGGATGGTGAAACGCGGGATGCGGCGGGCAAGGCGGGTGGACATGATCGCGGCCTATTTCGCGCCGGGTCCGGGGATGCTGCGACGGCTGGGCAAGGCGGGCAGGCGGGGCCGGGTCCGCATCGTCCTGCCGTCCGTCACCGACAACTGGGCCGCGATCTGGGCGTCGCGCTTTACCTATGCCGGGCTGCTGCGGCGGGGGGTGCGGATCTTTGAATATCGGCGGACCAAGCTGCACACCAAATTGCTGGTCATCGACGATGCGGTGCATATCGGATCGGCCAATTTCGATTTCCGCAGCCTGTTCCTGAACCTTGAGGTGATGCTGCGCATCGAGGATGCGGCGTTTGCCGCCCATGTCCGCGCCTATATCGACGGTGAGGTTGCCGATTCGGCGGAGGTGACGGCGGCGATGCACAAGGCGCGATCCACGCTGCCCCGCCGGATCGGGCAGGCCATCGCCTATTTCGGGATGAGCGTGCTGGACCCCATCGTGTCGCGGCGGCTGGTCGGGTGGGGCGAGCGCACGCGCGCCCGCCTGTCCCGCTCAGATCGAGGAGGAGGCGGCGATCAGCCAGTCGGGTGAGATCGCGATGATCGCCGATTCGAGCGCCTTGTCGAGGCCGGTCAGGATCGCCAGCCCGACGCCGAGCAGCAGCCAGCCGAGCACGCGGCGGCCACCGGAACCCGCCCCCATCAGCCGCCCGCGCCAGCGCGCCATGACGCTTTGCCCGGCAACGGCGATGAGGACGAGCACGCTGGCGATGCCGAGACCGAAGGCGAACATGACGGCCGCGACCGCGCCAAGGCTGTCCCCCTGCGCCGCAAGCAGGGTTGCCGCGCCAAGCGTTGGGCCGACGCAGGGGCTCCAGACCAGGCCGAGCAGCACGCCGATCGCCGCCTGTCCGGCAAGGCCCCGCTGTTCAAGGCCCGCCTGTCGATCGCTTGCCCAGCCGGAAAGCGGCCCGGCCGCCGTCGCCAGCACAGCCTGGGCACGGGGCACGAGCAGGAACAGGCCGAACAGCGCCAGCATCAGCGCGCCGGACAGGCGGAACAGATCGCCGTCCAGCCCGGCCGATACGCCTGCCGTCGCCAGCAGGAAGCCGGTGCCGGTGAACGAGACGACCAGCCCGCCGGCCAGCGCAAGCGGCCCCAGCCGCCCGGCCTGTGCCGCGCCGCCCAGCACGATGGGCACCAGCGGGAGGACGCAGGGCGACAGGATCGTGAGTGCGCCCGCCGCATAGCCGAGCAGGGGATTAAGGCCGCTTGCCATCGATCAGCCCACCGTGCCGGCGATGACGGCGCGGACTTTTTCCGGGTCGGCGGTATAGGCGAGGCGACCGGTTTCGCTGGCACCGCGATAGCCGATCAGGGTCGATTGCTTTTGCGCGCCCAATGCCTTCCACACCGGTTTCTGCGTGTCATAATCGACGCGCAGGATCACGAGATCCTTGTAGCGGGGATCGGCAGTGACGGAGGCGATCACCTTTTGCTGTGCAGCGCAGACGGGGCACCAGGGGGCATGAACGTCGATCAGGATCGGCTTGCCCGCGCGCTTTGCCGCATCGAACGCGGCCTGGGTAAAGGGGCGGGGCGCAACCGCCGGGGCTGCAGCGACGGGCGAGGCGAACAGCGCAGGCAGTGCGGCGGTACCCGCCACGCCAAGCGCGGCGGCGATCAGAGGGGCTTTCATCTTCTGTCTCCGGACGGGTGCGTCATCCCGCCATCCGGGTGCGCTGACCGGCAGTTCGGTCGGGATTCGCGGAAAGTTACCGGCACGGGATGGAAACAGGCCGTTTCCCCCGGCGCTGTAACCGATCCGGCGATGCGGCCGAATGGCGTGCGACTGATCGAATACGGACCATGGAATACCGATGACCGCCGATGACGAGACGCTGGCGCGGCTGATGGCGCTGGCGCAGGGCGGCGACAAGGCAGCGTATCGGGATGTGCTGATGGCCAGCCAGCGCTGGCTGGAGCGGTATTTCGCGCGGCGGATCGCGCCCGCGCTGCTCGACGACCTGGTGCAGGAGACGCTGATGTCCGTGCACCGCAAGCGGGCGACATACGACCCGGCGCGCCCGTATCTGCCGTGGCTGGCTGCGATCGCGCGCTATCGCTGGGTCGATCAGTTGCGGCGCAGCTATCGCGCCGACGAAACCGAATTGCCCGCCGACCTGTCGGTGGCGGACCATGAGGAGGCGGTGATGGCCGCGATCGGCATCGACCGGTTGCTGGCGATGCTGCCCCCCGGCCAGGCGCTGGCGATCCGGCTGGTCAAGATCGACGGCCTGTCGGTCGCGGAGGCCGCCGAACAGGCGGGCCAGTCCGTGCCGCTGGTCAAGGTGAACATCCATCGCGGGCTGAAACGGCTCGCCATACTGATCGAGAGCGAGTGACGATGCGTGAGGCGTTGAACATCGAGACACTGGTCGACGGGCTGACCCCCGTCCGGCGGATGCGGCCGGGGCAGGGGATGATGCTGGGGCTGATGCTGGCGGCCGCCGTGGCGGTGATCATCGCGCTGACCAGCGGCATCCGGGCCGATATCGCGGCGATGCGGCCGCTGCCCATCGTCGTGCTGCGGTCGGGCACGCTGTTGCTGCTGGGCCTTGCCACGCTGAAGGCAGTGACGGCGATGGCGCGGCCGGCGATCGGAGGCGCGCAGCGCGGATGGATGTGGATGCTGGCGGCGGCGCTGCTGTTCCCGCTGGCCAGCATCATCGGCATGATCGACGAGGGCCGGGTGCCGATGGAAGCGGTGATGAACGGCGCGGCGCGCGACTGCCTGAGGCTGAGCCTGTCGGGTGCACTGGCCATCGGCACGGCGATGATCCTGTGGCTGAGGCAGGGAGCGGTGGTCAATCCGGCGCGGGCGGGATGGCTGACCGGGCTGGCGGCGGGTGCGTTCGGCACGCTGGCCTATAGCCTGCACTGCGGCGAGAACTCGGTGCATTACATCGCGATCTGGTACGGCGCGGCGGTGACGGCGAGCGCGGTCGCCGGGCGGATCGCGGTGCCCCGGCTGATCCGGTGGTAGGGGCGGTCAGCGGCGGTTGGGGACGGTCACTCCGGCGCGGGGGACGGCGCGCATCGGGCAATCGTCCATGACCACGGCCAGTCCCGCCGCCTCGGCCCGGGCGGCGGCTTCGTCATTCACGACGCCCAGCTGCATCCACACCGATTTCGCGCCGATGGCGATGGCTTCGTCCACCACCGCGCCGGCGGCTTCGGCGTTGCGAAAGATTTCGACCATGTCGACCGGCCCGGCAATGTCCGCCAGGCTGGCGACGACCGGCTGATCATGGATCGTCTGGCCCGCCAGGCCGGGATTGACCGGGATGACGTGCCAGCCCCAGTCGATGAGCGCGCCCATCACGCCATAGGCGGCGCGATCCGGCTTGTTCGACGCGCCGACCAGCGCAATCGTGGTGACGCCGTCGAGCAGCGCCTTTTTTCCCGCATCATCGGTGATCGGCATGGTTCATTTCCCCTGCTGGGCCAGCCAGTCGCTGACACGGGCGGCCAGTTGGTGAAACACCGCGCCCTCCGCCCCGGTTCCGGCGGCCGGGGGCTGGCCCGCATCGGAGCCGGTGCGGATGGCGAGCGTCAGGGGGATGCGGCCAAGGAACGGGATGCCCAGCCGCTCTGCCGCCGCCTGTGCCCCGCCAGAGCCGAAGGGGTCCGACACGTCGCCGCAGGCCGGGCAGGCATAGCCGGCCATGTTTTCGACCAAGCCGATGATCGGCACATTCGCCTTGTTGAACAGGTCGATCGCGCGGGTCGCGTCGATCAGCGCCAGATCCTGCGGCGTGGAGACGATCACCGCGCCGGCCGGGCGGTGCTTCTGGATCATCGTCAGCTGAACATCGCCGGTTCCGGGCGGCAGGTCGAGGATCAGCGTGTCGGTGCCCGCCCAGTCGCCATCGGCCAGCTGACCCAGCGCGCCGCCCGCCATCGGCCCGCGCCAGGCGATCGCCTGCCCCTCTGCCACCAGCTGGCCCATCGAAAGGAGGGGCACGCCATAGGGGGTGGGAACGGGGATCAGCGTCTTGTCGCGCGCCTGCGGCTTGATGCCGTCCACGCCCATCAGCCGGGGCTGGGACGGGCCATAGATGTCGGCATCGATCAGGCCGATGCGATGCCCCGCCCGATGCAGCGCGATGGCAAGATTGGCCGAAACGGTGGATTTGCCGACCCCGCCCTTGCCGCTGGCCACGGCGATGAGGCGGCGGTTCACGCGTTCTGCGGTTTGCAGCACGCGCACATCGTCGATGCCCGGCGCTCCCAGCGCGGCGGCGCGGACATCGGCGGCCAGCGCATCGCGCGTGGCGGGATCCAGCCCGGTGACGTCGAGGACGATGTTCGCCCGCGCGCCGTCGATCCGGACGGTGGCCCGGCCGGCGGCTAGGGGGGCGATCAGGGCGGAAAGCGCAGCGGTGTCGGTCATGTCGGCGAGCAGATAGTCGGTCATGTGCGTGTTGCCACTGTAATTCGCCGCAAGCCTGCCTATAAAGGAGGAATGAAGACCATTTTCGGCTGGAAGCCGCGCTTCGGAATCCTCAACAATGACGGCGGCAAGAGCCCGTGGGGCGGAAATGGCGGCGGAAGCGGCGGTTCCGGCGGCGAGCCTCCCCGCAATCCGTGGAGCCCCCCGCCCGGCGGCGGACGCCCGCGCGGCAATGCAAGCTCGCTCGACGAGTTCCTGAAGCGGACGCGCGGCGGCGGGGGCGGCCCGAAACTGCCAGTGACGATCACCCGCAATATCTGGGTCCTGATCGCTGCGCTGGTGCTGGGCCTGTATGTCGTGTTCACCAGCCTGCATTCGATCGGGCCGCAGGAGCGCGGCGTGGTCACGCTGTTCGGCAAATATTACGAGACGCTGACCCCCGGGGTGCAGGTGACGGCGCCGGCGCCGATCATGCTGGTCGAGACGGTGGACGTGGACCGGGTGCGCGAGGAACGCTTTCCCGAAGGCACGGCCGAGAACCTGATGCTGACCGGCGACCAGAACATCGTCGATGTGACCTATACCGTCCGCTGGCGCATCAAGAGCGCCGAGAACTTCACCTTCCAGATCGCGGATGCCGAGGGCACGGTGAAGGCGGCGGCGGAAAGCGCGATGCGCGCGGCGATCGCCAATGTCTCGTTGAACCAGGCGATCGGTGACGGTCGTGGCGCGATCGAGGTCGATGTGCAGAACCGGATGCAGGCGATGCTGGACGAATATCGGTCGGGCGTCGAAGTGCTGGGCGTTGCCGTCAATCAGGCGACTGCCCCGGCGGCGGTTGATGACGCGTTCAAGGAAGTGACCGCATCGCAGCAGCAGGCGCAGGCCAATGTCAACAACGCCCGCGCCTATGCCCAGCAGGTGATTGCCCGCGCCCAGGGCGATGCCGCGCAGTTCGACAAGATTTACGAACAGTATCGCGCCGCGCCCGAAGTGACGCGTCGCCGCATCTATTACGAGACGATGGAGGAAGTGCTGGCGCGATCGAACAAGACGATCGTCGAGACGCCGGGCGTCGCGCCCTACCTGCCGCTGCCCGCGGTGAAGGGGCGGCAGAACAACCCGCCGCCAGAGGCGCAGAACCCGGCTCCCGCTGCGGCCCCGGCCCAGCCTGCCCAGCCGCAGGGAGGCGCACAATGACCGCCTGGTATCGCAATCCCGTCGCCATCGGCATCCTTTTGGTGCTGGCCGCGGTGCTGCTGTTCGGATCGGTCGCGGTCGTTCCCGAATCCAAGCAGGCCGTGATCCTGCGGCTGCAGCGGCCGGTGGGCGTCGTGAACCCCTATCGCGAGGGACAGCCGCTGGGCGCGACCGGCGCGGGTATCTTTTTGCGGATGCCGTTCCTTGACCGGGTTGTGTGGGTCGACAAGCGCGTCCTGTCGATCGACCTCGACAACCAGCCCGTGCTGTCGATCGATCAGCTGCGGCTTCAGGTCGATGCCTTTGCCCGGTTCCGCATCGTCGATCCGTTGCAGATGGTGGTTTCCGTGCGGACCGAGGATGGCGCGCGGCAGCAGCTGCGCACCATCCTTGCCTCGTCGCTGCGCAACGAATTGTCCAAGCGGCCCTTTGCCACGCTGCTGAGCCCCGAACGGGGTCAGGTGATGGAGAATATCCAGGTCGCGCTGAACCGGCAGGCACGCCAGTTCGGTGCGGAGATCGTGGACGTGCGCATCAAGCAGGCGGAACTGCCGAGCGGCAGCCCGCTGGACAGCGCGCTCAACCGGATGCGGTCCGCCCGCCAGCAGGAAGCCCGCACCATCGAGGCGCAGGGGTTCAAGCAGGCGCAGATCGTGCGGGCCGAGGCCGAGGCGCAGGCCGCGCAAATCTATGCCCAGTCGTTCGGCAAGGATGCGCAATTCTATGACTTCTGGCGGGCCATGCAGTCCTATCGCCGCACGTTCGGCGCGGACGGCAACACCACCAGCGGCGAGACGGCGATCATCCTGTCGCCCGACAACGAGTATCTTCGCCAGTTCGAGGGCCGCGGCCAACGCTGACGAACCGTTCATATTCAATCGCCGTTCAGCGACGATTGGCTTAACCGTACAGTGACCGGTTCCCCAGACCGGTCCAATTGAGAGGAATAGCGAACCGTGCGTTACACATACGCCATCACTTCTGCCCTGTTGCTGGGCGGCGCGGCCGCGACGCTCGCCATGCAGAGCCCGGTCGGCGCGCAAACCGCCCAGAACGAACCCGGCGCAATCCAGGCCCAGGCCCCCGCGGCCGGCGCCCCGATGAGCTTTGCCGACATGGTCGCCCGGCTGCAGCCGGCGGTCGTCAACATTTCCACCACCCAGCGGGTGCAGGTGAACGCCAACCCGTTCGCCGGCACGCCGTTCGCCGACCTGTTCGGCGGCGGGCAGGGCGGCCGCCCGGTGACGCGCGAGGCGCAGTCGCTGGGATCGGGATTCATTATTTCCGCCGACGGGTATGTCGTCACCAACAACCACGTCATTTCGGCCGAGGGCAATCGCAACGCGGCGGTCGAATCGATCACCGTCACGCTGAACGACCGCAAGGAATATACCGCGCGCGTCGTCGGCCGCGATCCGGCATCCGACCTGGCGGTGCTGAAGATCGACGGCACCAACCTGCCGTTCGTCCGGTTTGGCGATTCCACCCAGTCGCGGGTCGGTGACTGGGTCGTGGCGATCGGCAACCCGTTCGGCCTGGGCGGATCGGTGACCGCCGGTATCATTTCGGCCGTCAACCGCGTCGGCGCGGGCAATTACGACAAGTTCATCCAGACGGACGCGTCGATCAACCGGGGCAATTCCGGCGGCCCGCTGTTCGACCTGCGCGGCAATGTGATCGGCATCAACAGCCAGATCCTGTCGCCGACCGGCGGCAATGTGGGCATCGGTTTCGCCATTCCGGCGGAACAGGCCAGCCCCATCGTCCAGACGCTGATGAAGGGCCAGTCGGTGCAGCGCGGCTATCTGGGCATCGGTATCCAGCCGCTGACCCCCGACATCGCCGATGCCATGGGCCTGCCCAAGGATCGCGGCGAGCTGATCCAGCGGGTCGAGCCGGGCGAGGCCGCCGACAAGGCCGGCATTCGCCAGGGCGACGTGATCGTCAAAGTCGGCAGCAAGGACGTGACGCCCGAGCAAAACCTGTCGTCGCTGATCGCGGCGGTGAAGCCGGGCGAGCGCGTGCAGCTTGAGCTGATCCGCGACGGCAAGCGCCAGACGCTGACCGCCACGGTCGGCACCCGTCCGCCCGAAGATCAGATCGCCGGGTTCGATCCCGATGCCGAGCAGGGCGGGATGCCGGACGAGGGCGCGCAGCAGGACGGTTCGGCGTCGCTGGGCCTGAACGTCACCCCGCTGACGCCTCAGATCGCGCGCAGCATCGGCGTTCCGGTCGAGGCAAAGGGCGTGGTGGTGGTTTCTGCCGACCCGTCCAGCGATGCCGCGTCCAAGGGCCTGCGTCGCGGCGACCTGATCGTCACGGTCAACCGCACGCCCGTCGCCTCTGCCGCGGACATCACCCGCATCGTCAACGAAGCCAAGTCGGCGGGCCGCAACAACGTGCTGCTGTATGTGCAGCGGCGCGGCGGCGTGACCGGATATATTGCGGTGAACATCGGCCGCTGGTCCGGCTGACGCAGCAGAAAATTCGCGCTAGACCCCTTTCCATCCACCGATGGGAAGGGGTTTTGCCATGAGCGATGCGGGTGTTCTGTTCATCGGGGCCGGGCCGGGGGGCGCGGATCCGCAATCGCTGGTGCTGAAGCGCGCCAATCGCCACGGGTTGATCGCGGGCGCGACGGGCACGGGCAAGACGGTGACGTTGCAGGGCATGGCCGAGGGGCTGAGCCGGGCGGGCGTGCCGGTGTTCGTGTCCGACGTTAAGGGCGACCTGTCCGGCATGGCGATGGCGGGATCGCCCACCGCCAAGACCCATGCGCCGTTCACCGCGCGCGCGGCGGAGATTGGCATCACCGATTATGCCTATGCCGACAATCCCGTCACCTTTTGGGACCTGTTCGGCGAACAGGGGCACCCGATTCGCGCGACGGTGTCGGAGATGGGGCCGCTGCTGCTGTCGCGGCTGATGGGCCTGAATGAAACGCAGGAAGGCGTTCTGACCATCGCCTTCACCCTGGCCGACGAGGAAGGGTTGCTGCTGATCGACCTGGACGATCTGCAGGCGATGCTGGTCCATTGCGGGGAGCGGGCGGACGAGCTGACCACCAAATATGGCAATGTGAGCAAGGCGAGCCTGGGCGCGATCCAGCGCCAGCTGCTTCAGCTGCGGTCGCAGGGCGGGGCCAATTTCTTTGGCGAACCGGCGCTGGACCTGAATGATTTCATGAAGGTGGATGACACCGGGCGCGGCGTCATCAATATCCTGGCCGCGGACAAGCTGATGGCGTCCCCGCGGCTCTATGCCACGTTCCTGTTGTGGCTGCTGTCCGAACTGTTCGAGACGCTGCCCGAGGTGGGCGATCCCGACAAGCCGAAGCTCGTCTTCTTCTTTGACGAGGCGCATCTGCTGTTCGACGATGCGCCGGATGCGCTCGTTGACAAGATCGAGCAGGTCGTGCGCCTGATCCGGTCAAAGGGGGTCGGCGTCTATTTCGTCACGCAGAACCCGATCGACGTGCCGGACAGCGTGTCGGGCCAGCTGGGCAACCGGGTGCAGCACGCGCTGCGCGCCTTTACGCCCAAGGAGCAGAAGGCGATCCGGGCGGCGGCAGAGACGTTCCGCGCCAATCCCGGCGTGGATGTGGAAACGGCGATTACCGAGCTGAAGGTCGGCGAGGCGCTCGTCTCCCTTCTCCAGCCCGACGGGTCGCCCAGCCCGGTGACGCGCACGCTGATCGCGCCGGCCCGGTCGCGCGTCGGGCCGCTGGATGCCAAGGAGCGGGCGATCATGCTGACCGTCGATCTGGTCGGCGACAAATATGACACGCCCATCGACCGGGAATCGGCCGCCGAGTTGCTGGATGCCAAGATGGCGGAGGCCAAGGCCGCCGCTGCCGCCGCCAAGGCCGAGGCGGAAGCCGACAAGGCCGAGGCAGAGCGGGCCAAGGTCGAGGCGCGAATCGCCAAGGAGCAGGAACGCGCCCGCATCGCAGCGGCAAAGGAGCAGGAGCGGGCAGAGCGCGCCGCCGCACGCGAGGCAGCGAACAGCCCGTGGACCAAGGCCGTCACCAGCGCGACGCGATCCGCCAGTTCGACCGTGGGACGGCAGGTGGCGAACGAGGTGACCAAGGCGATTTTCGGATCATCCCGGTCCAAGAGCGGCGGGATCGTCGGCGGGCTGGTCCGCGGCGTGCTGGGCGGGCTGTTCCGGGGATAGCGGCGCGCCTGCGCTAAACGCGGGGATTGGTGCGGATTCGGGGCCGTCGGGGCGACCTGGCGGCGTGAGCCGGGATCGGCCGGGGGCGTCCATCCCCGTTCCGGGTCGCATCGGCCCGCGGGCGACCGATTTTGACGACAGGGCGTGGATGAGAATCCGGTCGGCAGCCGTTGGACCATCAGAAAGTTCAGCGAACGGCGAAAGGAGCACGCCATGAAGAGTCTGATGACCGCCGCTGCGACGGCGACGATGCTGATTTCGGTTCCCGCACTGGCGGGCGGGCATGAGCGGGGCGACCGCCATGCCGCGATCTTCAGCGACAGCAATTCGCATTACCTGGATTACCAGACGGACCTGTCCGAGGCGAAGCGCGAGCTGCAAAACGACCTGCGCAGTGCGGACAGCGATTCGGACCGGATCGAGGCCTATGCCGAATATGAGCGCGAGGTTGCCGATGCCGAGGGCGATTTCCGCAAGGAAATGGCGGAGCGCGGCGTCCTGTTCCGGCGTGGCACGGTGACGGTCGAGTAGGATCTGGCCGCGGCCATTCCATCGCGACACCGGGGCGCGGGCGGCGACTGATCCGCCCGGCCGACCCGGCCCGTCAGCAAGAACGGCCGCCCCCCCGCAGGGGCGGCCGTTTTGTCATGCGCGAAAGCTGTTCCAAGGACCGGTGATCGCCAGCGTTTTGGCCGGGGAATAGATGTTCACGAACAGCGTCCGGCCATCGGGCGAGAAACAGACGCCGGCCGGTTCGGTGTCGATCCGCACCTGAGCCAGCGCATAGACCTTGCCCTCTGGCGTGATGCCGCGCAGGCAATCCATCGGGTTTTCGACATATTTGTCCTCGCACACCACCAGATGCCCCCAGGGCGCAAGGGTGATGTTGTCGGCGAAATCGAGGACGGAAGGGTCGGTCGATTCGACGAACAGCTGGATCATGCCCGGATCGTCGCGCTCGCCCGGCTGGCCTTCGTGGCGGCTGGGGACATAGCGCATGATCTGGCCGCATTTGCGTGTGCCGCCCGACGTGCAGGTGAAATAGAGTTCGTCCTTGCCGAAATGCACCCCTTCGAGCCGGGCCATGCGGGCGGCACCCGCCTTGTGCATCCGCAGGCGCAGGTCGCCATCGGGATTGTCCGGCCCGTCGACATCGATCCACACCGCGCGTTTCCACGATCCCGGCGTCCAAGGCCGCGATCCCGCCCAGTTGCGGCCATCGCCGCCCTGGGGCGCATCGGCAAAGCCCATCGCCTGAAGCCGGCCGCCGGCGGACAGCCGCCCGCGCACATTGGGCAGGAAGCGGTAGAACAGCCCCTCCTGCTCATCCTCGGTCAGATAGACGATGCCGGTGCGTGGATCGACGGCGGCGGCTTCATGCTTGAAGCGGCCAAGCCCCGTCAGCGGCACCGCGTCGGACAGGCCGCGCGCATTGGCCGGAACCTCGAACGCCCAGCCATGATCGCGTGTCCGCCCGCCGCCCGCGCGCGCCACCGTTTCCTCGCAGCTGATCCAGCTGCCCCAGGGGGTGACCCCGCCCGCACAGTTCACGGCGGTGCCGGCTAGGCTCAGATGCTGGCTGACCAGCCGGTTGGTGCGGGTGTCGACGATCAGGGTGGAGGTGCCGCCGGGCAGCGTGCCGTCATAGGTGGACAGGCGGGCCAGCCGGTCGATCAGCGCCTTGTCCCCGCCGGTCGGGCCGCGTTCGATCGCGCTGTCCTTTAGCTCGTGATTGCGGATCAGGGCGACGCGGCCAGCGGCGAGCGGGACAAGGCCCATGCCGTCGGCGGCATCGGGCACGCGAAACCCGTCGTCCATCCGCTGGCCCAGTTCGGACAGCACCCGATAGGAAAAGCCCTGCGGCAGATCGAGCAGCCCGGCGGGATCGCGGACCAAGGGGCCGTATCCCGTCACCTCGCTGCGATAGCGGACATCCTGGGCAAGGCCGGTACGCGCGGCAAAGCCGGCAAAGGCCAGAGAGGCAAGGCCGGCCCCGAACTGCCGGCGGGAGGGCGTGAAGGTCATGGGAGTGGATATCGCCGTAAACAGTGACAAAAGGATGACGGGAAAGCCCTGATCACCCTGACCCTTCCCACCGCCCTTCGGCGGCGGGCCCCTTCCCCCTCCCGATGGGAGAGGGAGGGAGGCGCGACCGCGGCGGAAGGGTGAGGGGGGTCAGTTGGTCAGGCCGAGCTGCCACAGCAGGAATGCCTGTTCCTCCGCATCCTCGCGCAGCGATTCGAAGCGGCCCGACTTGCCGCCATGGCCAGCGCCCATGTTGGTCTTGAGCAGGAGGACGTTCTGGTCCGTCTTGGTCGCGCGCAGTTTTGCCGCCCATTTGGCCGGTTCCCAATAGGTGACGCGCGGATCGTTGAGGCCGCCGGTGATCAGCAGCGGCGGATACGCCTTTGCCGTCACATTGTCATAGGGGCTGTAGCTGCGGATCAGTTCGAACGCCGCCTTGTCGGTGATGGGGTTGCCCCATTCCGGCCATTCGCCGGGGGTGAGCGGCAGGCTTTCGTCCTGCATGGTGTTGAGCACATCGACAAAGGGGACGTGCGCGGCGACCGCGCCGAACAGTTCCGGCGCCTGATTGACCACCGCGCCCATCAGTTCGCCGCCCGCCGAGCCGCCCGAAGCCGTCAGCTTGCCCGTCGAGGTATAGCCGCGATCGATCAGGCCACGCGCCACATCGACGAAGTCGTTGAAGGTGTTGGTGCGCTTTTCCAGCTTGCCGTCGAGATACCATTGATAGCCAAGGTCGTCGCCGCCCCGGATATGCGCGATGGCATAGGCAAAGCCGCGATCGAGCAGGGACAGCCGGCCGGTCGAAAAGCCGGGCGGGATGGCATAGCCATAGGCGCCATAGGCATAGAGGTGCAGCGGCTGGCTGCCGTCGCGCTTGAACCCCTTTTTATAGACGATCGACACGGGCACCTGCGTCCCGTCGCGGGCGGGGATCATCAGCCGTTCGGTTTCATACTGGCTGGCGTCATAGCCGGACGGGATCTGCTGAACCTTCAGCACCGTCTTTTCGCCGTCCGACAGGCGATAGTTCATCACCGTGCCGGGCGTGACCATCGACTGATAGTTCAGGCGCAGCGTGTCGACGTCATATTCGGGGTTTTCATCGAGGCCGGCGACATAGCTTGCCTCGTCAAACGCGATCCGCGTCGGCGCGCCGCCGGAATAGCGGTGGAGATCAATCTGATCGAGGCCGTTTTCGCGCCCCTCCACCACGAAGAAGTCGGCAAAGGTGCTGACGTCGGTCATGTAGAAGGTCTTTGACGGGGCGATCAGTTCCTTCCACTCGCCGGGCTTGTCGAGGCTGGCGGTGACCAGGCGGAACTGGGTGTCGGTATCGTTGGTGTGGATGAACAGCGTGCCGTCATGCTCCTCCACCGAATAGCTGACCCCCGGCTGGCGCGCACGGACCAGGATCGGCTGGGCATCGGGCTTGTCCACCGGGATCAGGCGAATCTCGCTGGTCACCTGATCGCCGGTTTCGATGAGGATGAACCGGCGGCTGTGGGTCATGCCGACGCCGGCCTGAAACCCGTCATCCGATTCCTTGTAGACCACCCGGTCATTCTTTGGATCGTCGCCGAGGCGGTGGTAGAAGATCGTGTCGGTCCGCCAGCTGTCATTGGCGTTGCCGTAGAAGAAGCCCGACGAATCGGCCGACCAGACGATGGCGGATTTCATGCCCGGAATGACGTCCGGCAGATCCTGTCCGGTGGACAGGTCGCGGATGCGGACGGTGTAGCGTTCGGAGCCGTTGGTGTCGGTGGCATAGGCCATCAGCCGGTCGTTGGGCGCAACCTCGATCGCGCCCAGGCTGAAATATTCCTTGCCCGTCGCAAGCGCCGGTTCGTCGAGGATCAGTTCGTCCGCACCGCCCGCCACCGGCCGGCGCCACCATTTGCGATACTGCGCCCCTTCCTCGAACGCGCGCCAGTACAGATAGGCGCCGTCCTTGGCCGGAACGGAGCTGTCGTCTTCCTTGATGCGGCCCTTCATCTCCTCGTACAGCGTGTCGACCAGCGCCTTGTGCGGGGCCATCTGCGCCTCGAAATACGCGTTTTCAGCCTTGAGATACGCCAGCACATCCGCGTCATCGACGGTCGGATACCCCTGATCCTTCAGCCAGTGGTACGGATCGCTGATCGTGATACCGTGGCGTTCGTAGCTGTAGGGGCGCTGCTGCGCGACGGGCGGCTTTACGTCGGTCATGGTCACTTTCTGGGCTGATGCAGGGGTGGCGGCGGAGAAGATCAGGGCGATGCCGGTCAACAACTGGCGCATGGATGGCTCCGGTCTGGGCGCTGGCCGTGCAACGCCCGGCCGCCTATGTTAGGCCCGTCATCTTCTAAACGGGAACCTGCTCATGTCCACCACCGCCGATCGCCTGAAGGCGCTCCGCGACCAACTCGCCGCCGTTTCGCTGGACGGTTTCGTCGTGCCGCTGACCGATGAGCATATGAGCGAATATGTCGGCGATTATGCGCAAAGGCTTGCCTGGCTGACCGGGTTTCAGGGGTCGGCGGGCAGTGCCGTGGTGCTGCCGGCCGAAGCGGCGATCTTTACCGACGGGCGCTATACGCTGCAGGTGCGCGAGCAGGTATCGGGCGAGCATTTCCAGTATGTGCAGGTGCCGGATACCAGCATCGCCGACTGGCTGAAGGACCATGCCGGGCAGGGCGCGCGGATCGGATACGACCCGTGGCTGCATACTCGCGCCTGGGTGAGCGAGGCGCGCGATGCGCTGGCGGCGCGGGGCGCGACGCTGGTGCCCGTTACCGACAATCCCATCGATGCGATCTGGGCCGACCGGCCGCGGCCGTCGGACGAGCGGCTGGAGGCGTATGACGATGCGCTGGCGGGCGAAAGTTCCGCCACCAAGCGGCAGCGGATCGCCGACTGGCTGACCGATCGCGGGGCCGATGCGGTGGTGATTGCCGCGCTCGATTCGATTGCCTGGACGCTGAACGTGCGCGGCCGCGACGTGGCGCATACACCGGTCGCGCTCGCCTATTCCATCGTTCATGCCGATGGCACCGCCGAGCTGTTCGTCGCGCCGGACAAGGTGGACGATGCGGTCCTTCGCCATCTGGGCAATGGCGTGCGGGTGCGGGACCGGGCGGCCTTTGCCGAGGCGCTGGGCGGATTTGCCGGCAAGGCGGTGGTCGCCGATCCGGGGTTCTGCGTGGCCGCCATATTCGACGCGCTGGAGGCGGGCGGCGCGCGGGTGATCGCGACGCGCGATCCCGTGGTGCTGGCCAAGGCGGTGAAGAACCAGGCCGAGATCGACGGCCACCGAGCGGCACAGGCGCGGGACGGCGCGGCGCTGGTCCGGTTCCTGAAATGGTTCGAGGAGACGGCCCCTGAGGGCGCGCTGACCGAGCTGTCGGCGGCGGCGAAGCTGCTGGAGTTCCGGCAGGCGACCGGCGTTCTGAAGGACACGAGTTTCGACACCATTTCCGCCACCGGCGCGCACGGGGCCAGCCCGCATTACAAGGTGACGGAGGAAAGCGACGCGCCGATCCGGCCGGGTCAGCTGTATCTGGTCGATTCGGGCGGGCAATATGCCGATGGCACCACCGATGTGACCCGCGTGATGCCGGTGGGCGAACCGACGGCGGAGATGCGCGACCGGTTCACCCGCGTGCTGCAGGGCCATATCGCCATCGCCACCGCCGTGTTTCCGGAAGGGACGACGGGCGGTCAGCTGGACAGTTTCGCGCGCCGACCGCTGTGGGACGCGGGGCTGGATTTCGCGCATGGCACCGGCCACGGCGTCGGCGCCTATCTGGCGGTGCATGAAGGGCCGCAGCGGATCGCCAAGCCCAATTATCCGGGCGGCGGACCGGCCGAGCCGCTGCGTGCGGGCATGTTCCTGTCCAACGAGCCGGGATATTACAAGGCCGGCGAATATGGCATCCGCATCGAGAATCTGGTGCTGGTCGAGCCGCGTTCGATCGCGGGCGGCGAACAGGCGATGCTGGGGTTCGAGACGCTGACCTTTGCGCCCATCGAGCGGACGCTGATCGAACCGGCGCTGCTGACTGTGGCGGAGCGGGCGTGGCTCGACGCCTATCATGCCGAGGTGCTGGCGCGGATCGGGCCGCAGCTGGACGATGCCGACCGGGCGTGGTTGGCGGAAAAGTGCGCCGCGATCTGAACGCCGGGTGCGCCGCGCGGCGGGCATGAGAAAGGGGGCGGCCCGGCGGACCGCCCCCCTTTTTTTACTCCGGGCCGATCAGAAGGCGGCGCTGACCGAGAAGACGATCGTCGCATCCGCGATCTGGCCGCCATCGACGGTCAGGAAGTTCGGGGCCAGATAGGCGCCGTCCGACGCGCTGATATCGGTATCGATGTACGACACGCCCAGCGTCAGGCCGGAAACGGCAACGTCCGCGCCCAGCGACCAGTCGAAATATTCGCCGGTCGGTGCAACCGAGGTGCCGTTCGGGCCAAGGCCGGAATTGCCGTTCGAATAGCCGACATGCCCCTTGAGCGTGATCGGCGTTTCGGGAAGCGCATAGGTGGCGTCGCCGGAGACGTAGAGATTGTCTTCCTTGTCACCCGGATTGTTGAACACGCCGGCCGCCGCATCGGCACCGGTATTGTACCACTTGCCCAACGCTTCCTGAGCCGGGGCGTAGGCGACGCCGGCGGTCAGGCCGAGCGGGCCGACCGTGCCGGACAGCTTGGCATAAAGTTCGGCAAAGTCGGTTTTGTCCGCGCCGCCCGGATACATGTACCACACAAGGCCGGTGTCCAGCGTGCCTTCGCCAACCGGGAACTTGAAGCCGCCGAACAGGTCGAGTTCGGTGTTGGAGCCGCCGAACGTGCCCCAGCCGGCCAGGTTCGACGCCCAGGTGCCGACATAGAAGCCGCTGTCATGGCTGACGGTCACGCCGCCCTGAACGGCCAGTTCCTTGTCCGACTGCGACACGCCGCGGAAGCGATAGTCGGAAACCAGAGCAACGCTGCCCGAAACGGTGAGTTCGGAAGGAGCCTCGGTTTCTTCCTGCGCATAGGCCGGCGCGGCTGCAACGAGCGCTACGGCGCCCAGCATGAGGTGAGAGAAGCGCATCGTATCCCTTTCGTCTTGTCCATACGTAAGGCTCCGCCTGCGCTGCGCTTCGTCACATCTGTTCCGCGAAAATGCGGCCGTGTGATCCTGCGCGACGGCAACAAGATTGCCGATTCGCGGCTTGCTACGCAATAGAATTAAGACAGCATGGGTTACGTTCGCGATGCGGGTGTTGCATCGCAGCAACAAGACCGGCGGGCGAAACATGCGTCACCGGGAGATTGTGCTGACTAGAAAGGTCCGATGCGGACCTGTTCAGGCGTTGAGGGCGAGGATGGCATCCACCTCGACCGCCGCGCCGAGCGGCAGGGTGGGCACGCCGACCGCCGAACGGGCATGGCGGCCCGAATCGCCGAGCAGCGCGACCATCAGTTCCGATGCGCCGTTCGCCACCTTTGGCTGATCGGTGAAGCTGGCGGCGGAATTGACGAACACGCCCAGCTTCACGACGCGGGCGATGCGGCCCAGATCGCCGTCCAGCGCGGCACGCGCCTGGGCGATGATCATCAGGCCGCAGCGCCGGGCCGCTTCCTGACCGAAGTCCAGATCGCGATCCTCACCCAGCCGGCCGGTCATCAGCGCGCCATCGGCGGCGAACGGCAGCTGACCCGACAGGTGCAGCAGGCCGCCCGCGATCACGGCGGGGACATAGGCGGCAACGGGGGCCGCCGGAGCGGGCAGGGTGAGGCCGAGTTCGGCCAGGCGGGCTTCGATGCGCTGCGTCATGGGCGCAGCCACACCATGCCGCCCGCCGCGCGTCAAGCCGGGACGGCGTGCCCCATCGCAAAGCGCGACCGGATCCACGGCAGTGCATCGTCCCAGCGGTCGATCCGCGCATGGGCATGGGGCGCGGGCAGGGTGGTCGAGGCGACGTCGTGACACCCGACAAGGTGCAGCCGGTGGGCCAGCGGCGCGTGTTCGGCGACCGATTGGTGATGCACGGCCAGGTCGTCGACGAACACCGTGACCGGATCGCCATGTTCGCGCATCAGGCGTCGCACGGGATGCCCCTTGCCACCCTGATTGGTTTCGACGCGGTGGAGCAGGCCGTGACGGGCCAGCTGATCGATGCGGCGGTCGCGATGATCGTCGATCAGGTTGGTCAGGATGACGATATCCGCCTCCTTCGCCAGTGCCTGGATAGATTCGATCGCGCCGGGGATCGGCGTCTGGCTGTGGATTTCGGTGGTGAAGAAGCCGCCGAGATAATCCCATGCCTGTTCCTGCGGCACCAGCATCCCGTCCGACCGGCGACGCATGGCGCGACCGAATTCGCTGTTGTGCAGGACGAAATCGATCTGATGCGCGCGATCGAGCCAGTCGGCGAAATGGCGGACCATGTGCAGCAGCACTTCGTCACAATCACAGATCAGCAGCGGTTTCATGCGGATTTCAGGTCCCTGCCCGCGCGGATCAGCGCATCGGGCGATTGGTGGATGGCATCGGCGCAGGCGACCAGATCGGGTTCATGGGCAGCGAGATGATCGATCACCGCGGCCAGCAGCGCGGGGTCGCCGGCCCGTGCCCGCATTGTTTCCGGGTCGAGCCCCGTCAGGTCGACAAACCGTGTGGCCCGGCCCGAATCGCCCAGCACCCAGGCCAGCGCATGAAGCGCGATGATGCTGGAATCGCTGGCAGGATTTGTTTCGGGGGGCAGCATGGCCTATTGCCTGTCCGTCAATGAACCGGGAAGGGGCCCCCGTGACAAAAAGCGTGGTGATTGTCGAGGATAACGAGCTGAACCTGAAGCTGTTCACCGACGTGCTGCGCGCCCATGGCTTTGTCGTCGATCCGGTCAGCGACGGCCGCGACGCGATCGAGCGGCTGAAGGCGGTGATCCCCGACCTGATGGTCACGGACATGCGGCTGGGGACGGTCAACGGGCTTGATCTGATTGCAGAGGTGAAGCGCGACCTTGTCCTGCGTCACATCCCGGTGCTTGCCCTGACCGCCTATTCCGGGCCGGACGAGGAAGACCGCGCGCGGGAGGCGGGGGCCAGCGGCTATCTGTCCAAGCCGGTGTCGATGATGCGGTTCATCGAAGAGGTGCGCGCTCTGGCCGGGTAAGGGGCGGGATGACTCTGCCCGTCCGTCAGCGATCTTCGCCGGACAAGCAAAAACCCGCCCCCGGCTGGCGGGAACGGGCGAATGCCGTCCGGGCGGGGGCCGCGGGTGCGGCCGCCGGGATTACTTGATCTTCGCTTCCTTGAACTCGACATGCTTGCGCACGACGGGATCGTACTTGCGGAAGCTCATCTTTTCCGTCTGATTCCGGGGATTCTTCTTGGTGACATAGAAGAACCCGGTGTCAGCGGTGCTGACAAGCTTGATCTTGACGGTGGTCGGCTTGGCCATGACCGTAATCCCTGTGAGTCTGAATAAAGGAACAGCGGCGCGCACGGGCGGCCGCTGGCAGGGGAGCGCGATTGGCGGATTCGGCGGCCGATGTCAAGGCGCGTGCCCCGTATACCGCGCGTTAACCATGGCCGGGTGATGCTGAACCCCGGGGCAAACCTGCGCAAAAGGGGCGGTGACCATGCAGCAGACGGCCATGACGAGCGGACCGGGCGGCGAGGCGGTGGCCATCGTGCTGACCCGCATCGACGGGATTGCGACGACGCTGGGCAATCGCGCGCCGGGCGAGCTGGCCCGCGCGGTCGAGGCGATCCGGCGAGAGGCGATTGCGCTGGGCCTGCACCCGGCATTGCCGGTCATCCATGCGATCGAGGCGGCGCTGGCCCGCGGCGAACATGGCGCGGGCCTGAATGACTGGATGCTGTTGCTGCGCGATGCGATCGGTTGTGGCCGGGCGGATGCCGAGGCGGAGCAGTTGTTTGCCGCAGCCTGTTCGGTGCGCGCGATTCGCGGGCGATCGTGAACGCCGCCGGATGAGCGGCCTGTTCCCGGCCTTTGCCGCGTTACTGCTGCTGCACCTGACCGACCGGCCGCCGATGCTGGCGGCGCGGCTGGGCGAGCGATTCGGCAACATCCTGAGCGTGCTGGCCGGGCTGGCCGTGGCGCATGGCCTGGCCGCGTTCCTGAGCGCGCTGTTTGCTGGGGCGGTGCAGCCCGCGATGCCGGGCGCGGCGCGCGCCCTGTTGACGGGCATTGCGCTGATCGTCGCGGGGGTCGCCGGCCTGATCCCGATGCGGCGGCTGGATGCGCTGGACCAGTGGCGCACCGGCGGGTTCGTTACCGCGCTGCTGGGCGGGTTCAGCCTGATCTGGGGAGACCGGGCCTATTTCCTGTTGTTCGCGCTGGCCGTGGCAGCGCCGGTACCCTGGGTGGCGGCGGTCGGCGGATGGATCGGCGCGATGGGGGCGGCGTTCATCGCCATGGCCCTGGGCGAACGGGCATGGGACCGGGTGCCGCGCCGCTGGTTGCGCCCGGCGATTGCGATTGCCGCGCTGATTCCCGGCGGCGTGCTGACGGTTCGGGCGCTGCTTCCCTGAACGATCCGACCTGATCGACCCGAGCGATGGGGATGATTGCCGAAAAGTTTTGCGTTTCGGATGGAGCAAATCCGCGCCGGTTTCGTTATAGCGCCGAACCGAGTTTCCAATGCAGGATGGAGGATATCATGGCCGACGTCAGCCCCGCGCTCGACACGCCCACCGATCTGAAGGACAATGCCGCCAAGTCGGTAGCCGACGCGCTGAACGGCATCCTGGCCGACAGCTATGCGCTGTACCTGAAGACCAAGAATTTCCACTGGCATGTCAGCGGCCCGCATTTCCGTGACTATCACCTGATGCTGGACGATCAGGCGACGCAGATCCTGGCGACGACCGACGCGATTGCGGAGCGGGTGCGCAAGACCGGCAACACCACGCTGCGGTCGATCGGCGACATTGCCCGCCGTCAGACGATCAAGGACAATGACAAGGACTTTGTGAAGCCGGAGGACATGCTGGCCGAGCTGCGCGAGGACAACCTTGCGCTGGTCGCGTCGCTGCGCGAGGCGAAGGACATCGTCGACGAGGCCAAGGACAATGCGACCAGCGGCATCCTGGACGACTGGACGGACGAGGCCGAAGAGCGCGCCTGGTTCCTGTTCGAGGCCAGCCGCAAGGGCTGATCCCCGGCAGCCCGGATGGATAGAGAAACGCCCCGTCCGGTCGATCCGGGCGGGGTTTTTCTTTTCGTGCGACCAGCCGTTCGGTGGAACCGTCGGGACGTTCATCCGCTGTTGCTGCGGGGGTACCAACGACGGGAGATTATCATGTTACGCTGGGCCCTGATCTTTTTGATCGCCGGACTTGTCATGGCGCTGCTCGGTTTCGGCGGCATTGGCGGCGCCTTTGTCGAGATTGCCAAGATCCTGTTCTTTGTCGCCATCGCAGTGTTCGCGGTGCTGCTGGTGCTGGGCCTGTTCACCGGCAAGAAGATTGCGGGCGGCTGACGCTATCGCCCCAGGGTGATCAGCCACCAGTCGGGCGGGGCGCCAAAGCGGAGCGGAAGCCCGCTGTTGCCCCAGCCCGCGCCGGCAATCACGGTGCGCGCGCCGTCGCGGATGACGCCGCAGCGATACCGGTCGCCATAGCGCGACGGCACCATGGGCGCCCCGATCAGCGGCAGGACGACCTGACCGCAATGGGTGTGCCCGACCAAGATATGGCGCCATCGCAGCGGCAGGTTCGGCACCACGTCCGGACTGTGCGTCAGGACCAGGGGCACGCCGCCCAGCCGATCGGCCGCGGCAATCGATGCGGGAATGTCGTCATGATGGCTGTATTCGTCATCGATGCCGATCAGCGTCAGCGGCCCGATAGGCGCGGCTTCATTGGACAGCACGGTGACCCCCCGTCGGCGCAGTTCGGCAACCAGCGCGCGCGGCGTGCGCCAGTGATCGTGATTGCCCAGCACGACGAACACGCCGTGCGGCGCACGAAAGGCGGCGATGGCATCCGCAATCGCTGCATCGTCGTACCAGCGCGTTGCCACCAACCGGTCGCCCACCAGATCGCCCGCGATCAGCACCGCGTCGGGCCGCGCGGCATTCACCCGTCCGGCCAGGCGGCGAAGGCGATCGGGCGGCATGTCCGGCCCCTGCACATGGACATCGGACAACAGGGCAACCCGCAGCGGCGGCGCATTGGCCGGCCAGCCGGGCAGCGACAGCCGGGCGGTGCGCGCAACCGGATCGGCAATGCTGTTGATATAGCCCCAGGCGGCAAGCACCGCCCCCAGCACGGCGAGGAACAGGGCAAGGCGGAACAGGCGGCGCAGCATCGCGCCCCTCTAGCGGCGGCGGGGCGGACACGCCATCTGTTCGGATAATGCGCGCCTTTGCCGACCTGATTGACCGGCTGGTCTATACCCGGTCCCGCAACCAGAAATTGCGGCTGATCGCGGAGTATCTGCGCGCCACGCCCGACCCCGATCGCGGATGGGCGCTGGCGGCGCTGACCGGCGAGGTGGATATCAAGGGGGTGAAGCCCGCCGTTGTCCGCGCGCTGATCGAGGAACGGGTCGATCCCGTGCTGTTCCGGATGAGCCGCGATTATGTGGGCGATACGGCCGAGACGGTTGCCCTGATCTGGCCGGCGCGAGGCGGCGATGCGGGCCAGCTGGGCGTGGCGGCGGTGATCGAACGGCTGAACAGCCTGAGCCGGGCGGAGGCACCGGCGGAACTGGCGCGGATGCTGGACGCGCTGGATGCGGACGGCCGCTATGCGCTGCTGAAGCTGGCGACCGGGGGGCTGCGCATCGGGGTGTCGGCGCGGCTGGCCAAAACGGCGTTCGCCCAGGCATTTGGGCTGGACGTCGATCAGGTCGAGGAACTGTGGCACGGCATCGCGCCGCCATACGCCCCGCTGTTCGATTGGGCCGAGGGCCGCGCGCTCGCCCCGCGCGTCGAGGACGTGCCGGTGTTCCGCCCGTTCATGCTGGCCCATCCGCTGGAGGACGGGACGGTCGACCTGACCGACTATGCCGCCGAATGGAAATGGGACGGCATCCGCGTGCAGATCGTCCATGCGGGCGGCGAGACGCGGCTGTACAGCCGGGGCGGCGACGACATCACGGGCAGTTTTCCGGAAGTGGCGGCCGATTTTCGCGTGCCCGGCGCGGTCGATGGCGAATTGATGGTGCGCGGGACCGTGCAGGGCGGCGAGGAGGGCGGCGCGGCCAGTTTCAACGCGCTGCAACAGCGGCTGGGGCGAAAGACGGTGTCGGCCAGGATGCTGGCCGATTATCCGGCGTTCGTCCGCCTGTACGACATCCTGTTCGATGGAAAGGCGGACCTGCGCGAGATGGGCTGGGCCGAGCGGCGCGCCCGGCTGGAGGCGTTCGTGCCGCGCCTGCCCGCCGAACGATTCGACCTGTCGACAGTGATCGATGCGGCGGATTTCGATGCGCTGGCGGAAATCCGCGCGGGTGCGCGCGATGCGGCGATCGAGGGGGTGATGCTGAAACGGCGCGATGCCCCCTATGTCGGCGGGCGGCGGGTCGGCCTGTGGTACAAATGGAAGCGCGATCCGCTGACCGCCGATTGCGTGATGATGTACGCCCAGCGCGGCAACGGCAAACGGTCGAGTTTCTACAGCGATTATACCTTTGGCTGCTGGACCGAGGATGGCGAATTGCTGCCGGTGGGCAAGGCCTATTCGGGGTTTACCGACGAGGAACTCAAATGGCTCGACCGGTTCGTTCGGGCGAATACGGTGAACCGATTTGGTCCGGTGCGCGAGGTGGAAAAGACGCTGGTGCTGGAGGTGGCGTTCGATTCGATCCACGAAAGCAAGCGGCACAAATCCGGCTTGGCGATGCGCTTTCCCCGGATCGCGCGGATCAGGCGGGACAAGCCGGCGGCGGAAGCGGACCGGATCGAGACGCTGCTGCGGATGGTGGGATAAGGGCGGAGTGGAGCGGGTAACGGGAATCGAACCCGTGTATTCAGCTTGGAAGGCTGCTGCACTACCATTGTGCTATACCCGCCCGGCCCATGGGGCAGGCGCGCTATCTAGCGGGCGCGGGCGGGCTAGGCAAGCCGATGTGGCGATCGCGCTGCGCCTACTGGCATTTGCGGTGCTGCCCTTCTAGATAGCCGCCAGCCATGGCCAAGATTCAGACCCCGCAGCGGATACGCGGCACCCAGGATATTTTCGGCGAGGAGCAGCGGCGGTTTGCCGCGGTGCTCGATGCGTTCGATCGCGTGCGCCGGCTGTATTGTTTCCAGCGGGTCGATATTCCCGTGTTCGAGAGCACGGCGGTCTTTGCCCGGTCGCTGGGCGAGACGACGGACGTGGTGTCGAAGGAGATGTACACGTTCGAGGATCGTGGCGGGGATTCGATCACGCTGCGGCCCGAATTCACGGCCGGGATAGCGCGCGCATTCCTGACCGAAGGGTGGCAGCAATATGCGCCGCTGAAGCTGGCCACTAGCGGGCCGGTGTTCCGCTATGAGCGCCCGCAAAAGGGTCGGTTTCGCCAGTTCCATCAGATCGATGCCGAGGTGATCGGCGCGGCCGAGCCGATGGCGGATGTGGAATTGCTGGCGTTCGCGGACCAGTTGCTGCGCGAACTAGGGATCAGCGACGGCGTGACGCTGCAGCTCAACACGCTGGGCGATGCGGCGACGCGCGATGCTTGGCGGGCGGCGCTGGTCGAGCATTTCCAGAGCCATCGCGCCGAGCTGTCCGAGGACAGTCTGGCGCGGCTGGACAAGAACCCGCTGCGCATTCTGGATTCGAAGGATCCGCGCGATCGGCCGATTGCCGATAGCGCGCCGGATATCGACCAATTCCTGACGGCGGAGGCGGCCGATTTCTTTGGCGCGGTGACGGGCGGGCTGGACGCGGCGGGGGTGGCGTGGACGCGCAATGCGCGGCTGGTGCGGGGCCTCGATTATTACCGGCATACCGCGTTCGAATTTGTCACCGACCGGCTGGGGGCACAGGGCACCGTGCTGGCCGGCGGGCGCTATGACGGCCTGATCGAAAGCCTGGGCGGCAACCCCACGCCGGGCGTTGGCTGGGCCGCTGGGGTCGAGCGGCTGGCGATGCTGATCGCTGAGCCTGCCGTGGAGCGGGTCGATGTGGCTGTCATTTCTGACAGTCCAGAACTGGAGCCCGAAGCAAAGCGCCTGGCTGCGTTACTCCGGAACTGCGGTTATTCCGTTTATCAGAGTTACCGAAACGGCAGCAAAAAGCAGGCGGAAGCTGCTCGAAAAGCAAAGGCGACCGGCATAATCTATGTCAGGCCAGGCGATCAGTTGCATATGACGGTTGTCGATCACGATCGCTATTCGCGTGAATGGTGGCTTCGATTGCTAGCTGACATCGGCGATCCCTATGCCGCTATGCACGTGACATCGGATCAAGCATGACCCGCATCCCCGCGGACCGCATTCGCGCGATTGAGGCGCGGCGGGATGAGCTTGCCGCGATGATGGCGACGGGCGATCTGCCCGGCGAGCGGTTCGTTGCGGTGTCCAAGGAATATGCCGAGCTGGAGCCGGTGGCCAATGCCGCCGCCGAGGTGCGCCGCCTGCGTCAGGAGGCGGAATCGCTGGCGCATATGACGCAAGACGGCGACGAGGAACTGCGCGCGATGGCGGCGGAGGAACTGCGCGCCAACAGGCAGGCACTGGAGGGGGCGGAGCATCGGCTGGCCCTGTCCCTGTTGCCGCGCGATGTCGCCGATGAGCGGGCGGCGATGCTGGAAATCCGGGCGGGCACCGGCGGGGACGAGGCGGCTTTGTTCGCCGGCGACCTGATGCGGATGTACGAACGCTATGCCGCCAATCACGGCTGGCGGGTCGAGATGATCTCTGCCAGCCCGTCCGAGGCGGGCGGATACAAGGAAGTCGTCGCCAGCGTGGCGGGGCAGGGCGTGTTCGCCCGGCTGAAGTTCGAAAGCGGCGTCCACCGGGTGCAGCGCGTGCCGACCACCGAAAGCGGCGGGCGCATCCATACCAGCGCAGCGACGGTCGCGGTGCTGCCCGAGGCGCAGGAAGTGGACGTGCAGATCGAGGACAAGGATCTGCGCATCGACATTTATCGTGCGTCCGGCGCGGGCGGCCAGCACGTCAATACGACGGACAGCGCGGTCCGGCTGACCCACATTCCCACGGGCCTGGTCGTCATCCAGCAGGACGAGCGATCGCAGCACAAGAACAAGGCCAAGGCGATGCAGGTGCTGCGCACGCGCCTGTACGAGGCGGAGCGCGAGCGGCTGGCCAGCGAGCGGGCGGGCACGCGCAAGTCGATGGTCGGATCGGGCGACCGGTCGGAGCGGATCCGCACCTATAATTTCCCGCAAGGGCGCGTGACCGATCATCGGATCAACCTGACGTTGCACCGCCTGCCCGAAATTCTGGAGGGCGAGATGGACGAGCTGGTCGGCGCGCTGATCGCGGCGGATCAGGCGGACCGGCTGGCGCAGCTGGACCGGGAGTGACCGTTCGCGCGGCGCTGGCCGCCGCGACGGCGCGGCTGGGGGCGATCAGCGACACGGCGCGGCTGGATGCCGAATTGCTGATGGCGCACGCGCTGGGCGTTTCCAGGTCGGACGTGATGCTGCGGCATCTGGACGAGGCAGCGCCCGATGCGTTCGGCGCGCTGATCGAGCGGCGCATGGCGCTGGAGCCAGTTGCCTATATCACCGGCACGCGGGATTTCTGGACCATCACGCTGGCCGTGGGGCCGGGCGTGCTGATCCCCCGTCCCGATAGCGAGACATTGATCGAGGCGGCGGTCGAGTGGTTTTCCGGCGGGCCGGGGCCGCGCCATATCCTGGACCTGGGCACGGGGCCGGGCACGCTGTTGCTGGCCGCGCTGGCCGAATGGCCGGAGGCGACGGGCATCGGTGTCGATGCGAGCGAAGCGGCGCTGGCGTTTGCGCGGGCCAATGGCGCGCGGATCGCGCCGGATCGCGCGGCGTGGCGGCTGGGCAGCTGGACCGACGGGATCGAGGGGGCGTTCGACCTGATCCTGTGCAACCCCCCCTATATCGGCACGGGCGAGGCGATCGGGGCGGAGGTGCGGGCGCACGAACCGGCAGGCGCGCTGTTCGCGGGGACAGACGGGCTAGACGAGTATCGCCGGATCATTCCCGACCTTCCCCGGCTGCTGGCACCCGGCGGTGCGGCGGTGCTGGAGATCGGGTGGACACAGGGCGATGCCGTGGCGGCGATGATCCGCGATGCCGGGATGACCCCGGCGATGCGGCGCGATCTGGCCGGGCGGCCGCGCGCAATCATCGGCAATTGAAATAGGCGCATAAAGACATATTTCGCTTGGAGAATGGGATGGGACCGGCTAACACCGGCGCCGGGGAAAGCCTTTTCAGCCAAGCTGTTGAAATCAGGGCGTTGCCCATTCCAGTCATGGAAGCTGCTTTTGTCCGGTAGCCATGGCGCGCGGCACACGCGGCGTACCCACGGCGCGCGGCAGCGGGGTTTATGACCTCTCCGGGATCGGGTTTGGATCGGCGGACATTTTAAACAGGACCGAACTATCTTGATGAACAATCGTCAGGCCGGCCGCCGTCGCGGTCGTGGTGGCCAGCGCCCGAATGGCGGCGGCGCGAATCAGGGCAATGGCAGCCGGATCGACAACCGGGCACGCGGCAACGCGGCCCAGCTTCTCGAAAAATACAAGAACCTGGCACGCGATGCGCAGATGCAGGGCGACCGGGTGAACACTGAATATTACCTTCAGTTCGCCGACCATTATTTCCGCGTGCTCAACGAAAACCGTTCGCGGTTCGAGGAGCAGAACCGTCGCCAGCAGGGCGATGCGCAGGACGAGGATGGCGACGAGGACGGTTTCGAGCTGGACGGCGACGAGGCCGAAACCGAGGCGGAAGCCCGGCCGCAGCGCCGCGACGAGCGCCAGCCGCGCGAGGATCGTCCGCAGCGTGAGGCGCGCGGGCCCCGCGAGGATCGCCGCCCGCGTGACGACGGTCAGCCGCGCGAGGATGGCCGGAATGGCTATGCCCGGCCCGACCGCCCGGTCGATGCTGCCGACGCGGACAATGCCGCCGAGGGTGAGGATCGCGGCGCGCGCCGTCGTGGCCGTCGTCCCCGCAACGAAGCGGCCGAGGAAGCCGAGGCGCCTGCCGCGCTGGATGCAGCTGTGCTGCCGCCGTCGATCGGCGTCGTCGATACGGCCGAGGCCGGCGACGAGGGCGAGGCAAAGCCGCGCCGCCGGGGTCGCAAGCCGCGTGCAGAGGCGGGCGATGAAAGCGTCAACGCCGCCTGATCGGCGGACGTCCGAATGAGACAACAGCAAAAGGCTCCGGTCATCGCCGGGGCCTTTTTCTGTATTCGGGATCGCGCAGCGGGCATCGCGCTTTTCGCTTTCGCTTGTCCGGCAATCGATTAGGCTCCTCCCCCGAAGCCATCGGGCAGGGAGAGAGTCGATGCGTATTCTGGGTGTGGCGGCACTGGCGATGGTGCCCGGCGCGGCAATGGCGCAGACCGAACCACCCACGGCGCAGGGCGATGTTTCCATCACCATCTATAACAACAATATCGCGCTGGTTCAGGACCGGCGGCAGCTGACCCTGTCGAACGGGGTCAATCGTCAGGAGTTTCCCGACGTGTCGGCGCAGATCCGGCCGGAAACGGTGACGCTGGGCGTCGATGGCGCGACCATTGTCGAACAGAATTTCGATTACGACCTGCTGACGCCGGACAAGCTGCTCGACAAGTCGGTGGGGCGGACGATCACCGTGGTGAAGCAGAACCCGGCAAGCGGCGTCGAGACGTCGGATACTGTCGAGGTGCTGGCCAATAATGGCGGGACGATCATCCGCTCCGGCGGGCGGATCGAGGTGCTGCCCGAATTTGGCCGTCGCCTGATCTTTCCCAGCCTGCCGCCCAATCTGCGCGCGCGGCCGACCCTGTCCGTGACGCTGAATGCCGAACGGGCGGGGGCGCGGCCCGCGACGCTCGCCTATCTGACCGGCGGCCTGTCGTGGAAGGCGGATTATGTCGCGCTGTTCGATGAGGGCGCGGGCAAGATCGATGTGCAGGGCTGGATCACGCTGGCCAACAACAGCGGCACCACCTATTCCAACGCGCGTACCCTGTTGGTCGCGGGTGCGGTGGGGCAGGGCGGCAATCCGCGGGGCGGTTACCAGCCCCCGCGTCCGCGCCAGGTGCCCGGCAATCAACCCGGAACCCAGAGTGCCGACCGCGAACGGCTGGGCGATTTCTACCTTTATCCGATTGCCGGGCGCACGACGATCGCCAATGCGCAGCAGAAGCAGGTGAGCTTCCTCGACGTATCGGGTGCGGATGCCAGCAAGGGCTATCTGTTCCGCAATGACTGGCTGGGGCGACAGGACGATCCGGTCAGCGCTGACACCATCTTGCGCTTTTCTTCGATGAGTGGCGGGGGCGGGCTGGGCGATGCGCTGCCCGCCGGCACGATCCGCGTCTATATGCGCGATGCCAAGGGCGCGCCCCAGTTCATCGGCGAGAATCAGATCGGGCACCTGCCGATGGGCAGCCGTATCGCGATGAAGACCGGCGAGGCATTCGACGTGAAGGTGCAGCCGATCGTCGAGAAACGCGAGAAGATCACGACCGACGAATGGGAGCGGACCGCACGGTTCCGCATCAACGACAGCAAGGATGGCGAGCGGATCGTGACCGTCGACCGGACGGTCGATCTGTGGCGCACGACCATGCGATACGTCGTCACCAATGCGCGGCCCGCGCCGGTGACGGTGGAGGTCGTTCAATCCGGCCTTGGCGGTTATTATGCCGACACCCGCGTGCCGAGCGAGAGCATCAGGGGCGAGCAGCGGTCGCTGGACGAGCGGGCATGGATGGTGCCGGTGCCCGCCAATGGCGAGACGGTGCTGACTGTCACGTTCGACACGCGTTATTGATCCGGCCGGGCGATGCGCCTGTTCCTTGCCTTGCTGACGGCGCTGGCCGTTTCATGGGCGGCCCTGCCCGCTGCTGCGCAGACGGTGGTGACATCGGAGCGGCCGGATACGGTTGCGGTCACCATCTATCGCGCGCCGGACCGGGATGCGGATGAGGCGATCGATCGCGACTGGCTGCAAGGATATGCGCTGATTACCGAGGAGCGGGTGGTGAATGTGCCCGCGGGCCGGGCGGTGATCCGGTTCGAAGGGGTGGCGAGCGGGATGCTGCCCGAAAGCGCGCTGGTGACCGGCCTGCCTTCCGGGGTGACCGAGAAGAACCTGGATGCCGATCTGCTGTCGCCGCGCAGCCTGTTCGACCGCGCCTATGGCCGGCCGGTGACGCTGCGGCGGACCAACCGCGCCAATGGCCAGGTGAGCGAGGAGCGTGCGATCATCCGGTCCAGCCCCGATGGCGCGGCCATCCTGCAGACGGCAAAGGGGTTCGAGGCGGTGACGTGCGGGCCGCTGGATGACGCGCTGGTCTATGATTCGCTGCCTGCCGGATTGTCGGCGCGGCCGACCCTGTCGGTGGAAACCAACGCGCCGCAGGGCGGGCAGGTGCGGCTGAAGCTGAGCTACCTTGCCTGGGGATTCGACTGGCAGGCCAATTATGTCGTGACGCTGGATCAGACGCGGGCGGGGCGGGCGGAACTGTTCGCCTGGGTCACGCTGGCCAGTCAGGATGTGACGAGTTTCGAGGGTGCGACGACCGCTGTGGTTGCGGGCGAGGTCAACCGGGAGGATGAGGCGGGCTATCCGAGCGAGCCGGACGGAGAACTCGATTTCGAATGCTTCGCCAAACCGCCTCCGCCGCCACCTCCTCCACCCCCGGCACCGCCGCCGCCCGCGATGATGGCGGCGCCAATGGCCATGGTGGCCGAAGACATCGGCAGCATTGTCGTTACCGGTGCGCGTGCCAAGGCCGTGGCGGTAGCGCAGGAGGAACTGGGCGACCTGAAGCTGTATCGCATGCCGTTTCCGACCACGGTGGCCGCCAATGCGCAGAAGCAGGTGGGGATGCTGAACAAGCCCGGTGTGCCGGTGAAGGTCGTGCACACGACGGACATTTTTTCGGGCAATCCCGATGATGTGACCATCGAACTGCGGGCGATGAACAAGGCGAGCGAGGGGCTGGGCGTGCCATTGCCCGCCGGGCCGGTCGCTTTGTTCGAGCCGCAGGATGGCGAGCCGCTGTTGATCGGCGAATCCGCGCTGGCCGACAAGGCGGTGGGCGAGGAGGTGGAGATCGCGGTCGGCGATTCGACTCAGGTGACGGCCGAGGGGGAAGAGATCGGCGACGGCGATGACTGGTCCGAATATCGCGTGACCGTCAGCAACGCCAATCCGTGGCCGGTGCTGTTCGAAGGGCGAATAATCCTGGACGATGGTGAGCGCATTGCGCGCGCGTCCGCCCGGCTGGGCCGGAAGGAGGGGCAGCCGATCTGGACGCCGACGGTGCCGGCAAACGGGCGGGCCGTCCTGACCTATCGCGTGCGCGGGCCGAAGGACTGACGCACGGTCAGTCGTCTTCGATCAGCACTTCCTTTGACACCCGGTCCTCGACACGGGCGTCATGGCCGCTGCCGGACGACAGGAAGACAAGGCCCATCAGCGCCGCGGTCAGCGCGACGGTGCCGAATACGCCGAATGCGACGAAAATCGCCATCAGCAGCGGCAATTCGCCCATCGACCAATAGAGGATGCCCAGCATCACCGCCGCCAGCACGACGGACAGCCCCAGCATCCATGCCATGATCCGCCGATAGCGGCCCCACGCAAAGGCGGCGTAATCCGGATCGTCGAGGCCGTGGTCGGGAATGCTCATGCCCTTTCAATTGGGGCCGATTCATGGGATTCTCAACCCGATAAGAACAGGCAGGAGGGGAAGCCATGACGATTGCCGCGATTTTATCGACCAAGGGCGCCGACGTCGTGTCCATCGCCGCCGATCGCCCGGTCCGCGAGGCGGTGGCATTGCTGGCGACGCGCCGCATCGGATGCGTGCCGGTGATGACGGACGACCGGGTGGCCGGCGTCTTTTCCGAACGCGACGTGATCTATGCCCTGGAACGCGAAGGGGCAGGCGCGCTGGACCGGCCGGTCAGCGCGCTGATGACTGCGCCCGCCATCACGGTTGCGCCGGGCGATGCGGTGATCGCCGCCCTGTCGCTGATGACGCAGCGGCGAATCCGCCACCTGCCGGTGGTGGAGGACGGGGCGCTGATCGGATTTGTGTCGATCGGCGACCTCGTCAAATTCCGCATCGACCGCATCGAGCAGGAGGCCGATGCCCTGCGCAGCTATATCCAGCAGTCCTGAGCTGGGTCAGGTAGCGGCCCGGGCCTTGCGGTTGAGCACCAGCGTGATCGCATCGTTCAGCGTCGGCCGGGCGAACAGCATCAGCCAGACGGCATAGGCGGCGGCGCCCGACGCGACGAGCAGGATGAGGCGCGGCACGCTGTCCCCGATCATCGTCATCCGGTCGATCAGCGTCACGATCCCGGCCATGGCGATCGCGGCGAGCATCGGCGGGGCGGCAGCGGCGGCCAGCGCGCGGGGCGACAGGCCGATGACCGGCAGCGAGCGGCGCGCGCACCACGCCAGATAGAGCGGATGCGCCACCAGCCAGCTTGCCGCCAGACCGGCCACCCCGAACTGAATGCCGACAAGGAAGCAGACCGGAAAGAGCAGGGCGGCGAGTGCGCCGTTGCCGACGCTGATATCCGGGCGGCCCATGGCATCGGTGGCGGGAGAGAAGAGGACCTGCACCGTCATGAACGGCATGGCAAAGACGATGATTCGGATGACGTCCGCCGCCGCCAGCCATTTGTCGCCCAGAATGACCGCCACCAGCGGATCGGCAACCGCGAACAGGCCCATATAGAAGGGCGCACCGATCAGCAGGATCAGCCGCACCGACCGGGCAAAGCCGCCGGCCACCGCCGCGCGATCCTCCTGGATCCGGGCATAGGCGGAAAAGGCGACCTCATTCAGCGGCGGCACGAATTTGCTGACGAAGATCTGGGTGAGGAACAGGCTGGTGGTATAGATGCCCAGCGCGTGCGGATCGAGCACGCGGCCGGCAATGACGACATCTGCCTGGCTTTGCAGGAACCAGAAGAATTGGCTGGTCGCGATTAGCGCGCCGTAACGGGCCATCGCCCCGGACCCGGAAAAGCGGAAGCTGGGGCGCACCCATTGATTGGCCGCGATCATGCTGATCGTTGCATGGGTGCCGAACAAGGCGATCGGCGCCGCGATCAGGGTCCAGATGCCCCAGCCGGACAGGGCGCAGGTCAGCGCAGTACCGGCACCGGCAATAGCGGACGCCAGATTGGCCGCCGCCTGACCGCGAAAGTCCATCCGCCGGCACAGCACCGCATGACCATAGGCAC